>CABZKA010000008.1 GCA_902526165.1 uncultured Bacteroidota bacterium
ATAAAAAAAAAATAAATTTAGCAACTTTTGTAATTGAAAACATTAACATTTCAAAAACAAAAACAGAAATATTAAGTTTAATAAATAAAATTGAATCGCTAAGTGAAAAAAAATAGAATCATTATTTTAATTGCATTCATGTCAATGTCGCTGATTGGTATTATATTTTTACAAGCTTATTGGATAAAAAATTCACTTGAAATTTATGATAAACAATTCTCTCAGAGTACCAATAGCGCATTAATTACTGTTGCAAATGCTATTTCAGATAGAGAAATGAGAGATTATTTATCGGTTTATCAAAAACTAAAAGATAGTATTGGTGAACCTGTCGAGTCCCAGCTTATTGATGTCTTCCAGTATGTAGACAAGAATAGAGATGAAGAAAACATTTATTTGTATTATTCTGCTATTCTGGAGGAGGACTATAAAATTAATTCAAACTTATTTGACTCAAGAATATCAGATAGTATTTCAATAAAAGACTACACAAGCTTAAAATCAACAATAATTTTTGATGATGCATTTGAAAAAGAAATGAATAATATGAGTTCAATGGAAAAGTTGCAGATGATGGAAGAAATTTCACTCATTGATGAAGCAAAATATAAGTCGATTTTTATTGATATAGCTAATTTAAAACCCATAGCTAATCGAGTGTCAAATATCGAAGTCCAACTACTTTTACAAAAAGAGTTTAAAGAAAGAGGGTTGCCAAATGATTATGATTTCAAGATTTTAAATAAGAAAATAGAAACTAAATTAGGCACAAGTAGATATGAAAATTTTGATGAACTTTCACATCACAGTGTCCCTTTATTTGCAAACCAAATTGGTGAAACGGATTACGTATTAGTTGTTGGATTTCCCATGAATATTACTTTTATTAATTCAAATATTATTTACCTCATCCTACTTTTACTGTTTTTTACATTTATCATAATTTTTTCATTTTATTCAACGATCGTTATTTCGATAAAACAAAAAAATATTTCTGAAATGAAATCAGACTTCATCAACAATATGACTCACGAATTTAAAACTCCTATAGCTACTATAAACCTAGCAATCGATGCTATAAAGAAAAAGTTGATGGGAAAAGTAGATACAAAGTCCATGGGTTATTTAAATATCATAAAAGATGAAAATAAAAGAATGAATAATCAGGTTGAAAATGTTTTGATGATTTCACAATTAGAGAAAGAAAAAATAGAGCTTGAGATGAAGATGATGGATTTAAATAAATTAATTCAATTGGCCATTGATAGGGTAGAGCTACTATCAGGAAGTGTGGGGGCAAGGATTACGAAGAAGTTTGATAAAAAAGAAAATATTATGATGTTAGCCGAAGAAGAAATGATAAATGTTTTTGTAAATATTCTTGAAAATTCTCTTAAATATTCAAAATCAAATCCCGTAATTCAAATAATGGTAAAGAATGAAAAATCAAATACGATAGTATTTTTTAAAGACAATGGAATTGGAATGACAAAAAAAATTAAAACTAAAATTTTTGAAAAATTTTACAGAGAATCTAAGGGAAATATTCACAATATAAAAGGTCATGGTTTAGGTCTTGCTTTTGTCAAAAAAATTATTGAGTTGCATGCGGGATTCATTTCTGTTCAAAGCCATATTGGTAAGGGCTCAACGTTTAAAATAACTCTTAATAATGTCAATAAAACGTAAAAAAATATTAATTGTTGAGGATGATCCAAATTTTGGATCAATATTAGTTGATTTTCTCAGATTACATTCTTTTAAAGTTACACTTTCAAAGAATGGTATTGACGGCTTAAAAAAATTTAAATCTCAAAATTTTGATATGTGTATTTTGGATATTATGATGCCTTTTAAGGATGGATTTACTCTTGCAAAAGAAATTAGAAACCTAAATTATAATGTTCCTATCATTTTTTTGACTGCAAAATCTTTAAAGGATGACGTTGTAAAAGGTTTTAAAATTGGTGCAGATGATTACATTATAAAACCATTTGATTCTGATATACTTTTATTAAAAATTAAATCACATTTTAAAAGGAATTTTAGATCAACTCTGATCGAAAACAAAAAAACTAATTATAAGTTTTCTAAGTTTACTTTCGATTCAAAACTTAGACAATTAATTTTTAATAATGGGAAGCCTGTTACATTATCACCAAAAGAGTCAGATTTACTGCAATTACTAATAGAAAATATAAACGATTTAACGTCGAGAGAAGAAGCATTAATTAAGATTTGGAAGGATGATAATTATTTTACTTCAAGGTCGATGGATGTTTATATAACTAAGATTAGAAAATATCTATCCAAGGATCCATCAATAAAAATTGATAACATTCATGGTAAAGGATTTAAATTATCAATTTGAATTTATTTTCTAGGGTGGTACTTAATCAAGGTTTCAACTAAGTGTTTTTTATTTACGCTCAAATATTTTTCAGTTGTAACAATATTTTCATGTCCCATCATTTTTTGAATACTTATGATATCGGCTCCATTCTCAATAAGATGTGTTGCAAAAGAATGTCTCAATGTATGTGGGCTAATTTTAGAGGTAATTTCTGCTGCTAAAGCAGCATCATTTATAATATTGTATAGCATTATCCTACTCAATTTTCCTCCTCTATTATTTAAAAAAACAATGTCAACGGATTGTTTATCAAACTTAGATTCCTTTCTCTCAAATTCAATATAATTGTACAGTAATTTTTTTGCGATACCACTCAAAGGAACAAACCTTTCTTTTTTGCCTTTACCCAAAACCTTAATTAAAGATTCATCAAAAAATATATTCGATATTTTCATTTCTATCACCTCACTTACTCTAAGACCACAACTGTACATTACTTCAATCATTGTTTGATTTCTTGTACCAAATTTTGTAAGCGAAGCTTGGAGTATTATTTTATCTATTTCATTAGTTGAAAGGACAAAAGGAACTTTGGATTCAATTTTTGGATAATCAATGTCTTCAATTGGATTGTTTTCTGCTATTTTTTCTAAAACTAAAAAATTATAAAATGATCTTAGTGTTGATATAATTCTTCCTTGTGTTTTCCCAGTAACTTTTTTTGATTGTTCATATAAAAACTCACGAACTATTTCAGGGTTCAGATATTTCAATTCTTTAACATTAGTTTTTAATAAAAAAACTTCAAATTTTTTTAAATCTGATCTATAACTTTGGATTGTATTTTTAGATAAATTTCTTTCTAATTTTAAAAAATTTTCAAAATCTTTAAAATAAGTTGTTAGATTCAAGTCTTTTAATTTTAAATTTATAAATTGAAAAATATGAAGTTACAAATTATAAATGGTCCCAACTTAAACCTAATTGGCCAAAGAGAAAAAAGTATATATGGGGTTATGAGTTTTGATGATTATTTAGATCATATATTAAATAAATATCCAGAATTGTATGTTGATTATTTTCAATCCAATATTGAGGGTGAAATCATAGACAAGATACAGGAAGTTGGATACTCTTTTGATGGAATTATTCTTAATGCTGCAGCCTACACACATACATCTGTTGGTATAGCTGATGCTGTCAGAGCGATTGAAACACCTGTAGTTGAAGTTCATATATCTAATACTAAATCGAGGGAGGATTATAGACACAAATCATATATAAGCCCGCATGTTAAAGGGGTTATCCAGGGTTTTGGCTTGTTGAGTTATGAGTTAGCTATTATTAGTTTTGTAGACAGAATTAAAGATGAATAACTTCATTATATGCATCTGCCACTGCCTCCATTACTGCTTCACTCATTGTAGGATGTGGATGAACAGATTTTAAAATTTCATGCCCTGTAGTTTCTAGTTTTTTTCCAACAACTGCCTCTGAAATCATTTCAGTGACATTGCTACCAATCATATGGCATCCTAACCATTCTCCGTATTTAGAATCAAAAATAACTTTCACGAAACCATCAGTATGACCAGAAGCTTGGGCTTTACCAGATGCTGAGAAGGGAAATTTACCGACTTTTATTTCATAACCATTTTCTATGGCCTTTTTTTCTGTGAAACCAACTGAAGCAATCTCAGGTTTACTATAAGTACAGCCAGGAATATTATTGTAGTCGATGGGATGAGGGTTTAAGCCTTTTATAAATTCAACACATGTTATACCTTCAGCTGATGCAACATGAGCTAGAGACTGTCCAGAGACAATATCACCAATGGCAAAAATACCATCAATATTTGTCTTGTAAAATTCATTAATTAATATTTTATCAGATTCAACCTTAACACCAATTTGCTCTAATCCAATATCTTCAATATTTGACTTAATACCAACAGCACTTAAAACAACATCGCTGACAAGTTCAAGATTATTGTCTTTACACTCAATTTCTACCTTTACTTTATCATTGCTTATTTCTGAGGAAACAACTTTTGAGCTGGTTAGAATATTAATATTTTTTTTCTTTAAAATTTTTTCTAATTCTTTTGATATCTCGTGATCTTCATTTGGAGCTATTCTATCTTGAAATTCAACAACAGTTACGTCCGTTCCTAAGGAATTATAAAAATATGCAAACTCAATCCCTATTGCACCAGATCCAACAATAATCATACTGTTAGGTTGTTTATTTAATGTCATAGCATCCCGGTAACCCAATATTTTTTCTCCATCCTTTTTTAAAGATTCTATATCTCTAGATCTAGCTCCAGTGGCGATAATTATATTATTTGCAGAAATATCAAACGACTCTTTATCATTTGTTACCTCTAATATTTTATCTTCTTTTATTTTTCCAAATCCTTCATAAACTTTTATTTTATTTTTTTTCATTAAGAAGTGAACCCCTTTACTCATTTTATTTGCAACATTTCTGCTTCGATCAATAATTTTATTAAAGTTTTGGTTGTAATTTTCAACAGTAATTCCATAATCATTTATGTTGTTTAAATAATCAAATACTTCAGCAGACTTGAGCAAGGCTTTAGTTGGTATACACCCCCAATTTAGACAAATACCACCTAAACTTTCCTTCTCAATTATCGCTGTTTTAAAACCTAATTGGGAAGCTCTGATAGCACTTACGTAACCACCTGGACCACTTCCTAACACAACAATATCATAATTTTCCATACTATTTATTTTCAAAATTTATACTTGCAGAATTAACACAGTATCTCATGCCTGTTTCAGTTGGACCATCATTAAAAACATGGCCTATATGTCCATTACAATTTGAACATAATATCTCTGTTCTAATTCTCATCAATGATCTATCTTCTCTGTAGGTTATACTTCCTTTTTTTGCTCTGTCAAAACTTGGCCAGCCACACCCGCTATCAAACTTTGAATCGCTTTCAAATAAAACTGCATCACATCCTTTACACCTGTAATTTCCATTTTTAAAATGTAGATTGTATTTTCCAGAAAATGGAATTTCAGTTGCTGCTTCTCTTAAAACCTTGTAGCTTAGTTCATCTAATTTAGATTTCCAGTATTTATTGTCTTTATTTATCATGATTTTTTAAAAATTAATGCAGCAGAGTTTACACAATGTCGAATGCCTGTAGTTTCTTTTGGCCCATCGTTAAATACATGACCTAAATGACCACCACATTTCTTACATTTTATTTCTGTTCTGGGATAACCCAATTTATAATCGACATCATAAACTAATTTATCATTAATTTCTTTATCAAAACTTGGCCAACCACAAAAGGAGTTATATTTATTATTGGACTTATAAAGTGGCTCATTACAACCAGCACAGTGATATGTGCCTTTTTCATAAAAATTATCATATTTACCAGTGTAAGGTCTTTCAGTGTAAGCTTTTCTTAAAACTAGATAGGACATTTGATCAAGTTGCTCTCTCCACTCATTATCAGTTTTAATTACTTGGTAGTTAATTTCATTAGTTTGCGATTTGCAAGCTGTTAAAAATAATAGAGATAGAAAAACAAAATTTATATACTTCATTTAAAGTTTGTTCAAAAATAATTTATATTTTCAATATAATCAGCAACTATGCCAAAAACTGAATATAAAAAGGGAGATAAAAAATTATTGAGAGCATGGGCTTTTTATGATTGGGCTAACTCTGTTTATGCCCTTGTAATATCTACTGCAATATTTCCTCTTTATTTTGGAACTTTATTTGAAGATAGTCTTTATGTAGAGGTTTTTGGAGTTAATTATAAAAATACTGCTCTAATTCAACATTTAACTAGTCTAGTTTTTCTTTGCCTTGCAATCATGATTCCAATACTTTCCGGAATCGCAGACTATCTTAAAAATAAAGTATCATTTTTAAAATTTTTCTGCTATCTGGGGAGTGTTTCATGCATAGGATTATATTTTTTTACAATTGAAAATATATATTTAGGATTATTTTTTTACTTTTTTGCATTATTTAGTTTTTGGGCTAGTTTAGTGTTTTATAATTCTTATTTACCCGAAATTGCTTTTCCTGATCAGCAAGACAAAGCCAGTGCTCAAGGTTTCTCATATGGGTACATTGGCAGTGTTTTGCTTTTATTGATCAACCTTTTAATGGTTTTATACCCATCAACCTTTGGTTTTCAAGATACAATCGAACCAATGAAAATTTCTTTTGTTATGGTCGGTTTATGGTGGGCTGGTTTTAGTCAATACACTTTTTACTATTTACCAAAAAATCAAATACAATTGAGAAATAAAAATATTTTAAAAAAATCTGTATTATTCGGCGGTTTTTCAGAGTTAAACGCTGTTTGGAAAATGATAAACAAACAAAAACCAATAAAAAAATTTCTTATTGCTTTTTTTGTTTTTAGTTGTGCTTTACAAACAATTATTTTAATTGCAACTTATTTTGGAGAACAAGAAATTATTTGGAGAGAGGGTGAGAAGCAAACCGGATTAATAATTAGTATGCTTCTTATACAGTTAATTGCCATTATTGGAGCAATATTAACCGCAAAATTCTCAGAAAAGTTTGGTAATATACAAACCTTAATTTTTCTTAATATCTTTTGGTTTTTCCTTTGTTTAGGAGGTTATTTTATTAAGTTTTCTCATGAATTCTATATTATTGCAGCACTAGTTGGGTTAGTAATGGGTGGAATACAAGCGTTGTCCAGATCGACATATTCTAAATTAATACCTGAAACAAAAAACACTTGTTCATATTTTAGTTTTTATCAAATGTGCATGATAATAAGTATTTCACTGGGAACATTTATGTCCGGAATAGTTGACCAATTTACTGGAAGTTTAAGAAATTCAATTATTGTTTTTGCTGTCATTTTTATTTTTGGCGCAATACTTTTAAAGGATATAAAAATGAAAAAACTGTAATCTTGTCAATTGTTGTACGCTGGCATGGTCCTTGAAAATAATCCATCAGCAACAAAGATTGTTCATGATTAATCTGTCTTAGAAATGGAAAATTTATTTGATTTAAATACACTCTCAGGAAATATAATTAATGAAGAGTCGGAGCTTATTCCTCTTATGACATCTGATGATGAAGAAGCTATAAACAAAGAAAAATTACCAAAGTCACTATCAATTCTTCCTTTAAAAAACACAGTGCTATTTCCTGGTGTTGTTATTCCAATAACTGCTACAAGAAACAAATCTGTCAAGTTAATTAAGGCCGCCAATAAAGGGGATAAGTTAATTGGTGTTGTTTCACAAATTAATAATAAGGTTTCTGATCCTAAAATAGGAGATATTAATAATATTGGCACAGTTGCCAAAATTCTAAGAGTTTTACAAATGCCTGATGGCAACCTAACAATCATTATACAAGGCAAGAAAAGGTTTAAAATAGAAAAAATTCTGTCCGAGAAACCATTTATAAAAGCTGATATATGCGAAATAAGCGAAATCAAACCTCAAAAAAATGATAAAAAATATAATGCAACTATAGATTCAATTAAAGAATTGGCCTTAAAAATTATTGATGAAAACCCTAATATTCCATCTGAGGCATCGATAGCAATTAAAAATATCCACAGCAATACCTTTTTGGTAAATTTTGTATCATCAAATATGAATATTAGTGTTTCAGATAAATACAAAATTTTAGAATCTGATAGTCACCAAAACAGGGCAATTGAATGTTTAAAGTATATGAATATTGAATTTCAGAAACTATCATTGAAAAACGATATACAATCAAAAGTTAGAAATGATCTTGACCAACAACAACGTGAATATTATTTGAATCAACAACTTAAAACTATTCAAGAGGAGTTGGGTAGCTCATCTAGCCATAAAGATATTGAGGATATAAGAACAAAAGCAAGTATAAAAAAATGGACCAAAGATGTTAAAAATCACTTTGAAAAAGAGTTAGTCAAACTCCAAAGAATTAATACTCAAATGGCTGAATATTCCATTCAGAGAAACTACATTGATCTTCTCCTAGATTTACCGTGGAACGAATTTTCAAAAGATAATTATAAACTTGACAATGCAATGAGGACTCTAAACAAAGATCATTTTGGCTTAAAAACAGTTAAGGAGAGAATAATTGAGCAAATTGCTGTTTTAAAATTGAAGGGTGACATGAGTGCACCTATTTTATGTTTTTACGGACCACCGGGTGTTGGAAAAACATCATTAGGTAAATCTATAGCTAAAGCTTTGGGTAGAGAATATGTTAGAATATCCCTAGGCGGATTAAGAGACGAATCTGAAATAAGAGGCCACAGAAAAACCTACATTGGCGCAATGCCAGGAAGAATAATACAGAATTTAAAAAAGGTAAAGACTTCTAATCCTGTTTTTGTTTTAGATGAAATTGATAAAATGAGTATTGGAAATCAAGGCGATCCCTCATCTGCAATGCTAGAGGTCTTAGACCCAGAACAAAATATATCGTTTTATGATAATTTTTTAGAATTAGGTTTTGATTTATCAAAAGTTTTATTTATTGCCACAGCAAATAATATTAATAATATTCAACCCGCATTGCTTGATAGGATGGAATTAATTAATATTTCAGGATATAGTCTCGAAGAAAAAGTACAAATTGCAAAAAAATATTTGATAAAGAAACAAAAAGACAATCATGGTCTAGGAAATGATGCTTTTGACTTAGACAATCATGTAATAACAGCAATAATTAAGGGATACACCAAAGAGTCAGGTGTAAGATTGCTAGACAAAAAAATTTCAAAAATATCACGTTGGGTTGCAAAATCAATCGTAAAAAAAGAACCTTACGAAAATAGTTTAAAGATCCATCATCTGAAAGATATTCTTGGAATTGGATTAGATCAGACAATTTCAGAAAATAATGATATCACAGGAATTGTTAATGGACTAGCTTGGACCCAATACGGGGGTGAAATCCTTTTTATTGAATCGACAATGTCAAAAGGAAAAGGTAGCCTTTCGATTACTGGAAATTTAGGTAAGGTAATGAAAGAATCTGCCACCATTGCCCTTGAATATTTAAAATCAAACTCCAAATTATTGGGTGTAGAAAATCAAGACTTTTTTGAGAATAATTTTCATATTCATGTACCTGAGGGTGCAACTCCAAAAGATGGTCCAAGTGCAGGCATAACTATTTTGACCTCATTGGTTTCCTTAGTCAAAAATAAGAAAGTGAAATCAAGCTTAGCAATGAGCGGAGAGATAACCTTGAGAGGAAAAGTTCTCCCCGTTGGTGGAATTAAAGAAAAAATTTTAGCAGCAAAAAGAGCAAATATTAAACAAGTTATTTTACCTGTTGCAAACAAAAAACATGTAGATGAAATTGAAAAGAAATATATCAGGGGTTTAAAATTTAGGTATGTTGAAAAAATGATTGAAGTAATTAATTTTTCCCTCGAAAACAAATAAGTTATAAATATTGAATTTCATAGTTACAATTGATGGCCCGTCCTCCTCTGGAAAAAGTACACTGGCAAAGAAACTTGCAAAAAAACTATCATTTGCTCATATAGATTCTGGATCTATTTATAGAGCAGTGACATTATATGCACTACAAAACAATCTGTTATTAAATGGAAAATTTTTAATAAATAAATTAATTAGTAGTCTATCAACATCACATATTTCATTAAAAGAAAATAAAAATGGAATTTTTAAAATGCACATTAATGACCTTGATGTAGAGGACAAAATTAGAGGGTCAAAAGTCTCAAATCATGTGAGTGAGATTGCTAAATTTCAAAAAATTAGAGAATTTGTTCTTAAAATTCAGAGAGATATCTCTAAAGATAAATCTATAGTTATGGATGGTAGAGATATTGGTTCATTTGTTTTTCCTAACGCTGATGTCAAGTTTTATATTGATTCTTCAATTGAAACTCGTTCTATGAGACGCTATCATCAACTAAAACAATCTGAAAAAAAATTATCTATAGATGATGTTAGGTATGATCTTTTAAGCAGAGATCAAATTGATAAAACTAGAAAAAACTCCCCTTTAATTATTCCTAAAAATTCGCTTTTCATTAATAATGATGACAGATCAATTGGAGATGTTTTAAACCAAATGTTAGATCACACGAAAAGTATCATCAATAAAAAAATGCATTAACATTTGCTAAAAATAATTATTGATATTAAATTCGCTTGCCTTTTAAGGGTTTTGTGGATAATTAAAAGGCATTAATTTAAATAACTTCTTCTATAATTTCCCTAAGTCCATAAAATTATAGAATACAATTTGTAAATATGAGTCCTCAAAAAAAAGATGATGAATCTAAATCATCAAAAACTACCAAAAAGGTTACAACAAAAAAACCAAGCGCCGGAAAGAAAACGACAATAGCGAAGAAAACAACAGCTACTAAGAAAACGACAGTAGCGAAGAAAACAACAGTTGCAAAGAAAACAACAGTAGCGAAGAAAACAACAGTTGCAAAGAAAACGACTGCAGCTAAGAAAACAAAAGTTGCGAATAAAACAACAGCCGCAAAGAAAGCAACAGCTTCGAATAAAACAACCGAAGCAAAAAAATCTGCATCTGAAGGAAAAATACAATCTAAGTCTAAATCCAAAAAATTAGTAGTAGAAAGTCCTGATGATTTTGACTGGTCTACATTTGAGGAAGGGATTGAGCTCATTGAAGAGAAAAAGATTAAAGAATTTGAAAAATTAATTGATGAAAATTTTGTCGATACTTATGACGAAAATGTAATTCAAGGTGTTGTAATTAATATTACTGAAAGAGAAGCAATTATTGATATCAACGCTAAGTCTGAAGGTGTTATTTCCTTAAATGAGTTCAGATACAACCCGGGTCTCAAGATTGGTGATAAAGTTGAGGTAATTGTTGATATACAAGAAGACAAAACTGGTCAACTTGTCTTATCACACAGAAAGGCAAGAACAATAAAAGCTTGGGAGCGGGTTATTGAAGCACATGATAAAGAAACCGTTGTAACTGGATTCGTTAAATGCCGAACAAAAGGTGGGATGATTGTTGATGTATTCGGATTAGAAGCATTTTTACCTGGATCACAAATTGATGTTAAACCAATACGAGACTACGATCAATATTTGAACAAAAACATGGAATTCAGAATTGTAAAAATAAATCATGAGTTTAAAAATGTTGTTGTCTCACACAAAGCATTGATAGAGGCAGATATTGAAGAGCAGAAAAAAGAAATTATTTCACAATTGGAAAAAGGTCAAGTACTAGAAGGTATTGTCAAAAATATTACTACATACGGTGTTTTTGTTGATCTTGGAGGAGTTGATGGATTAATTCATATCACTGATTTATCTTGGAATAGAATTAATCATCCTACGGAAATACTAGAACTAGATCAAAAGTTAAACGTAGTGATTTTAGATTTTGATGATGATAAATCAAGAATACAACTTGGTGTAAAACAATTAAGTGATCATCCATGGGAAAATCTCGACTCAAAAATTAAGGAAGGAGATAAAGTTAAGGGTAAGGTTTCTGTTTTGGCTGATTATGGAGCATTTGTTGAAATTGTGGAGGGCGTAGAGGGTTTAGTTCACGTTTCGGAAATGTCATGGTCTACTCATTTAAGATCTGCACAAGATTTTGTTAATGTTGGTGATGAGGTAGAAGCTGTTATACTTTCAATCGATAGAAAAGAAAGGAAAATGTCACTAGGTATTAAACAGTTGACATCAGATCCATGGACTGATATAACTGAAAAATACCCAACTAAGTCAAAACACAAAGGAAAGATTAGAAATTTTACAAACTTTGGGGTTTTTGTGGAACTCGAAGAAGGTATAGATGGATTAGTTTATATTTCTGACTTATCTTGGACAAAAAAGATTAAACATCCATCAGAGCTTTTCCAGATTGGAGATGAAATTGAAGTTGTTGTGCTTGAACTTGATGTTGACGAAAGAAAGCTAAGTTTAGGACATAAACAAACAACTAAAAATCCATGGTTGACTTACGAAAAAACATATGCCATAGACACCTCACATGAATTAAAAATAGATTCCATAACTGATAGAGGAGCCAATATAATTTTAACTAAAGAACTTTCAGCTTTTGTTCCTAAAAAACATATGACTAAAGAAGATGGTTCATTACTAAAAAAAGGAGAGGTTACAAACTTTAATGTTATCGAGTGTAACAGTGAATTTAAAAGAATAGTTCTTTCTCATTTAGTTACATACTCAAAGAAGAAAGAAATATCCAGTAAAGTTAAGAAAGAAAAAGTTGATAAATCAACCTTGGGTGATTTAGACGTTCTGGTAGATTTGAAAAAGAAAATGGATGATGAAGTTTAAAATTTAAAATCATATATATTTTTGACAATCCAATCTCCTAATTCACTAGTTGTAACGAAATTTTCATGAGATAAATCTTTTGTTAATTTTCCGTTTTTGATTGACTCTCGGACACTGTAATCAATTAGCTTTGATTCTTCAATTAAACCAAAGTCTCTAAACATCATAGAACATGAAAGTATAGTAGCTACAGGATTAGCAATGTTTTTTCCCTTAGCTTCAGGGTATGAACCATGAATTGGCTCATAAACAGATGTTTTTTCTCCAATTGATGCAGAGGGCATCAATCCTATAGATCCAGAAATCACTGATGCTTCATCAGTTAGGATATCCCCAAATAAATTACTGGTTATTAAAACATCATATTCAGAAGGATTCTGAATAAGTCTCATGGCAACTGCATCTACAAATTCGTATGTAGTGCTGACTTCAGGATACTTTGATTCCATTTTTTGAATTGTTTCTCTCCATAATCTTGAAGATTCTAGAACATTAGCTTTATCTATACAGCATAGTTTTTTAGATCTTTTCATTGAGAGATCAAATCCAACTTTTGCAAGCCTTTCAATTTCTTCTTTTTTATAATAACAAGTGTCAAATGCAGAATTTCTATCATTTGATCTCCCTCTTTCTCCAAAATATATTCCGCTAGTTAGTTCTCTAACAAAAATAATATCAGTACCCTCTATAATTTTCCTTTTTAAGGGTGACATGTCAATTAATTCTTTAAAAGTAAATGTAGGACGAATATTGGCGTAAAGACCTAGTTTTTTTCTCATAGATAAAAGTCCTTGCTCTGGTCTAATTTTTAAACTGGGGTCCTTATCAAATTTTGGATCTCCAACTGCCCCAAATAAAACTGCGTCAGAATTTAAACATTTATTGTGAGTTTCATCAGGGTACGGATTCCCAACTTTGTCAATAGCATCTGCTCCAACAATCCCTTCATTCCAAATAATTTTATGATTAAATTTTTTAGATATAGCCTCACAAACTTTTACAGATTCATTTATGACCTCAGGTCCAATTCCATCACCTGATAATTTTATAATCTTTAATTCCATTAAATTGTATTTAACATTTTTTCGGTTGCTTTTATTGCAGATACAGTTTGATCAGAGTCCAAACCTCTTGTTACAAACTCTTTCCTATTTGATTTTCTCCATGTTATAAAAGTCTCGCATAGAGCATCTGAATTACTGCCTGGTGGAATTGTGACTGAATAATCAATGAGAAGAGGAAGTTCTAAATCAATTTTTTTATAAAGTTTTTTTAATGCTGACATAAATGCATCAAACTGACCATCTCCTTTGCCACTCTCTTTATGGATTTTTCCATTATAACTAACCTCTATCTTTGCAGATGGTTTATTGTTTTTCTTATGTTTAAGGTAATAGGACTTTATTTGTATTTTATTTTTAAAATTAGCTGTTTTTAATACATCCGATATAATGTATGGTAAATCATCAGCAGATACTTTTTCTTTTTTATCCCCAAGTTCTATAACCCTGGCTGTAACCTTTTTAATATCATCATCAGATAAGTTTAAACCTAAATTTTCTATATTCTTTTTTATGTTAGCTTTTCCTGAGGTTTTACCCAAAGCATATTTTCTTTTTCTACCAAATCTTTCCGGAAGTAATTCGTTGTAGTATAAGTTATTTTTACTATCTCCATCAGCATGAATACCAGCAGTTTGAGTAAAAACATTTTCACCGATAACAGGTTTGTTTGGGGGTATTCTAAAACCACTAAAAGTAGAAACCAACTTACTAACATTATATAAATTCTTTTCATTAATTTCTATATTATAATCTTTTAAAAAATCGTTATTAGCTGCAATTATGCTGGCCAATGGTGTATTTCCAGCTCTTTCCCCCATTCCATTAATAGTTGAGTGAACACCATTACATCCAGCCTTAATTGCCTCTAGGGTATTGGCAACACTCAAATCATAGTCGTTGTGCCCATGAAAATCAAAATGCATGTTAGGAAACTCATTACAAAGACTATTTATATATGTATAAGTCATTGTGGGGTTGAGAACCCCCAATGTATCAGGTAGCATGATCCTTTTAATACTGGTTCCGCTAAGCATACTAATAAATTCATAAATATAATCGGTAGAACTTTTCATTCCATTACTCCAATCTTCTAAATAAATATTAGAGCTTATTTCATTTTTATCAGCTAATTCAATCATTTTTTGTACGTCATTAAAATGATCATTTTTTGATTTTCTTAATTGATATTTGAGATGATTTACAGACCCTTTTGCTAAAATATTTTGAACTTTTCCACCACATTTTTTTAACCAATCAATTGATATTCCGTTGTCAATAAAAGTAAGAACTTCTACTCTTTCAATTAAATTATTTTTTTTTGACCATTTCATGATAGATTTGACAGCATCAAATTCTCCAGATGAGACACGCGCTGATGCAACCTCGATTCGATCAATATTTAACTCATTAATTAAAAGTTTTGTTATGGTTAGTTTTTCACTGGCTGAAAATGACATTCCTGAGGTTTGTTCACCATCTCTCAAGGTTGTATCCATGACCTCAATATTTTTCATTTTTATATGTGACTGTTTTTTGAAAAATTAATAATTGAATCTTTAATATTTAATAAATAATCAATATCATCAAATCCATTCAGCATGTTATTTTTTTTGTATTCATTTATATTAAAATTTTCAATCAATTTTGTGTTTTTAACAGAAACACTTTGTCTAACTAAACTAACATTGACAATAGTATTAGGATTTGCATAAACAAGTTCAAAGATTTTTTCTAAAAACGTTGAGCTTACTTGAACAGGAAGAACACCAATATTTAAACAATTATTTTTGAATATATCAGCAAAAAAACTAGAAATAACACATCTAAAGCCGTAATCATATATTGCCCAAGCAGCGTGTTCACGTGATGATCCTGATCCAAAATTTTTACCCGCAACTAGAATACTCCCAGAAAATTTCTGATTATTTAGAACAAAATCTTTCTTTTTTAAATTATTCTCATCATATCTCCAATCTCTAAACAAATTTTCGCCGAAACCAACCCTTTCCGTTGCTTTTAGAAATCTAGCTGGAATGATTTGGTCCGTATCAATATTTTCAATTGGCAACGGAACTACTGTACTACTCAACTTAATAAACTTATCGTAACTCATTTTAAATTTTTCTTGGGTCAGTGATTTTTCCAGTAACAGCTGCTGCTGCAGCAACTATTGGACTAGCTAAAAGTGTTCTTGCTCCAGGACCTTGTCTTCCCTCAAAATTCCTGTTTGATGTACTTACTACATATTTTCCATTTGGGATTTTATCTTCATTCATCGCTAGACAAGCTGAGCATCCGGGCTCTCTGATTTCAAAACCAGAGTTGATTAGTGTATCAAAAATACCCTCCTTTACAATTTCGTTATGTACTTTATGAGATCCCGGGACAAGCCATGCAGTGACATTTGGGGATTTTTTTTTATCCTTGACAAAGTTGGCAAATTCCCTAAAATCTTCAATCCTTCCATTGGTACAGCTACCCAAAAAAACAAAATCAATTTTTTTACCAATTAAGTTATCACCCTCTTTGTAGTTCATATATTTTAAAGACTTTTCAAATGTTTCTTTATTTACATTTAAGTCTATTGAATAAGGTATTTCATCACTAATTGAAATGCCCATACCAGGGTTAGTTCCATAGGTAATCATTGGTTCAATTAGATTTCCATCAAAAAAGAATTCCTTATCAAACAGAGCATCTTTTTCAGTTTTGAGACTAATCCAGTATTTAGATAGTTTAAAAAATTCATCACCTTTTGGAGCATACTTTTTGTTTTTTACATAATTAATTGTTTTTTGATCTGGTGCAATTATACCTCCTCGTGCTCCCATTTCAATACTTAGGTTGCAAACCGTCATTCTTCCTTCCATACTCATTTGTTCGAAAATATTACCAGCATATTCAACAAAATGACCTGTGGCACCGGATGTAGTAATTTGTGAGATAATATAAAGAGCTACATCTTTTGGTGTCACATATTTATTTAGAACACCATTAATGGTTATTCTCATTTTCTTTGGCTTAGGTTGTAAAACACACTGAGTTGATAAAACCATTTCAACCTCCGAAGTTCCAATTCCAAATGCAATTGCTCCAAATGCTCCATGTGTTGAAGTATGTGAATCACCACATACGATTGTAGCACCTGGTAATGTAATTCCATTTTCTGGCCCAATAACATGAACTATACCATTTCTTTTGTGTCCTAATCCCCAATATGGTATTTTGTGTTTTTTAGCATTTACTTTTAATGTTTGTAATTGTTTTGCAGACAAAGGGTCTTTAATCGGAAGATTTTGATTTTTTGTGGGTGTATTGTGATCTGCAGTGGCGAAAGTTTTTTCTGGAAATAGAACATTTAGCTTACGATTATTTAAACCCAAAAATGCAACTGGGCTAGTAACTTCATGTACTAAGTGTCTATCAATAAACAGAACATCTGGTCCATTTTTAATTTTTTTAACCACATGAGAATCCCAAACTTTATCAAATAATGTGTTAGACATAATTTATTTTAATGCTTGTTTTATTAAAGTTGGTAAATCTGTGTCTTTGACCTCTTTGTTTATGTCGGCAAATTTCAAAAAAAACTCATAAACTTTATCCAATTCAATTTTGCTTAGAACGAATCCGATTTTTTTAGCTTTATATGCAATAGCAGCTCTGCCACTTCTTGCTGTGAGAACAATTGAAGATTCATTAACTCCAACATCATTAGGGTCAATTATCTCATATGTTTCTCTGTTTTTAATTACACCGTCTTGATGAATTCCTGAGCTGTGTGAGAAGGCATTAGAACCAACTATGGCCTTGTTAGGTTGAACAGGCATGCCCATAATTTCTGATACCATTTTACTTGTGTTGTAAAGTAATTTTGAATTAATTTTTGTATCAAAACCTAGTTCGTTATGTTGTCTCATAACCATAACAACTTCTTCAAGAGATGTGTTTCCAGCTCTTTCACCAATTCCATTTATAGTGCATTCAATTTGCCTTGCACCACTTATTATTCCTTGAATTGAATTTGCTGTAGCTAAACCTAAATCATTGTGGCAATGACATGAAATAATTGCTTTATCAATATTTGGAACATTATTTACTAAATATTCAATTTTTTTTGCATATTGATTTGGTAGACAATAACCAGTTGTGTCGGGAATATTTAAAACAGTTGCTCCCGCATCAATGACCTTTTCACAAATACTTGCTAGAAAATCATTGTCAGTTCTTCCTGCATCTTCTGCATAAAACTCGATATCTTCGACAAATTTTCTAGCATATTTTACAGCATCAACCGCTCTGTTAGCTATTGTTTCCCTGTTGGATTTGAATTTGTATTTAATGTGGCTATCAGAAGTGCCAATACCTGTGTGGATTCTAGGTTTTTTTGCCTTTTTAAGAGCATTAGCAGCAACTTCAATATCCTTTTTAACTGCTCTTGATAACCCACAAACAGAGGAGTTTTTTATAACTTGAGAAATTTCTCGAACAGATTTATAATCTCCTGGGCTAGAAATAGGAAATCCAGCTTCAATTATATCAACTCCTAATTCATCCAATCTAACAGCTATCTCTACTTTTTTTTCAGTCTCTAGCTTACAGCCTGGAACTTGCTCGCCATCTCTTAATGTTGTGTCAAAAATATTAATTAGTTCTTTACCCATCTCTCAAGTAAGCCGATAAAAGTAGTAATAAAAATGTTTTTAAACTTATATTTTAGATATGAATTCATCAGGTGGCTTACATTTTAGATTCATTAGTTCATTATTCACAGGGTGTTCAAATTCTATTTCTCTAGAATGTAAACTAATGCTTCTATCATTTAAAGCTCTTTTTGCCCCATATTTTACATCACCACGAACAGGTGCACCAAGATTCGAGAATTGGACTCTTATTTGGTGATGTCTCCCTGTTATTAGAATTACTTCTAAAAACAAGTAGTTTCTTAATTTTTTTAAGGTTTTATATTCAAGGATTGCTTCTTTGGCATTTTTAGATTTTTCCTCAACTATAAAAGATTTATTTCTCTTTTGATTTTTTCTCATGAAATCTCTTAAAATATCTTTGTTTTTTAAGTTAGTTTTCTGAACTAATACCCAGTATTTTTTTTTAATTTTTCTTAGCCTGATCTTTTCGTTCATTCTCGTGAGACATTTGCTTGTCTTTGCCATTATAACAATACCGCTTGTTGGTCTATCAATTCTGTTAACTAAGCCTAAAAAAACATCACCCTTTTTATTGTATTTTTTTTTAATATATTCTTTACTGTAGTCCAATAGACACTTGTCACCTGAAATATCTGACTGTACTGGGATTGCAGATCTTTTACCAACTATAAGTAGATGATTGTCTTCAAAAATTATGTTTTCCATAAAATATTAGTACATTTCATCATCACTAGGAAAGTTTAGTTTTTTTACGTCTGAAACATAAGATTTTATGGCACTAACAATTTGATTATTGAGATCCAAATATCTGCGAATAAATCGAGGGTTAAATTCAGTTGTCAAACCTAACAAGTCATGCATTACTAAAACTTGTCCATCAACTTGGTTGCCAGCACCAATTCCAATCAAGGGGTATTTTACTTTTGAGGATACTTTTTTGGCTAATTCTGAGGGTATTTTTTCAAGTACAGTTGCAAAACATCCAATTTCTTCAAGAAGCATAGCATCATTAATTAGTTCATCAGCTTCTTTTTTATCTTTAGCTCTCACTGAGTAAGTACCAAATTTATAAATTGATTGAGGAGTTAAACCAAGATGTCCCATTACTGGAATACCTGCTTTAATTATTTTTTTAATTGAGTCTATAATTTCACTGCCACCCTCCAACTTGACTGCATGTGCTCCAGATTCTTTCATGATTCTTATTGCAGATCTCAAGGCTAGCTTTGGGTTGGACTGATAAGTTCCAAATGGTAAATCAACTACAACTAAAGCTCTTTTAACTGCTTTTACAACAGATTTAGCATGATAGATCATTTCATCCAGAGTAATTGGAACCGTTGTTTCATTACCAGCAAAAACATTTGATGCTGAGTCACCAACAAGAATAACATCGATATCAGATTGATCAATAATTTTTGCAAAAGTATAGTCATATGCTGTCAACATTGAAATCTTTTCATTGTTGTTTTTCATTTCTAACAATGTTTTAGTAGTAATTCGTTTGTATTCCATAATCAATGATGTGTCGTAAAAATAAATAAATAAAAAAACATTATAACTGTCAAAGTGTCACTAATTTTCAATGGCACAGGAATTGCTTAATTGTAAAAAAATATAATTATGAGTAAAATAATTGGTATAGATTTAGGTACGACTAATTCATGTGTTTCCGTGATGGAGGGAAATGAACCTGTTGTTATTCCTAATGCCGAAGGAAAGCGAACAACGCCATCTGTAATAGGTTTTGTTGATGGAGGTGAAATTAAGGTAGGGGATCCAGCTAAAAGACAAGCTGTAACCAACCCAACAAAGACCATTTCATCAATCAAAAGATTTATGGGTAGTAAATTTTCTGAGTCAAAAGAAGATGCAAAAAGATCACCCTACAAAGTTGTCAAGGGTGATAATGATACTGCAAGGGTAGATATTGACGGAAGATTATACACACCTCAAGAGCTATCTGCAATGATTTTACAAAAAATGAAAAAAACTGCAGAGGATTACCTAGGAACCTCTGTTAACGAGGCTGTGGTTACAGTACCTGCATATTTTAACGATGCCCAAAGACAGGCAACCAAAGAGGCAGGGGAAATTTCTGGTCTAAAAGTTCAAAGAATAATTAATGAACCAACCGCTGCGGCGCTTGCTTATGGTTTAGATAAGTCAGGTAAAGATCAAAAAATTGCAGTTTATGATCTTGGTGGAGGTACGTTTGATATTTCTATTTTAGAACTTGGTGATGGTGTTTTTGAGGTACTATCTACAAATGGTGATACAAGGTTAGGTGGTGATGATTTTGATGATGCGATAATACAATGGATGTCGTTTGAATATGAGGAAGAGGAAGGTGTAGATTTAAGAAAAGACCCTATGGCACTACAGAGGCTCAAAGAGGCTGCTGAAAAAGCCAAAATTGAACTTTCAGCATCTACTCAAACTGAAATTAATCTTCCATACATAACAGCTACAGACTCTGGTCCAAAACACCTTGTTAAAACATTAACAAGAGCAAAATTCGAGCAATTGAGTTCTGATCTAGTTAAAAGGTCAATGGAACCCGTAAAAAAAGCTTTAAAAGATGCGTCTTTAAATAAAAGTGATATTGACGAAATAATCCTTGTAGGTGGATCTACTAGAATCCCAGTTATACAAAACGAGGTTGAAAAGTTTTTTGGAAAAAAACCTTCCAAAGGCGTTAATCCAGATGAGGTTGTTGCAGTTGGTGCTGCAATACAAGGTGGAGTTCTGACGGGAGATGTAAAAGATGTTTTACTTCTTGATGTTACTCCACTTTCCTTAGGTATAGAAACTATGGGTGGAGTTATGACAAAACTTATTGAATCTAACACCACTATTCCTGCAAAAAAATCACAGATTTTTTCTACAGCAGCTGATAACCAGCCGTCCGTTGAGATTCATGTTTTGCAGGGTGATAGAGCTATGGCTACCGATAATAAAACAATTGGACGATTCCATCTTGACGGCATACCCCCATCACCAAGAGGAACTCCACAGATTGAAGTTACTTTTGATATAGATGCGAATGGGCTTATACATGTCACTGCACTTGATAAGGCTACAAATAAATCACAAGACATAAGGATTGAAGCATCTTCAGGCCTTACGGAAGAAGAGATCGAAAAGATGAAACAAGAAGCAGAGGCAAATGCTGATTCCGATAAAAAATTGAAAGATGATGCGGATACTATCAATAGTGCGGATGCAATGATTTTTCAAACCGAATCCCAGCTAAAGGAACATGGTGATAAGCTACCAGATGAAAAAAAGAAGGTAATTGAGGATGCTATAAAATCTCTAAAGAAAGCTCATGAATCCAAAAATGTTGATAAAATAAAGTCAGAACTTGAAAAGGTCAATGAAGCCTGGAAAAATGCATCTGAGGAATTATACAAATCTCAAGCTGAAAATCAACCTCAAGCAAATCCAAGTGATCAAAAGAAATCATCTAAAAAAGATGATAATGATGATGTCCAGGATGTAGATTTTGAAGAAGTTAAATAATTTATTAATTTATCAAATAATACTATTATTAATTTATAAATTTGCACTTTAAATTTAATCAATGAAAAGTGTTATAATATGTGACATGGAGGGTGTCATTGAGACTATAAACCCTGATGGTGTAAAATTATTTGGTTACACTAAGGAAGAGCTTGTTGGAAAGAAAAGAGTTTCCCTTTTCTCTGCTGGAGAAATAGTAATTCAAAATGTAGGTATGTGGTTATCTAAAGCAAATAAAACTGGCCAGTACTCTACGAAAACATATTTCATAAATAAGAATGGAAAAAAGTTCAATGCGCAAATTAAGATAACCCCCACTTTTGCAAATGGTAAAAATAATCCTCAGACGGGTTATTGCGGTATTACTGTTCCAATTGAAGAGGAAGTCAATATTCCAATCAAGTTTTCGACAATTTTTATAAAATGGGCTTTTGCAATAACCAGGGGAGGATTTACAAGCGCATCACTATTTCCGATTTTTGCTGTCGCAGCTTTTTTAGCCGGTACTGGTGATTACCTTTTCAGTCCATTTTCATTGGTTTTATGTTCACTTGGAATTGTTTTTTTACACGTTGCATCAAACTTGTTTAATGATTACTATGATGTAAAAGATGGTACAGATGGCGCAAATACTGAATATTTTAATGCAGGATTGAATTCAACAATGCTCGAAGGTGCACAGCTTTCGGGTGGAAGTAGAGCGGTTGAATTAGGATTAATCACTCACAAAGGAACTCTTTCATTGGCAAGAAAAATGTTAATTTTAACTTTATTGGTAGCATCTGGTTTATTGTTTAACAGTTTTTATGTTACCGGTGAGTTTTCAAATGCTCTTCATGCACTTATTATCGGCTTTTTAGGTGGGTTCTTAGGATATTTTTATACCGCCAGACCACTAAGATTAGTATCTAGAAGAGGTTTGGGTGAGTTAGCTATATTTTTGTCATTTGGTCCTTTGATGACATTAGGGGCTTTGTTCGCTATTTCATCATCCACAATTGAACTTTTTTCTGATCTGTTTTACATTGCATTATTAGTAGGAATCCCACATGGATTATTGACCACTAATATATTGTATATAAACCAATACCCTGATACTGTAAGTGATGCAAAGACAGGTAAAAACCATTTAATTGTAACCTTTGGAAAGAAAAATGCTCGCTGGGGTTATTTAATAATATTAATTGCAGCTTTTATTTCCTCAATTTTATTAATTCCTTCGCTTGAAATGTTTGGAGATTTTAATAAAAATATTTTCATAATTGGAAATCTTGTCCTTTTTGCGTATGGGTTTTATGCTTTTATTAATTTATACAAAAATTATGACAAAAGAGAACTAATCCACTCCAATCTCAAGACCATATACCTCCAAATTTTTTATGGTTTGTTTATTGTAATCTTCTTTAATCTATTTTTTACATAATGTTTATAGAAAACGTTAAAAATACACAAAATGAGTGGTGGAGATATCTCTTGGTTGGTCCACTAATAATAATTGTCTTTTGGCAATTTTTAGGTGCTATTCCATTATTAATTGGTCTATTCTCCGTTGCAGACTTAGACAAATTACAAACTTTAAACGAATCAAATTTTTTAAGTGCATTTCCGAACTATAACATTGGTTTAGCACTCTTCTGTATAACCTTTTTAGTAGGTTTGATTGGAATTTTTTTTACTGTTAAGGTTGTTCATAAACAAACAATAAAGTCCTTGACTACATCGAGAGACAAAATTGATTTTAAAAGAATATTCAATGGTTTTTTTGTGATATCAACTGTTAATGTGACCGGGATGTTAGTTGCTTATTTGTACGATCCAAGTGTTTATGAGTTTAATTTCAAGCCACAATCTTTTGTTTATTTATTTCTAATAGCAATTTTTTTATTACCCTTTCAAACCAGTTTTGAAGAGTATCTTGTAAGAGGTTATTTATTACAAGGCATAGGAATTACTACCAAAAGTAGACTTCTTGCACTTTTAATTCCTACTTTATTGTTTGCTTTATTACACCTTGCTAATCCCGAGATTGATAAAATGGGTTATGGTTTTCTTGGTGCATACTTTATTATGGGACTTGTATGGGGAATATGTACACTAATGGATGATGGTTTAGAACTCGCCTTGGGTATGCATTTTGGTAATAATTTTATTGGTATTTTGCTCATGACTGCTGATTGGACTGTTCTTCAAACTGATTCAGTACTTAAATATGTGGGCGAACCAAATATGTCAATCATGTTTCTTACATCAATTCCATTACAAATTTTAATTCTTCTTTATTTTTCAAAAAAGTATAATTGGACTAACTGGAGAGAAAAACTGCTGGGGTCATTAAATTGAATTATAATGAATAAAAATACCATATTTGCTTGGGGCTCTTTTATATTGACCTTGCTTGGAATAGCACTGATATTATTAGGCGTCTTAAAATATTCTGAATATGCAATTGGATTCTCTGTTGCTGGAGTTGGATTTATTGCTATTGGTTGGGCTTTTAATGCCCTCAAAGGTAGGATTTAAACCATATTTTCAGGGTTTACCCAGTCTTTAAATTGTTTTTTAGTAACATAACCTAACTTTACTGCTTCTTCCTCTAGCGAGGTCCCATTTTTGTATGCTTCATTTGCAATTTCGGCTGCTTTGTAATAACCTATTTTTTTATTGAGTGCTGTTACAAGCATTAGTGAGTTGTTGAGATGTTGCTTGATTTTTACTTTATTTGCCTTTAAACCATTTAAACAGTTTTTGTTGAAACTTTCCATAGAATCAGATAACAAATTAATGGATTCAATCAATTTATTAGCAATAACAGGCTTGAATGCATTAAGCTCTAAGTGACCTTGACTTCCTGCAAAACTTACTGTTGTGTCATTTCCAAGAACCTGTGTACAAACCATAGAGACAGCTTCACACTGAGTTGGATTTACTTTTCCAGGCATAATCGAACTTCCAGGTTCATTAGCAGGTAGAATAAGTTCTGCAAATCCAGATCTTGGACCACTTCCCAAAAGTCTTATATCATTAACGATTTTAAAAAGAGAGACAGCAATCTGTTTTAGTGCACCATGAGTTTCAACTAAGGCATCTTTTGAAGCAATTGCTTCAAATTTGTTTTCTGCAACTTCGAATTTAATTTTTGTAAAATTAGAAATATTTTTCACCACACTTTTGTCGAATCCAACAGGCGCATTAAGTCCAGTACCAACTGCAGTTCCACCAATTGCAAGTTGTTTTAAATGTATGAGAGTATTTTTCAATGCCTTTAATCCAAATTTCATCTGGGCTTCATAACCAGAAAATTCTTGACCCAGGCTAATGGGAGTCGCATCCATCATGTGTGTTCTACCAATTTTAATATCACTATTAAATTCTTCTTTTTTTATTTTAAGAATTTTTATAAATGATTCAATTGATGGAATAAATTTTTCATGTAAGAGCCTAGTTACAGCAATATTTATAACAGTTGGAAATGTATCATTAGATGATTGAGACATGTTTACCTCATCATTAGCTTTTATATATTTTGAATCATAAAGTGTTTTACCTATTAATAGGTTTGCTCTATTTGAAATTACTTCATTAACATTCATATTGGTTTGTGTTCCAGAGCCTGTTTGCCAAACTACTAACGGAAATTCAAGATTATGTTTGTTATTTAAAATTTCATCGCATATTTCTGAAATTAATTTCATTTTTCTTTTATCAAGATTAATTAATTCACTATTTGAGATTGCACAACATTTTTTTAAAATTGCATATGAATGAATAATTTCAACAGGCATTGAATATGGCTTACCAATTTTGAAATTATTTATTGACCTTTGAGTTTGTGGCCCCCAAAGAGCATTTTTATCTATTTTAACTTCACCTAGAGTGTCAGATTCAATTCTAAATTTTTTTTCCATTATGCAAATTTACGAATTGTTGATAAAGTATTTTTTTTTCCTTAGAATTCTTTAACCATTATTAATTATCTTTGATCATGTTCGAATTCGATCAGTATCTTGGTTTTTTACTTTTCATGACTGTTGTTACAATTGGGTTCTGGTTAATGATTCTACTGCTCACATTTATAATTCCATATTGGGTGACAGGTTCCTTTTTTGAATGGCTAAAAGAAAGAAAAAAAAGTAAATAAATTTAGTTTAAAGTTAAAAGATAAGATTTTAAAAACCTTTCAATATCTCCATTTAGAACTCCCACTGCATCCGTTGTTTCTGTATTTGTTCTTACATCTTTGACCATTTTATAAGGATGTAGTATATAATTCCTAATTTGAGATCCCCATTCAATTTTCTTTTTGTTTTCTTCTATTTCTTTCCTTGCTTGTAGCTTTTTATTTAATTCAATCTCATAAAGTTGCGATTTAAGTAATAAAATTGCTTTATTCTTATTGTCAAGTTGAGATCTTGTTTCTGAGTTTTCAACAATTATCCCAGTTGGTTTATGTGTTAATCTCACAGCTGTTTCAATTTTATTAACACTCTGTCCACCTGCTCCACTTGATCTCATGGTTTCCCATTCAATTTCGGAATTATTGATCTCAATTTCTATGCTATCGTCTACCAGTGGGTAGACATAGACCGATGCAAAAGAAGTATGTCTTTTCGCATTACTGTCGAAGGGAGAAATTCTAACTAGTCTATGGACACCATTTTCTCCTTTGAGCCATCCAAATGCATATTCCCCATCAATTTGGATTGTGATTGATTTTATTCCAGCAACATCTCCATAAATACAATTTAATTCTTTGGTTTTAAAATTTCTTTTTTCGCACCACATCAAATACATTCTTGAGATCATTTGAGCCCAGTCACAACTTTCAGTTCCACCTGCACCAGCTGTTATTTGAATAACTGCTTGCATTTCATCACCTTCACTTGAAAGCATATTTTTAAATTCGAGGGACTCCAAGCTTTCTTTTGCACGATTGAAAGCCTTATTAATTTCTAATTCATCAATTTCTTTATTTTTAAAAAACTCATAAAGTACCTCTAACTCATCACATAATTCGCATGTTTCTTGAAATTCAGATACTTTAGTTTTTGTTAAACTGAGTTTTTTTAAAATCAGCTGAGCTTTCTTAGAATCTTTCCAAAAATTGCTTTGGATTGTTTTATTTTCTAATTCAGAAATTGTTTTATTCTTTTCGTTGAGGTCAAAGATACCTCCTTAAAGCACCAAGGCGTTCAATTAAATCTTTAATTTGATCTGATGTTACCACAAAGTAAAATTAAATAATTAATTGCTTTTAAAACCATCATAAATTATATTTACTGTAATGGAAATTAATTTAATTAGCGATACCGTTACAAAACCATCAAAGGACATGTTAAATTTCATGTATGATTCTAATGTTGGTGATGATGTTTTTAAACAAGATCCAACTGTAAATCAGCTTGAAAAAAAAATATCTTCTTTATTTGGAATGGATTGTGCCTTATTTTTTCCATCTGGAACTATGGCAAATCAATCCGCAATTAACATACTTACAACGCCTGGAGACCAATTGATATGCAGTAAATATGCTCATGTATATAATTACGAAGGAGGTGGTGTTAGCTTTAATTCTGGTGTATCGTGTAAATTAATTGATAAACCTAGAGGTTTATTTAATTATGAAGATGTAATTGATGCAATAAATCCACCTGATTTTTATCACAGCCCTAATACTTCCCTTGTCTGTATTGAAAATACTACTAACAAAGGAGGAGGAGCGTGTTGGGATTTAGATGAAATAAAAAAAATAAAAAAAGTCTGTAGTAAAAATAATTTGAAATTTCATCTCGATGGGGCAAGAATATGGAATGCATGTGTAAAAAAAGGTTATAAGTATTCTGATTTTGGAAAATTATTTGACACAATATCAGTCTGTTTAAGCAAAGGTCTAGGATGTCCGGTCGGATCAATTTTAATTTGTAAGGAAAAATACTTTCAAAAAGCATTAAAAATTAGAAAAATCTTTGGTGGGGGCATGAGGCAATCTGGATATTTAGCAGCATGTGGAATATATGCACTTGATAATAATATCAAAGGACTAAGTCATGACCACAATAGAGCAAAGGAAATATCAAATTTATTAAATAAATCTTATTATGTTGATGAGGTTTATCCAGTCGAGACTAATATTATTATTTTTAAAAATAAAGATCAATTTTCTACAGAAGACTTTATAAGTTTTATGGATCATAATGGTGTTAAATTGATTGGTATGGGAGATAATAAATTAAGACTGGTTACTCATGCAGATTATACAGCCGATCATCATGAAAAATTTATGAATTTACTTTTAAAAATCAATGAAGAAAATCTTTTGAAGTAACTAATTTTTTTTACCTAAATTTGCGAAATTATTGTGTTCTTGTATGAAACAAGATTTTGATGTCCACGAAAACATACTATCCCTGATAGGAAAAACACCTCTTATAAGATTAAATAAAGTAATCAGGGAAATTTCTGGTACGCACTTTTGTAAATATGAGGCATATAACCCAGGACATTCTAATAAGGACAGAATTGCTATACACATAATAAAAAAGGCTGAAGAATCTGGTTTAATTGACAAAGATTCAACAATAATTGAAACAAGTTCTGGTAACACTGGATTCAGTCTTTCAATGATTGCAATGGTTAAAGGATATAAATGCATCGTTGCTGTATCCTCAAAATCATCACCTGATAAAATTGATATGTTGAAATCCATGGGCGCAAAAGTTTATGTTTGCCCATCAAATGTGCCCGCCGATGATAATAGATCCTATTATCAAGTTGCAAAAAGACTAAATAAGGAAATAAAAGATTCTTTTTATGTAAATCAATACTTCAATCATTTGAATATAGATGCTCATTATCAAACAACAGGACCAGAAATATGGAATCAAACAAATGGTAAAATAACTCATCTTATTGCTAGTAGTGGCACAGGTGGTACAATTTCTGGAATTGGTCGATTTTTAAAAGAAAAAAATAAAAATATTAAAATTATTGGTGTGGATGCTTACGGTTCAGTACTAAAAAAATTCCATGAAACTGGTGAGTTTGATGAATCTGAGATTTACCCTTATAGAATTGAGGGGATGGGAAAAAATTTAATCCCAACATCGACGGATTTTAACGTAATTGATCACTATGAAAAAGTTACAGATGAGGACAGTGCACATTGTTCAAGAGATATTGCAATTAAAGAGGGTTTATTTGTTGGTTATACATCAGGAGCTTGTTTACAGGCTTTAAAACAACTGAATAAAAAAAATGTATTTGAAGAGGATAGTTTTGTTGTATCAATTTTTTGTGATCATGGATCGAGGTACATGAGTAAAATATATAGTGATAGATGGATGGAAGAGCAGGGATTTAACTTAAAAAATAGTAAAGAACAATCTTCTTCAATTGAATATATAAAGTAAAAGATGTCTGATTTATTTCAAAAATTTAATAAAAGTATGGGTCCACTAGGTAAATGGGCTAGCATAGCTGAAGGTTATTTTGTGTTTCCAAAATTAGAAGGAAAGATTTCTAATAGGATGAATTTTAATGGAAAAGAAGTTATTACATGGAGTGTTAATGACTACTTAGGACTTTCTAATCATCCAGAAGTTAGAAAAATTGACTCTGAGGCAGCTGAACAGTATGGTTCTGCGTATCCTATGGGTGCCAGAATGATGTCAGGACACACTTCCATGCACGAAAAATTAGAAAACCAACTTGCAGAATTTGTAAATAAAGAAAGTGCATATGTGCTTAATTTTGGTTATCAAGGTATTTTGTCAATCGTTGATACTCTCGTGTCTAAAAATGATGTTATAGTTTATGATGTTGATGCGCACGCCTGTATTGTTGATGGAGTTAGATTACATCTTGGCAAAAGGTTTACTTTTATGCATAATGATATCGAAAGCCTAGTAATCAATCTTAAAAGAGCAGAAAGAATCGTAGAAAAAACTGGTGGAGGTATCTTAGTGATTTCTGAGGGAGTTTTTGGAATGCGGGGTGAACAAGGGAAAATCAAGGAAATTGTAAAACTTAAAAATGATTATAATTTTAGACTTCTTGTTGATGACGCACATGGTTTTGGAACATTAGGAGAAACTGGCTCCGGCGTCGGTGAGGAGCAAGGAGTTATGGATGAAATTGATGTATACTTTGCAACGTTTGCTAAGTCTATGGCATCCACTGGTGCATTTGTTGCGGGTTCTAAAAAAGTTATCAAATTTCTAAAATATAACATGCGTTCGCAGATGTTTGCCAAATCATTACAAATGCAACTAGTAGTAGGTGCTTTAAAAAGATTAGAAATCCTAAGAAATGAACCAAAGCACAAAGCAAAGCTGTGGGACAATGTTGAAATGCTTCAAAATGGTTTAAAGGATAAAGGATTTGATATTGGTAAAACACAAAGTTGTGTTACCCCCGTTTTTCTTAAAGGTGACGTCCCTGAAGCAATGGTCTTAGTTAAAGATTTAAGAGAAAAATATAATATTTTTTGTTCTATTGTTGTTTATCCGGTAATTCCTAAAGGTTTAATTCTCCTTAGATTAATTCCAACAGCCACTCACACTGTTGAAGATATCAAAGAAACATTAAATTCATTTTCTGAAATTAGAGAAAAATTAGCTGGAGGCTATTATAAAAAATTATCAGAAAAATTTAAAGCAGACTAATATTTTTAAATTTTTGTTACATTTGCGTTTTGATGTGCGCATCTAATGCAAAGAAAATCCTAAACACTTCAAAACTGTCTTTGATTTTAAGACGTCTTGCCAGTCAGCTTTATGAAAATCATAATCATTTTGAAGATGCTGTATTAATTGGTATTCAACCTCGAGGAAAAATACTTTCTAAACAATTAAAAGAAATTTTAATTAATGAGTTTAAAATAAAAAAAATCAATTTAGGATTACTTGATATTACTTTTTTTAGAGATGATTTTGGAAGAAAAAATAAAATTCTTAGCCCTAATAAGACCTCAATTGAATTTACAATTGAAGGTAAATCAGTTATTTTAATTGATGATGTATTATACACAGGAAGAAGTGTTACTGCAGCCTTGGCAGCAATTCAATCATTTGGTAGGCCTAAAAAGGTTGAGTTATTAAGTCTAGTTGATAGACGTTTTTCGAGACACTTACCAATTCAACCTGATTATTATGGAATAAAGGTTGATTCAATAAACAATCAAAGGGTTGAGGTTAAATGGGATAAAAAAAATAAAGAAGGTTCAGTTTATATTTTACAAAATGAAAAGTAAATTATCAGTTTCGAATTTATTAGGAATAAAATATATGAGTTTGGAAGATGTATATTCGATATTTGACGCAGCTGAAAATTTTAAGGAAGTCATCAATAGAAAAATAAAAAAAGTTCCAAGTTTAAGAGATGTGACTATTGCAAATTTATTTTTTGAAAATAGCACAAGAACTAAAATTTCGTTTGAATTAGCGCAGAAGAGATTATCAGCCGATGTCGTGAACTTTAATTCAACAGGTTCTTCTATCAAAAAAGGAGAAACATTAACAGATACAGTAAATAATATTTTATCAATGAAGGTTGATATGATTGTTATTAGACACCCAAGCCCCGGAGCAAGTGTTTTTTTATCTAAAAATGTTAAATCATGTATAATTAATGCAGGTGATGGTTGTCATGAACACCCAACTCAAGCACTTTTAGATGCTTTTACATTAAAATCAAAACTCAAGGAATTTTCAAATAAAAACATTTTAATAGTTGGAGATGTTCTTCACTCAAGGGTAGCTCTATCTAATATTCTTCTTTTCAAAAAGCTTGGAGCTAATGTAAAGGTTTGTGGACCACTATCATTAATTCCAAAATATATTGAAACCTTGGGTGTTGAATACGAACCATCATTGGATGATGGTTTAAAATGGTGTCATGTAGCTAGTATGTTAAGAGTTCAAAACGAAAGAATGAATCAAAGTTATTTTCCAACAACCCGTGAGTACGCCAAACAGTTTGGATTAAATCTTAATAAATTAAGTCAACTCGACAAGGATATTATAATAACTCACCCAGGACCAATAAATCGTGGTGTTGAACTTTCAACCGATTTAATTGACACTGGAAGAACTGTGATTTTAGATCAAGTTGAAAATGGTGTTGCAGTCAGGATGGCAGTTTTATTTCTGCTAGCATCGAAATTATGAGTTTAAATTTTCAAGCCATATCAATAAAAAAGAGTTTGGAAAAAGAAAATTTTAAGCCTTTTATTTTTCAATATTCTAATAATTTGATTATAGAATACCAAGACTTCAATGATTTTAGTTTATCTCACACGAAAATCTACAACTCATTTGTGAATTTGAAAAATAAATCAATTGTTATAATCTCGGAAAAATTTCAAAATACAGATAAATTTAAATTTTCATTTTCTCCTACATTTCAAGAGGCTAAAGACATTATTGAAATTGAAGAAATTGAAAGAATAATTGATTAATTTTAACATGCGTGAAAGATTTTTCAGATTATAGAAAAAATTATTCAAAATCTAGTCTTTTGGACCATGAGATAGTTAAAAACCCATTTGTCTTGTTTAAAAGTTGGTTAAAGATGGCTGAAGATGATAGTCAAATTGATGAACCTAATGCAATGACCCTTAGTACGGTCAATGATAAAAATGAACCTAGAAATAGAGTGGTTTTAATGAAAATGCTAAAAAAAAATGGAATAGTTTTTTTTACAAATTATGAAAGCAAAAAAGGAGATGCAATAAAAAAAAACCAAAATGTTTGTATATCGTTTTTTTGGCCGTCATTAGAAAAACAGATTATAATTAATGGAATATGTTCTAAAATATCCAAAAAAGAATCAGATGATTATTTTTATTCAAGACCTTTGGATAGTCAAGCAGGAGCAATAAGTTCTGATCAGAGTAAGGAAATCCCTAGCAGAGAATACCTAGAAAAAAAGTTTAATGAAATAAAGAAAAATTCATCAAATCTTACGAGACCTGATAATTGGGGTGGATTTTTTATAAATATAAATGAGTTTGAATTTTGGCAAGGTAGAAGTAACAGATTACACGACAGAATTGTTTTTTCTAAATCGAATAATGACTCTTGGATTGTAAAAAGATTAAGTCCTTGAAAAAACTGATCATTATTCGTCATGCAAAATCTGATTGGTCAAAATATGTTTCTGATCTAGATAGACCGATATCAACAAGAGGTATTAATGATGCAGAGACAATTTCAGATATTTTTAATTCTGAAAATTTAAAGCCTGAAGTTATATATACAAGTATTGCAAAAAGAACAATCGAAACTTCAGAAATATTTATTGATAGATGTGATTTTTTAAAGGATTTGGAATGTTTAAAATCTGAGAAATTGTACGACTTTAAAGGAGATAATGTAAAATCATTTATTCGAAATTTACCTAATAACTTTTCAACAGTATTAATTTTTACTCACAATAACACCTGTAATTTCTTAGTAAATGATTTTTCTGATAAATTCAATTTACACGTGCCAACGTGTGGAATGTTAATTTTTGAATTTAGTGTATCTTTGTGGGCTGAAATTGAAAAATCCAAGAATTTTTCTTTTTTTTTCCCAAAAGAGTACAGGTGAAAAAGTTTGAATTTAAAAATCGTGAGTTAAGTTGGCTTGAATTCAATGAGAGAGTTTTACAAGAAGCTCAAGATAAAACAGTTCCAATAATAGAAAGAATAAGATTTATTGGGATTTTTTCTAATAATTTAGATGAGTTTTTCAAAGTTAGGTACGCCACTATCAAAAGAATTGCAGTTTCTCCTCAGAAAAATAGGAAATTATATAAGGGACTCACAGCAAAAGATTTATTGAGTGAGATTAACAAAAAAACTATTGAAATTCAGAATAAAAGCTCTAAAATTTTAAATTCCATAAAGTCTGATCTAAAAAAAGAAAATATTTTTTTTGTTGATGAAAAAACAATACCAAGCACGCAAATACATAAGATTTATTCTTTTTTTTCAGAAAAGATTTTACCTCTAACGGAGGTAATTATTTTTGACAAATCAAACTCATTTCCAGTTTTAAAAGATTCAAACTCATTTCTCATAGTTAAAATTCAAATAGAAACTAAATCTATAAAGTATGCTTTGATAAAAATTCCTGAACAATTAAATAGATTTTTTGTTATTGATGAATCGGATAAAAAATATGTAATCTTTATTGATGATATAATCAGATATCACTTAGGTGATATTTTTAAAATTTTTAAACCTAAAAAAATCTTTGCTTTTAATATTAAAATGACAAGGGATGCAGAATTGGATTTTGCTTATGACATCTCGAAAAGTTACCTGGAAAAGATTTCTCAGAGTTTGAAAAAAAGACAAAGAGGAAAACCTGTAAGGTTGGTATATGATTCTTCAATTCATGATGATACATTAAGTTTTCTCATTAGAAAAATGGGTATTAATAAAAATACTGATAGTATAAATCCTGCAGAAAGATATCATAATAGACGTGATTTTATGAAATTTCCTGATTTTGGAAAGGCTAATTTAACTTATTCAAAAAGAAAGGCTTTAAGTATTAAGCTATTTAATGAAAATGAAAGTGTTTTTCAAACAATAAAAAATAATGATGTTTTACAACATACACCTTTTCATAAATTCATATACACTTTAAGATTTTTGTCTGAAGCTTCAATTGATCCTGATGTAAAATCCATTTCAATAACTATATATCGACTTTCAAAACTATCAATGGTTGCAAATACGCTCATTAATGCAGCCAAAAACGGTAAGTTAGTTACAGTTCAAATTGAACTTCAAGCAAGGTTTGATGAAAAAGCAAACATTAAATATGCAAAATTATTTGAGGAGAATGGTATTAAGCTAGTTTTTGGTTTACCAAATCTTAAAGTACATGCAAAAATTTGTGTTGTCGAAAAGAAAAATGGAAGAAAACTTGAGAAATATGGTTTTATAAGTACCGGCAATTTTAATGAATCAACTGCTCAAATTTATACTGATATAACATTATTCACATCAAATAAAGAAATTTTAGATGATGTTTCCAAGATATTCGATTTTATAGAAATCAACTATAAAAAAACTAATTATAATCAATTGTTTATATCTCCATTTAAAACCAAGTCTGTATTCAAAAAACTGATTAAAGATGAAATTAAAAACGCAAAAAAGGGTGGAGAAGCATGGATTAAAATTAAATTAAACAGCATCACTAATTATGAGATGATTGAAGAACTATATAAGGCAAGTATCGAGGGCGTTGAAATTAAAATGATTATTAGAGGAATATGTTGTTTAATACCAGAAAATGCGAAATACAGTGTAAATATTGAAGCCAAAAGTATTGTGGATAGGTACTTAGAACATACGAGATTTTTTATTTTTTGCTCAGGAAATAAAAATAAGACCTATATTTCATCTGCAGACTGGATGACACGAAATTTGGAAAATAGAATTGAGGTCACCTGTCCAATTCTTGATAACGTTAATAAAAAAGAGATTTTGGATATATTTGATATTTATTGGTCCGATAATACAAAATCACGAAAAATCAATTCCTCACTTATAAATGAGTATTCAAAAAACGTAAAAGAAACCTTACAAGCACAAAACTCAGTTTATAATTATTATTTAAAAAAAATTGAAAAGTAAAATAAATTATAGGAGAGTTGCAACAATTGATATTGGATCAAATGCAATAAGAATGTTAGTTTCTAATGTTTATAATATCAATGGAAAAAAAATAAGTACAAAAAATAATATTGTTAGGATTCCTCTAAGATTAGGTAAAGAATCTTTTTCTGATTCAACCCTAACTGATTCGAGCATTGAAAAATTAATAAAATCCTTCAAAGCTTTCAAATTCTTGATGGAGGTCAACGGAGTAGATTTACACCTTGCATATGCTACATCTGCAATTAGAAATATAAAGGATTCGCAGGAAATAATAAAACGTATTTTTGAGGAGACAGGGATTAGGTTAGATGTGATTTCTGGAAAAAAAGAAGCTCAAATCACTTCTAAACAAGATATATCTGATCATATCGGTAAATCAAAAAATTATTGCTTTGTAGATGTTGGCGGCGGGAGTACTGAGGTTATTATTTTTAAAAACTCCCAAATATTTAAGTTAAAATCATTTAAAATTGGTTGTGTTAGACTTTTGGATGACAGCGTCAATAATAAAACTTGGAATAAATTTGAATCTTGGCTAACTGAAAATGCAAAAGAACTGAAAAAGCTTAAGATCGTTGGTATTGGTGGAAATATTAATAAAATTTTCAAAATATCAGGTACAAAACATTCAAAACCATTAGGTAAAAAAAGCTTTTTAAAAACACTTAAAAAGATTGAAAGTATGTCTATAAACGAGAGACTGACAGTCTTAAAACTTAATCCTGATCGTGCGGATGTTATAGTTCCAGCAGGAAAAATTTATTATTTTATTTTAAAAATATTAAAAGTAAAAGATATATATGTTCCAAAAATTGGATTAGCTGACGGAATGGTTAATGAACTTATAAAATAATTACAAATCCAATTTTAAATCATCTTTAAACTTTCCAACTAGTGGATTAATTTCCACCAACTTTGCTAATTTTTCAATTGGAGAAGAATAATATTCTTGATTTTGTTTCTCTCCAATCTTTGATAGAATTTTTATTTCATAGTTGTTAAGCTCAGTCCTTAAAAATTTTTTAAAATTTTCTCTCTCAATTTCAAACTCATTTAAACTTGCTTTTGAAGGTAGAGTGAAAGTAATAGAGTTTTTTTCAATAGTAGGATCATTTATTAAAATAATACTCGAGAGGCTTTTTTTGCCCATTTCATTGATCTTCTTAGAGTATAAATCAATCTTATTTTTCAGGTCATTCATATCAAATTCATCAGTTGATTTCTTCTTTTCAGCTTCAATAAAATCTTTTTCTTCTTTTGCTAGTTTTTTTAGTTTTAAACTTGATATTGATAGTGCAGAAATATTCTTTATGTTGTCAATGTCTTTTTTGTTAGTAGATTCAGTAAGTTTTATTTTACTAAATTTTTTTTTTTCTTCTCGGGTATTCCCATCAAACAACTTTTTTTCAGAGCTTTTTGATAACTCTGTATTTAGAATTTTATTTTTTTTTTTTGGAACTAATGAATTTTGAGATTTATTTTTATTACATATCTTCATTAGTAATATTTCAACGACTAATTTTTTATTTTCAAAATTTGTTAAATTTATGATTGAACTTTCGATAATTTCTATTATTTCAATAAGTAAATTTTGTCCGAAAAGATTTGATTGAGTTAAAACTTTTTCAAATTCATAATTTTCATCATTTAAGTTAGATGAGTTGAATGCTTTTGCAACTACTAGGTCTCTAAAATGTTGAGCAAGACCCTCTAAGAAATCTTTTTCACCAAATCCTTTATCCGAAAGGTCATTAAAGCATGTAATAGCCTCGTTTATATTAGATTTTAAGATTAACTCTGAAAATTTTAAATAAGTATCCGTGTCAAGAACATTTAAAATCTGAGATGTCATCTCCAATGTAATATTACCATTGGTGTAGTTTATGACCCTATCTAATATTGTTAGTGAATCTCTTAGTGATCCAAAAGCTTTTTTAGCAATGATAGATATTGCTTTTGGTTCATATTTATATCCCTCAGATTTTATAATTTCTTCTATGTAATTTTTATTGTCTTGATTAGAGATTTTTTTAAAATCATAAATTTGACATCTTGACAAAATAGTTGGTAAAATTTTATTTTTTTCTGTTGTAGCTAAAATGAAAACAATGTGTGATGGAGGTTCCTCCAAAGTTTTTAGAAATGCATTTTCAGCCTCTTTTGTCAACATGTGAACTTCATCAATTATATAAACCTTATATTTTCCAATTTGCGGAGGTATTTTAACTTTTTCAAGTAAATCTCTTATATCATCAATTTTTCTGTTTGATGCAGCATCAAGCTCAAATATGCTGAAGGCATGATCATATTTTTCTAATTCAATAGAATCTTTATTAATTTCTTTTGCATATATTCTGGCACAAGTTGTTTTGCCTACTCCCTTAGGTCCGCAAAATAAAATAGCAGATGGAATCTTATTTTCTTTTATAGAGTTTTTTAAAGTATCAGTAACATGATTTTGGCCTATTACTTTATCGAATTCATCAGGTCTATATTTTAGGGCCGACACTTTGTATTCCATGATCATTACAAATATAGATTAGACTATTAATTTTTCATTATTATTTTTAAAATATATTACTTTTGAACCGGCAGGTCTCCTTATCGCTTTTTAAAAGAGGAAAGTCCGGACACCAAAGAGCTTTGTAGCGGGTAACACCCGTCGCTATAATTTGTAGTAGGAATAGTGCAACAGAAAGTATGTACAGTTTGGCTGTAGTGGAATCGTGTAAACTCTACAAGGTGTAACGCCAAGTAAATCAACGTTTGAGGGTTGCTCGTCCGATGTTGAAGGGTAGGCGGCTAGAGTTTAGTAGTAATACTAGACCAAGATAGATGATAAGGCTTGACAGAATCCGGCTTATAGACCTGCCTTTATATAATCTTTAGTTTTTGGACCACAATTAAAAATCATATCCAAAATACTTAAACCATCAATAAATCCATTTTTATCCTCGAAAGTTTGAATATACTTGATGTTCGATTTTTTTTTAATTTCCCTATTATCTATCTCTTTAACATTTTTACTTTGTTTATAAATTTCAATATTAAAATCAATGTTTCGATTGTTAGTGCCTATCTCTAACCATTTTAAAACTAATTCAACTGATTTTAAATTAAAATTATATAGGTTACTAGTTTCAACTTGATAAAAGTTCTTCAAATCTTCCTCATAAAACTCAAAATAAGGAGATGATTGATATGCTATTTTTATTGATTTAAAATGATTTTTTTTCCAATCAGATGATGAATCTATTGAAATATCATCATAGAACCTTTTTTGGTTTATACCACTATGGCGTATTGGAATTGAAAGCATTAATTTCCCATTTGCCCCATGAATGAACATTCTATTTCGAAGTGTTTGTTTTTTGTAATAAGAGTTTTTCATCCAGAAAAAATTATTTTTTAAAATTATTTTCCAAAATAATAGCGAAGGAAAATAAGTCGGTAATAAAATTGATTTCATTTTTTATTTTTCGAAATAAAAAATTTATTCGCAATCCAACATATTATGCAAAAAACTATGAAATGAATCAAATAAGATCTTGGTTCACCATCTTCGTGAATTGTTGTAAACACACGGTTCCATCGAATTTTCCAATTAATAATTCCTTTATTAATCCCATCAATACTCATCCAGATAAAAATTGGACGGCCAACCACATGATTCTCAGGAACATATCCCCAGGCTCTACTGTCCTCACTGTTGTAACGATTATCACCCATCATCCAGAAATAATCCATTTCAAACTTGTAAGAATCAGTTTCATTGCCATTTATAAATATTTTATCATCAATTAATTCCAATTTATTTTTTTCATAATCTCTGATAATTTTTTTGTAGAGAGGTAGATTTTCCTTGTTTAATTCAATTTCTTGATCTTTCATTGGAATAATAATTGGACCAAAATTATCTTCATTCCAATCATATTTAATATCATTTGGAAAAAAACTAGTATTATATGATTTCTTGGTTTTAAAAACTCTATAAATAGTGTCAAAAATGTTTTTATTCTTTAAAATATTATATTCTTCATTAGTAATAGAAATAGTTTTTTCTAACTCCTTTATTTCAGTAACTCTTAATCTATTTTCAGCTATTATTTTGGATGGTATTCCTTTGTATCCAGTTGAAACTCTAAAATTATTAACATCTGAATTTATTAAACCCGATACATATGGTCTTATTGCTTCAAATTGTTGATTACTATTTATTCCAGAAATTTTGAATTTTCTGCTAAACCCATTAATCTTTTCTCTTATTAAATCCTTAGTTGATATTCCACTCACACTCTTTATTTTATAATTGAATAAGGGTTTAGCTCTTTGTGGAAGTATACTTGGTTCACTATTAATAAAAAGTATACCATCAATAATTTCCAATTTATCTCCAGGAATCGCTACACATCTTTTAACATAATTTGATTTCTTATCAATTGGCTTTATGACACCTGCCTCTTTGACAAAAAACTTTCGTACTGTATCAGCTGGCCAATTGAATGTAACTAGATCATTTCTTTCAATTTTTTTTACTGCAGGAATTCTTAGGTAGGGTAATTGAGGCTTGTTTAGATATGATCTTATTCCGGTACCAACAATCGTGTCGTGTACCATTGGAAAGGCAGCAACGGTTTTTGGTACTCTTGCTCCGTAATGATATTTACTTACAAATAAAAAATCACCAACTAAGAGGGTTTTCTCAAGAGATCCAGTTGGGATAATAAAGGGTTGAACAAAATATGTGTGAACAATGGTTGCAAGTATGATGGCAAAAACGATTGACCCTATTGTTGATTCTTTTCTTTCAAGTCTCGATAGACTTTCTCTCAATGTTGATTTTGAAAAATTTATTGAGTAAATGTAAAAGCCGAAAGTTATTACAGCAAAAAAACTAGATATCCATGATTTCTTTCCAAAATTTTTACAAATCTCAATCCAAATGACTGGGAACATGAGGGTGTTAACAATAGGTATGAATAATAAAATTACCCACCACCAAGGACGATGAATTATTCGCATTAAAATTAAAGCATTGTAAATTGGGATAAATGCATATGATTTTCGGAACCCCGCTAGTTTGTAAAGTTTATATGTGCCTAATCCATGAACGATTTGAATTAAAATGAAAAATAATAACCAACCCAACCAACTCATGAAAAATCATTTAAAAAATCATCCATTTCATAGTAGCCATTTTTATTAATAAGCCATTCAGCACAAAGAATTGATCCCATTGCAAAACTGTCCCGGTTTTTAGCAGTATGTGAAAGTTTTATAGTGTCGGACATGGACTCATAAATTATCTCGTGAGTTCCCTTGTTTGATCCAATTCTTTTGGATTCAATTGGTGTATCTTTTTTTAGTATTGAATCTATATCCTCTTTAATTTTTATAGCGGTTCCGCTGGGAAAGTCAATTTTAGAAGTATGATGAGTTTCATTGATTTTTGAATTGAATTCATCATGGTGCCTCATGATTTTACTAATTGAAGTATTAATTTTGAAAAAAAGATTTACACCCAGACTGAAATTTGGGGAAAATAAAAAAGTAGATTTATTTACCTTGCAATAACTCTTAATTTTATCAATGTCATTTAGCCAGCCCGTAGTTCCACAAACTACAGGTATTTTTTTTTCAAAACATTTAATAATATTTGAGTATGCACTTTTAGGTGTTGAAAATATAATTGCAATGTCAGAGCCACCCTCAACCTCCTCATTTGGCGAATCGATTAATTGACTTATTGAGTGTCCTTTTGATTTTGCAATCTTCTCAACTATTTTACCCATTTTACCATAACCAATGATGCAGATTTTCATTTAAAAAATATAATTTATTTTAATTCCCATTGATGGTCCAATTTCACCTGATAAATCTAAGATGGATGGTTGAAAACTTAGATTTTCATCCACATTATAGTCTAGTAAGTGGGCATCAATATTTGCATCTAAAATATTCAAAAAATAAAATCCAACTAAAAAAACCATTGACAAATCCTTATTTTTTCTGTAAAAATCTTGACCATCTAACAGTCTTTCATTATTTAGAATTAAACCTTGGAATTCATCATCATTAAATCCTGCTAGTCTTCTTTTGTATGCGTTTCTGTAAGAAAAATATTTTTTCTTGTTGAAGTCATATGCATAACCAGAAATTCCAATAGCAGAAAAAACTATTGGGACTTTCCAAGCTTTTCTATTGTAAACCTGACCAAGACCGGGGAAAACTGCGGAGTAAAATGCTGCTTTTGATGGTCTCAGAATATTTATGTTTTTTTTATTTAGTTGATCTTGAGCTGTTGTAATCAAAGAAAAATTTAAAAGAATGATAATTATAAAATTATTTTTCATTTAACTGTTTTAAAAAACTTTTAAGTTTCTCTTCACTTTGAAAATCGAAGCTAACTGATTTTGTTTTTTTATTAAAATTAAACTTTACTTTGGTTTCAAAGTTTTTTTGAATATGATCTTTAATACCTAAATAGTATTTTGATATTGGTTTTTTAATTATTGACTTTTTTCCCTTAATTTGAGAAACAAGATTTTCCGTTTCTCTTACAGATAATGATTTTTTTACAATTTTTTCATAAACAGTAATTTGTTCTGCAAAAGAGTTAATATTTATCAAAGCCCTTCCATGACCCATGGAAATAAAATTATCTCTTAATCCACTTTGTATTATAGGATCAAGCTTTAACAGTCGAATATAATTTGTGATTGTTGTTCTATCTTTTCCTACTCTCTTACTCATGTCCTCATGAGAGATTTTTAATTCGTCAATAAGTCTGCTGTAAGAGATTGCAATTTCAATTGGATCTAGATTTTTTCTTTGAATATTTTCTACAAGTGCCATTTCTAATGATTCTTGATCATTTGCTAAACGAATGTAGGCTGGGATTGATTTCTTTGATAGTTTTTGGAATGCTCTTAATCTTCTTTCACCAGAAATCAATGTAAATCTACCATCATTCTTTTTAATTGTAATTGGTTGAATCAATCCTAATTTATCAATTGATGAACTAAGTTCTTCTAAATCGATACTGTTGAAATTTGTTCTTGGCTGAAAAGGATTTACATCGATTAAGTCTATTTCAATTTCATTGAAAAGTTTATTTTTTTTTTGATCGAGTATGTTGTTTTCATCATCATTAAGAATTGATGATAGTCCTCTTCCCAAACTCCTCTTTTTATAAGCTTTAGCCATATTAATTTAAATTTACTATTTCTTGTGCAAACTTTAAATAACTTTTTGATCCCTTACTTGTGGCATTGTATACCAAAATACTTTCACCATGACTGGGTGCCTCACCTAAACTAACATTCCTGGGGATGATTGTGTTGAAAACTACATTGCCAAAATGTTTCCTAACATCTTCTTTAACTTGATTTGATAGCCTAAGTCTTGAATCAAACATGGTTAATAAAATACCCTCCAATGATAAACCAGGGTTGTGAACTTTGCGAACTCCTTTGATTGTATTTAAAAGTTTACCCAAACCCTCTAGGGCAAAATATTCGCATTGTATTGGAATTATTACTGAATTAGAGCAAGTCAGAGCATTTAATGTTATTAATCCAAGTGATGGTGGACAATCTATTATAATAAAATCATATTTTTCTTTAATACTTTTCAAAGCATTTTTAAGTAAATACTCTCTATTAGATTTACTAACTATCTCAATTTCAAGTCCAACTAAATCAATCTTGGCAGGTATTATATCTAGGTTGGGACTACTTGTTTGAATTATTAATTTGGAAGGCTTGGAATTACCATTAATAAGATCGTAAGATGATAAATTTGCTTCATTGGAATCTATACCTAAACCAGACGTTGCATTTGATTGAGGATCCATATCAACTAATAAAACTTTTTTTTCGAGAACACCTAATGCAGCAGACAAGCTTAATGCTGTCGTAGTTTTACCAACCCCTCCTTTTTGATTAGATACAGAAATAATTTTACTCATCAATCTTCAATTTCTATTATATAAATTTCTTCATTTTGTTTTTTCATAAAATGTTTTTCTCTCCCATATTTTTCCAAACTATCTAAGTTCCTCAGATTAGAAATAAGTTTCTGATCTTTATCAATTTCATTTTGAAGATGGTTGATTTTATTTTCCAGTTCATTAATTTGTGATTTTAGCTTCATATTTACTGTAAGTGAATTTGAATCGATGAAAATGATCCATATCAAAAAAACAGTAGTTATTAAAATGTATACATTACTAAAAAACTTAAAAAATTTGGAATTTTTTATAATTTCAATAAACCTCATTTATTAACACTTCAACTCTGGAACTTATGGATTCAAACGAATAATTTTTTTTTATTATTAGGTCAGCATATTTTTTTGTTGATTCAACAAATTTTTTATGCATTGGAATAATCATTTTTTCAAACCTATTTTCAATTTCATTTTTTGTTCTAGACCTTTCAACAATATCTCTGTTTATTCTACGTTGCCTCCTAACTTCTAGTTTCACATCCAAAAATATGGCTAAATCAATGAGTTTTCTAATATTTTTTTTTAACAAAACGTAAATTCCATCAACTATCAGAATATCACAAACATTAATTCTATTATTTTTTGACAATCTTTTGTGTGTTTTATATGAGTAACTAGGGCTGTTAATTCCCTGACCATTTTTTAGTGTTTTTAAATGTTGATAAAATAATTCAAAATCGATTGAATCAGGATGATCAAAATTAATTCCACACCTTTTTGAAAAACTTAGTTCAGAATAATCTTTATAATAAGAGTCAAAGCATATGTACTCAACTTTATATTTATTAAATTTTTTTATTATCCTTTTTGATAAAAAAGACTTACCGGAGCCTGTTCCTCCACAAATGCCAATTACAACCATTATTCACTTATTGGATTCAATCTGAATATTCCTTTATTCTCGACCGCAATATGAATTAGACCATCTGGACTTAATTTGACATCTCTGACCCTGCCAACATTTTTTGCAACTTTTTCTCGGTATGTAACTTTTCCATCCTTTAACTCCAGTCTCTCTAAATACATATACTTTAGAGAACCAACAAGTAAACTGCCTTTCCAATTTTCGTAATTTTCACTCCATACAAATTCAAAACTACTTGGGGCTATTGATGGTACCCAATAATAGAGTGGTTGTTCCAGACCAGGCAGTGACTTATTTTTTGTGATAGTTGTCCCAACATAATTAATACCATAAGTTATTTTGGGCCATCCATAATTTTTACCTGCAGAAATAATATTTATTTCATCACCTCCTCTTGGTCCATGTTCATTTGTCCAGATTTTACCAGTTTCTGGGTGCAGGAATATTCCTTGTGGATTTCTGTGGCCGTAAGAATAAATAGCCTTTTTTGTATCTATATCATTAACAAACGGGTTGTCTTCAGGAATTGAACCATCGATGTTAATTCTGTAAACTTTTCCACCATCTTTGTTTAAATCTTGAGGATTAACATCTCTATTTCCTCGATCTCCAATCGTAAAATATAAGAAACCTTTATTATCTAATTGTATTCTGGATCCAAAATGTTGACCTCTTGTTGTATTTTCTTCTCCCTCATATAAAACTTTAAGGTTAATAAGTTTACCATCGATAAGATTTGCACTTGCAATTGCAGTATTACCTCCACTCTCTCTATCTCCAGATGCGTATGAGAGAAAAATCAGATCATTTTCTTTAAAATTAGGATGAAGTTCAATATCCATAAGGCCACCTTGACCTCTTTCGTAAATGGAAGGTATTCCCTCAACTTCAACAATATCATCATCACTTACAATAAAAATATTCCCTCTTTTTTCTGTGTAAATAATTGTTTTTTCATCAATAAACTCTATGCTCCATGGAATGTTTTTTGTTGGGTGTATAAGTTCAAGATCATATATCTTATTCTCAGGTTCATTAATTGTTGAATCTTCTTGAGCACAAGAAAAATTTATAACCAGAATTAGTAATATAGTTTTTTTCATTTTGTTAATTATAAAAGTCGGGATGACAAGATTTGAACTTGCGACCCCACGCACCCCATGCGTGTACGCTACCAGACTGCGCCACATCCCGAATAGTAAACAAATATAATCTAATGGCAGCTAACATTATATTTTTTTAGTTTCCAATAATTGTAGGGCAGAGGGGTGTAGAATCCAACTACGAGCATTATGGGAATGACCCACCAGGTCAATAAGGCACCACCGGTCAAAAATAAATCAGTAACATTCATAGAAATTTCCATTGAAATCATTGAAATGAAAGACATACCAAAAGCTGTTTTCAATGATAAATAAAAACTCATTTGTTTTAATAAAATAATAGTTTCAAGAATGACAGATGTAATTAATCCATTAATGATTGCTAAGCCCATCACTTCAAAATTAGACCATGAGTGCTCAATATTTTGGAAGTAAAAAATTGTTCCAAAATCTCCAATTGAACAACCAAGTAAACACCAAAATGTATTTTTTTTTGCTTTTTTCCAAGTAGATTTGCAATTCCAATTCATATTACAAAATTATTGAATTGTTCTTATTTTCTTAGATTTGGAATTAAATTAAAGAAATTAAAATGAAAAAATTATTAACACTATTTACTGTAATACTATTTTTTGCTTGTGATGAGCCCATTAAAATTGATTCAGCTGATTGGTCAGGAACTATTTCAGCATCTGATGAAAGAAATGCTATAATGAACACTTTCCCAGATGCATATGAAAGTAATGATAAAAAAGCGGCACTTTCAATATTTGCAGAGGATGCTGTGTTTCATGTGAATGACACACAATTAACAGCTGTTGAAGTTGTTGATGCTTTTATGTTAGGACATGAATATTTTGATGATGTTAAAAATATCGATAGAACAACAACAACAATGTTTTACAATAATGGGGAAATCTATACCAACTATTGGTACACATGGAATGGAACCAATAAAAAGACAGGAAAATTATTATCGATTCGAGGACATGCTTGGTTTAAGTGGGATGGATTAAAGGTAGTTGAAGCATATAATGCTTTTGATCCGACTGAATACAACAAAGTTTTTGAATAAAACTGTATTCTAGAAATATAAAAACCTCTTCACACAAATAGGTTTTTTTGTCGGGGTGGCAGGATTCGAACCTACGACCTCCGCGTCCCAAACGCGGCGCGATAACCGGGCTACGCTACACCCCGAAAATGGGTGCTAATATAAAACTCTTTACATTAACCTCAAACACAAATTTTTGTATTAATTTTGAGTGAATGTCAGCTGATATTATTAAAACACTTATCATTGGTTCTGGCCCTGCAGGATACACAGCAGCAATTTATGCATCAAGAGCTGATTTGAAGCCAGTTTTATACACAGGAATGGAGCCTGGAGGACAACTTACAACTACAACCGAAGTAGATAATTTTCCAGGATATCCAAAGGGAGTAGATGGACCAAAAATGATGGAAGAATTAAAAGAGCAGGCTGAACGTTTTGGAACTGATGTAAGAATTGGTGAGGCAACTAGCGTTATCTTTAGTAAAGATCCGAACAAAAACCATGAAATAGTTATAGACCACGAAAAAAAAATTTTTGCAAAAACTGTTATTATATCTACTGGTGCTAGTGCAAAATATTTGGGTCTTGCAAGTGAACAAAAACTTATTGGTGGTGGAGTTTCTGCTTGCGCAGTTTGTGATGGATTTTTTTACAAAGATCAAGAAGTTGCAATCGTTGGTGGTGGAGATACAGCTGCTGAAGAGGCAACTTACCTAGCTAACATTTGCTCAAAAGTAACCATGCTTGTTAGAAGAGATGTTATGAGAGCTTCTAAAGCAATGCAACACAGAGTAAACTCAAAAAAAAATATTGATTTAAGATATAATACAGAGGTTGTTGATGTCCTTGGGGATAGTGTGGTTGAGGGTATTAAAGTTGTTAATAACAAAACAAGTGAAATAGAGGTTATTAATATTACGGGTTTCTTTGTCGCAATTGGTCATAAACCCAACACAGATATTTTTAAAGGTCAATTGGATATGGACGACACAGGATATATTTTGACTGAGGGTAAGACAACAAAAACAAATATTCCTGGTGTCTTTGCATCAGGGGATGTTCAAGATAAAGATTACAGACAGGCAGTAACAGCTGCTGGTACAGGTTGTATGGCAGCATTGGATGCCGAAAGATACTTGGCCTCCTTAGGTATTTAGTTATGTGCAAATACAATTTTTTTCTGTTTAAAGATTTACCATCAGCATGGTTATGTGGCGTAAAAGTGAGAGATTTAAATGATAAAAAATGTATTATTTCTGTAAGGCACAATTGGTTCAATAGTAATCCTTTTAAGTCACTTTATTGGGCAGTACAAGGAATGGCTTCAGAATTAGCGACAGGTTTGGCTATAATTGATTTTGTAAATAAAAAAAAACTCAAAATATCTATGCTTGTTATTTCAAATGAATCAAAGTTTTTAAAAAAAGCGAAAGGCTTGATTCGATTCGAATGTGACCAAGTAAAAGCTGTAAAAAAAACTTTATCAAGCCTTTCAAAAGATAAAACCACAGATAAAATAAAATTAAAATCAACTGGTTACGATGAAAGTGGAGATGTTGTTTCAGAATTTATTTATGAGTGGAGTTTGAAGCTTAAGGAATAAAAATTGAAGATTTTATTAATCTATAATCTCAACTTTAATCCTTACATTATTGATAGGCCATTCTCTTTTATCAGTTTCTAAATCAGAAATTTTATCAACAACATCCATTCCTTTAACAACTTTTCCAAATGGTGTATAGTTTTTATCCAAATGGTATGCTCCCTCTTTGTCTACAACAATAAAAAACTCGAAGGGTGATGCTAATTTATATGGATTGTCAATATCGCTACTGGGAATTGAAAGTATTCCTCTATGATGTTTAAAACCTTTTTTTGTATCTGGTGGAAGTAAATATCTTCCTATTTTTTGCCTCCTTTTTGATATTTCATAAGAATCTGAATTACCACCTTGAATTATAAAGTCTTTCACAACTCTGTGAAAATAAGTACCATCAAAATATTTTTCTTTTGTTAAAAAAATAAAATTAGCACGATGGTAAGGAGTCTCCTCAAAAAGCTCAAGGTCGATGTTTCCATAATTTGTTATGATTCTAACATTTTTCTCTTCATTATTCATTCCATATTGATAAAAAAAAGGAATTGCATTTTCATCATTCAAAATAAATTTCTTTTCAACCAATTTAGGCTCTTCCATTATTTTCTCAATTTTTTTTGGTAACACAACCTTATTATTTTTCGTAGGCTTGGTTTCACATGAAAAATGGAAAACTAAGAATGTGGTCAAAACAACTCTAAAAAATTTCATATATAAAGTTTAAAAATAATAAACATATTATTTTATAATTATTTGTGATTATAAAACCTATATATTTGACCGAAAATTAAAGAATTGTTAATTTTTAGAAATAATCCCTTTGGTCATAACCTATACATAAAGAAGTGGCTCATTCGTTTGTTCGGACTTTTCACACACAGAAGGTATCGCGGTTTTAACCAATTAAAAATAGAAGGTTCTCACTTTATTAAGGATTTGCCAAAAAATAATGTTCTGTTTGTTTCTAATCATCAAACGTACTTTGCTGATGTTGTTGCAATGTTTCATGTGTTTAATGCAAGTTTGAGTGGAAGGGTTGATTCAATTAAAAACCTAGGTTATATATGGCATCCAAAACTTGAAATATATTTCATTGCCGCTAAGGAAACTATGAAGGCCGGCCTATTGCCAAGAATAATGGCATATGCTGGTGCAGTTTCAATTGAAAGAACATGGAGGGATAAAGGACAGAATATAAACAGAGACGTCAATTTTTCTGATATTTCAAATATTGGTAAAGCTCTCGATGATGGTTGGGTAATTACATTTCCGCAGGGTACGACAACTCCTTTTAAACCAATTAGAAAAGGAACAGCTCACATTATAAAAAAATATAAACCAACAGTTGTTCCAATTGTAATAGATGGTTTCAGAAGATCTTTTGATAAAAAAGGACTGAGGGTGAAAAAGAAAGATATACTTCAGACTATGGAAATAAAAAGTCCAATTGATATTGATTATGATAATGAATCAGTAGATAAAATTGTTGAAAAAATAGAGTATGCCATTGAGCAACATGAGTCATTTTTAAAAGTAATATCAATTGAAAAACTAAAAGAATTAGAAAAAAACAATATTAAAAGGAAATTTTAAATTAAGTTATTCTAAAAAAACCTTTCTGCTTGATGGATTGAAAGGGGATTTAATTAATTCACCATCATTATTTATTAATTCAAGGATTATTGAGACTTCGCCTTTTTCCAATCCCTCAATATAGTATGGTTCCCATTGATCAACTAAAAATTTATTGGTTTGTTGATTTTGAGCAATTGTAATTCTAACTTTATTTCCATCAGCTGATAAATCAGTATTTACGAGATAAAAATCAAGCAATAACTTTTCTGTATCAGACCCTTTGTATGTTCCCTTTGGTCTACTGTAGAATAGAAACTCATTTTCCAAATTTGTATTAATATTTTTACCTAACTGTTTTAGTATGTAGGCATCAGGATTTTTGACTGATTCGTGATGTGATCTCGATAAAAAAGCAAGAATAATACTATTATCATCCAAAATTTTTGTGTCAAATTTTTCAGAGTAATGTGCAGAATAGGGGCCATTGTTGATTATAAAATGTATATGTTGTCCTTTTGCAGAGTTTGCTAATTTATAATCAAACTCATTTGCAGTTTGTGTTCCAAGCTCATAGTTATTAATATTGAAAGAAAACGTATAATTTTCTCCATCGCTTGTTATTTCTTCAATAGATAATGAAGAATTTTCAAATGCTGGGGAGCCTTCAATTTTTTTTAAATAAATTTTTTGTTCTGTATTTGAACATGAACAAAAAATTAATAGTATTGTTAAAAAAAGAAAGAACGGATTAAAACTGGTCTTGAATTTGATCATATTTGAATAATATTTTGAATGTTTACTAAAATTATAAAATTTCACATAATTATTTTATTTACGGTCCTTTTTTGTTCGTGTGGTTTATTAAAGGAGTCTTATAATGAAATTGTTTATCAATCAATTAATCACGGTGATTACACCCCCCCAATAGAGCCAAACTATAACCATCTTGATTCATGGCTTGTTCACCCTTATCAAAAAGATAAATTACCTTTCTTGACAGAAAATGATGGTAGTAAAAATGCTGATGTTTTTTTTATAGCACCAACATTGTTCTCAGACAAGAAAAATGAAAATTGGAATTCTGATGTTTATGATTTAGAATTTAGGAATTACCTAATTAATTCAACCATTAAATTTCAAGCTACAGCATGGTTAGATTCAGGGAATCTTTATTCACCAAATTACAGGCAAGCACATTTCAGAGTTTTTGATGATCGTTACTGGAAATTTGGGGGAGAAAAAACATTGGAGCTAGCTTATAGTGATATCAAAGAAGCATTCTTAATCTACATGAATAAATATAACAAAGGAAGACCGATAATTATTGCAGGTCACAGCCAGGGAGCTGCACATGCGGTTATGCTTTTAAAGGATTTTTTTGATGGCAAAGAATTACAGAACAAATTGATTGCCGCTTATTTACCCGGTACAAAAATTACTGAAGAAGATTTCTTTGACCTGGAATTGATGAAAGATCCACTTGAGACAGGTGGATATTTAACTTGGAATACATTCAAAATTTTGAAAAACTATCAAAAATACGATCTGACTATTCCAATTGACTGGTTAGAAGGTAGTCAGGTTTCCAACCCTGTCTTATGGGATGATAGTGAAACATCAGATTATAAAAGTCATAAAGGTCTGTATTTTGTAAATGAGAAAGTTTATAAAAGATCTGTAAAAATTGAATACACTGATTACGCAATTTTCCTCAAGATGCCGAAAGTAAATATCTTAAAAACAATTTTATTCTCTTTTCTCAAGGATTATCACAAAGGAGACATAAATTTATTTTGGGAGGATATTAGGTTAAATGCAATTGATAGAGTTGAATCTTATTTCAGCGAATTATAATAATTTGATACTTTCCAGCCATCCCTTGCCTCCTCTCTTAAAAATTTATTCAGTTCAGGTCTGTTTATAATTTGCATTTTTTCAGCATCGTAATCTATTTTTCCACCAAATCTTTGAGATAAAACCCCTATTAGTGCCATCTCTGTTAACTCAGCACTATAATTAAAATTTGATTCAGGTAAAAAATTATTTTTAATTCCATCAACCCATTCTTGAATAGGTGTTTCATCTCCTGATTTCAACCTAGGTATTTTTTGTTTAGGTGGGTTTTTTTTAAATTCATTCCACTCTTCTTCAGATACCAGCAGTCTTGGATTATTTGGACGTCCACCTGTAATCAAAGACTTCTTTGATCCAATCATTACCATTCCCAAGTTTGGTACATTTTTTAGTGGAAAATCATCACCAAAATTTGGCTTAAAACCACCTTCGTACCATTTTAATTTTACAGATTTTCGATCATTCTTTGCAGGAAAATTATATTCTACAGTTGATTTATCAGCAACAAAATTTTCTTCTGTTTTTGGTTCAGGTACATTGCCGAACACCGAACTAGGCATTCCTAAATTTAATGCCCAAAAAGGAGCATCTAAGGTATGACATGACCAATCACCCAATTGACCATTTCCAAAATCGAAAAATCCTCTCCACGATTTGGGAACATAAACTTTATTATAATTTCTATTCTTTGCGGGTCCTAGCCACAGATCCCAGTCTAAGGTTTTAGGAACAGTTTGTTTATTAGGTGGGAATTCAGTTGGCTTGTCCCACCAGTGACCTGGTTTAAAATTAAATTCACCAAACCAGGCGTGAACTTCTCGAACTTCACCTAAAATTCCTGCCTCATACCATTCCTTTACTAGTCTTATACCATTAGTAGTATGACCTTGATTGGCCATTTGTGATACTACACCATAATAATTGGCTGCTTTTTTAAGTGTTCTGCACTGCCAAACATTGTGAGCCAATGGTTTTTCAATACAAACATGAATTCCAAGCTCCATTGCAGTAATTGCAGCATGAAAATGAGTATGGTCAGGTGTACTGATGATTACAGCATCAATCAAGTTTTTCATTTTATCAAACATCACCCTGTAATCTTTGAACCTTTTAACATTTATGTGTGATTCCTTAATCTTCTTTAGTGCATTAGATGCCCAGCGATCATCGACATCACACATAGCAACAATATTCTCAGAGTTAATAATTGGTTGCCAATTTTGAATTCCCCTGCCACCAACTCCAATTAAGGCAATGTTAAGCCTGGAATTTAAATCTTTACAGGATAATATGTTTGGTAAGGTGAGAGCAGAGCCTATTACAATACCTCCACTTTTAACAAAATTTCTTCTTAACATACTATATATAAATTAAGTATAAAATGATACATCCAGTTAAGATTCCTTTAATCCAGGACACCCAATAAACCTGATAGTGTGATAAATTATAAAACTTTCTTTTCTTCTCAGTAAAACTTTTGTGCCAATTGAGCAACGATTTCATTTTTGTTGTTTTGGTTAAGTTAATAAAAAAAGCCCACAAATGTGGGCTAATGTGATCGCGGCACGATTCGAACGTGCGACCGTCTGCTTAGAAGGCAGATGCTCTATCCAGCTGAGCTACGCGACCAAATGAATGGCAAATTTAAATAATTAATCTTCTTGTACAAGAATAGCAATAAATCAATTCAAATGATTTTTAGCTAATTATTTATTAAATATATCTCATAAAACTTATCATATTCGCACCATCTGGCTATGATTTTTAGGGATAATTAATATTTAGGCCATCAGAGTGTAAATTTTTTATTAATTTAGAACTCGAAAATTTTATAACTAACCAAAAATTATTAAACATGAATAGATTTCTATTAGTTTTTATTTTATTTCCATTGTTTGTTTTTGCACAATCAAAAACAATTACAGGAACAATTAATGATGAAAATAGTTCACCATTACCCGGTGCAACTGTTCAGTTAAAAGGATCAGACTCTATTGGTGCTATATCAGACTTTGATGGTAATTTTTCTATTACTATCCCCACTGACGGAAACCAAGTTCTGGTTGTTACCTACATAGGATACACAGATCAAGAGGTAGATGTTTCTAGCCAAACGACAATTACAGTACAGTTACAGCCTGATACTGAAGCTTTGGAAGAGGTGGTTGTAGTGGGGTATGGAACTGTACTCAAAAGAGACCTTACTGGATCCGTTGCATCTATTAAAATTGAAGATGAAGTCTCAAGACAGGCAGCAACTGTTGATCAGCTCCTGCAAGGTAGAGCAGCAGGTGTCCAAGTAACTCAAAATGCAGCTAACCCAAATTCTGGAGTTAGTGTAAGAATTAGAGGAGCTAGTAGTTTAAGAGGAAATAATGAACCACTTTATGTTGTAGATGGTGTTATTATATCTTCAGCAGCTGAAGATGTTGCATCCGTCGATGGAACAGGTCAAGGTAATACGGGTCAAGATCCGCAAAGTGGTCTGAATGGTATAAATCCAAGAGATATTGAAAGAATTGAAATCTTAAAAGATGCTTCAGCTACTGCGATCTACGGTTCGAGAGGTGCAAACGGAGTGGTTTTAATTACTACAAAAAGTGGATCCTCAGATGAACCTGGAGGTAAGTTTAATACATTTTTTAGTAGAACAATTAGTGAAATAACAAAGACTTATGACATGCTTGATGGTGTCGGTTATGCCAACTATTCCAACGCAACTAGAGTCGCCTCTGGTGAAACACCGAGATATGTTGTTAATAGTGGTTCTGTTTTTTCATTTTTATCAAACCCTGATGGAACACCTTCAACTACTGTAGATACAACACCCGCTACACTATATAATTGGCAAGATGAAGTTTATCAACAAGGAATAAGTTCCAGTTTTGGAGCAACATTTTCAGCTGGAAATGACAATGGAGATTTTTATTTATCTGCAGGATTTAATGATTTGAATGGACTAATAGATAATTCTTCATTTAAGACTGGTGACATAAGACTTAATATAAATTATGATATTAGTGACCGAATAAGAGTTGAGGGAAGATTTTCAACATTTTTTAGTGACTCAGATTTTGCTGAAGGTGGGGATAAAATTGGTGGTGATCAAAGTTTTGTACAGCAAACAGTATCATACAATCCTGTACTATCTAATGGAACTGACGAAGAAAGCTTTTTTGACGACGGACAATTATCAAATCCATTGTCATGGGTTAATGATTTTTCAGACGAATCAAGAGAGAATAGAGTTATTGCCTCTCTAGCATTGAAATACAAGTTAAAAACGCCTGGTTTAATGTATGAGTTTAGAATTGGAGGTAATCTTAGAGATAAGGATAGAACTAGATTTTATGGTTTAACAACATGGCAAGGTGCAAATGCCAATGGATTGTATCAAAAAATGAAATTAAATGCTATGACCTATCAGGTTAATAACTTTTTAAGATACAATAGAAATATAAATAGAAATCACAGAGTTAACGCTGCTCTCGGTGTCACATATGATGTAAGAGACGTAGAAAGTAGTGTTTATGCTGTCCAAGATTTTGTTACTGCTCAATTAGGAACTCAACAACCGTTTCTGGGACAAATTGTGTCATCACCGCTACTTTTAAGAGCTGCTGATCAACAATTATTTTCAGTTTTGGGTAGAGTAAATTATACATTTAAAAACAAATATGTCTTAACTGCAAGTTTTAGAAGAGATGGTGTTTCTAAATTTGCTCAAGATAATAGATATGGGTTTTTCCCATCATTTGCTTTTGCATGGAGAGCTGGAAGTGAAAAATTTATTCAAAACTTAGATTTATTTTCAAGTCTAAAATTTAGAGCAGGCTGGGGTGAAATTGGTAACCACGGAATTGGTCCCTATGGAACCTTGCCAAATTATGGAGCTTCTTCTTCTCTTTATGGAAATTCTTCAAATGGTACAACTGTTCCAATTGTCCTTGCTAACATTGCTAACCCAGATCTAACTTGGGAAACTACAGAGCAAGTAAATTTTGGAGTTGATTTTGGATTTGCGAATGGTAAAATATCTGGTGTTATTGATGTTTACCAAAAAAACACAAAAGATCTTTTACAACAGAGTCCAATACCAACATCATCTGGTTTTGCAAATATGTTAATCAACAGAGGAGGTCTTGAAAACAAAGGATTGGAAATTGGTTTAGACTTTATTGCAATTGATAAGGGAGATTTTAATCTATCATTTGGTGGTAATATTTCATTTAATAAATCTAAAATTGAAAATCTTGGTCTAGTTCCTGGTGATATATTAATGTCTGATGGAATGGGAGGATATTCAAACCAGCAAGTTGCATCATATCTTGGAAATGTACCAAGTCGTGGTAATAGTATAAAGTTTCCAGTAAATATATTTATGGAAGGTCATGAAGTTGCTTTATTTTATGGTTGGAAAACTAATGGATTGTTCCAAGAGGGTGATACAATGTATTCTATAAATGGATCTATGTCTCAACCTGGTGATATAAAAGTTTTGGACCTGAATGGTGATGGAGTAGTTGATCTTGCAGATAGAACAGTAATAGGAAATCCAAATCCTGATTATGTATATGGATTTAATGTAAATCTTTCCTACAAAGGATTTTCAATGAGAGCACTATTTAATGGTGTTGAAGGAAATGAAATTGTAAACGGAAATTATTACAGGTTTGGTTGGGCAGAAGGTACTTATAGAAATATTGTTGCAGATGCATGGTATGACAGGTGGACGCCTGACAACCCATCTGCTGCTTACCCAAGATTGGGTTACTCAGCTAATTTATTTGGTGCACTAATGGATAGAGTCATTGAGGATGGAAGTTATGTAAGATTGAAAAGCATAACTTTAAATTATGACATTCCTCTCAGTAACAATAACTTTATTGATGCAGCAAACGTTTATATAACTGGATCAAACTTATTTACATGGACAGACTACTCTGGTTATGACCCTGAAATTACCTCGTTTTTGTGGGATGGATTATTGCAGGGAACAGACTGGAACAACAAGCCTAATTCAAGGTCAGTCCTTGTTGGTGTTAACTTAAACTTTTAATTAAATAAATTATATACAAATGAAATACATAAAACTTTTATTAATTCTTCCATTGGTACTTTTTGTTTCATGTGACTTGGACGAAAGTCCGCCTTTCCTTGATGCAACATTATATCAAGATGTTCAAAGCGCAGAAGCTGCAAGAGATGGTATTTACCAGGCCTTGACAAGCTACGATACTCAAGAAAGAAGATTGTTTATTGAAAATCTTTATTCTGGTATAATGTTTACAAGGAAAGGTGGCGCTAGAGTAACATCGAGAGACATGTCAACTTTATGTTCACTTAAACCTGGCTATCATATGGATGCTGAGGCTATGTGGGGAGGTTTATACCAAGCTATAGCAAGAGCAAATGGTGCAATTGCAGCGATAAATACTGTTTCGTCTCCGTCAAATACAGATGAATTAGCATTTAACGATGTTGCTGGTCATGCCTATTTTGCAAGGGCTTGGTCGTATTTTAAACTTGTTACGCTTTGGGGTGATATTCCTTTGTGGTTGGAACTTCCGTCGCAAGGAAATACTAACAAAGCCAAATCACCTGCATCGGATGTTTATGATCAAATTGTTTCAGATTTACAAACTGCACAAGCATTGTTGAATGGCAATGCTGGGACTGGCTACCCTCATCAACACGCGGCCAGTATGTTATTGGCAAAAGTTTACATGGCCAAAGCTACGAACCCAGATATACAAACGATGGGTGGTTCTATGGATTATTGGGGACTGTCTTACACTGAAGCTATAAAGGTTTACAACAGTGGACAATATTCACTGGTATCTGATTATGGAAGTTTGTTTACCGTTCAAGGTGAAAACTCGACAGAATCAATTTTTGAGTTACAGATTGCTCAGGATGCTGCTAACTCCCAAATTGGAAGAAACTTTACACCATGGAAATATAAGGCAGGCATGCACTTTGGTTGGTTCCAGGTAACTGCTTTTCAACATGACAAGCATGTTGCTGCATATGGTGGAGGCCAAAGATGGACAGGACCTACTTTAATTTCTAGTTTTCCGGATAAAAGATACAATGCTACATATCTTCATCAATACTACAGAGCAGATAGAACAGCTCCAGCCGGTAACGTAAGAACTTACCCATCTGCAGCATGGAGAGGTGGTATGGGAAGTTCACATCCATATTTATTCAAATGGGTTGAAAAAGACAGAACTCATAGTAACCAATATAATAGTCAAAATGTTGTTGTTATGAGATATGCTGAATTATTGTTAATGCTTGCAGAAATATCTAATGAGCTTGGAAATGGGCAGGAAATGACTTATTTGACACCTGTTCTTAGTAGAGCTGGTTTAAGCCCTAGAGCTGAATTTTCTCAAGGTCAAAGTTCATTTAGAGATGCGATTATGGAGGAATATCAGTTTGAGTTAATTGGTGAGGGTGAGGATTCATTTCACAATAAAAGACGTGGTTATCAGTATTTCTTAGATCACACCGTCTTACCACATAATAATTCTTTTGGAAAAAAAGTATTAATTGGATCTCAGAAATATCAAGCTAATAGAGAAGTTAAGTTTTCAACCAATGAGGCTGAAATAATGCAACTTCAAATACCCTTGAGTGAAATAAATACTAACGAGTTAATTAATTAATTATGAAAAAGACATTTTTATTTATCTTTTTAACGATTCCTATCTTTCTGTTTGCTCAAGAGCCAACAAAGAATCAGATAAAGAATGCTGAAAAAATATCAAATTTTGTTGCGGAAAAGCATTCTCTAAGTAAAAAGGACAAAAAGATTTTTTATGATGCAACTTTAAATCAAATTGTTACAAATGCTGCCGAAATCAAAAAACAGGGTATTACTGATCCTGAGGCTAAGAAAGTAGTTTACAGAAATGGTTACAATAACATAAGAGAAACTTTATCTAAAAAGTTTGGTAATCAAAAAGCTGTTGCTCTTTTAAAGTCTGGAAATGAAGCTCGAAGGCAATAATTGATTCATATTTTTTGAAAAAAGGAGGAATTTTCCTCCTTTTTTTTTAAACTAACCTTATCTTTATTTTAATACTTAAAGAATCTAAATACCTAGTAAATGAGTAAATATTTAGTATCACTTCAGCATTCAACATTCATTTTGATATCATTTTTTACATGTCTTACATTGAGCCCTCAAAAAAAACAAAATATTTTGTTTATTGGTGTTGATGATATGCGACCGTTGATTAACTCATACGGATACCCCCAAATGAAAACACCAAATCTTGATAAACTAGCATCAGAGGGTGTTCAGTTTGATCAAGCTTATACTAATATTGCTGTTTGTGGTGCTAGTAGAGCAAGTATTTTAACTGGTGTGAGAGGAAGTAAATCAAGGTTCGTTAAGTACTATTCTAGAGCTGACGAAGATTTGCCCAAAGCCATTACATTAGCAAAACTTTTCAAGCAAAATGGTTACACCACTGGATCAATAGGAAAAATTTATCATGAATGGAGAGATAATCGTGATGAGTGGGATATTTATCGAAATTTTAGGGAACAAAGGGATTATCAAAGTAAAAAAACTCTTAGAATGATTGAAAAGAGAAAAGAAATTAATCCTAACCAACCTAATAATTACATTGGTCCTGCTTGGGAGTATGCCGATGTTGAAGATGATGCGTATACAGACGGAAAATTGACGGATTTTGCTATTAAAACACTCAGTGATTTTAGGGATTCACAAGATCCTTTCTTTCTAGCGGTAGGTTACGTCTCTCCTCACTTACCTTTCATTCAACCAAAGAAATATGGTGATATGTACGATGATAGTGATTTGACTATTTCCAGAGAAAAAACTATCCCCAAAAATGCACACAATAGGTCTTATCACAACTGGGAAGAGTTAAGGAATGGATATTTGGATATCCCAAAAAAAGGACCTGTCTCACTCGAAACTGAAAAAGAATTAATAAAAAGTTATTATGCAAGTGTTAGTTATTTGGATACATTGGTGGGTAAATTAATCAAATCTTTGGATGATTTAGGTCTCAGAGATAACACGACTATAGTATTTTGGAGTGATCATGGATTTTTCTTAGGAGAACATGGTTTTTGGTGCAAGCACCATACATTTCAAGAGGCAATTCATGTTCCGTTAATTATTTCAGCTCCGAATATGTCAAAAAATGAAAAAACAGATGCGTTAGTTGAATATGTTGACATCTATCCTACTTTGAGTGAATTAGCAGGTATAGAGGCCCCAGATTACATTCATGGTGAGAGCCTCGTACCCATATTGAAAAATCCATCTCAAAAATTTAAATCTGAAATATATAGCAGATATCAAATGAGAGAGGTTGTTCAAGACTTAGACTATTCATATCATGAGATTATTGGATACAATAAGTATTTTAAAGACCGAAATGGAAATAACACACCATCTCCCGACTCTGATGAAAGAGTTGTGGCTAAAATGTTATTTGATATGCGGACAGACAAGCTTCAGACTATTGATATTTCAAACGAGCCCAAGTATAAAGAAATTGTTGAAAAATATTCAAGTAAACTGCTTAATATGAGAAAAATTACTAATCAACCAATTGTTATCAAATGAAAAAAATAATTTTTATAATATTACTTGCTTCGAGTTTTAGTTTTGCACAAAAAAATTTTCTTAACGATCCATTAGTAACAGAAATATTTACCGCTGATCCATCAGCACATATTTTTAATGGAAAAATCTATGTGTATCCATCACACGACATCTTACTTGAAAATCCCGCTGTTGATGATTGTGGAGGAAAGTATGCAATGAGAGATTATAGGGTACTATCAATGAATTATATTGGAGGACCGGTCACGATCCATGATGTTGGACTTGATCTTGATGATGTTTCATGGGCTAAAAGACAGTTTTGGGCACCTGATGCAGCAGAAAAGGATGGAAAATTTTATCTGTATTTCCCTACAAAAGATAAAGATGATGTTTTTAAAATAGGTGCTGCTGTTTCAGATAAACCAGAAGGTCCATTTAAAGCTGAAGACAACCCTATTGAAGGAAGTTACAGTATGGATCCTAGTGTATTTAAAGATGATGATGGATCTTATTATATGTATTTTGGAGGTATATGGGGTGGTCAATTACAAAGATGGAACGAGGATAACGAGTATACGTCAGGTGAATGTGGAAATGAACTGCAAGATAGTGGTATTCCAAATGGCCCAGCAATATCACCACGAATAGCAAAAATGTCGGAGGATATGATCAGTTTTTCTGAAGATCCTAGGCCAGTTCGAATTATCGACAAAAATGGGAATCCTATCCTTACTAAAGACCATGCAAGAAGATTTTTTGAAGCTGCTTGGGTTCATAAAAAAGATGGGATTTATTATTTGAGTTATAGTACTGGAAATACCCATTTAATTGTTTACGCGACCAGTAATAACCCATATGGACCGTTTGTCTATCAAGGTATAATTAATAATCCAGTAGACGGTTGGACTAATCATCATTCAACCCTAAAGGTTGGTGATCAGTGGTATTTGTTTTATCACGATACCCAAATTTCTGGAAAAGATCACTTGAGAAATGTTAAATTCACTGAGATGTACCACAATGAAGATGGATCTATTCAAGAAATTTTTCCGCTAAAGAATTAAATTTTACAATGTATAATATTGGATATGATTTAGGAAGCTCATCACTTAAAATAGCTTTAACTAAATCAGATTCAGGTGAAAAAGTAAAGCTTATTCAAGAGCCTCAAGCAGAGATGAGTATAATCTCAGAAAAGAATGGTTGGGCAGAGCAAGATCCAAATTATTGGTGGGAATTAATTTGTATAGGTACAAAAAGAATCATAAGCGAGTCTAATATTAGCAATGATCAAATTAAAGGAATCGGTATTTCATACCAAATGCATGGACTTGTGATTGTTGATAAGGATGGTAATAGCTTGCGTAATTCAATAATTTGGTGTGATGGTAGAGCTGTTGAAATTGGAAATAAAGCATTTAAAGAAATTGGTGAGGAAAAATGTTGCTCGAAACTCTTAAATTCGCCTGGAAACTTCACTGCGTCAAAACTTGCATGGGTAAAAAATAATGAACCCAACATATACAACAATATATATAAATTTATGCTACCTGGTGATTTTATCAATTTTAAGTTGACTGGAGAGATTAACTCAACTGTTACTGGTTTATCAGAAGGCATGTTTTGGGATTTTAAACAAAATCGTGTGGCAGATTGGTTATTAAATCACTATCAAATTGATTCATCAATGACACCAAACATTGTTGATAACTTTAAGGATCAAGGATACGTAACAAAGTTAGCGACAGAAGAAACTGGGCTACCTACAGGAATTCCAGTAAAATATAGAGCAGGTGATCAACCTAATAATGCAGTTGCATTAAATGTTTTAAATGTTGGGGAAGTTGCCGCAACAGGAGGAACATCAGGTGTATTGTACGCATTAACAGATCAATTAAAATCAAAAGAGTCTCTTAGAATTAACAATTTTGCTCATGTAAATTACTCAGAATTTAATAAAATAGTTGGTAAGTTGTTGTGTATCAATGGTGCTGGTATTCAGTATAAGTGGATTAAAAATTTAATTCGATCGGGATCGTATACAGAAATGGATGAAAAAGCAGCCAATGTAGAAATAGGGTCAAATAATTTACTTACTTATCCATTTGGAAATGGTGCTGAAAGAATTTTTGAAAACAAAAATATTGGTACACAAATTTTAAAGTTAAATTTAAACATTCATAACTCAGATCATATGTGTAGGTCAAGTTTGGAGGGCATCGCTTTTTCATTTGTATATGGAATGGAAATTCTTATGAATGATAATTTCGAAACAAAGCTTGTTAGGTCCGGTAATGATAATCTTTTTAGATCAGAAATTTTCTCAAATACAATATCAACACTTTTAGATAAGGAAGTTGAAATTCATGATGTAACTGGTGCTTATGGTGCTGCAAGAGTTGTGAGTTTAGATGAAAATAATTTTGAATCATTTTCAAAAAATATCTCTAATAATGACTATATTAAAAGTTATGTTCCTTCCAAAAACAAGCAACAATATCAAGATTCTTATGAAATTTGGAAACTTAATTTAAACAAACTAATTAATCAATAATTATGGCATTAATAGGTAATAAAGAATTTTTTAAGGGGGTAGGTCAAATTAAATATGAGGGCCCCGAGTCAGACAATCCACTAGCGTTTAAATATTACAATCCAGAATTGGTTGTTGCAGGTAAAACTTTAAAAGATCATTTCAAATTTGCTGTAGCATATTGGCACTCATTCTGTGGAGTGGGAGCAGATCCATTTGGTGCTGGAACCCAAATCTTCCCTTGGGATCAATCAAAAGACCCTTTACTAGCTGCAAAAGATAAAGCTGATGCAGCATTTGAGTTTATTTCCAAAATGGGGTTTAATTACTTTTGTTTTCACGACTATGATTTGATTAAAGAAGCAGACACACTATCTGAATCTGAAGAGAGATTAAATTTTATTACAGAATATATTAAAGAGAAAAAGAAAAAATCTGGAATAAAATTACTTTGGGGCACCGCCAATTGTTTTTCAAATCCACATTATATGAATGGTGCCGCTACTAACCCTGACTTTGATGTTGTTGCAAGAGCAGGTGCACAGGTTAAGTTGGCTTTAGATGCTACTATTGAACTTGATGGTGAAAATTATGTTTTTTGGGGAGGTCGTGAAGGATATATGTCCTTGTTAAATACTGACATGAGCAGGGAATTGGATCACATGGCTCAATTCCTAAAGATGTGCCGTGACTATGCTAGATCCAAAGGATTTAAGGGTACATTTTTTATTGAACCTAAGCCTATGGAACCATCCAAACACCAATACGACTTTGACACTGCAACATCAATAGGTTTTTTAAAAGATTATGGCTTAGAAAAGGATTTTAAGATTAATATTGAGGTAAATCATGCTACCTTGGCTCAACACACATTCCAACATGAATTAACTGTTGCTGCAAAATCCGGAATGCTTGGCAGTATAGACGCCAACCGAGGTGATTATCAAAATGGTTGGGATACTGATCAATTTCCAATCAATATTCAAGAAACTACTGAGGCAATGCTTGTTTTTTTAAATGCTGGAGGTCTCCAAGGTGGAGGTGTAAATTTTGATGCTAAATTGCGCAGGAATTCTACTGATCTAGAGGACTTATTTATTGCCCACATTGGAGGAGCGGACACTTTTGCAAGAGCCTTAATTATAGCAGATAATTTACTAGAAAATTCACCACTTCCTGAAATGTTAAAAAATAGATATAAAAGCTTTGATTCTGGCAAAGGAAAAAGTTTTGAGGATGGTAAATTAGTTTTAGAAGATTTATACAAATTGGCTAAAGCCAATGGTACGTTAAAACTTACAAGCGCAAAGCAAGAATTAATTGAAAACATATTGTTTAACTACATAAAATAAATTAAATGGAAGAATCAAAAACAATTTTTCAAAGCCTTGACTGGGTAGTGTTAGGTTTATATTTTGCTATTTTAGTTGGTGTTGCTGTTTGGGTTGCATTACAAAAAAATAAAAATACAGAAGACTATTTTCTCGCTGGAAGAAATGTTGGATGGTTTGTAATTGGTGCATCAATTTTCGCATCGAATATTGGTTCAGAGCACGTAGTTGGACTAGCTGGAACAGGTTTTTCGTCTGGAACTCCTCTTGCACATTATGAACTCCATGCATGGATTGTTTTGCTTCTAGGTTGGCTTTTTTTACCATTCTACATTCGAAGTGGTGCTTTTACAATGCCAGAGTTTCTTGAGAAAAGATTTGATAGTAGATCAAGGTGGTTTCTCTCTGTTTTTTCACTGTTTGCATATGTTCTAACAAAAGTTTCAGTAACAATATATGCTGGTGGTATTGTGGTCTCAGAATTATTAAATATAGATTTTTGGGTTGGTGCAATTGGTATTGTTATTTTCACTGGAGCTTACACAATATTAGGTGGATTAAGAGCTGTTGTTTATACTGAGACATTACAAACTGTTGTTTTAATCCTCGGGTCTGTAATTATTACCTACCTCGGTTTTCAAGAAGTAGGTGGTTGGAATCAATTGACTGAGACAGTAACTCAGGCCAGTCCTGAACACTTCAATATGTGGAGACCTTGGGATGATCCTGATTTTCCTTGGGCAGGATTATTATTTGGCGGAACTATTGTTGGAATATGGTATTGGTGTACAGACCAATATATTGTTCAAAGAACTTTAGCTGCTAACAATATAACTATTGGTAGGAGAGGAGCAATCTTTGGAGCTTATCTAAAACTATTACCAATTTTGATTTTTTTGGTTCCTGGTATCATTGCTTTTGCATTAACAATCCAAAACCCAGAGTTTTTTAATGTAATGGATGCAAACGGAGTTCAAAAAGCAGATAGAGCATTTCCAATGCTTGTAACTACCTTATTACCTGTTGGTCTGAAAGGTTTGGTTGCAGGTGGACTAATGGCCGCTTTAATGAGCTCTTTGGCATCTGTTTTTAACTCATGTTCAACCATATTCACAATAGATATCTATAAAAAAATCAGTCCTAATAAATCAGAAAAATTTTTAGTGAATGTTGGTAAAGTTGCAACTGTTGTTATTGTTGTTCTTGGAATTCTATGGATTCCAATTATGGAAAAAATTGGCGGCGGAGTTATGTATCAGTACTTGCAAAACGTTCAGGCATACATAGCACCCCCTGTTACAACAGTATTTTTATTAGGAATAATTTGGAAAAGAGTAAATGCACAGGCTTCAATTGTTACATTATTTGCAGGATTATTTTTACTTATTTTAAGGCTTGGTTCAGAAATATATTATCAACCTGAAATTGCTTCGGGTGTGCCTGTTGATGGGTTTTTATTCTTGTTCGCAACTATTAACTTCTCCTACATGGCAATATGGATGTTTGCATTTTCAGTAGCTTTGTGTATTACGGTTACAATGATGACAGCAGAACCAAATTATGAAAGAATAAAGGGTTTATCGTTCGGAACTATTCCTGCTCATTTGAAGATAAACAAAGATAAGGACTATTCAAACGTTGATATTGTACTTTCATTTGTTCTTGTTCTTATAGTAATAGGAATTTGTGTATTTTTCTCTCCGGTTTTCTTTTAACAAATGAGATTTTTTATTTTCTTTTTAATACTACCCAATTTAATTTTTGCTCAAAGTAAAAATTCGATAAAAAATATTTTAATTGAAAAAGAATATGCTACTGAATCTTTTTTTGTTGGAGCTACTTTCGGACACGATGCGCTTTCAAAACATAGTGTTACCGATCTTTTTCTAAGTGAATTTACTTATCTAACACCCGCAAATTCTTTCAAGCAAACAGCAATACATCCTCGCCCTGGTGTTTGGAATTGGAAGAAATATGATGACTTTATAGATTTTGCAGAAAAAAATAATTTAACACTTAGAATTCATGGGCCAGTAAGTCCACAGGCATCAAAGTGGGCCAAAAATGATAACCGAACGAAGGAGGAGTTACTCAAAAATATGGAAGAATTTTTTACAGAGTTATGTATAAGATTAAATGATGAAAAAACTGTGAAATGGATGGATGTTGTAAATGAAACTGTGCTGAGAAATGGTGATTGGTTTAAGGAAAAACCTGGTGATTCATCTTGGGAAAATCCATGGACTCAAATAGGTTTGAATGATGATGGATTTCCAATATATATTATCAGAGCTTTTGAGATTGCTAACGAGTATGCTCC
>CABZKA010000009.1 GCA_902526165.1 uncultured Bacteroidota bacterium
TGATCTTAATACAAAGTTGGATTTTAATATTAGAAAAAATATTACGGTAATAAGAAACTTAAATATTGATGACAATAAAGTTTCTGCAGGCCAGTCAGTATTTTCATTAAGAATTAGCGCTGACTATGCTTTAAATAGAAACTTTTCTACAATTTTCTTCTATGATCATTTATTTTCTAAATATGAAATTTCCACGGCTTTTCCACAAACAAACATAAGATCAGGTTTCACACTTAGGTATAATTTTGGCAATTAGTTATTGTAAATATGTTAGTAAATTATAAATTAGAGATATGGATGTAAAAGAAAATTTTAGTTATACAAATGATCATGAATGGATCAAGATTGAAGGAAACATAGCCTTAGTTGGAATAACTGATTTTGCTCAAAGTGAATTGGGGGATATTGTTTTTATTGAGGTTGAAACAATTGGCGAAAACTTAAATAAAAATGAGGTTTTTGGTACTGTCGAAGCTGTGAAAACTGTTTCTGATTTATTCATCCCTGTTTCAGGAAAAGTTTTGGAGTTTAATAATGCGCTTGAAGATAATCCCGAACTAGTCAACGATTCCCCATATGATGACGGTTGGATTGTTAAAATAGAAATTTCAAACACTAATGAGATTGCAGATTTATTGGATAGCGAAGCATATAAGTCTCTAATTGGTCAATAATTTTGAGAATATTTACTTGGCTTTACACCATTATAGTTTTGGTTTTATTTCTTTATCCATTTTCTTCCGCCAAAAATTTAAGTCCAATTTTAACTGATAAACTAATTCATTTTTTTGTATTTACGCTTTTTACAATTTTATGGTGTCTTAGTTATGCCAACAAAAAAAATTACTTACTGATTTTAATTTTAATAGTTCTTTTTTCTGCTTTTGTAGAGTTATTACAATTTATTTCACCTTTTGGAAGGTCATTTAGTCTTATGGATATATTATCAAATATATTTGGTATTATATTTGGTTTTTTTATTTTGGTATCATTGAAAAAAAAATTATTTTAGCCCGTCATGAGGTCAAAAAAAAGTTCTAGTGCTGATTTAAATAAAAAAAGTACATTTTATCTATCTATTGGATTATTTCTGGTTTTATTAATCTCATGGAGAGCTATTGAATGGAAAAATTATGATGATGATGGCTATGGTTATATAGCGCTTGATGTGGATGAAGATGATGATGAAGAAATACCTATCACAGAACAACTAAAAACACCACCACCACCACCACCACCACCTGCACCTGAAATTATTGAAGTTGTTGAAGATGAAGAAGAAATTGAGGAAACTATAATTGAATCTACTGAGACTGATCAAGAGGAAATTGTCGAAGAAGTAGAAGTTATGGAAGAAGAACTGGATCTTGATGTACCTTTTGCTATTATTGAGGATGTTCCATTATTTCCAGGTTGTGAAAGAGTTCCAAAATCACAAAGAAGAGCCTGTTTTCAAACCAATATTCAAAAACATATTAATAAAAACTTTAGATACCCAGAGATTGCTCAAGAAATGGGTATTCAAGGAAGAGTATTTGTACAGTTTGTCATTGATAAAGATGGCTCTATTGTGGGAATCAGAACTAGAGGTCCTGATAAAAACCTTGAAAAAGAAGCTCAGCGAATAATTGGTAAGCTTCCAACTATGACACCTGGAAAACAAAGGGGTAGACCTGTGAGAGTTCCATTTAGTATACCTATCACATTTAAGCTTCAATAATTTTATTGTTTTTTCTTTTATCTAGTTTAAATTTGCATCAAAATTTAAATGACTTTTAACTCAAAGATATTCCTGTCTTTAACTAAATCCAGGTTAGCTATCAGTGTGGTTTTTTCTGCGCTCGCAGGCTATATTTTAGCAACTGACAACTTTAATTTTTTAAATATTTTTTTATTGCTTGTTGGAGGATATTGTATTGTTGGCGCATCAAATTCATTTAATCAAATCATTGAAAAAGATAAAGACTCAATGATGGACAGAACAAAAAACAGACCTTTACCAAAAAATCATATTTCAAAATCAAAGGCATTTTGGATTTCTGTTTTTTTGACCTTGGTAGGTCTACTTTGCCTGTATTTAATTAATTACAAAACAGCATTTTTTGCAGCACTTTCTGTTTTTCTTTATACATGCATTTACACTCCACTTAAACCAATTACACCTCTTTCAGTTTTTGTAGGAGCAATTCCTGGAGCAATCCCCTTTATGCTTGGATGGGTTGCTGCAACTAACCAGTTTGGAATAGAGCCAGGTACTCTATTTATGATCCAATTTTTTTGGCAGTTTCCTCACTTTTGGTCTTTAGGTTGGATGTTGGATGATGATTATAAAAAAGCAGGATTTGTAATGTTGCCAACTGGAAAAAGAGACAGGAGAACAGCATTACAGATAATATTGTACATAATTTGGATGATAATTATTTCTATTTTTCCAGCTACTGGATTAACTGGACTCCTTTATTTATCAATTGAATCTGCAATAATTATTTTTATTCTTGGGCTAATTATGCTTTTTATGGGTATTAATTTATACAATGGAATGAATATTGTATCTGCCAAAAGGTTATTTGTATACACAATATTTTATCTAACATTAGTACAGTTAATTTATATAGTTGATAAGTTCTTATGATTGAAAATATAAAACAACAAAAATTAGCTAAGGCAAAAAAAATGATGCTATTGTTCGGCTTGTTAAGTATAACAATGACATTTGCTGGATTAACTAGTGCTTATATTGTTAGTAAAGGTAGACCTGACTGGACCATGGACTTTAATCTGCCCTCTGAATTTTTTTACAGTACTTTTATCATCTTATTAAGTAGCCTTACTCTTTTCGTATCAAAACGTAAACTAAATTCTGGAAAATCTATAAATAGTGTTTTTAATTGGACTCTAGTAACATTCGTCTTAGGTATAGTATTTATTGTTTTTCAGTTCATTGGTTTTAACAACATTATTGATCAGGGTTATTATTTTGCAGGCGCTCAAAGTGCGATTAAAACCTCATTCATTTATGTCTTGTCATTCCTGCACATCGTTCATTTAGTGGCGGGTCTGATTGTATTAATTGTTCTAATGTTTAACATTAAAAAAGGTAAATATGTGGATAATAATCTAGGATTTAATTTAGGTTCAAATTTTTGGCATTTTCTAGATTTTTTATGGCTTTATTTGTTTTCCTTTTTCTACTTTTTTGGATAATTTTTTTTTAATTTTGTTTCAAATTTATAAGCGATGAGTTCATCAATTTCCTCCTCGGAAATTCAAGACAATTGGGATGGCGGTTCAAAACCGCTTGATGCTAGTTATGGAAAGCTCATGATGTGGTTTTTTATTGTGTCTGATGCCCTAACATTTACAGGATTTTTAGTTGCTTATGGTTTTTCTAGATTCAAGAATATAGACTCATGGCCAATTGCTGATGAGGTTTTTTATCACTTTCCTTTTTTGCATGGTGTTGACGCCCCTATGTATTATGTAGCATTGATGACCTTTATACTAATTTTTTCATCTGTAACCATGGTACTTGCAGTTGATGCTGGTCACAATAATAATAAAAATAAAGTCGCAGTTTATATGCTTTTGACAATTATTGGTGGTGCTGTTTTTGTGGGTTCACAGGGCTGGGAGTGGGTAAATTTCATAAAGGGAGAATATGGTGCTCTTGAGACAAAGGGTGGCCAAATTATACAATTTGTTGACTCAGGTAATTCTAATAAAAGAATAGCATTAAAAGATTTTGCCGTAGAAATTCCTGAATATAGGGAAAGACATCAAAAAAATAATGGTTTATGGTATAGAACAGAGTCCTCACTTTCGACATATTCTTTGGAAGAGGTTAATCAGGGTTTCTTGGCTAATAAAAATATTCTAGTTAAATCTGAAAAAATTGATGAAAAAGGGCATAAAATTATTTTATCTCGCGAGGAGTCAGAGCAAAAGGTATCTCAGGCAGTTTTTGTTGTTGAAGGAGCAAACCTTATTAGAAATGAGTATGGCAATAGATTGTTCGCTGACTTTTTCTTTTTCATTACTGGTTTTCATGGTTTTCACGTATTTACTGGAGTGGTTATCAATATTATAATTTTTATAAACGTTCTATTAGGTACATATGAAAAAAGAGGTCATTATGAAATGGTAGAAAAAGTAGGGTTATATTGGCATTTCGTTGACTTGGTTTGGGTTTTTGTTTTTACATTTTTTTATTTAGTTTAAGTTGTTATGGGACAAGACAATCATCACAAGTTAGAAATTTTTAGGGGTATGATTAAGTTCAAATCTAATGTCCAAAAAATTTGGGGAGTTCTAATTTTTCTTTCTATTGTAACTGCTGTAGAGGTTGCTTTAGGAATCATCAAACCAGAGGTTTTAATGAATACGTTTCTTTCAATGAAATTAATTAACTGGATTTTTGTGATTCTTACACTTGTTAAAGCATATTATATTACATGGGATTTTATGCACATGAGAGACGAAACATTAGGTTTACAAGCTTCAGTCGTTATTACCTTAATATTTTTAATAGCATACGCCGCTTTTATATTTCTTGTCGAGGGCAATTACATTTATGATGTAATGTACGAAAGCTTCGTTAGTTGGAACTTTTAAATATTATTCCATTGAAAAAGTATTTTGTTCTTACAATCCTTTTTGTGTTGCCTCTTGTGGCATATTTATTTTTTGCTTCCGGAATAAATAATTTTGCTAAGCTTCCAATACTGGAAAAAGATGTTTTGAATGTTGATACATTCTCCGAAAAAACTTTTGATAATAAAATTTCAATTTTAATTTTTCTTGGAAATAACATTCAGAAAAAAAAAGGTGATATATTAAATCTGAATCAAAAAATTTATAAAAGATTTTATGAGTTTAATGATTTTCAATTCATTGCTTTAGGACCAACTGAAATCAAGAAACAAATTGAGGATTTAGTTGGCCAATTGAGCACTGGTACAAATACAGAAATGACAAAATGGTTTTTCCTATTCCAGGATTCTGAAGACACAAAAAATATTTTCAAAAGTTTAAGAACAAATCTTGAACTTGATGAATTTGGGGGAACGCCCTATGTCTTTATAATTGATAAAAACGGTTTTCTAAGGGGAAGAAATGATTCGGATGGCATAAAGTTTGGTTATGATATTCGATCTGTAGCTGAATTAAATAATTATATGGTAGACGATATTAAAATTATATTAGCTGAATATAGACTTGCTCTCAAAAAGAATAATATTTTTAATAACCAGTGAAGAAAAATTTAACCATAGTATCTTTCATAATTATTATTGTTTTTGGATTTATTTTTTTTCCAAAAATTTATAATCGTTTAAAAACCGAAACTGTTATAGATTCCAGCAGAACTGAAGATGTTAGTAATGAGTCAAAATTGGCGTACGTAAAATTAAATGGAGAAGCTCGAAGAGTCCCAGATTTCTTGTTTAAAAATCAAGATAATTTATATATATCGAATGAAGATTACAATGGAAAAGTTTATGTTGCTGAGTTTTTTTTCACTACTTGCCCCTCAATATGTATTGAAATGAATCAAAATATGAGAATATTAGATGAACAGTTTGGGGCTAGAAGTGATTTTGGTATTGCCTCTTTTACTATCGATCCAATCAATGATACGCCTGTTGTTTTAAAAGAATATGCTGAAAGATTAAGTGTTAAGTCAAAAAATTGGCATTTTTTAACAGGTGCAATTGATTCTGTTTATGAATTATCAAACAGTGGATTTAATATTTTTTCAGGTGTAAATCCAGCTGTAGCAGGTGGTTTTGAACATCAAGGGTTTTTTGCATTAATTGATAAAAATGGATACATTCGTTCACGAAGAGATAGTAACGGTAATCCGATTGTTTATTACCTAGGAATTACGTCAGTTGGAAATGAGCTCCAAGGTATTGACATGATTAAAGAAGACATTAAAAGATTATTAAAAAATGGCTAATGTAAATAAGGTTTATAATATATTGATTTGGATTGTTTCTGCTGTTGTTCCAATTGTTGTTGCATTACTGTTGTTTACAAAGTGGGATCAAAACAAACTAATTTTTGATATGCGAGTGCCGAATAATGATCCAATTATTTTACTTGATAATTTACCCTTTATTGAACCTTTAACTTTTCTACCACCTGTTTATGCCTTAATCAACGGATTAACTGCCGTATTATTAATAACTGCCGTCTATTATATTAAAAATGGTAATCGAAAAATTCATGAATACTTAATAAAAGTGTGTATTGCACTTTCTTTAATGTTTCTAGTAATGTATATAGCTTATCACATGACAACAGATCCAACTTCATTTGGTGGAAAAGGATTTATTGCATATACCTATTACTTTATTTTAATCACACATATTATATTGTCTGTGGCTGTTATTCCCCTAGTCTTGACTAGCTACAGCAGAGCTGTTCAGGCAAACTTCAAATTGCATAAAAAAATTGCTAAAGTAACATTCCCTATTTGGTTATATGTTGCCATAACTGGTGTTATTGTTTATTTAATGATATCTCCATACTACTAATGCTTGAGTCAATACAATGTTCTATGTGTAAAGCTGTTTTAGAATCTGGAGCAGATGAAAAAACTGCTGAAAGTTTAAACGATGGCATTATATACCTTATGGCTATCCCCTATGTTCTTGCTGCACTTACTGCTTATATTTTATACATTAAATTTTTTAAAAAAAATAAACCTTCTTAGTTTGGGTTTGTCTTAAATCAGGAAAAATAAAAGAATTTATTGATTTAAATTCTTAGTTTTGCTGCCTTACATTATGTTAACAAACACAACCATTAGATCCAAAGCTTGGAACAATTTAAAGCAAGATTTAGGTGTTGCAGTTGGAGCAATAATTTTATTTTTTATTGTATCAATCGTAATGAGCTCATTACCCTTTATAGGTTTTTTATTGCAAATATTTCTTACAGGTGCTTTATATGTTGGTTACTGTTTCTTTTTTTTAAAAATTGCACGTAATGAAAAAGCAGAGATTGAAGATTTATTTATGGCTTTTAAATCCAAAAAAATCATAATTGACTCAATTATTGCTTATCTGTTAAGTAGTTTAATAATGGCTGTTATTTTTATTATTTGTGTAGTATTCTGGGCATTTGTGATGTTTGGTGGTTTTGAACCAGTTAGCTCATTGATAGAAATGTTCAATTCGTTTATGAATTCCCTAAATCAAGCTGGCTCTGAGGTTTATTCATATGATTACAATTACAGTCTTGACCCTGAGCTCGCTAACTTTAGTGCAAGTTCCTTGTTTTTTTCTTTTCTGTTTATTGTTATATTGCCGTGTACAATTGTTGCTTTAGGTATTTCCCAGGTCTATTATTTATTGGCGGATGGCAAACCAAAAAATGGCTTAGAAGCCATTACAATGAGTTGGAGTTTGATGTACACAAAAAAGATAAAATTTTTACTTCTTCAGCTTAGCTTTATTGGTTGGATTATACTTAGTATTTTCACACTATTTTTTGGATTTTTGATTTTAGCTCCCCTCATATCAACCTCCTATGCTACTTTTTACGATAATTTGGAAATCAAAAATTTTAAATGATTAACATTAAGGAATTACACAAATCTTATAATATGGGTTCTAATACCCTTCACGTACTTAAAGGAATTAATTTTTCTGTCAATGAGGGAGAATTGGTTGCAATAATGGGCTCATCTGGTTCAGGTAAATCAACTTTATTAAACATTATTGGGATGTTGGATAATTATGATAAGGGTTCATATGAACTTGATAAAATTTTAATTAAAGATTTAGATGAAAATAAAGCTGCTAATTACAGAAATAAATTCTTGGGCTTTGTTTTTCAATCGTTCAATTTGATTAATTATAAATCAGCAGTTGATAATGTAATACTCCCTTTGTATTATCAGGGTATAAAAAGAAAAGAACGAGAAAAAACAGCACTTGATTATTTAGATAGTGTTGGTCTAAAAAATTGGGCATCTCACTTACCCAGTGAGTTATCTGGGGGTCAAAAACAAAGAGTAGCAATTGCTAGGGCAATGGTCTCAAAACCCAAAGTTTTATTAGCTGATGAACCTACGGGGGCACTAGATTCCAATACATCTGCAGATGTAATGTCTCTAATTCAAAAAATTAATAACTCTGGTAAAACAATTTTAGTAGTGACTCATGAGGAAGATATTGCCAAAATGTGTAAAAGAATTGTTAAACTCAAAGATGGAGTTATTGTAGAGGATAAAAAAATAAAGCAAAAAGTTTTATAAATGTTTGATAAAGACCGTTGGATAGAAATTTTTGAAACTATTAAAAAAAATAAATTAAGAACCTTTTTGGCCGGCTTTACTGTTGCTCTAGGGATTTTTATTTTTATCATGCTCTTTGGTCTCGCGAACGGATTAGAAAATACATTTGAAAAGTATTTTAAAGATGATCAATTGAATACGATATGGATTAATGGGAGTAGGACATCTAAACCTTACGCAGGATATGAATCAAATAGAAGAATTAGGTTTCAAAACGAGGATTTAGAAGATATTCAAAATAAGTTTAATTTTTTTATAAATGGTATTACACCTAGAATTACTATTTCTAGTGAGGTGGGATACAGATTAAAATCAAATAATTATACTGTTAGAGGTGTAGGTCCACACCATCAGTTTAATGAAATGACAGTTATTATGGATGGTAGATATATCAATGAAGCGGATATTTTTAACAAAGAAAGAAATGTTGTAATTGGAAGACTTGTTAAGCAAGATTTATTTGGAAATGAAGATCCAATTGGAAAATTTGTAAATGGAGGAGGTAGATCTTGGAAAGTTGTTGGAGTTTTTCAGGATGATGGAGGGGACAATGAGGAAAGAATCATTTATTGTTCTTATACCACACTTCAATCAATTTTAAAAAGTTCAGATGAGGTTGACCAAATTATAGTATCATACAATCCTGATATTGGTTATGATGGTGCAATTGAATTTGAAAAAAATATTAAAAAATATTTAAAGATTAAAAAAAAGATTGAACCTAATGATCCCAAAGGAATATCTATAAGAAGTGCTTCCAATGATATGCAACAAAATGAGCAATTTTCGGACGCCTTAAATTATATGATAATTTTTATAGGATTAGGTACTTTGTTTGCGGGAATAATTGGAATTTCTAATATTATGGTTTTTGTAATTAAAGAGAGAAATAAAGAATTTGGGATAAGAAAAGCTATTGGAGCTACCCCAAATTCTATAATCGCACTTGTTCTGCAGGAATCAATTTTTATAACCACAATTTCAGGCTATGTGGGACTATTTTTTGGCGTTCTACTTCTTTCATCCATTGGTGATAAATTAGAAAAAACATACTTCATTACCGACCCATATGTTGATTTTAATTTTGCTATTGTTGCAACACTTATGTTAGTATTATTTGGAGCATTAGCTGGATATATTCCTGCAAAGAAAGCTGCAATGATCAAACCAATAAAAGCACTAAATGAAAAATAAATGAAAGAATTGTTTGAGAAAGATACATGGCAAGAAATATTTGGATCTATCAGCAAAAATAGAGTTAGAACTGTAATTACCATGATTGGAGTTTTATGGGGAATCTTTATTTTTATTGCACTCTCGGGAACTGCTAAAGGTTTAGACAATGGATTTGAAAAAGCTTTTGCATCAATTTCATCAAATAGTTTATTTGTCTGGGGACAATATACATCACTACCATATAAAGGATATAAGGCTCGTAGGGGTATTCGACTTAAGGTTGGAGATGTTGAAATTATTAAAAAAAGAGTTCCAGAAATTGAATTTATTGCACCAAGAAATGTGAGAGGTGTTTTTGGATCTTCTGGTGGTAATGTGGTTCGCGGATCAAAGACAGGTACTTACGCCATTTATGGTGAATATCCAGAATATATTAAGATTGCAACATCAAAAGTCTATGATGGAGGAAGATTTATAAATGAAAATGATATGACTTTTTCAAGAAAAGTGTGCGTAATAGGCGAAAGAACATTGAAAGAGCTTTTTGAAAAAGGTGAAAAACCAATTGGTAAATTTATTTCCATCAATAGCATTACTTTTAAAGTAATTGGTGTTCACAAATTCGTTCAAGGAGGTGGATTTGGAGATGATGGTGATATATACGTTCCCTTTGTAACATTCAAGGATTTGTTTAACTCTGGAGATAATGTAGGTTTCTTTATGATGTCTGCTTATAAAGATGCTGATGTTGTAAAAGTTGAAAAGGAAGTGAAAAGTGTTTTAAAAGACATTCATAATATAAACCCAGATGATGAAGAAGGTTTGGGAGCTTTTAATTTAGGTAAAGTTTTTAATGATACTCTAAATTTTGTTAATGGTTTGTCATTTCTTTCCTTAATAGTTGGATTGGTTACAATATTAGCTGGTGTAATAGGTATTGGAAATATATTATTGATATCTGTTAACGAAAGAACAAAGGAAATTGGCATTCGTAGGGCGTTGGGAGCTACACCTAGACAGGTTAGAAATCAGATTCTTATCGAATCCATATTTTTAACTTTGATAGCTGGAATAATTGGAATCATTTTAGCAACAATAGTCCTATTTTCAATAAATTATGGAACGAAGGATCTAACAGATTTCCCATATACAAACCCTACAGTACCATTGAGATTTATTTTTGGAGCATTATTTCTTATGATTACTTTAGGATGTTTAATTGGGATGATACCAGCTCAAAAAGCAGTAAAAATTAGGCCAATTGAGGCATTGAGAGAAGAATAATTTTAATTTTGATAATTATATGAAAAATATAAAAAATATTGGTTTCGTTTTAATAGGATTAGGCTTGTTATTTTCCATAGCCTACTATATTAAAACCAATAGTCGGTCAGCAATTACTTATGAAACAGAACAATTAAAAAATAAAACAATTGAAGATAAAATTGTAGCTACTGGAAGTGTAGTTCCCGAGGATGAAGTTAATATTGTTCCCCAAATTAGTGGTATTATTCAGGAAATATATGTTGATGAGGGTGATCAAGTCCAAGCTGGGGATTTATTAGCAAAGATTAAAGTAATTCCTAATGAACAAACACTTAATAGTGCAGAGGGAAGAGTTAAAACAACCCAAATAATCCTACAAAACTCTGAAAAAGAATATTATAGAAATAAAAAGCTTTTTGAAAAGGGTATAATTTCAGAACAAGATTTTAATTCAATTGAACTGAGATTTAATCAGGACAAACAAAATTTGGAGAATGCAAAATCAGACCTCCAAATAATTAGACTTGGGTCAATCGGAGGTTCCGCATTAACAAACACTAATGTTAGATCAACAATTTCTGGAACAATTTTACAAGTGCCTGTTAAAGAAGGTGATCAAGCAATTGAAGCCAATACATTTAATCCTGGAACTACAATAGCCACTGTTGCAGATTTAAATAAAATGATATTTGAAGGTCGTGTTGATGAGGGAGAGGTTAGTAAGCTTAGAACAGGATTACCATTAAAAATAGAAATTGGCGCAATTGAAGATAAAGTATATGATGCTAAGTTAACCCTAATAGCACCAAAAGGTATCGAGGTTGCAGGTGCAATTCAGTTCCAAATTGAGGGAGAGGTTTATTTGGATGATGAATATGTTATAAGAGCCGGCTACAGTGCAAATGCGACTATTGTTACTAAAGTAAAAAAAAATGTATTGGCAATAGATGAATATTTACTTCAGTTTGATAATAAAACAAAAGAAACCTTTGTAGAAATTGAAATCTCTGACCAAAATTTTGAAAAAAGAAAGATTGAAATAGGAATTTCAGATGGAGTATATGCTGAAGTTTTATCTGGGGTCAGTCTTAATGACAGAATTAAAGTTTGGAATAAGACTGAGCCTATAAAAAGAGGAGATGTTGAAGATGTTGATGATGAATATAAGTTAGATAGATAGAAAATGAGAAAATTTTTATTATTATCATTATTACTTTTTACTACCAGTACAATTGCCCAGAAAAAGTGGACATTAAAAGAATGTGTTGAGAGAGCAATAGAAAAAAATATATCCATTAAGCAATCTGAGTTAAATTATGTGGAGTCAGAAATAAATAAAAAAAACGCAATTGGAAATTTTATTCCAAACTTGAATATTGGTAGTTCTCACTCTTGGAATGTAGGTTTGAATCAAGATATTACAACAGGAATTTTAGAAAATATTACTACTCAGTTCACATCAATGAACCTAAATGTTAATGTCGATGTTTTGAATGGTTTAAAAAACATCAAACAACTTCATTTGGCAAATTTAAATATCTTATCAAATAAGTTCCAATTGGATGATATGAGGGAAAATATTTCACTCTTAGTTGCCAATTCGTTTCTTCAAATTCTCTTTAATAAAGAACTTCTAAAGGTTCAAAAAATTCAATATGATTTGTCAATCGAAGACTTGTTAAAGGCTCAGGAGCTAATTGAAAACGGTGTTTTACCATCTGGTGATTTATATGAAATCGAAGCCAATAAGTCAAGTGCTGAAAAATCTCTCATTGACGCTGAAAATGCACTTACTCTTGCAAAGCTATCATTGACCCAATTAATTCTAATTGAAGACTATCAAGAATTTGATATCGTGGATGAAAACTATAATTTACAGTTTAGTGAAATATTGAACAGATCACCAGATGATATTTATAATTATGCTATTGAAAACAAGAATGAAATTAGAGTTGCAGAGACGAATGTTGAAATTGCAAAAAAATCACTAGAGTTAAATAAAAGTTTTTTACAACCAAGATTATCAGCTTTTTACTCTTTTAGCTCCAGAATTGCATACAGTGATAGGTTGGTAGGTACTGGCGATTTTGATTTTGTTCCAATTGGTTTTGTTCAAGGTACTAATCAACCAGTGGTTGCACCATTTCAACAAACCATTATTAAGGGGCCAAGATCCTTCATTGATCAGTTTGATTCTAACAAAGGACAAAACTTTGGTCTAAATTTATCAATTCCAGTTCTTAATAATTTTTCAACCAGAACAAATGTAAACAGAAGTAAGGTTAATGTTGAAAGATCTGAAAATCTTTTGTTTCAAACTAAGCTTGACCTACAAAACACAATTAATCAAGCTTATAACGATGCAAAAGGTTCTTTGAAAGCCTATGAAGCCTCACAAAAGTCTTTAGAGTCAAGAAAAATATCTTTTGAATATGCTCAAGAGAAATTTAATCTTGGGGCAATAGATTCTTATGAGTTTTCATTAATCAAACAAAGATTTGAATCTGCTCAGTCTGATTTAATTATTTCTAAGTATGATCTTATATTTAAGATTAAAGTTTTAGAGTTCTATTTTGGCATACCCCTAAAAATTTGAAACCAGATTTAATATTAAATATAGAAACCTCAACATCAAATTGCTCAGTTTCTTTATCAAGTAGAGAAGATTTAATTGATATAATTGAAGTAGATAAAAGTTCATATTCACACTCTGAGAATCTGCATAGCTTTATTCAAAAAATTTTAAAAAAAAATAAATTTAAACCACAGGAATTGGCTTGCATTTCTGTGAGCAGAGGACCTGGCTCTTATACTGGACTCAGAATTGGTGTTTCAGCTGCAAAGGGATTATGTTTTGCAAATGATATCCCCTTAATTTCAGTTTCATCATTGGAAATACTAGCTAATTCAACTAGTTTTAAGGGAATTGTCATTCCAACAATAGATGCTAGACGTGAAGAAGTTTACTCATGTGTTTTTTTTGAAAATCATATTATAATTGAAGAAAAACCTGAAATAATAACCCAGGTATCATTTAAAGATCACTTAAAAAATAATGAAATTCTAATAATTGGAAGTGGTCAATTTAAGTGTGAAAAAATTATAAAAAAAAATAAAAACCTTACTTTTAATAATGAGATAATAAATCCTTCATCTAGACATATGCCTATTTTATCATACAGAAAATTTATTAAAAAGGAGTTTGAAGATTTGGCATACTTTGAACCTAGGTATCTAAAAGAATTTAAATCCAGGTAGTTCACCCATTGATGGCAGTAACAGAACTAACCTTTTGAGGCAAATAGTTTTTCAACATAGTCTCAATTCCATTTTTTAATGTAACAGTTGAAGAAGGACAACCACTGCATGCCCCTTGTAATAAAACTTTTACCTCCCCACTTTCATTGTCAAAGGATTGAAATATAATATTGCCACCATCCTGTGATACTGCTGGTTTTATTTGTTCATCAATTAGTTTTGCGATTTCTTTTGAAGTGTCATCTAATTCATCCAATGATATTGAATCAAACTTTTTTTCGATATCATATTTTTTTTCTATGACGGTATTACCATCTTTTATATAAGACAAAATGAATTCCCGAATATCCATAATATGGTTTTCCCAATCAAAGCCCAACTTTAAAGAAATTGATATGAAATTAAAATCAATATAGACTTCAGAAACAAATTTATGTATGAAAAGGGCTTCAGCTAACGGGCAATTTGAAGCATCTGTTTTACATTTAAACTCGTGAGGATTATTTACAAATTTTTTATTAGCAACAAACTTCATAACTTTAGGATTAGGAGTTCTTTCTGCATAAATGCTTATAGCTAAATTACTGTTTATAAATACAGACATTCCATCATTAAGGTTTTTTGTAATTTCATCTAGTACTTCACCTTGAACATCCGACCACTCCAAGAAATCAAGTTTTTCAATTATAATCAAATGTTTATCAAGAGTAACCGACTTAACGAATGGTAGGAAAAATAATTGTTTAACAAGAGGATAATTATCTAAGTCTGAGTTTTCATCAAGTTTAATTCTCTTAGAATAAATAATTTTATTTGAAGATATAACAAGATGATCTTTATTTTCATTTTTTAATATTTCTAAAATATAATTCATAATTAAATTGTATTCACTGATTTCTTATTACCAATTAAAAGTTTAATGGCAAATTTATTACCATTAGTAAAAAAATCATTGTAAATTTTATTTTTTTCAATGTTAACTATTTTCTCTACTTCTAAAATTCGTTTGACCTGAGTAGCAACAGCAACATTATAATTAGTTATAGTTATTTTGTTTCCAACTATTTTTTTAATTAAATCCTTTACTATAAAATAATGAGTACAACCCAAAACCAACTGATCAATCCCATAATCAATCATCGGATTTAAATATTTTTTCAATAATGATTCAAGCTCATTATTTTCAAATTCACCAGACTCAATGATTTCTACTATCCCGTCCCCCTCTTTTTCAATTATATCAATTCCAAAAATACTTTGGCTGGTTTTTTCAAATAGTTCACTAGATAAAGTTCCTCTTGTTGCCAACACACCAATCTTGCCATTTTTTGATTCTTTAATAGCCGGTTTTATCCCAGGTTCAATACCAACAAATGGAATCTCAAATTTTTCTCTTAGTAATTTTATGGAGTTAGTTGTTGCTGTATTACAAGCAACTACAATCAATTTACATCCCCTTTCAATAAGCCATTTAGTATTTTTGAGACTTATATCTTGAATTTCAGATATCGCTTTTGAGCCATAGGGTGAATTTTTTGAGTCAGCTAAATAAATGGTATTTTCACTTGGAAGTAACTTTATAACTTCTTTCCACACACTAATTCCGCCTATACCAGAATCAAAAAAACCAATTGGAGAAATACTCATAAAAAAAACTATCTATAAAATTATAGATAGTTTTTAAAAAAAAAGTTAAATAGGGTATAAATCTAGAAACCAAGTTCTTTTTTTACATCTGCCATTAGGTCTTTTCCATCGGAAAGAATAACAGCTCCACCAGGAGTAGCATCAATGACGTAATCAAAGCCCTGCTCTCGTGCTACTTTTTGAATTGCTTCCTTTGCTTTTTCAATTAGTGGCCTTAGTAAATCAGCTTGCTTTTGTTGGATATCTTGAGCTGCTGTTTGTTGATATTGTTGAATATTTTGCTCCATTCCTTGCAACTCTTTAGCTCTTGCTTGATTTGTAACTTCTGTTTGATTTTGGGCATCTGCAGAATAAGTCTGTGATTTGGTTTGATACTCTTTCATAGATGCTTCAATTTCAGTTTGATATGTCTTCTGAAGCTTTTCTAATTGTGCTTGAGCCTCCTTAACTTCTGGCATTTGGCTTATTAGTGATTGACTATCAATATGAGCAACTTTACTCTGTGAGTATGAAATTGTGCTAAAAGCTATAAATGCAACTGATACTAATAATTTTATATAATTCATTTTTTTAAGTTTTAATTTTTTTTCTTACGCTTATTAAACTATCTCTCTTTCTTTTTATTTCTATTTTTCTAAGTTCTCTCAATCTTGAAATCGAGTCCTTTTTCTTTTTATTTTTCTGTTCTGCTAATTTCTTTTTTTCTTCTAATTCTTTTTTCCTTTCATCCTCAAACTCAATTTCGAGGTTTTCAATTTTCTCTTGTCTTAAGATACTTCTCAAAACGAGCTCGCTAATATCGTATTTTTTTTCTGAATAAAGCATAATCACTGCACTAGATTTGTCAAAAATAAAATCAAATTTATTTTTATCAGCTATTTTTTGAACAATCGCAAGAACCTCATCCTGAATTGGTTGTATTAAAATTTTTTCCTGTATTAACCAATCTCCCTCGGGTCCAAACCTCTTATTTCTGTAATTATCAAGTTCTTTAAAATCATATTCTAATTCTTTACTTCTTTTCAAATAAATTTGGTTGGGTATTAAATCCTTTTCAAACTCTAATTCTTCTCTCTTTGTCTTAATTTCAGTTTCTTTTTTTAAAATTTCATTTTTCCATTGATTAATTTTATATTCAAATTCTTTGTTGGCAACTTCAAAATCTTCAATATTACTTAATATGTAATCCATATTTATATAGCCAACCCTCAATTCTTTTTGGGCATTTAAAAGGTTACAAATTAAAATTAAAGGAAGTAAAAAATTAAATAGTTTAATTTTTATCATAAATTTTAAAAGTTTTGACCGATCACAAAATGTGTTTCCCAACCATTTGCTCTTAGATCATTATTGCTAACCCCGTCCAAACCATATCCAAAATCAATACCCAATAAACCAAAAGCAGGCATAAAAATTCTCAGACCAACTCCCATAGACCTTTTTGAATTAAAAGGGTTATAATCACGGAATTTATCAAACCCTTGTCCTGATTCCAAGAACGTAAGTCCAAAAATTGAAGCAGCAGGTTTTAGAGTTATAGGATACCTAAGCTCTAGTGAAAACTTATTGTAGATTGTAGAGCCATTTTGACTAGATAATGATTGGTTAGGGTAGCCTCTTAAAGAAATCATTTCTCTTCCATCCATTGCATATTGTGACATACCATCACCACCTAAGAAAAATCTGTCAAATGGTATAACTCCTCTATCATTATTGTAAGCACCCAAGAAACCAAACTCTGCGTGAGTTCTAAGTACCAATTTATCAAACAGTCTGGTATACCAAGATCCTTTAAATTTTATTTTGTAAAATTCTAACCATTTATATTTTTCTTGATCAATTTTAGACGCATCCGGATCACCATTTGAATCTTGAAACTCAGGCTGATCCCCGAGGTTTGCATAATCAATCCCATTCCATAAAGAATATGGAAGTGAAAATCTCGCACTTATTAAAAATTCTGAACCGCCTAATGGGAATATTGGGTTAGTAAAAGTGTTATTTCGAGATAGGGCTACTGTGTAAGAAACATTATTTGATTTGCCTTGCCCAAAAGTGAATAGTCCAGTAAAGTAATTCTGAAGATTGTAATATTGATATGAAAGCGATTGAGATAATGTGAAATAATCATCCGGAACTCTTAATCTTTTTGCCAGACCAATACTCGCACCAGTTATAGACACAAATTGCTCTTTATTGACATTTCCTGTAAAAAAGTTATATCTAAATTGTTTAGTGTGAGAAAATGAAGTTGAGAACTGTACAGGCTGCTCTCCACCAAACCAAGGATCAGACAGCGAAAAGCTATAAACTCTGTAGAACCTATTGGCTTGAAGACGAAGTGATAAGGACTGGCCATCGCCCATTGGTACAGGTTTCCAGGCTTTCCTATCTTTTAATCCTTTTAGGGAAAAGTTATTAAATGATACGCCAATAGATCCAATAAATGAATTACCACCATATCCACCCTGAAGTTCAACTTGGCTAGCTCCTTTTTCTACTAAGCCATATTCAATATCAACAGTTCCACCATTTGGATCAACATTTTTAAAATCTGGGCTGATTTGTTCAGGGTCAAAAAATCCAGTTTGACCAAGCTCACGTACTGTTCTTACAACTTTATCTTTACTGTATAAATCACCAGGTTTTGTTCTAAGTTCCCTATAAATCACGTGATCATTAGTTCTGGTGTTACCAACTACGGTTATTTTATTAAAATATGCAGGGTTGCCCTCAACAATTCTTATTTCAAAATCAATTGTATCATTAACTGCAGCTATTTCAACAGGGTTAATGCTTGAAAAAAGATATCCATTGTTTTGATATAAATTTGTTAAGTCTTCCCCGTCGGGTTTTGATGAATCAGCAATTCTTTTTTTAAGCAAAACACCGTTATAAGTGTCCCCTTTAAACAAGCCTAGTAATTTGGACAACTGATCATCACTGTAAACTGTATTTCCTAAAAATTTAATATCTCCGAAATAATATTTTTTACCTTCATTTATATTAATATTTAATTTAATTAAATTATTATTTGTTATCACAGTATCAGAGATGATTCTTGCATCTCTGTAGCCTTTTTCTTTATAAAAATCAATTATTGAGGCAAGGTCTGTTTGATAATCATTTTCAATAAACTTTGACTTTTTCCAAAATCTACCAGGTAGTTTGGTTTTTGTCTTTTTCATCTTTTTCTTAAGCTGTTTTGATTTAAAAATCTCGTTTCCATTAAATTCAATTTCATTGACTTTTACTCTATCGCCTAAATCAACATTTATTACCATTTTTTCATTATTTAAACCTATTGAATCTTTGATGGTGTTAATATTAACTTTAGTATTTAAAAAACCATTTTTTTGATACTTATTTACAATATAATTTTTGGTTGTTTCTATAAAATTTTCTGTAATTTTTTGTCCTCTTTTAATTTCAATTTCCTCTTCTACAGTTTCAGATTTTGATTTTTTTAGGCCAGTTATTTTGTATTCTGAAAGGGAGGGAAGCTCGATTATTGAAATTTCAAGATCCACTTTATCTCCAACAATATTTGTGATGTAAAAGTTAATGTCACTAAAAAGTTCAAGTTTCCAAAGTTTACTTATTATTTTACTGATATCTTCACCAGGAATTTGGACTTTTTTCCCAACAAAAAGACCAGTATAAGTTACCACGGTTTGTTCATTAAAACTTTTTATACCTGTGACTTTTATATCATTTACAATATATTCTTTGCCCTTTACATATGCATCATCTTGTCCCAGGACAAAATTGCTAGACATTAGTAAAATCAAAAAGATATATTTTATATCAAGTAGTTTTCCCAAATCTTCTATTTCTTTTTTGATATGTTATAATTGAATTATAGAAATCTTTTTTTCTAAATTCAGGCCAGAGTAAATCATAAAATAATAATTCTGCATATGAATTTTGCCACAATAAAAAATTACTCAACCTAAATTCGCCACCTGTTCTTATTAACAGATCAACATTTTTAGAATTTTTTGTGTAAAGATGCTCATTTATTAGCTTTTCATCAATATTTTCAATGGAAATTATATTTTTTTTAACTTTTGAAGAAATCTTTATTATGGCATCAACTATTTCAGTCTTTGATCCATAACTTATAGCTAGATTTAAATTTAAACCATCATTTTTGGTTGTTAAATCACTCGCTTTTATTAATTCACGTTCTATATTTTTAGAAAGTTTATTAACTGAACCAATAATTCTCATTCGTATATTATATTTATTGATGTTTTTAATTTCGTTATTAACAGATCTCACAAGTAATTTCATAAGAGCATTTACTTCGCTTTTTGGTCTTTTCCAATTGTCAATAGAAAAAACGTACAATGTTAAGTTTTTTATACCTAATTCAACGCAAGATTCAATCGTTTCTCGGACAGAACTAATCCCGGAATTATGACCAAAAATTCTCTTTTTGCCTAAAGATTTAGCCCATCTTCCATTTCCATCCATTATAACAGCAACGTGCTTAGGTAAATTTCCTAAGTCAATTTGTTTTATATGTTCGTTATTGACATTTACATTCATAATTTCCAAAAACGTAAGTTAATGTTAACCCTGAAAAAACAATCCAATCTTGACTCAATCCACTTCCAAATCTTTTTTCAGAATAAATTTCTGTATTTTCAAAGATTGGGTAACTCCCATCTAAATTTTCCGTAAACGTATGTCTTGCGGTAATTTCAATCCCAAATACCAAAGTTCGAAGTAGTTTAGATTTTATTCCAATTGTAATAGGTAAAGCAAAATCTGAACTTTTTCCATACGATTGTGCAATGGTTTGCCCTAAAGGATAATGAATTCCATCATACCTGAAATAACTTAAACCCGTACTTATGTAAGGAGAAAATTGAAATTTATCATCCTGAACATCGAATTCTGTAAAATTAAAATCAATACCAACAGTAACTTCTTGAATATTATTTTCAAAAGATTTGCCCCTTAATTTTCGGTATTCAGGTGAATTACTATTTAAATCACTCGACTGGATGTCTGAAATTGAAATTTGTGTTCTAACTGAAAATCTATCTGAAAAATTATTTCTGTACAAAATACCGTAGCTATAGGTTCCATATGATAACGGATCGATGTAAGTGGTTGGACCAACATCACCAATATAATTCGATCCTCCAAACAAAAAACCTATTTCGTTTCTCTGTGAATTTAATTGAAAAGAAATTAAAAGCAATAATAGAACAATGTATTTTAAAATTATTTTCAAATCAGTTCCTTTTATCTTTTCCCCAAAACAATTTTTCTCTCAATGTTTCATAATATGAGTTTCCATCCAACTTTGCAAGTTTAAACTTTATTGGAGATTTTTCAATTATAATTGAGTTACCATGTTTTAAACTTATAATGTTTGTATCAATAGATAATAAATGAAAATCTTCTCTTCCAGAAACATTAATTTCAATTCTTGTCTTATCTGAAATTACAATAGGCCTAGCATTCAGATTGTGGGGTGAAATGGGAGTAAGAATTAAAGAGTTGCTATTTGGAGAAACTATTGGCCCACCACAGCTTAGTGAGTATCCAGTTGATCCAGTTGGGGTTGAAACTATTAAACCATCTGACCAATATGAGTTTAAAAATTGATCATCTAATTTTGTTTGGATGTTTATTAATGATGTTGTATTTTTTCGTAAAATACTTATCTCATTTAGTCCAACGCAAAAAATCTCATCAAGAATTTTTGAATTTAAAACTTTGACTTGAACGGTTGATCTTTCTTCAATTTCATAATTTGAATTTATAATATCAGAGTAAAATTCACTTATATTTTCATGGTTCATTGTTGAAAGAAAACCTAATCTTCCGGTATTTATACCTAATACAGGAATTTCTTTGTCTCTGACTAAACCAAGGGTCCTCAAAAAGGTTCCATCACCACCTATACTAATCATCAAATCAAACTCAGAATTTAAGTCAAGATGATTGTTGTACAAACTATGACCTTTGAGTCCTGTAGATCTGTAAAGTTCTGAGTAAATGTGAAAAGAAATATTTTTATTTATTGAAAGTTTAAAAATCTTGTCAATTACACTTTTTACATCATCACTACTGTCGATTGAAAATATAGCTATTTTCATAAAATATTATTAATGCAAATTAACTAAAAAATGTAGATCGGTGAGGGTTATCTTTGTATTTTTGATTTGAAAAAATGATAAATTTAAGTGTTAATATTAACAAAATTGCAACATTAAGAAATGCAAGGGGAGGAAATAATCCAAACCTTATTCAAATGGCTATAGATATTCAGTCTTTTGGAGCTCATGGTATTACTGTACACCCACGGCCAGATGGAAGGCACATTAAATACGAAGATGTTAGAAATTTAAAACCTGTAGTCGAAAAAGAGTTTAATATTGAGGGTTATCCAAATCCTAATTTTTTAAAACTAATAAGCGAAATTAAGCCAAATCAAGTAACGCTTGTCCCCGACGGACCTGAATCTATAACATCAAGTTATGGTTGGAACACAAAATCTAATTTAAATTATCTGAAAGAAATTATCACACAGATTCATGATATTGGGGTTAGGACTTCAATATTTGTAGATCCAGATACTGAAATGGTAAAGTACGCATCTGAAACAGGTTGTAACAGGATTGAATTGTATACTGAACCCTATGCTTCCAATTTTATTCATGATAACATGTTATTGATTGATAAGTATGTGGAATGTTCTTTGTTAGCCAATAAGTTAAGCATGGGTGTGAATGCTGGTCATGATTTGGATATTAAAAATATAGAATTTTTTTCCTCAAAAATGCCTTTTTTAGATGAAGTTTCAATAGGACATGCATTAATTTGTGAATCCTTATATATGGGCATAGAAAATGTTATAAATATTTATATTGATAAGCTCAATAGATGATTTTAAATCACAAAGTTTTTGGGTCTTCAGAACATAAAATAATTATATTACACGGACTTTTAGGTTCATTGGATAATTGGGTAACCGTAGCAAAAAATCTCTCAAATCGTGGGTATGAAATAATTCTTATTGATCAAAGAAATCATGGAAAAAGTTTTCATACTGATCAATTTGATTATGAAATTATGTCTATGGATTTGAAAAAATTCTTGGATAAGAAAAAAATTCAAAAAGTATCATTAATTGGTCACTCAATGGGTGGTAAAACGATTATGCACTTCATATCAAACTACCCTTTCTATGCCCAGAAAGTTATAATCGTTGATATTTTGCCAAAAGCTTATGCAAATAATTATGAAATAATATTTAATTCTTTTTCTCAAATTAATCTAGATAGTTTAAAATCTCGAAATGATATAAATAATTATTTCTCCAAATATTTTTCTGATCCAATTTTTATTTCTTTTCTATCGAAAAATATAAGTAGGGATAGTAATGGAAACTTTAAAATCAAATTCAACTTAAGTTCAATTAGCTCTAATATATTAAAAATCACTTCCGCAATTAAAATAGATAAAGTTTATGATGGTAATATTTTATTTTTAAAAGGCGAAAACTCTGAATACATTGATGAGAATGGTTTAATTGAAGCAAAAAAGTTTTTTCCAAAGTTAAACCTTGTAACCATTAAAAATTCTTCTCACTGGATACATTATGAAAATCAAGAAAAGTTTTTGATTGAGACCTTAAATTATTTAAGAACTTGAATTTTGAAGTAAGTTCTAAATAGTCTATTTTTGAGCTCATTTTTATGAAAATATCTGAAAAAAAATCTAAATCTAACACCTCTTTGATTGATCTTTTAATTGAAAAAAAAGATTATGTTGAAAAAGTAGACATTTCACTTAAAGATTATAGAAAAAAAGCAAATATACCTGGCTTTCGAAAAGGTAACGTACCAGTTGGACTGATTAAAAAACAGTATGGAACAGCTATCAAAGTAGAGGAAATAAACAGAATAGTTCAAAAAGAAATTTCTAAATATATTTCTGACAATGATATATCAATTTTAGGCTCACCATTACCTTTTGAAGATGGGGAAATAGATTGGACTAAAGATGAAATAAATTTAAAATTTGAAATTGCTTACAAACCGAATTTCAAATTAAGTTACAAGCCAAAGAAGACATTAACTTACTTTATCATCGAAGCTGACAATGAAATGATTAACGCACAAGTCGAATCTATACAAAATCAATATGGTAAACTAATCAGTCTGCAATCGCCAGAGAAAAAATCAATAATTTCAGGTGATGTAAAAACAGCTGAATCTGAAAAACAGAAAAATTTAAGTCTGGATACAGAGAAATTTAAAAAAGCATTTTTTTCAAAGTATTTATCCAGTGCAAAAGTTGGATCTTTAATCAATATAAATACTAAGTCTTTTGATGAGGACAAGTATTTAAATTCATTATTCAATAGTGAAGAAAAGGATTTTATAAATAAGGATTTAATATTTCAGATCAATGAAATTACAAAAAGAGAAAAGGCAATATTAGATAAAGATTTATATAAAAAAGTTTATAAAAATGATGAGATTAAATCTCAGAAGCAGTTTAAAAATAAAGTTAAATCAGAAATAGAAAAACAATTCATAAATCAATCTGATCAAAAGTTTTTTAACGATTGCGTAGAGTTTTTAATTTCTAATACCAAAATTGACTTACCTGAAAAATTTATAAAAAAACTAATTATTGCTAATCAAAAAGAAAAAATTAGTGAAGATGAAATTGACAAAGATTTTTCTCAATCAATTGAGGGTATTAAATATCAGTTAATTGAATCAGAGTTAATTGAAGAAAATGACATCGATGTTAAACCTGATGCTATTAAGTCTTACACTAAAGAAATGATTATTAAACAAATGGCAATGTATGGCCAAAATCAGTCTGATGATGAACAATTAAACTCTATTGTTAAAAGGGTTATGTCGAACGAGGACGAAGTAAAAAGAATGTATTCAATGCTTTTAAATGAAAAAATTCTTTTTGTCTTTAAAAATAAAATTTCAAAAAAAGATTTAAAGGTGGATTACAAAAAATTTATTGAAACTGCCTATGATAAAAATGATTAAATTTATATTATGAACTATCCTGAAGAATTCAAAAAGTATGCTATTAAGCACTATGGAATTAATTCCCTTTACTTTGATAAAATAGTAGGTAGTATGACACCCTACATAATTGAGGAGAGGCAACTAAATGTCGCTCAAATGGATGTTTTTTCTAGATTGATGATGGACAGAATTATATTTATGGGAACTGCAATTAATGATTCAGTTGCAAATATAATACAGGCACAATTGCTTTTTTTGGAAAGTACAGATAAAGATAAGGACATTCAAATATATATTAATTCACCTGGCGGATCTGTGTATGCGGGATTAGGAATATATGACACAATGCAATTCATAAACCCTAATGTTGCAACAATTTGTACTGGAATAGCAGCATCTATGGCCGCAGTATTATTGTGCGCTGGTGAAAAGGGTAAAAGATCTGGACTAACTCACTCAAGGGTAATGATTCATCAACCACTTGGAGGCGCTCAAGGTCAAGCATCAGATATTGAAATTACAGCCAGAGAAATTATAAAATTAAAGAAAGAGCTTTACGAAATAATTGCTCACCACACAGGACAGAAATATGATAAGGTTTATTCTGACTCAGATCGAGATTATTGGATGAAGGCGCCTGAGGCAAAAAAGTATGGTATGATAGATGAAGTTCTGAAAAAAACTAAATAATGTCTGAGGAAAATTTGTCGTGTTCATTTTGTGGTTTGAGTAAGCTCCAAACTAAAGTCTTAGTAGCAGGACAAGATGCGCATATTTGTGATCAATGTATTGAACAGGCATTCTCTATACTTAATCATCAAAAGACAAGCGAAGATCTAAAAACATTATCAGATATTACCAACTTAAGTCCAAAAAAAATAAAGTTATTTCTTGACGATTATGTTGTTGGTCAAGAATATGCAAAAAAAATTATTTCTGTCAGTGTTTACAATCATTATAAAAGAATTTCTAACGAATCCCCCGATATTGAAATTGAAAAAAGTAATGTTATTCTTGTTGGTCCAACAGGAACTGGAAAAACATTAATTGCGAAAACTATAGCTAAAATGCTAGATGTTCCAATTGCTATCGTAGATGCTACTGTTCTGACTGAGGCAGGTTATGTAGGTGAAGATGTAGAAAATATTTTAACAAGATTGCTTCAAGCCTCTGATTACAAAATTGAAAAAGCAGAAAAGGGAATAATTTTTATTGATGAAATTGATAAGATTTCTAGAAAAAATGATAACCCGTCAATTACAAGAGATGTCTCAGGTGAAGGTGTACAACAAGCTTTACTAAAACTTATGGAAGGTTCAGTTGTTAATGTCCCACCTAAAGGCGGAAGAAAACACCCTGATCAAAACTTTATTAAGCTTAATACTGAAAATATTTTATTTATTGCTGGTGGAGCTTTTGCTGGGATAGAAAAAATTATCTCTAATAGAATGAACATGAATGCAGTTGGATTTAAAAATTCAAAACTCAAATCATCTGTTAGTTCTGATCAAATAATTGAATTTATTAAACCGAATGACTTAAAAGAATTTGGTCTAATTCCGGAAATTTTAGGAAGACTTCCAGTAATTTCTTATTTAAAAGATTTAAACTTTGATACTTTGAGAAGAATTTTGGTTGAACCAAAAAATGCATTAACCAAGCAATATGTCAAGTTATTTAAATACGATGATATTGATATTTTATTTAAGTCGGATGCTCTTGACTTTATTGTAAACAAGGCTCTAGAATATAAGTTGGGAGCAAGAGGTTTAAGATCTATTTGTGAATCTATACTTGTTGATTATATGTTTGAATCACCTGGTTCAGGAATTAAAAAAATAACAATTGATAAAAATTACGTTGATTCTAAGCTTTCTGATTCTCAGTTCTCGTCCATAAAAAAAGCTAGTTAATTCATTTTAATTAGTTCACTAATAAAACTTCTGTCGTTAAGTAACCTGGGAATTTTATTTTGTCCACCTAATTTCTTTTTCTTTTTTAGCCAATCATAAAATAAGTTTTTTCTTGCTTTTATTATTGATGGTTTGTCTAGTGTTATATTTTTAAACCTTTTTGCTTTATAGTCTGAATTATTATTTTGTATTTGTAAATCAATTTCTCTCATAAATTCGTTAATGTTGCTAGGTTCATTTACAAATTCTATCATCCATTCGTGTTTACCTTTTTTACCATTTTTCATGAAAAGTGGTGCTATTGTGAAGTCTTTTATTGAGCAATTATATTTTTTCAAAGCAATTTCTAATGATTTTTCAACATTTTCAATAATGACTTCTTCACCAAAAGTATTAATAAAGTGTTTGGTTCTGCCAGAGATTTTAATTCTGAACGGTTTTAAATTTGTAAATATTATTGTATCACCAATTTTATACCTCCACAACCCTGAATTTGTGGTAATTATCAAAGCATAGTTTACGCCAACTTCTACCATAGATAGATCAATAATTTTTTCTGATTTAGTTGAATTATTTATTTCTATGAACTCATAAAAAATTCCATAATCCAACATTAATAGTAATTCATCACTATCATTCTGATCTTGAATTGCAAAGAAACCTTCACTTGCATTGTAGACCTCATAGTATTTAAACTGTTTGTTAGAAATTATATTTTTGAATTCAGTTCTATAAGGCTTAAAGCTAACTCCACCGTGAAAATAAACCTCCAAATTTTTCCATATTTCGTCTATATATTTTTTTCCTGATGTTTCTAAAAGCTTATTCATCAAAGTTAACATCCATGAGGGTACACCTGCTATGCTTCGAACATCCTCTTGCAGAGTTCCTCTAATTATAGCTTCAATTTTTTCATCCCACTTTTCCATCAATGAAATTTCATTATTAGGTGTACTTATCAACTCAGCCCAAGCAGGTAAATTATCGATAAGAATTGCAGATAGATCTCCAAAGTAGTGATCATTATTCTCGTATATTTTTCTACTTCCCCCCAATCTTAGAGATTTGCCCAAGAACATGTTTGAATTTTCGTTGTTATTTAAATAAAGACACAGCATGTCTTTTCCTCCTTTAAAATGACAATCATCTAAAGATGTATTACTTACAGGAATAAATTTACTTTTTGAATTAGTTGTACCACTGGATTGAGCAAACCATTTTATCTTTTCTGGCCAAAATATATTTTGATTACCATTAATAGTCTTATTAATGATTGGAAAATATTGTTCGTATGTGAAACTTGGAACCCTACTTGCAAAGGTTTCATAGTTATCTATTGATGAAAATTCATATTGTTTACCAAATTCAGTGTTTTTTGAAATTTGAATTAGTTTTTTTAACTCCTCATTTTGAACATTTAAAGGATACTTTTCAAATAGTTCAATTTGATGTATTCTTTTTTTCAACATCCACGATGCAACGGTATTTATGAATGAAAATGGCATTATATTTATACTTATTATAAAATTAATATAAAAATGTTCAATGGTGTTTTAAAAAAAATGATTACTGAGAATGATAGTGAAGTAAAATACTATTTAGGTATGGAAAATGACTTTATTTTTTTTAATCCTCTTTTTGATAAAAATATTACCATAGAGTTTGATGGTTATAGTTGCTTAAATTGTGACTCTAGTGATGAAATTTACAGACAGGGTAATTGTAAAAAGTGTTTTTTTGAACTACCCAGTACGGCTGAATGGGTAATTCGGCCAGAATTGAGCAAAGCACATTTGGATCTAGAGGAAAGAGACCTTGAATATGAAAAACAAGTACAACTACAACCCCATGTTTTGTATTTAGCATACACAAGTGGTGTAAAAGTGGGAGTGACAAGAAAATCTCAAGTTCCAACTAGATGGATTGATCAAGGTGCAATAAAAGCCATCGAAATTATTGAGGTACCCAATAGGTATTTAGCCGGTATTAGCGAAATTAAGTTAAAAGAGAAATATAATGATAAAACCAATTGGAGAGAAATGCTTAAAACAAATAGAACTGATATTGATCTTGAGTTTGAAAAAACGGAATGTTTAAGATTTCTCCCAAATGAAGTGCTTAAATATATTTCTGCTGAAAGTAATACTAGCGAAATTAAATATCCACTTTTTAAATCACCTCAAAAACCTAAAAGTCTAAACCTTGTTAAGTCCAAAAAATATACAGGAAAGATTATTGGAATTAAGGGTCAGTACTTGATTTTTGAAGATGATACTGTATTCAATATTCGTTCCAATGAAGGAGTTAAAGTAAGTATAGAGGTTGATTAAATTTGAATTTCCTCATTAATTTTTAGATCAAACTTTTTTCTAAATAAGTACACACCTAAATATAATAATGGTGTATCAAATAGGGCTACCAGAACTTTAAAAATAAAGGCTGAGAGAAGAAGCCCTATGAACGAGTCCCAAGGAAGAGCCTCAAATGAACATAGTAAAAAAATTACAGTGAAGGAATCAATAAATTGAGATGTAAAGGTTGAAAAGTTATTTCTTAACCACAGTAATCTTCCTTTGGTTTTCTTTTTCCAAAAATGGTAGATTCTTATGTCAATAAATTGTGCAAATAAATAAGCCAACATTGATGACAAAACAGCAACACCTGATAAATAAAATACTTGTGTAAAAGTTTCGTTATTAACAGGTGAAGCATCAATTGCTGGAACCTCATTTGCAATATATATAATTGATAAAGAAAAAAAGGAAGCAAAAATCCCAGCAATAACTACTTCATTAGCTTTTCTCTTTCCATAAATTTCAGAAATAAGATCAGTTACTAAAAAAGTTATTGGGTAGGGTAAAATACCAACTGAAAGTTCGAATAATTTAAATCCAAAAATTTCCAATTCAAATGGATGCCAAAAGAAAAATTTCTGAAAGATTAGATTTGAAACGACCAGTGAGGTAATAAAAATTGCCCCTAGATATAAATATATCTTTTTCGCAAATTCAACTTTTTTAATATCGGTGTAATCCATTATTTTTACTCAAATAAAATTAATCTTTAAGTTCAATATTTTGACAAAATCAACAATTTATTTTTCAATTGGAACAAATGTTGGTAACCGAAAATTTAATCTAATAAACTGTATTTCCAGAATTAATAAAAATTTAGGAAATGTTGAGAAAATTTCTAGCATATATAAAAATCCAGCAGTTGGTTTTAAAGGAGCCTTTTTTTTTAATTGCTGTATTGAAGTATCAACTATTTTGGTAGTTGAAAATGTTTTGAGGGAGATATTAAATATTGAAAAAGAAATGGGGAGAAGAAATAGGTTGTCAAATAAATATGAATCAAGAATTATTGATATTGATATAATTTTTTTTGGTGATCAAATAGTTAACAAAAAAAAATTAGTCATTCCCCACCCGAGATATAGTATTAGAGATTTTGTGCTAATTCCTTTGCTTGAAATTAATGGTACGTTAAGGGACCCTGAAACTGGAATATTAGTTTCAGATTTTTTGCTTAAGATTAAGAAAAACCAATCAATCAAAAAAATGGAGTTTTAATTCAAAGAATTGTAAAATTTCCAAACCACAATCCCAGCAGCCACTGTAACATTAAGAGAATGCTTGGTACCATACTGGTCAATCTCAATAGTATTATTTGAAATATCTATTATTTCTTGACTTACTCCCTTTATTTCATTTCCAAAAACAACAGCATGTTCAATCCCTTTATCTATTTCTTCAATTTCGTGAAGTTTTTTTGCATTTTCAACTTGCTCAATAGACCAAATTTTAACACCCTTAGATTTTAATTTTTCTATTATTTTTTTTGTTGATTTAAAATACTCCCATTCAACACTTTCAGTTGAGCCTAGTGCTGTTTTATTAATTTTTCTATTTGGTGGTTGAGCTGTAATCCCACACAAGTAAATTTTTGAAACCAGAAATGCATCACACGTTCTAAAAATTGATCCAATATTATTAAGACTTCTAATATTATCTAAAATAACAATTAATGGAGTTTTTTTAATAGATTTAAAGGACGTAACATCAATTCTGTTTAATTCAGAGTTTTTTAATTTTTTCATTTAATAATCCGTAAAATAAACTTATAAATAATTATTTTAATTAATGTAAAATATGAAAAAAGAAACTCCTTTAATGAAGCAATACAACGATATTAAATCAAAATATCCTAAGTCAATTTTGCTTTTTCGTGTTGGGGATTTTTACGAAACATTTCATGAAGATGCTGTAACCGCGTCACAAGTACTCGGAATTGTATTGACCAAAAGAGGATCTGGTGTAAATAAGGAAACAAAACTTGCAGGCTTTCCATACCATTCCCTAGACACTTACCTGCACAAATTAGTAAAGGCTGGTCACAGGGTCGCCATATGCGAACAGTTGGAAAACCCAAAATTGACAAAAAAAATTGTAAAAAGAGGAGTTACAGATCTTATAACACCTGGTGTTTCATTAAATGACGAAATCTTAACCTCAAAAAAGAATAATTTTCTTGGTGCTGTAAATGTTGTTGGAGATCAGATTGGATTATCATTGCTAGATGTGTCAACCGGAGACTTTTTTTTGAGTCAGGGTTCATTAAATTATATTTTAAGTTTAATAAAAAACTTTGATCCAAAAGAAATACTAATTTCTAAAAATGATTTAAAATTTTTTAGCGATGACTATGTTGATAGATCTTATTTCTTTTATGTTGATGATTGGATGCTAAATTTCAATACTGCTTTAAAAAATATTTATGATCATTTTAATGTAAAGTCTGTAAAAGGATTTGGTATTCAAAAAAACAACATTGGTTTAATATCAGCTTCTATGATTTTATTTTATTTGAAAGACTCCCATCAAAAAAAATTATCTCACATTAATAAGTTAACTGAAATTAATATCACTTCATCTTTGATGATGGATAGATTTACAATTTCAAACTTGGAAATTTTACAGAGTAAAAATGAAGGTGGCAAAAGTTTACTAGAAATTATTGATAGAACAAAATCAGCAATGGGTTCTAGACTTTTGAGAAGATGGTTGTGTTTTCCCTCTGTTGATATAAAACAAATAAATAAAAGATATAGTATTGTTGAAGAGTTAAAGAAAAATTATATTAATAATGATGATTTTATTAGTAAGTTCAAATCCATTTACGATATTGAAAGAATCGTATCTAAAATTATCAATTTTAAAACCAACCCTCGTGAATTAATTTCTTTATCAAATTCACTCAAGAGTATAGATAATATAAAGAGCATTTTAAAAGGATCTAGAAATAAATATATAATATCAGTTGAAAAAAAGTTAATAAGAGTTTCAAGTATCACTAAAATTTTAGATAATTATCTAAATCCTCAAGCTCCATCGTTATTAAATAAAGGTGGTGTAATTAATCGTGGAATAAACCAAGAATTAGATAACACTAGAGATATTTTAAACAACAACAAAAATATATTGAATGAGATATTAAAGAGAGAAATTAAAAATACAGGAATATCATCCCTCAAAATAAGTTTTAATAATGTTTTTGGTTTTTATTTAGAAGTAACAAATTCACACAAAGATAAGGTTCCCAATGAGTGGATTAGAAAGCAAACCTTAGTAAGCGCTGAACGATATATTACAGATGAGTTGAAAATCCATGAGAATAAAATTTTGAATGCAGAGGAGAAAATTCTTGAAATTGAATTTATGGAGTTTAATAATCTCATTAGAAAAATTCAAAATAAAATTGATATAATTCAGAAAAATGCATCATGTATTGCATACCTGGATTGTTTATTGTCATTTTCCCAATGTGCTGATGAGTTAAGCTATGTCAAACCAAATATTAATAATAAAAGTAAATTTTATGTAAAAAATTCACGACACCCTGTTATTGAGCATACATTGGATGATGGCAAGCATTATATTCCAAATGATATTGAGTTAAATGATCAAGATCATCAAATCTTAATGATCACAGGTCCAAACATGTCTGGAAAATCAGCAATATTACGTCAAGTTGCATTGATAGCAATTCTTGCACAGATAGGATCTTTTGTTCCAGCAACAGAACTCGAAATGGGCTTTTTTGATCGAATTTTCACAAGAGTTGGTGCAAGTGATAATATTTCTCAAGGTGAATCAACATTTATGGTAGAAATGTTAGAATCTGCTTCCATAGTAAATAATATTAGTGATAAAAGTTTGGTAATATTAGACGAAATAGGTAGAGGAACAAGTACATACGATGGAATTTCAATTGCTTGGGGAATTACACATTTTTTACATGAAAATATTAAAAAACCCAAAACTCTCTTTGCTACCCATTATCATGAACTAAATATGATGGCAGATAAATTTAAAAGGATCAGAAATTACAACGTACAAGTAAAGGAGATTAATAAAGATGTAATATTCTTAAGAAAACTCATTCCCGGGGGGAGTGCACACAGTTTTGGAATTCATGTAGCAAAAATGGCTGGAATGCCTGATAAAATCATAAATATTTCAAAACAAATTCTAAAAAAGTTAGAAAAATCACATAATGAAAAAAATAAGTTCGACATTGAAGAAAACTCCGATTTACAACTAAGTTTTTTTAGTTTAGAAAATGAAGCTTACCAAAACTTAAAGGGTGAGTTAGAATCAATAGATATGGACAATATGACCCCAATTGAAGCATTGGTTAAGCTCAGTGAACTAAAACAAAAAATTAATAAAGATGATACTTGAGTTTATTTTTTTATTTTACATTTGCTATCCACTATTTGCGAAAGTAGCTCAGGGGTAGAGCATCACCTTGCCAAGGTGAGGGTCGCGGGTTCAAATCCCGTCTTTCGCTCCATTGCTCGGGTGGTGGAATTGGTAGACACGTTGGACTTAAAATCCAATGAGCAGTAATGTTCGTGCGGGTTCAAGTCCCGCCCCGAGTACTTAAAGGGAAGGGCCTTATAGGCTTTTCCCTTTTTTTATTTACCTTGGATATTTTCTTTGAATTTTAAGTGAAGAATATTACTAAGTTCCAAAACAATTTTACCGAATTCTTCTTTTTCAGCAACGTTTCTATTTTCAGTTTTATTTGATCTATGGTCGTACAACATTTTGTCTATAGTTTTATTATTTTTTGCATTTATAAATTCAGTGTAAGAATATTGTCTTGTTTTTAATGTAAATCCATTTTTTCTTTTAATGAAAACATGCTCTTTTCCCTTTGAATCAAGATTGTTAAAAATTCCAACTAAACTTTCTCCATCTAATTGATTTTTTGGCGGCTCTAGTTTACAAAGTTCCACCAAAGTCGGATATACATCAACTAGTGAGACCAGTGCATTTGTAGTCCCTTTTGTATTTGTTAAAGGATCATATATTATTAATGGAACCTGTGTAGCTGTATTATAACTTGTAAACTTAGCCCATTGAGTATGTTCTTGTAACATGTAGCCATGATCAGAAACAAATATTATAATCGTATTTTTATCTAGACCTTCATCTTCCAATGTGACCAAGATTTTGCCAATTAAAGCATCGGTATAGGAAATCGTTGCGTAGTATCCATGAATTAAACTAATTGCTAAACTGTCAGAAACTGGACCATTTTTTGGAATACCATTGTAACTTTTGAGTTCACCTGAATTACTAATACTCATTTTTGGAGCATCAATAGGAATCTGATTGTAATTTTGTGGTTGCTTAATTTCATTTCTTTGATATTGGTCCCAATATTTTTTTGGAGCATTGAAGGGTAAGTGTGGATTTATGAATCCAGCGGTTAGAAAAAAAGGTTTATTTTCTTTTTTTAATCTTTTAATATCTCTGATTACCTTTTCAGTCATTAAACCGTCTATATAAGTTGAATCGGACACATCAGGTTTTTCGTAAGCAGGTCCCTTGTCTGTTTTTTTATAGATGGATGCATTTACTGGGTTTTTGTAATCTTTCCAAAGTGATTGCCAATAGTCTGTTGGTGCTAGATTATTATCATTCTCATCGAATGCATATGGCCTCCAGACCTCATCCCAGTCTTCCATTCTATCATCTAAATGATGATATATTTTTCCATTAGAAATTGTTGTGTATCCATTTTTTTTAAAAAGTTGAGGAATCGTAACTGCTCCAGGTGTTTCTTTTTCAACAAACGTATTATAGTCTAAAAATCTATTTTTTGTTGGTAACATTCCAGTGAGCATACTTGCTCTAGATGCACCACAAACAGGCACATTGCAATATGCGTTATTAAATTGTATGCCTTTTTCAGCTAACAGATTGATATTTGGAGATTTAATTTTTGAATATCCATATGAAAAAAGTTCTGGACGCAAATCATCAATGTATAACAATAATATGTTAGGTTTGTTTTGTGATTTTTGAACAGAAGTTTCAGAACATGCAATTAATAAAATAAATACACAAAAGATTATTCTGGACATTTGCTAAGGTTATTTCGCAAAAGTAATTACAAAAATCGTAGTCTTAAATTTTAATTATAAAATTTTCTGTTCCAAATATATTCATTGAAATTTTTTCCAAGGGCAAAACCATAGTAAATAAAAATTGCAATAACAGATTTTAAAATAAAGAGATAAGTGATGAAAAATTCTGCACCTGGATTATTTTCGTATTGGAATAAATCCTTAGGTATTATTAGTGTAAGAAATAAGGAAATTATACACATGAATATTATGATGTTGTAGAGACTTTTGAAAGGCCACATCATTATTTTTCTGAAAAAACTTAGATCGTTACCCCATTTGTGTATCAAATAAAAATAATCATTGCCTAGTGATGTGAACATTAAAGGATCATCATAGTTTTCAAGTTGGAATAGACTTGATGGTGCCATCATTTTGATTTCTCTTTTAATTTCTTTATGGTTTGAGTAAAAAACCTTTAAATTTTTATATGCTTCATCTGGAACATGACCCTTAAATAAGTTAAAATCTAGAAATCTTAATCTGTAGTCAATACATATTTTTTTTATATCAGAAATATGAAATATTCTGTCAGAATTAATTTTATCAAGCTTAAAATCTAAGCTTAAATTAATATCAATATTCAGTTTTGCTGCTGACTTTGTTTTGGTCTTTAAAAGTTCAGCATGAAGGTCAGTACCAGGCATTTTTAATTCCATGGTCTAAAATAAACAAAATCTATACCAAAAGAAATAATTTCTTGAAAGTATTTAGTTAAAATTAATTATGTGCTTTGCACACATATAACCTGGTGTTCCAGCTACACTCCCACAAGGAAATGATCCAGCTCCGCAGTAGTAAATATTATTGAAATCAAAATACCTAAAAAAGCTTTCTCCTGGACAATTTGAGAATGTTCTTTTATTAAAGTTTTGATCACCACTAAGAGTCATATGATCAATATTACCCTTCGGAAAATAAAATGATTTTTTTAGGTCTAATGGTGTCAAAAATTTTGTCTCAATTAAGTCACCAATATTCACTATATATTTTGAAAGAAGATTTAAAATATCTTCTTTACATTCAATCAGATCTTTGGATTCTTTATTGAATGAAAAGTTTTTTGAAAAAAGAATCAGTTTTTCAATTCCTTCATCATTTCCCATTTTCCTTTGTGCAGAACCCTCAGGATAAATTTGGATGTAACCAGGTTCGTAATCTTTGCAATTTTTGTATACAATTTGACTTGATTTTTCAAATTCATCAAGATTTGAATTTGAAAAAATAAATCTAAACGATGTGTCTAATGAGTTATCATTAATTGGATATTTCCAAATCACGGGATTTTTAAAAAAAGCAGTCACCTTACCGCTTGTCCCAACAAACTCTTTGTTGTTAATAGTTTGAACTTTCTTGCTGTCTTGGAGCAATATAGATGGAGTCAATGGATCAGTCGCAAACAACAGGTAATCATAATCTAATTTTTTGTTTTCGAGATGTATTTTTTGGGATTTACTATTAATTTTTTTGATTGATACTGAGCAGTCAATTTTTACACCTAGTGATATATTGATTTTTTCTAAATTTTCAGTGATTTCCCATATTCCATTTTTTACAAACCCCCAATAACCATTAAAAATCGAACCTGAATCCATCAATGGTATTGTGAATGCAGTACCCTTTTGAAAAATCGATGCAGGACCACTTTCAGTAACAGTCATCCCCATGTATAATTTTGTTTTTTCAGATGTAAAATAATGGTTTAACAAGTCATATGCGGAGCCCTTAATCCATAATTCTGTAGTTTTTTTTCCGAGTGTATTTTCAGCATCTGAAATACTTGGAATTGTACTTTTTTTATAGATGTTTTGCAAATAGTGGATTACTTTATTTTCGTCATTTCTAAAACCTGCTACATCTCCTTTTTCATTCCATTTATTTTTCAATTCATTTTGTAAAGAATCAATATTTTGAAAAATTCTAGTCGGCTCTAAATCATCTTGAAAATAAACCAATTTAGGACTCTTAGGATAATAAGTTTCTACAAATTTTGATAAATGAGTTTCTTCAAATATGAACTTTTGCATCATTCCTAATACTGTTGCACCTTTTGGATAATTAAAAACATTTTTTCCTATTACAGCTGTATCCTTTACACAAGCTCCACCAATATGATTGTTTTTTTCTAAAATATGTACATTAAAGTTTCGCTTTTGTAAATAATTAGCAGCTGTTAAACCATTAATTCCCCCTCCAATAATAATTACCTTTTTTTTCACAGATTGAATTTTATTCCGGAAACAAAATTAATTTTGGGAGCTCCTTCGTAAAACCTTGATCCAAATGCATTTATCCTGATATTGTCAATATATTTTTCATTTAGTAAATTTCCAATTGCCAAAAATGGTGTAACATCTAATCCAAATAAAAATACTTTCTTAGAAAAATTAAAGTTTACCAAGTTGTATCCAGTTACTGATGATGTATTAGAATTATTAGCGTAAATTTTTCCAACCCTCTTCCAACTAATCACCAGATTCATGCCTTTATCATTAGTGTAATTTAGACTTAGTTTATGAAAACTATTAGGAATTCCAGCGATATTATTTTTTGAGTAGTCAATTTCTCCGTTTGAAAAATTTTCAAATTTGTAACCGCCCATAGTTAATGAATAGTCAATTACAAAATTTGAATTTAATTGGGCATTTAATTCTAATTCAGCTCCTTTTTTTGTTGTTTTTCCGGCATTTTGGTATAAAACTTGACCGGTGGTTGATTCAAAAGGTAAAATTTCATTTTCAGTCAAAATATTGAAAAATCTCAGGTTGTATTTTAACCTCGTTAGTTTTTGATAATTAGAAATTCCAATTTCAAAAGATTTAGATTTAACAGAATTTAAATCACTATTAAATCCTGATTGATCAATTGTAGCAGATAACTCATTAAGAGTTGGTGTTTCATATCCAGTTGAAATATTTGAAAAAAAACCAAAATTTTTAAATGTATAATTGAAATTAAATGAAGGGTTTACCGATTTGATCTTTTGTGAAATTTTTTCCGAATTTATCAATATATTATCCATAGTAATAGTATTATCGTCGTATCTAATTCCAGCTGACAATGCAAGTTTTCCAATATTTTTTGATCCAAAAAAATAAAGTCCAATATTATCATATTTTTCAAATTGGTTCATTACCATCTCTGATTTTATACCTAAATCATTGATAAATCTCTTTCTGTGATCATTTTGATTATTGTATGAAAAACCCAAATTGTAGTTCATAAAATTTTCAGATTCAAAATTAAGTTTATACCCCCAGAACGATTTATCTAAGTCTATAATTCCTCCATTTCTGAACGGAAGTTTTCCATCAAAAAGTCTTCTGTTATAATAAATAGAGTTCGTTAATTTAAAATTACTAAAAGCGCTTTTTAAATTGAGTCCTAATTTAAATTGTCTGACACTCTCTCTTGCATCATATTCTAAATTTCGAGCCCTTGCTTGTCTTCTGTCTGATTCTAATTCCACTATGTTTAGACCGCCTGGATCCATAGCGTCTGGGCTGTCAAGGATATTCGCTATGATTTGTAATTTATTTTTACCACCAAGTTTCGCCAAATATTTAAAATTTGCATTTAGGTTATTATACCCACTGTGAACTCTATATCCATCAGAATTAGTATTTGAAATAAAGAAAATCATTTTTTCATTTTCATTTCTTATCCCCACAGTTGTCTGAATTTTGCTCGTTGAAAATGACCCTAATGAGACACCAAGATTCACAAAATTTTTTTCAAAATCATCCAATGTTGTGATTGAAATAACTCCACCAGCAGAACTTCCAAAAAATGAGGAATTATTCCCCCTGTAAATCGAAATTCTATCAACTATTTCTAAGTTAATATTATCGATTTGAGATTGGCCATCCGGTGAGGTTTCTGGAATTCCATCTACAAAAATCTTAATACCCCTAATTCCAAAGTTTGCCCTAGTACCAAAACCTCTAATTGATATTCTTGCATCCTGGGCAAAGTTATTATTATTCATTATGAAAAGTCCAGGAACAGACTCAAGATATTCACTAATATTAATTTGCTGTGTTAGGGTTTGAAATTTTTTAAACTTTAGGTTTGTTACTGGATAAACCAGCTCTTTATTTCCTAAAAATCTATTAATAGGTCCGACAACAATTTCATCTAACTTAATCGTATCACTAATGATTATTCTTTCTTGTGAAAAAACATGATTGCTAAAAAGAACAAATAAAAAAAGGAATTTTATATTTTTCAATTTATAGATTTTTTAAATATTTAACTTCATCGTTTTTTAGATATCTCCACTTTCCTCTCGGAATGTCTAAATTTATATTTATTATTCGAACTCTCTCGAGTTTCTTTACCTTGTAGTCAAAATATTCACACATTCTTCTAATTTGTCTATTTAGTCCCTGCGTTAGAATTATTTTAAATTGATATTCATTAACATATTTTGTCTGACATTTTCTTGTGGTAGTATTTAAAATTGGAACACCATTTTCTAATTTTTTTAGAACAGGTTTGGTGATTTTTTTATCTGTTGTTACCAAATACTCTTTTTCATGGTTATTTCTGGATCTTAAAATTCTATTAACAATATCTCCATCATCAGTTAAAAAAATTAAACCTTCACTTAGCTTATCTAATCTTCCAATCGGGAAAATCCTTTTCTTATAATTAATAAAATCGATTATGTTTTTTTCTTCTCTTTCAGTATCAGTTGTACACACAATTCCTTTGGGTTTATTAAATGCCATGTAGGTGAAATTTTTAATTTTATTTTTTATAATCTCACCATCAACTTTAACAATATCTTCTTCTTTAACTTTATATCCTGGGTCTATTAAATTATTATTTACAGTAACTCTGCCCTCTATTATTAACTTATCAGCCTCTCTTCGTGAACAGAATCCTGATTGACTTAAAAACTTATTAACTCTTGTCTTGTCCATTAGATTTCAAGTAGTCCAGTTGGGAGGTTCATAATTAAAATTTGTTTTTTTTTATCAATATCAGAAATTAAATCTTTAGCAAATGGAATTAAAATATTCTTATTGTTATAGTCAACAACAATTAAATCTTGTCCAACTTTTTTTACTGTTGCAATTATTGGTCCAACGAATGTTTTTTTGTTGTATAGATTAAAGCTTACCAAAAAATCTAAATCATTATCATTTTTTTCTAACTCATCTTTTTTTATATAAACCTCTTTCTTTACAAGACTTTTTGCCTTATTTTCATCATCAATATTAAAAAGACTGAACTTAAAAAGTTTATTTTTGTAGGGGGTAGAGTTTTTAAGCTTGAAGGGTATATAACTGTCCTCAATTTTTATAAAGACTGTCTTAGATTTAATGATATCAAAATCAGAGTAAACAATCAGTTGACCACCAAAACTAAATGGTTTGGAGATAGTTCCAAAAAAAACTAACTCGTCAATTTCCATTAGAAACTAATCTTTTTTTTCTTCATCTATTTCAGAACCTGACTCTTCCTCACCAGGGGTTTCATCAGCAGGAGCTTCTTCAGTAGCTGGTTCTTCAGCAGGAGCATCATCAGTAGCGGGTTCTTCAGCAGGAGCTTCTTCAGCAGGAGCTTCTTCTGTAGCGGGTTCTTCAGCAGGAGCATCATCAGCAACGGGTTCTTCAGCAGGAGCTTCTTCAGCGGCAGGAGCTTCTTCAGCGGCAGCAGCTTCCTCAGCGGCAGCAGCTTCCTCGGCGGCAGCAATAGTAGCTAATTTTCTTTTTTCACTAGCTTCTTTTTCAAGAGCCAATTCTTTTTTCTTCTTCTCGGAAAGATCTTTTTGAATTTGAGAAAGCCTATCGTCTGTTTTTTTGTTTCTATCATTAATCCAATCCTCAAACTTTTTGTCAGCATCTTCTTGAGATAGGGCACCTTTTTTAACACCATTTAACAGATGATTTTTCAACAGTACACCTTCTTTAGACATTATAGATTTTGCTGTATCTGAGGGTTGAGCGCCAAGTTGAATCCAATTTACAGATGCATCTATATTTAAATCAACAATTGGAGGGTTAAAGTTTGGGTCAAAAGTTCCTAATTTTTCAAGGTATTTTCCGTCTCTTTTTGATCTTTGGTCGGCTACGACAATCCAGTAAAAGGGTTTACCTTTTTTACCGTGCCTTTGAAGTCTTATTCTTACTGACATAATATTAAATTTTAGGGTTCGAAACCGATTTTATTAATGGGAAGCAAAAATAATAGAATTTGTCAAAAAATCAAGAATAATTAATTTTTTTTTAAACCTGAATTGAATAAAAAGATAACTAAATTTAAAGGATATATGTTTTTAATTTTTGATACTGAAACAACAGGATTGCCTAAAAGGTGGGACGCCCCTATCAGTGATTTAAACAATTGGCCAAGAGTAGTACAGCTAGCATGGCAGCTTCACGATGAGGATGGAGGTTTAGTATCTAATAAAACCTACGTCATAAAACCAGTTGATTTTGATATTCCGTTCGAGTCTGAAAAGGTTCATGGAATTTCAACGCTGTTGGCAACTCAAATGGGAGAAAAAATTCAAACTGTTTTTAGCGAATTTTTAAAGGATCTTTCATCTGCGAGTTATATAGTTGGACACAATTTAAAGTTTGACATTAATGTTGTATCATCTGAGCTTTACAGACTTGATATTGAAAATCAACTGCTAAATAAAAAAGTTTTAGATACTTGTACAGAAAATACGGCAAATGTTTGCAAATTATCTGGTGGTAAATCTGGTAAATTTAAGTTTCCAACACTTGTTGAACTTTATGAAAATCTCTTTAACAATCATTTTGAGAATGCACACAATGCGTCGGCAGATGTAGAAGCTAATGCGATGGTATTTTTCGAGCTAATTCGTCAAAAATTATTTGATAATAGTTTGATAGATGAACATGATGTTATATATCAAAAAGTTTCAGAAAAATTTTCAGGGCAAGTTTCAAATTTTGGGATTGTTCATACAAACTTAAAAGAAGAGTCAAAAAAACTAAAACATCTGAACTACACTGAACAGGAAACAAATAAAGACTCAGGTCATAATGATTTTAAATCTGACTATGTGCATCTTCATAATAATTCTCAATTTTCTATTTTACAATCAACAACAAAGATATCTGATCTAGTAAAAAAGACCTCTGAACAAAAAATGAGTGCTGTAGCACTAACAGATAAAGCCAATATGATGGGGTGTTTTCATTTTTATAGAGCTGTAAAAAACTACAATGATGGTTTAAATAATCAAAATGAAAAAATCAAACCAATACTTGGATGTGAATTAAATGTTTGCGAGAACAGATTGGATAAATCTTACAGGGATGATGGTTATCAAATTGTTTTCCTAGCAAAAAACAAGGTGGGTTATGAAAACCTCATGAAAATGTGTTCGATTGGATACACTGAGGGGTTTTATTATGTGCCAAGAATTGATAAAGATTTAGTAAAAAAATATAGAGATGGATTGATTGTTCTTTCAGGCTCTAAATATGGTGAAATATCAAATAAAATAATTAATGTTGGAGAAAAACAAGCTTCAGATGCATGTCTTTGGTGGAAAGAAAATTTTTCAAATGATTTTTATTTAGAAATGAATAATCACGGGGAAGAGGAAAATGAAATAATTAATGCACAACTTTCAAAATTCTCAAAAATTCACGGTGTTAAACTAATTGCCACGAACAACACTAAATATATTTGTAAAGAGGATGCTAATGCTCATGATATTTTACTTTGTGTAAAAGATGGACAACAACAGTCAACACCAATAGGTCGAGGTAGAGGTTTTAGATATGGTCTTAAAAATCAGGAATACTATTTCAAGACAAAAGAAGAAATGTCCAAAATCTTTGAAAACTATCCTGACGCAATAAATAATATTTCTGAGTTAGTTGATAAGGTTGAGTTTTATGATTTAAGCAGAGAGGTTTTACTACCCAAGTTTTCAATTCCTGATAATTTTGAACCAAAATCAAATGATATTGAAAATGAATATTTAAAACATTTAACATATAAGGGTGCAGATGAAAAATATGAAAATATAAATAATGATCTTAAAGAAAAAATAGATTTTGAATTGGGAGTTATCAAAAACTCTGGTTATCCAGGCTATTTTTTGATTGTTCAAGACTTAATCAATGCAGCAAAGGAAATGGGAGTTTCGGTCGGTCCTGGAAGAGGCTCAGTTGCAGGATCAATAGTAGCCTATTGCCTTGGAATAACTAAAGTTGATCCCATAAAATATGATTTACTTTTTGAAAGATTCTTAAATCCTGACAGAGTAAGTATGCCTGATATAGATATTGATTTTGACGATGATGGCAGGGGGAAAGTTATTGATTATGTTATTGAAAAGTATGGATCTAATCAAGTTGCACAAATTGTTACATATGGAAAAATGGCTGCAAAATCTTCAATACGAGATACAGCCCGAGTTTTGGACTTATCACTCTCTGACGCAGATTATTTGGCAAAGTTAGTTCCAAACATGACCAAGCTTTCTGATATATTCGAATCTGATAAAAAGAAATTGAGTTCATCGATGAGATCAGATGATTTTTCAAATGCAGTTGAATTAAAAAATATTGCTGACGGAGATAATCTTCAGTCTGAAACAATTAATCAAGCAAGAGTGTTGGAGGGCAGTCTTAGAAATGTTGGTGTTCATGCATGTGGAGTAATAATCACACCTGACGAGATAACAAAATTTGTCCCAATTGCAACCGCCAAAGACTCAGATTTAGTTGTAACACAATATGATAATTCAGTAGTTGAAAATGCTGGGCTTTTAAAAATGGATTTTCTTGGGCTAAAAACTTTGACTCTGATAAAAGACACAATCAAATTAATAAAATACAGACACAAAAAGGATATCGATATTGATAACATTTCTTTGGATGACCTAAAAACATATGAGTTATTTCAAAAAGGAGATACAGTTGGGATTTTTCAATATGAAAGTCTTGGAATGCAAAAATATTTAAGAGATTTAAAACCCACTGTATTTGAGGACTTAATTGCAATGAATGCTTTGTATAGACCAGGACCTCTCGAATACATCCCATCATTTGTTCGTCGAAAAAATGGAACAGAGAAAATAAAATATGATATACCTGAAATGGAAGAGTTTCTTAAAGAAACTTATGGTATTACAGTTTATCAAGAGCAAGTAATGCAACTTTCTCAAAAGCTAGCTAATTTTTCAAAGGGTGATGCCGATACATTAAGAAAGGCTATGGGGAAAAAAATATTTTCATTACTAGAAAAATTAAAACCAAAATTTATTAAGGGTGGCAAATCAAATGGATATGACTCTGAAATATTAGAAAAAATATGGAAAGACTGGGAAGCATTCGCATCCTACGCATTTAATAAATCACATTCTACTTGTTATGCCTTAATTGCATATCAGACAGCATATTTAAAAGCACACTATCCCTCAGAATATATGGCTGCTGTTTTATCAAATAACATGAATGATATAAAACAAGTTAGTTTTTTTATGGAGGAGTGTAAATACATGTCAATTGATGTTCTTGGTCCAGATATTAATGAGTCAATTTTTAAATTTAACGTTAACGAAAATAATTCAATTCGTTTTGGAATGGGTGCTGTCAAAGGAGTGGGACAAGGTGCTGTTAAGGCTATTGTAGAGGGCAGGAAAAGTGGTAAGTACAAATCAATTTTTGATTTTGCAAAAAGAGTTGATTTAAGATCAGCAAATAAAAAAGCATTTGACAGCTTGGTTTTAGCAGGCGCTTTTGATTCAGTTGATAAAGCACACAGAGCCCAGTATTTTTATGAAAACGGAGATGGTGTGACTTTTGTTGAAAAGGCAATCAGGTTTGGTTCAAAATTCCAGCAAAGAGAAAATTCACCACAAACTAGTTTGTTTTCTGATGCTGATGAAATAAAAATAAGTGAACCAAATTTTCCTGAGTGCGATAAATGGTCTAAACTGGATCAGCTTAAAAAAGAGAAAGATGTAGTGGGGATTTACATTTCAGGCCATCCTTTGGATGATTATTTGGACACACTTAAATTCCTAACCAATATTCACTTGAACGATTTAAAAGATTTAAGAAAACTTATCGATAAAGAGGTAAGAATTGGTGGAATTATTGGGGAAGTTCAACATAAAATATCGAAGAATGGAAGAGGGTGGGCAACATTCATTATTGAAGATTATTTTGAGTCATATGAGTTGAGAATTTTTGGGGAAGATTATTTAAAATTTAAACATTTTCTTGTTGAAAACAATTTTGTTCATATCAAGATGTACATAAAAGAGGGATGGAAAAATGCTGATACTGGTAGACTAGGAGATCCAAGAATCCAATTCCTAAATTTCCAGCAGCTTCAAGATACCCTAAGTTCAAATACAAAAAAAATATCTATAAAAATAGATGCTCAATTAATTGAGGAAGATCATATTGATTATTTTAAAAAATTAGTAAAAAAACACAAGGGTGATCAAGAAATTGTATTTAATTTATCGGCAAATGGTAATGGATTGAATATTAACCTATATTCTGTAAAAAATAAGGTTAAAATCACTGAGGAATTAATTAAATCTTTGAAAGAAAAAAAATTAGAATTTAGATTAAACTAGTTTTATAATTAATTATTTATATTTTTGGCAAAAAAATTTTATGGCAGTAGAAATAACAGATGCAAATTTTGAAGAAATAGTTTTAAAATCTGACAAGCCAGTTCTTGTAGATTTTTGGGCTGAGTGGTGTGGACCTTGTAGAATGCTCGGTCCAATTATTGAGGATCTAAGCAATGATTTTGCTGATAAAGCAGTCATTGGTAAAGTTGATGTAGATTCAAGTCAACAATTTGCAGCACAATTTGGAGTAAGGAATATACCTACTGTTTTAGTTTTTAAGGATGGTGAAATGGTCAATAGGCAAGTTGGGGTTGCCCAAAAAAGTGTCTATGCTGATTTTCTCAATGCCTTAGTATAATTTTTGGTCTGGTAGTTCAGCTTGGTTAGAATACATGCCTGTCACGCATGGGGTCGCGGGTTCGAGTCCCGTCCAGACCGCAATATTCCCTCTACAAAGAGGGTTTTTTATTTATTTCATGGATTATTTTGTAGAATTAGGGTATTTAGGTTTATTTATAGTTAGTTTTTTGACTGCTACTCTTGTCCCACTAAGTCCCGAGGTTATGCTGGGAATATTAATTGCGAAGGGCTTTAACCTTGAATTGTGTATTGTAATTGCTTGTATGGGTAATTGGTTGGGTGGAGTAACAACTTATTATATTGGAAGAATAGGTGACTGGAAGAAAATTGAAAAATTTTTTAGAATAAAAAAAGAAAAAGTTTATTCATTTAAAAAAAAAATAGATCGCTGGGGTAGTGTTGCAGCATTTTTTACTTGGCTCCCATTAGGTGGAGATATTTTGGCTCTAGCATTAGGTGTTTTTAAGGTAGATGCCTTTAAGGTTTCATTATGGATGTTGATCGGAAAATCTATAAGATTTTTTGTTGTTGGAGCTTTGATTTATTATGGTATTGATTTATTCACTAACTAGCCAACTAAAAAAGTTATATACGTGTTCTTTCAAAAACTTCTTTTGCTTTTTTATTTGTGCTTGTAATAATTGTTGCATGCGGCTCATAAGCCTCTCCATTTTCTTTTATCATACCTTGTTTTAATAAATTATTTATTGGTTCATATCTATCAATGTATTGACATCTATGATAACCGATTAAATAAGGTTCATTAACTGCATCAATAATATATTCACTGTGTTTCTTAGCCACATCTGTTTGATTATCTAATTGTTGCCACATTGTATATCGATACTTTTCGGTTGGAAAACTACACTGATGATCACAGATTAAAATTGGTTTTTTTGTGATCTCATGTATCATTCTAAAATATTTTTTATTAAAACTACAATCATGTGGTTGAATTGAAACGACATCAATATAAGGTAATGCTTCATCAAGAATATATAAAGGAATTCTGTGCATTGCATATCTTTCACCAAAAATAAGGGCATCAGGATCTAACCTTTTTGTTTCTTCACCAATAAGTTTATAATATTCTCTAGCAATTAGTTTCAAAAAATTCTCTTCAAATGTTAGAGAGCTATCAATTAATGGTTCATTTTTAAACTTATCATAACGAATCCTACCTGCTGAATTTTCAGGAAGACTTTCGATATAATCTACCCAATTAAAACCAAACTTTTCTTTTGATTTCTTCAAATTCCACATTGGCATATCCGTCCAAAAATATCCGATTAAGTTAGGATTATCTTTTTCACTAGTCATATTCTTTATCTTAGTCAATATTTCTATCTTAACCTCGTTATCAAAAATATCGGAGAATAAAAATTTTTCTTTTTCAAGCCATGATGAATTTTCAACAAGTGGTTGAGCAGGCATCATAAATGGGATTAATTTTCTTAATTCTTTTGGGGCCCCATAGCCTGCTGTATTAAATTCCCACGTGGTAAGATTTCTATATACGTCTTTAGATGCTTTGGACCAATCATTTTCATATTTATCAATGAATATATCCATTGGATCTGGATAGCTTAGAGCTTGAGTGTGTGTTACACCTAGTGAAAAAAAAGGATCACCAGAATTTGAAATAAGTTTGAAACTATTGTTGTTTTTTAAAATTTTAAAGCGATCAGTTTCATTAAAATTAGAACTATTAAGTACGAAAATAATTATAATTGAAAGGTATTTCATATTAATTTAGTAGGCCATACTTAAATTATTACTCCACTGTAACAGACTTAGCTAAGTTTCTCGGCTGATCAATGCTACATCCCTTGAAATCTGCAATGTAATATGATAAAAGTTGTAATGGAATATTAGCGAGAATAGGACTAATCAATTCGTGGCATTCAGGAATTTCAATAAAATCATCGGAAATTTTCTTAATTTCTTTATCACCCTCTGTAACAATAGAAATTACTTTACCTCCTCTTGCTTTAATTTCCATTACGTTACTTACAATTTTTTTGTAGTTACCTTTTTTTGTTGCAACAACAACAACAGGCATATTCTTATCTATGAGAGCGATAGGTCCATGTTTCATTTCAGCTGCAGGATAACCTTCCGCATGTATATATGAAATCTCTTTTAACTTTAATGCACCCTCTAAAGCTACAGGAAAATTATACCCTCTTCCCAGATACAAAAAGTTCTTAGATTTTGAGTAGTTTTTTGCGATTTCTTCAATCTTATCAGATTTTTTCAGAATTTTTTCTACATGATCTGATAAGCTTTGAACTCCCTCAATAATTTCACTGTATTGGGATTTTGTAATTTTTTTTAGCTTATAACCAATTTCAGTTGCTATTATTAGCATGGTTACGGCTTGACAAGTAAAGGCTTTTGTTGACGCAACTCCAATCTCGGGTCCTGCGTGTGTATAAATTCCTGAGTTGGTCTCTCTTGCAATTGATGAACCAACAACATTACAAATGCCATAAATAAATGCACTCATTTCTTTAGCCAATTTAAGCGCCGCTATAGTATCGGCGGTCTCACCAGACTGTGATACAGGGATAACAATATCATCTTTATAAATAATAGGATTTCTATATCTAAATTCTGATGCATATTCGACTTCTACAGGGATTCTAGCCAATTCCTCAAAGTAATATTCACCAAGTAAGCTAGCGTGCCAGGATGTTCCACATGAAATAAAAATCAATCTGTTACTTTTCTTAAATTTTTCCCAGTATTCTTCTACTGAAGATATCTTAATTTTTGGTGGATTTGAAAAAATTCTACCCCGTAAAGAATCATTGATACATTTTGGTTGTTCAAATATTTCCTTAAGCATAAAGTGTTTGAAACCACCTTTTTCTACCTGTTCAATTTGAAGCTTCAACTTTTCAATTTTTTGATCTTTTATACGATTAGTTCTAAAATCACGAAGTATAAGTCCTTTTTTTCTACTCAATATTGCGAGCTCATAATCATTTAAATACAGACAACGATTGGTTTCTTTAATAAATGGAGAAGGATCAGAGCCTACAAAAAAATCTTTTCCTTTTAAGCCAATTGCTAAGGGACTACCCAACTTAGCTACAACAAGTTCATCAGGTGAATCCTTATCAAAAACAACAATCGCAAAAGCACCAACAACTTGATTTAATGCAATTTGTGTGGCCTTCCCAATTTTTAATGATGGATTACTTTTTTTTACCTCTTCAATTAAGTTAACAAGGACTTCAGTATCAGTTTCAGATTGAAAAGTATAACCCTTCCCAATCAAAATTTGTTTAATGGAATCATAGTTTTCAATTATTCCATTATGAACAATAAATATTTTTCCATTGTTTGACGTATGTGGGTGTGAATTTTTAGTGTTGGGAATGCCATGTGTTGCCCATCGGGTGTGACCCATACCAATTGTACAAGAATTTAAATTATTATCACGCATTTTCTTTTCTAAATCAACAACCTTTCCTTTGCATTTTCTTAAATAACCTTTAGAATTAAATAAAAAAGCACCAGCTGAGTCATATCCCCTGTATTCAAGTTTTTTCAAACCATCAATTATAAAATCTTTGGTCGGTTTTTCCCCAATATATCCAACTATACCACACATAATTATATTCTCATTATCATTTCAAATTCATTTTTTTGGAATCCTAATTTTTCATAAAATTTAAGATTTTTTTCACTAGAGCTCAAAATAATTTTATCACAATTATTCTTTTTAGCTTTTTCAATTAGATTCTTTACCAAAAGTTTACCAATACCTTTTCCTCTCTGATTTTCTTTAACAACAACATCCTCAATTATCCCACTCTTTCTGGTAATTTTTTTGATGTAATGAATAGAAGCATAACCTAATACATTACCTTCCTCCATAGCAACTATACCATCAACTTCATTACTAGAAAAAATTGATTCATTAATTTCTTTGTCATAGTTGTTACTAAAGGAATCAATCAGTATGTTGACAACATCTGTTGAGTGCGACTTATCTAAGCTTTTTACAGTTATCATTTTCTTTTGAATCGATGGTAAATATACCTAAACAACCAACCTTTAAAAAATTAATTGTAAATTTGTAATGTTGTGAATTCTCTTACAGAGAATTTGTAGAGACCAATGAAGAGCTTTCCAATAGGAGAGCTTTTTTATTATATAACAATTCCTAACTTCTCAGTTTCTTTCCATTTTCCTCTTGTAAAATCAGGAAACTCTTGTGGTTTTCCATCGTCCAAAATTGATTGTTTTGAAAGTGGAGCTACAGCAGACCAAAAACAACCTTCGTAAACATTTTGGTCGAGTGGCAATCCATTATTTAGACACTCTACAATTCTATACATCATGATCCCATCCATACCTCCATGACCACTTCTTACAGTTTTTTTATTGAGTTTTTTATAAAGTGGATGATCATATTTTTCATACAATCTCATTAAATCTTCATTTTCTATCCAGCTGTGGTGATCTTTTGTAATATCCTCAAAACCATTTTCTAAAGCAACTCTTACTGGAAAACCTGCAAGGGTTCCTCTTGTACCTTGAATTAAATTTAATCTGGTATATGGTCTGGGACTTGTTTCATCCCATTGTACTAATATTGTCCTTCCAATTTTTGTTTTAATTATTGAACTATTAATATCACCGTTTTCAAAAGATATATTTTTCCAGGAATTGCTCTCACTCAAATTTTCTTGTGAGTATTGGTTTCTCCCAAGTGCAGGACTTGAATATGAAACAATTTTATGAAAATTATCGTCTGATCTACAAAGATTCATGTATTGTGCAACTGGCCCTAGACCATGCGTAGGATATATATTCCCATTCTTTTCTCTGTAAAAATCTGTTCTCCAAGATCCCATCCTTGTCTGATCGTGATCCATTTGCCAGCGAAGATCGTGTATATATGCAGCCTCCCCATGTAACAATTCGCCAATAACTCCTTTTCTACACATGTTTAAAAACATCAATTCATCACGTCCATAATTTACATTTTCAAGCATCATACAGTGTTTCTGATATTTTTCAGAAATATTAATTATTTCCCATAGCTCATTGAGCTCAAGTGAAAATGGAACCTCACAAAAAACATGGCAGCCTTTTTTAATGCATTCTTTAATCATTGGTGCATGACTTTCCCAGTCAGTGGAAATGAAAACAACATCTGGTTTAACCTCATCAATCATTTTAATCCATTCTTTTTTTGAGCCCCAATAATTCTTGAGATTTTTTAAGTTATCAGTGATTTGATATAACCTTTCCAATTCTCTTTTCAGCGTCGATTCATATATATCACAAAGACCGACAACCTCAGTATTTTTAAGACTGGCAAAATTTCTTAAATGCGTTCCTCCTCGGTTGAGGCCAATGAATGCAGCTTTGATATTTGAAATGGGGTTAGTTTTAAATCCACCGAGATATTTACCTTGATTAGATTGATTAAGATTGTTTTGACAATTAATACTTAAGGTAGATGTTGCTATTGCACCTAATGAAGATGTTTTTATGAATTTCCTTCTATTTAAATTTGACATTTACTTCAAATATTTTTCAAAAAAAGACCAAATTTCTTCACTAGCACTTATATCCATATTTCCCCAAGCACCAGGCCATGTATGTCCACCCCCATAGACAGTATATAACCATACTTCATTATGTTGGTTCTCATTGTAGTTTTTTTCTAAGACCACATATGAATTATCATTTTGATTAACATTAGCAATTCTTATAATTTCTTTTTTATCGCATGAATTCAAACTAGACCAGTATTCAATAATTTTATTTATGTTAGGTGCACCTCCCCATCCTCCAGCATTTGACATCGAACCATCCATCGGGACTACATAATCAACAGTTCCCGAAAGCTGTAATATTGGAATTGGTTTTTCTGGATCACAATTTCTCCAATCATAACCACTCATCGTTCCTGTAACACTTGCAATTGCACTGAAAACATTTGATTTTTCGCACGCGAGTGTATAACTCATAAATCCTCCATTTGACATTCCACTAACAAAGGTATTTTCTTTGCTTAAATTATGTTCAGCTTGCAAAAAAGTTGCAAGTTTTGATAAGAAGTCGGTATCTTTGACGTTACTCATTTCTTTAAGGTTTGCGTTCCAGTGAGTACTGCTAGTATAATAATTTATGGAGCCTTGGGGATAACAGACTGCAAATCCATTTCTATTAGCAATATCATTCATTTGAGAATATCTCATGATATTTTTTGAGTTACTTCCATATCCATGTAATACAAAAATCAGGGGTGCATCATCTTTAAGATTGTTGGGCTTATATAGTGTATAACTTCGGTTAATTCCATCATGGTTGAATAAGTAATCTAATGGGTATGAAATTTCAATTTGATTATTTTCAATCTCATTATTTGTATTACAAGAAAATATAAAAAGTATTAAAAACAATAATTTAAAGAAATATCTCAAAATAATAAATTATGAAGAACCCGGTCTTGGTATTTTGTATAGTCCATTTGAATCAGGAAGGGTGGGGGGATTTGAATTCCAACTTAAATTTTTTGGAATCATATTATCATCTGCGCTCATGGCATCCTCCCAGTTTATAATTTTTCCTGTGTATGTTGCCATTCTTCCCATTATAGATGTCAATGTAGCTTTTGCTCCGTTTTCTCCGTCATTAATATACCCTCCACCTCTGAGGCTTTTAAAAAGTTCATTATGTTCAATTTGGTAAGGACTTTCATCTCCTCTTTGATTGTATTGAAACAATATATCACCATTATGGCTTTTTATGGTGGCGTTTCCATTTCCACTTATTTCTAAGATTCCTTTTGTCCCAATAATTGTTTCATTGACTTGTCTGTGTGTATTTGGCTGATGCCTGCATTGACTGGAAACAATCGCACCACTTTTATATTTAAACTCTACGTAATGATGATCGAATATTTCTCCAAATTTTTTGTCTTTTCTAATCTCTCTCCCACCCATCCCTTGTGCTGTATCTGGATATTCGTTTAAAAACCAATTAGCAACATCAAGGTTATGAATATGTTGTTCGCATATATGATCACCACACAGCCAATTAAAATAATACCAGTTTCTCATCTGATACTCCATCTCAGTTTGACTCATTTCTCTTTCTTTGACCCAGACTCCTCCACTATTCCATCTCACATGAGCAGAAATTATCTTTCCAATGATACCTCTATCAATTTGTTTTTTTGCACTTAGGTAACTTTTTTGATAACGCCTTTGTAGACCAACCACAACATTCAAGTTTTTTTCTTTTGCAATCTTAGCAGATTTTAAAACTTGTCTAACTCCATGAGCATCCGTTGCAACAGGCTTTTCCATAAAGACATGTTTATTTTTATTTATGGCATACTCAAATTGAGAAGGTCGAAATCCTGGTGGACTTGCAAGGATAACTACATCAGACTTATCAATTGCTTTTTTATAGGCATCAAAACCAACAAACTTATTTTTTTCTTTAATGTTAATTTCTTTTTCCCCGGCAAACTCATCTTTTATAGCATTTAAGCTCATTTCCAAGCGATCTTCAAATGCATCAGCCATAGCAATTAGCTCTGTGTTGTCATCAGCTCTGAGAGCTTCAACTGTCGCTCCTGAACCTCTTCCGCCACAACCAACCACAGCAATCTTAATTTTTTTTTGATTTGACTTTTTTGATTTAAAAGTTAATTTAGGTAGTACCAATCCACCTGCAATTAACGATGAACTTTTTATAAATGATCTTCTTCTAAACATGCCTTTAAATTAGTGAATTTTAATTAATCCAATATTTGATTTTATCCTCATCACTTGGTACTTCAACTGGCCTAACAATTCTGAAACCTAAGAATTGTGCATCAGTGTGCCACCACCTACTTCTCGGTATTTGTGGATCTTGTTTTTTCCATTGTTTATTGGATGAAAATCTGGTAGCACTTCTCACTCTGTAATCAGGATTCATAAATGAACCACCTTTTACCACTCTTGGATACAACTTCGTGGCATAATTATGTGGGTTATATAACACACTATCTGTTTGATTTGAATAAGATTTTGCATCATACTGATCCAATGTCCATTCAGATACATTTCCGTGCATATCGAATAATCCAAAACCATTGGGTTTTTTGGATCCAACTTTTTGATACTTACCATCACTGTTATTACTATACCAAGCATATTCATCAAGGCTTTCAGATTTTTCATCAAAATGGTATGGACCAGTTGAGCCTGCCCTGCATGCATATTCCCATTCAGCCTCAGTTGGGAGACGATAATAGTTGCCTGTCATTGCGGATAACCATTCACAAAATTTTGATGCTGAAAGCTGCGTCATTGAGATTGCAGGGTAACCATCTGTGCCCATACCAAAGCTCATTTCTACATATGGTGTAGTGGCTGAACTAACTCCATCAACATCAATGTTAACTTCATTAGAAGTATTTCTAACTTGATTTTCATCAATTTCTCTGTCCATGTATAGTTGAAACAAATTCCATGTTGTTTCATGTTTTGCCATCCAAAAGGAATCAACAACAACCTTTCTTTGTGGCCCTTCATCAGCTAGCCTATTTTTCTCATTGTTAGGACTTCCCATTGCAAACTCTCCGCCAGGTATTGCTGCCATCTCAATAGAAACATTAGTACCTGGTATTTTTTGTGAATATTCTAAAAAAATCTGTTGAGAATTAATATTAATTGCCAAAAAAATAAACGATAATCTAATAACTAAAATCAATTTATTCATCAGGTGTCCTTAAGTTTTCAACAAGCTTTTTGATTTCATTTGGAGGTTCTTTGGTAAAATTAGATACTAAAATTGAAACAGCAAAGTTTAACATCATGGCTATTGTACCAAAACCCTCTGGTGAAACACCAAAAAACCAATTTGTTTGATCACCACCACCAAACCATCCAAACTTAAATTTTAACATGTAGAATAGCATTGATGTGATTCCAATTATCATTCCACTTATTGCCCCTTCTTTATTCATTCTTTTATAAAAAATTCCCAATACAATTGCAGGAAAAAAAGAAGCTGCTGCCAAACCAAATGCAAGAGCTACAGTTGCTGCAACAAAATCTGGTGGGTTTATTCCAAAATAACCAGCTAAAAGAACTGCAAAAAAAGCTGATATTCTAGCTGCAATTAATTCACCTTTTTCTGAAATATCTTCTTTTAAAATTTTTTTTCTAACTAATTTTGGACTAATAATTTTTTTTATCAAATCATGTGAAATTGAAGATGAAATTACCAATAAGAGGCCAGCTGCTGTAGATAGAGCTGCTGCCAGAGCACCCGCGGCAAGTAATGCAATAACCCAATTTGGTAACTGAGCAATTTCTGGATTTGCCATAACCATAATATCTTTATCAATGGTTAACTCATTTAATTTCTCATCCTCTAAATACTGAATAATGCCATCGTTATTTTTGTCATTAAACTTTAGCAGTTCTGTTTCCTCCCATTTTTTAAACCATGAGGGCATATCGGAATAATTTTTTTCTGAAACCGTTTCAATTAAATTTGTTCTAGCAAAAACTGCAATTGCAGGTGCTGTTGTGTAAAGTATAGCAATAAATAAAAGTGCCCACCCAGCAGATTTTCTTGCATCACTAACTTTTTTTACGGTAAAAAATCTAACAATTACGTGAGGTAAACCAGCAGTTCCAATCATCAGAGCTGCAGTAATAAAAAAAACATCAATTTTTGACTTTTTTCCTGACGTATATTCACTAAAACCTAATTCTTTATGTAATTCATTCAACTTATCAAGCAGATAAACTCCATCTTGTGTTTCAGATCCAAAACCAAACTGAGGTATTGGATTTCCAGTCATTTGAATCGATATAAAAATTGCTGGTACCATGAATGCAAAAATTAAGACGCAGTATTGTGCAACTTGTGTATAAGTTATTCCTTTCATACCACCTAAAATTGCATAAAATAGAACAATACCCATCCCTGTAAAAACTCCATTATTTATATCAACTTCGAGATATCTGGAAAATACAATACCAACTCCTCTCATCTGACCAGCAACATATGTGAATGATACAACTAGAGCACAAAATATCGCAACAGTTCTTGCAGTATTTGAGTAATACCTGTCACCAATAAAATCAGGAACAGTAAATTTTCCAAATTTTCTCAAATAGGGAGCTAGTAATAAAGCAAGTAAAACATAACCGCCAGTCCAACCCATTAAATAAACTGAACCATCGTAGCCAACAAAAGAGATAATCCCGGCCATTGAAATAAAAGATGCAGCACTCATCCAATCAGCTGCTGTTGCCATTCCATTAGCTATAGGATTCACTCCTTTACCTGCTATGTAGAATTCACTAGTTGAGTTAGTTTTTGACCATATGGCTATACCAATATATAGTGCGAAAGTAAGCCCAATAATTATCCATATTGATAGTTGAAGTGACATAGAAACCGTTATGATTTAAACTCTTTATCTAGTTTATTCATCAAGTAGATGTAAATAAAAATGAGTATTACAAAAGTGTAAATTGATCCTTGCTGAGCAAACCAAAAACCTAATTTAAAACCATAAAATTCAATTAGATTCAGCTGATCCACGAATAATATTCCAAATCCAAATGAAACGACAAACCAAATTGAAAGTAAAACTATTAAATAGCTCAAGTTCCTTTTCCAGTAAAGTTTATTTTTTTCTTTCAATTTAATTTAGATAATGTTTTGTTAAATTTAAACAATGAATTTAAAATTTCTTGCTCACATATCCTTTTTGTTTGTTTTTTTAATTTCTTGTAATAGAGATTCAAAAACAAATCATATTTCTAAAGATGGAATGGTTTTTATTGAAGGTGGTATATTTTTAATGGGAGCCGGTGATGATGAGTCTCGAGAAGATGAATTTCCATCTCATGTCGTTGAAGTAAGTTCTTTTTGGATGGATATCAGTGAGGTGACTAATAAACAATTTAGACAATTTGTGGATGAAACGGGATATGTTACTACAGCTGAAAGAAAAATAAATTGGGAAGAAATTAAAGAATTTGTTCCCCCTGGAACTCAAAAGCCACATGATAGTTTATTGGAGCCTGCTTCCCTTGTTTTTCAAGAAGTAAAAACTGATAATTTACAGAATTATAGTAATTGGTGGTCATTAATTAGAAATGCTAATTGGAAACAACCGTTTGGACCCGGAAGCAATATCATAAATAAAGATGATTACCCGGTAGTTCATGTAAGCTGGGAAGATGCAGTAGCATATTGTAGCTGGTCAGGAAAAAGATTACCTACTGAAGCTGAGTTTGAATATGCTATAAGGTCCGGAAAAAAAAATACAAAATATAGTTGGGGAAACGAAGGAATTGAAGAAAATCAATTTAAGGCAAATAGTTGGAATGGAAATTTCCCATCTTTAAATACTAATAAAGATAAATTTTATTACTCTGCACCAGTGGGTTCGTTTTCTCCCAATGATTACGGAATTCATGATCTCGCAGGTAATGTATGGGAATGGTGCTCAGATTGGTATCATTCAAATTATTATTCAATGATTGGTGATAAAAAAATAAAAAATCCCAAAGGCCCAGAAACAAGTTATGATCCAGCTGAACCTTTTAGTGAAAAAAAAGTTATTAGAGGGGGAAGTTTTTTGTGTAACGACTCATATTGCAGTGGATATAGAAATTCAGCGAGGATGAAAACTACGCCCGACTCAAGTTCAATACATACGGGGTTTAGGACTGTTGTTAGTGATTAAAAAGAAAAATGCTCGCACGTTTGAGTTGTGCGAGCATTTTAAAACAACAACTAACCAAAAAATATTATTACTTTCTGTTATAATACAAATACATGAATCGTGCCAAACTTTTTTTAATATTATGTTATTATTTCGTCAAAACTAAATGATGTTTCAAATCCTTTTCTTTTAAAATAATTTTTAGAGTTATTTTTACTGCAAGCAAGTACAAAATCTCCACCCCAAGCACCTAAACTTTTTACAGACCCTTCGAAATCATTGAAGAGTAGATTTTTAACTGGTTTCCTATTTATTTTATTTGAAATAATCTTTTCATGTTCATTAATTAAATAATTAAAATCATCAATTGCCTTACAACTTAAAATTTCATTTGTGATTTGAGTTATTGAATTAATTTCACTGTAATTAATTTTTAATGATTTAAATTTTTCAACTTCTGCGGTGCTACTTTGTTTTTTGTTCAGGAAAACAAATAATAAGTTCTTTGAAAATTCTGGATTGAAATTTACATGCTTATACAATGGTTTTTTATTACTTAAAGAATAAGTTATAGGTTTAGAGGTAACAACTGATGCAATATCAGCACAACTACTGTTCGTAACATTTTTTGAAACTTCAAATGGGTCTAATCCAAAATAATTTGATAAATTGTTAATTAGTATTGCAGAAGATCCAAGTCCCCAACTTCTTTGAAAATCCATTCTTGTTTTAATTTTTAAACCGATATTATTATCAAAAATTTTAGGTATTTTTTTGATCACAAAATCCAGAATTTTCTTTAAAAAAATTTTTTGTTCTGTTTTCTCACCCACAATTGTAATGCAAGGCAAATTAAACTCTACAGAAAACCATTTTTTGTTATTGTGATCATAACTTTCCCATGAAATTATTGGTTTCTTATCAAGCTTAGATACTGTCATGTCTTGAAAAAATTTTGTAGGTAAGAGTAAGGATTTTGCTCCTCGAAAAACGAAATATTCACCAGTAATCATCAACTTGCCGTGGCTTTTGAAAATCTTAGCCATTTCTAATTTCTTTTAGTTTCTCTTTTACTAAACTATGGCTCACTAACTTTTCATTAAAGAATTCAATAAGTTGTGATTTTTCATGATCTTCAGTATCTAACGCATTTAAAATATTTGATAAATGCATTTTCATGTGACCTTTCTGAATACCAGTTGTGATTAATGATTTTATAGCGGCAAAGTTTTGAGCAAGCCCTGAGACTGCAATTATTTTCATCAACTCTTTTGAATTTGGATTGCCTAACAATTTAAGCGACCATTTTACAAGTGGGTGCAAGTTTGTCAATCCTCCAACTGTTCCAATTGAAATTGGTAACTCAATCCAATATTTGAATTTATTTCCAATTATTTTTATGTGTGTCAAGCTTTTATAGTGCCCATCTTTAGATGCGTATGAATGGGCACAAGCCTCTACTGCCCTAAAATCATTTCCAGTAGCAATCACAACAGAATCTACTCCATTCATAATCCCCTTGTTATGAGTTACTGCCCTTAATT
>CABZKA010000010.1 GCA_902526165.1 uncultured Bacteroidota bacterium
CTTATAAGTATTCAATATTAAAGGTTATAATTACAATAACCAAATGAATTGATGTTATGTTTTGGCTCATTTTTTGAACCATTCAATAATATTGACAAACAAAGTTCATTTTCAATATTTGAGATAAGAACGTTGAATAATTAAATTATATTTACTATCCTTTTTGAAAAAAATTTTTAAAATATTAACCCTACTTTTTGCTCTATTTGTAACAAATTCCTTATTCTCGCAATTAAGCAAAATTCACTACATACCTCCACTTACCCACGAAAGAAGTGGGAATAATTTTGATAGCAATGCCCCAGAAGATCAGTGGTTTTACATATCAACACCCAGTATCAATGATGTTCCCTTTACCATCAAAAGAGCAAACGGAGATATTATGTACTCTGCTGTGGTTTCCAATGCCAATCCTTGGATTGATAGAGCTGCACCCAATGGGGTTGAATATGGATATTTATTTATTAGACGGGAAGAGACAGAAAGTGGTGGAAATCTTGCAGGATTCATTATTGAAGCTGAAAGTGATATCTATGTTTCAGTTAGGTTTAACTCAAATGCAACAAATGGCGGAAATCAATATCATGCTGGTGCCTTAGTTAGCAAGGGAGATTCTGGTTTTGGAACAAGATTTAGGGCTGGTGCTCTACAAAATCAAACGGGAGCTCATCTGAATTTTGCCTCGGTCATGGCTACTGAAAATAATACCAAAATAAGTTTTACCGTTCCACAAGATGTTGAACTTCTCAGTGGTGCTACAGGAACTTTTGAAGTTACTTTGGATTACGGTCAAACATATGTTGTTGCATCTGAACAAAATAATACTTTAAATTCTCGAGAAGGTATTATTGGTACCCTTATAGAGTCTGATAAACCAATAGTTGTTAATAGTGGTTCAGGAACCGGCTCATTTACAGCTGATGAAGGAGGTCAAGATTATGGTATCGATCAAATTGTTGGTCGTGAACTTGTTGGAAATGAATACATATTTATTAGAGGAGAAGGTGATGACGGCTGGGAAAATGTGCTGTTGATTGCTGATCAAGACAATACAATAATTAATGTTAACGGTCTGCCACTTCTTGATGATAACAATAATCAAATAGTCTTAGATAATGGTGAGTTTGTAATTATTGAGGGTGATAAATATCATCCTGATCGTGGAAACATGTATGTAAACAGCTCCAATCCGGATGATAAAATATTTGCATTTCAAGGCCTTGGTGCCGTCTGGACGGGCCAAAATAATCAAAATAGAGCTGCAAGACAAGGTATGTTTTTTGTACCCCCACTGAGTTGTGCGAATGTAGGGGATGTTGATAATATTGCTCAAATAAACTTTGTTGGTAAAGAATTTGAAGACGGTGGTGCTGTGACTTTTGTCGCAAAAAAAGATTCAGCTGTCACAATAAATGGAAATCCAATAAATCAATTTCAAACCGAAGGTCCCTATATAGTTGACGGAAATCCAAATTACGAAACCTATTTGGTTAAAAATTTAGAGGGGAATATAACTGTAAGAGGAGATGACGAGTTGTACGTAGCTTACTATAATACCAACTATTCAGCAACAACAGGGGGGTTTTACTCTGGATTTGCAAGGCCACCAACTTTTGATTTAAATATTGAATTTGAATCACTCGGTTCGTGCATAAAAAGCGATGGGTCATCCAATGTAACCATCACAGCAACAAACTTTTCAAATTTTGATAGTATCGTCTGGCAAAAATTAAATGAGCTAACGGGTAATTTTGAAGCCACTAATTTTACAACTGCAGAATTTACACCGAATCAACCTGGTGTCTATAGACTTAAAGGTGTTCTTGAATGTACAAATATTGATTACGTTTCGGATGAAATCCCAATCAGTATATGCCCCGATGATTTTGATAATGATGGTGTAATAGACAATATCGATTTGGATATTGATAATGATGGTATATCTAATTCTTACGAATCACTCGGTGATGGTAAAATATCTTTCCAGGACCCTCTCAGCCCAGAAATAACACTTCTTGATGGAACCATAGTTCCAGGTGTGATCACGGGTACCATTATTTCTACTAGAGATGATCATGCAATATCAAATGGAGGAGTGGAAAGTTCTTTTGAGTCACAAGTAGAACCTGGTGTTGATCAAAGCTTAACCTATACACTTGAGTTTAATGAAAAACTTAATATTCTTTTTACAGACTCAAATATTGATGTTGTCGCAATTGACGGAGAAAGTTTCGTTTTAAAAAGTTTACCCTCAACAACAAATATTACTTTACTAGATCCTGATGACAACCTACTTGTCGATACTGACTTTGATGGTATATATGAGGACGAAACTCTTGAATATACCTCGAACGAAATCAGGTTTAAATTTAAAACTAGAACTAATCTAACCTATGAATTCTACTCATACCAAATTGATGGATTGAGCCTCACTCATAACTATTCAAATGTAAATGCAACTGGTGAAAGCGTGTATGTTCCAGTTGTAACTGTAAAAGATTATAATTTAAATACAGACTCAAGCGATGAACTTGATATGTATGACTATGATAGTGATAACGACGGATGTTTTGATGTCATTGAAGCTGGATATATTGATGATGATGGGGATGGAATTTTTGGGGAGGGCATACCAACTATCGATAATGGTGGTGTTACGTCCAGGGGTCAAATAGTTTTCCCTAATTATGATCCATCAGCTGAACCAGCAAAAGACAATGCAGATATGTATTATTTTCAAAAAGTTGGTGAACCGCCTGTAATATCAACGCAACCTCAATCTGCGATTGCTTGTGAGGTTGGCTCCTCTGTTGAATTTAAAGTTGGTGTGACAACAAACGACAATACAATCTACTCATGGTTTTATGCAATATCTTCAGATTCAAGTAACTGGATAAAAATTGAAGATAATGCACAATACTCAGGCTCAAATACTGATACACTAACTATTAATGATGTTCAGATTGAAATGGATGGAAATAGGTATCGTGTAGAAGTGAGCACAGTCGAATATGCCTGTATTCAAACCACAAATGATGACACAACATTAATTGTTGAGGAATCGCTTCCAACTGCCAATCAAGTTGACGATGTGGTTTTATGTGATGATAACTCTGTCGGAAATGATATAGATGGTCTAATTGGAACATTTGATTTTACCAACTTGATAAGTGAAATTTTGGGAGAAGATCAAAGCAATGAGGATTTCTCGGTTACGTTTCATTTATCACAAGATGATGCTGATGATATAAACAATAGTGGAATTAGTTTTCCATTTTCAAATACTGTCGCATTTAGTCAACCAATTCATGTTAGAGTTTTGAGCAATAAAACAGAATGTTTTAACTCTGATATGATATTCAACGTTGTAGTTGCGCCTCTGCCAATTTTAATTAATTCAAATATTGTTGTTGAACAATGTGATGATGACGACAACAATGATGGAAGAACATTGTTTAATTTAACAGAATTTGAAGATGATATTTCAGAAAATTACGAAAATGAAACTTTTGAATATTATACAGATTCAAGCTTTTCTGATGACTCATTAATTGAAAATCCAAACTCCTATGTAAATGAAACTTTATTTAATCAAATCATATATGTGAAAGTATTGACTGAAAATAATTGTTTTAGAGTAGCTCAAATAGAATTAAAGATTGGGGCAAGTGCAATTGATGAAAACTTTTTATTGAAATTTAGTATTTGTGAAACATCACCGAGTAATGAACAGGATGGTATCGAAACTTGGGATTCATCAATTTTTAATGAAATTACCAATCAGCTTATTGCCTCAGATTCTAAGTTTTCAGGACAAAATATTACAATACTTTATTTTAATAATAAAGAGGATGCTTTAACGAAAAATAACCCTATAGATACGAACATTTCGTATACAAACATCACTCCTTTTTTACAAGATATTTGGGTTTCAGTTGAAATTAATGAATTAAATACAATCTCATGTTTAGGACTAAAAAAAGTTGCTGAACTCTATATTGAACCTAGACCAATTGCCTATCCTGTATCAATTGATAGACAGTGTGATGGTTCTCAGGGTGATGATTCTCAAGATGGATTGTATACTTTTGACACATCATCCGTCATTGATCAATTGTTGACAGATCCTGCAACTGGTGTCAAGCAAGATGAATCTGTTTTGACTGTAACTTATTTCAATGAGGATGGCTCAGAAATAACAGCATCTGATTTCATTCCTAATTTCCTAACAGCATCTCAAACCATTACAATTCGAGTTGAAATTGATCCATCCTACCCCGAAATTGTTAATCCTGATGGTCTTTGCTATGATGAGACAATACTTGAATTTATTGTAGATGATACGCCTGAGGCATATCCTGTAACTTTGGCACCTAAATGTGATGGCGAAGATGGGTATGATGACAACGATGGCTTTAACGAGTTTGATACAAGCAATATTACAGCTACCGTTCTTGGACCGGATCAAAGTTTGAATGATTATACAGTGACTTATCAATATGTTGATGAGGCTGGTAATTTATTATCGTCCAACGAACTTAGAAATCCATTCAACACTCAAACGCAAAAAGTTACTGCAACAATTACAAATAATTTGAACCTATCATGCCCAGCAACTATGGATATTGAATTTGTGGTTAACCCTCTACCCTCATTTACTGTAGATGATGATGCCTTAGTATGCTTAAATTTAGACCCAATACCAATTGGCGTCACATCCGCTGAAGGTAATTATACTTATACATGGACGCACACATACAATGGTGTCAACAGTCCATTCCCAACATCAGGACCCACAATATTTATTGGTGTTGGCGGTATTTATTACGTTACAGCAACTGACGTAAATACAGGCTGTCAAAGAACATTAAGCATTTTTGTGGAAGAATCCGAAATTGCCAGTTTTGATTTGAACGATGATGGAACAATTTCAGAGGGTGAATATGATCACTTTATAGATGTATCAGATATTACCGACGACGATAATAATAAAGTTAGATTAAAGAATATAATTGATTTAGGGATTGGGGATTATGAGTTTGCTTTGTATGATCCTACAGGTCCATACCAAATAGACCAACTTTTTGAAAACGTTAGGCCTGGAATTCACAAACTTTATATCAGAGACAAAAGAGGCTGTGGAATTTATGAAATTGATATTTCTGTCATTGGTTATAAGAAATACTTCACCCCAAATGGAGACGGAATTCATGATACTTGGAGAATTTTGGGAATCAATGAATTCTTCCAACCAAATAGTAAGATTTACATTTTTGATCGATATGGCAAATTATTAAAAGAACTTCAACCAGAGGGAACTGGTTGGGATGGAATATTTTATGGTAAACCAATGCCACAATCAGATTACTGGTTTAGAGTTTTTTTAGAGGATGGACGGGAATTTAAAGGTCATTTTAGTTTAGTCCGAGGAAAATAGTTAAAAAACTAATTAGTAAATTTAATGTACTTAATTTCCATATTTTAATTGGAGTAAATAAGTAAAATTGGTGAAAACTTGATATGACTAAATATTTTAAGGTATATATTTTATTCTTATTTTTTTCGATAGTAAGTTTTAGCCAAATTAGTAAGGTTCACTACATTCCTCCTCTCACTAATAATAAGGCCTTAACTGGTGGAAGTTCAATTCCACTTGATCAATATATGTATTTGTCTACACCAAGTGAAAATAATGTTACAGTGACTGTGACCCCCTTAAATGGAGATAGCCCTATAACTTATAATAATCTTAGTAATGATAATCCTATTCGTTATGATATTGGTACTTCTTGGAATGGTAGCTTTACACCCTCACAACTTTTTGTTGATCATGAAACAACAGGCGGTGATACTGCGCTGAATGCTGGGTTTGTCGTTGAGGCTGATTGTCCTATTTATGTTTCTATAAGATATAATGCAGGTGCTCAGGCAGGTGCACTTGTAAGTAAGGGTGACGCATCACTTGGAACAAATTTTAGAGCTGGTATGATGACAAGTGGAACAATACAAATTGCAAATCCACAACCGACCTCGAATAATTTCTTTTCCGTGATGGCAACTCAAGATAATACAATTGTTGCAATTGATTTACCAAATGCAATCATTGGTGAAACAACGTTATCAAATTACAATTATCAAGGTCCTTTTACTAAAGTTCTTCAAAAACACGAAAGTATGATACTTTCAATGGATTTTGAAAATACAAATGCAAACAATGGCGGTGCTAGAAACTCACTCAACGGTGCTTTAATTCGATCTATCGACGATAATGGAACCGAGGATGGTACAAAACCGTTGGTTGTAAACGTAGGTTCGGCAAGTGGAACATTCACATCAACTGGTGGCGGTCATGATCATGGAGTTGATCAAATTGTTGGGTTAGACAGGGTTGGACACGAATATATTTTTGTGAGAGGAAATGGTCAAAACAATAATGATGGTGGACAAATAGAAACACCATTAATTATTGGAACAAAAGACAATACTAACCTGTATATTAATGGAAGTAATACAGCAGTAGCAACAATTGACGCTGGAGATTTATGGTTGGCAACCACAGATTTATGGTCTTCACAAGTTCAGGGTGCAACTATGTATATAAGGACACAAGACAAAAATTATCCTGTTTATGCTTACCAAGGGGTTGGTGGTAATGGTGACTCGGAAGCAAACCAAGGAATGTTTTTTGTTCCTCCAATATCTGAAGAAGCTAATGATGATGTTAACAATATTCCTGATATTGATTTCATTGGAAATGATCCATATCAAGAACAAGCCGGAGTATCAATCGTAACAAATAGTGATGCAACAATAACAATTTCTGAAAACGGAGTCGCATATGATGTAAGTCTATTGACGCCCATTACTGTTACTGGAAGGCCTGAATACAAAGCATTTACTGTAACAAATCTTTCAGGTGATGTTAGTGTAACATCTTCAGGTGAATTATACCTGGCATACTTTAATACTCGTGGAGCTGCAACAAGTGGTGGTTTTTATGCTGGGTTTGCATCACCACCAAACGCTGAAATTGATTTAGGAATTAATGCGTTGGGAAATTGCCTTCAGACCGACTCGGAAGGAAATGTTACTGGTTCTAATATTACTCTTCAAATAACTAATGCCTCTGGATTTGATACCTATGTCTGGGAAAAATACAATACTGACAACAATATTTGGGAAGCAGCTCCGGGTAGTTCTACAAACTCTGAAACTTATGTCCCACAATCTGAAGGTGAATACAGACTGAAAGGATCAATAACATGTTTAAACTTGGATCAATTTTCTGGAATTATTCCTGTCAGTATATGTCCCACAGATTCTGATCAAGATGGTGTTATTGACAATCTTGATTTAGATTTAGATAACGATGGGATTTTAAATTCAGTAGAATCTAGTGGAAATCTAGTTTTTGATATTTCTCTTATTGATCAACCAATCTTCAAGAACAGTAATAATGAAATAATTGAAATAACAACATCAACAAATTTGACTTATTATGAAGCAAGTGCTGATAAAAGCACTATTGAAGGATTTGATAATGGTGAAATTTCTTTTTCGTTAGAAGCATCTATTAATGCGAAGATTACATATGAAATAAAAAATAATGATGAACCCTTAAACTATAAATTTTCTGGAAAATCAGAAACTGTGACAGCTGGTGACTATTTCGAAATTAGCGTTTTTCCATCATCAAAAAACATTACTCTAGTTGATCCTGAGGACGAACTTTTAATTGATAATAATTATGATGGTGAAACTTTCAGTGATGGTATAACCACTTACACTGCAAATCTAATAAGGTTCAAATACAAGAATGACACAAATAACCCCACTTACAAATTTTTAGCCTATGATGTTAATGGACTGAAAATTACTGTGGGTGCGGATGAAACTACAAGCGTTTCTGACTTTAGAGGTTTGATTGAAATTCTGGATTATAAAAAGAATTCCGATGAAAATGAAACAAATTCAGACGATTTATATGACTATTATGATAGAGATAGTGATGGTGATGATTGTGATGATGTTATTGAGGCTGGATTTAATTATGAAAACTTTGTTGGTGATCCAGATGGTGATGGCATCTTAGGAACCTATCCTTTAAATAATAATAATGCTGGAGTAATTAACGAACAAGGTCTTGTGGTCAGTCACTTCGAAGCAGGGGGGTATGACATAAATCCAGCACAAAATTCTACCGCTAATTATTTATTTCAAACACCCGGATCACCTGTATCAATTACTACTCAGCCATCATCAGCTAGTGGTTGTGAGGGGAGTACAGTTGAGTTTGAAGTTGTTGCATCATCACAAACAGAAATAACTTACCAATGGCAATTTTTTAATGTTGATCAAAATGATTGGGAAAATATAGTAGAAGGCGGTTCGTACAGCGGAACGAATACTAGTAAATTGGTTTTGTCAAATGTTTCTACAATAATGGATGGAAAATACAGGGTTTTATTAAATGATGAGGAATATCTGTGTGAAACAGGTACTGATCCAAATGTTAATCTTAGTGTAAACCTTGTACCTGAAAACCCCATCGTTCAACAAATTCAAACATTTTGTCAATCTGATACTCCTACTATATCAAACCTAACTGCATCAAATATTGGTAATAATACTCTTTATTGGTATGAATCAGTTGATGCTACTGATCCTTTAGATCCAAATACAGAACTGGAACACAATAAATTCTATTATGGTGAATTTGTTGATGAAGAGGGTTGTGTTAGTGCTGGAAGAACAGAAAGTAAAGCATTTGTATCAAACCCAGTACTCAGTGCAAGTAATGATATAATTTGCCTTGATGATTCATCCACTTTAACAATTGAAAATGTTGCCAAAACTGCTGCAGATTTCGCAGCTGATAATGATCTTATTTTTATAACTAATAATGGTTCTCCCGTTACATATCCAACCCAATACGGCGATACTTACTTTTTAATCCAGTCTGGGACAGGTCAAACTGATAATACACCTATCGGCTGGGATGCTGCAAAAAATCTAACCGATAGTTATAACACAGGTGATAGCTACTCGAGTGCAAGAATGTATATTATTTTAAATGCTGATATGGAAAAAGCTGTTTATGATGGTTTAGAATCAATGAACTTGACAGGAAATGATGGTATATATTTTTGGCTTGGACTCTATCAAGATGAAAATGATCCCGAATATGCGGAACCTGGTAATGCATCTCAAAACTGGGGAGGTTGGAAATGGGTAAATGGAACTAAGCTCAAAGATGGTTATATAAATTTTTATGGAATGGATAATGATAATCCAATTGAACCAAATGATTGTTGTAGCAATAATATTGATGGACAAGAAAATTATGGTCAATTTGAATTTGGTAATAATGGTATTGAATGGAATGATATTCCAGTTGATGATGCTGGGGGTAATTCTTGGCCCTTATTTGAATATACAGGGTCTTCTGATATAATATGGGGATATTATGATGAAAATGGAAATGAAGTTATAATTCCAAACGTAAGCACTTCGTCGTTGGAAGTAAGCCCAATACAAACCACCACTTATTTTGTAAAAGTAACCACAAATGGGGTTGAGTGTTTAACAGAAACAACAATAACAGTCAATCCAAATCCAACATCAGAAACCATTGGTGACCTAGAGTTTTGTGATGATGAAAATGATAATGATGGTAATAATGGAAGTATTATAATTCAAAAGGAAGTATTTGACTCACTAATCCCAAATATTCTTGGCGAAAATCAATCTCAAAATGATTACACAGTTACATTTTATGAAACTATTGAAAATGCTACAAATGGAGAAAATGAAATAACTTTCCCATATAAAAACCCAGCGAAGGATGCTGGTGAGCCTCACTATGCTTTGAATACAACTCAAATCTTTGTGAGAGTTCAGAACAATGAAACTGGATGTTTTAATGCTGAAACATCATTTACTATTAATATTAAGCCGTTGCCTATTACTTTTCCAGTTGATGATATCATTATTTGTGATGATGATAGAGACGGGTTTATTTCGTTTGATCTTGAGTCCAGAACAGACTTATTAAGATCCGGAAATGAGACTACCGATCCAAATGATATTGATAATCAAAGTCCCAATGATTTTAAGATTACATATCATTTAAGTATTGAAGATGCAAATGATTTAACCAATACTGGTCTAGTAAGTCCATATACAAATACAGTGAAAGACATTCAAACAATTTTTTATCGAATACTTAAAACTGAAGGTTCCAACTCGGGTTGCTATAAAACAGGAGAAGCTTTTGATATTGTTGTTGAGGCGTTACCATTTGCGAATACAGTAACAATTGGAAGGGAATGTGATGGTGGTGCTGGAGATGACTCTCAAGATGGTGTTTTCCCATTTGATACTTCGGGAATTCAAGAAACTTTATTAAATGGTCAAACTGATGTAACCACTTATTATTATGATAAGGATGATAATTTTATTGGAAATACGTTACCAAATCCATTCGAAACTGCATCTCAAATCATTAAAATCCAAGTTGAAAATAATACAGATCAGAAATGTTATGATGAAACTACCCTTGAATTTATTGTAGATGATAGCCCCGAAGTTTATGATGTTGTTATCCCAATACAATGTGATGACGGTGATAATGATACAGATGGTTTCTCTGAATTTGATACGTCCGATATCACGCAGACTTTACTAACAAATCCAGAAACAGATTCCACACAAAGTTTGGATGATTTTTCTGTTTCCTATCAATATGTTGATGAAAACGGAAATACAATTAATGCTGCAGAACTTCCAAATCCTTTCAATACAAAAACTCAAACAGTTGTTGCCACAGTCACTAATGTACTAAACAGCTCATGTACGATAACAAAAGATATTGAATTTGTGGTTGATCCATTACCTGTTATCAAACAAAATATAATAATTGTTGAGCAGTGTGATGATGATGAAAACAACGATGGAATAACACTACATAATTTGACTGAATATGAAGAACTTTTTTCTGATGATTATCAAAATGAAGTTTTTGAATATTACACAGATGAGGGATTAACAAACAAAATTGAGGATCCAACAAACTATTACAATGTTGCTCTTGAGGATTTGGTTTGGGTAAAAGTTACAACAGAAAATGGATGTATCAGAACATCTAAAACACAAAATGGTGATGATAGGCTGCAAATTGATATTACGGTTGGAGCGAGTGAAATTCCAACTACTTTCATTCAAGATTACAATACCTTATATACTGTCTGCGACAATGATTTTGGGTCAGAACAAGATGGTATTTCTGTTTTCTCCAACTCAGTACTAGATGATATAGTTACCAAATTGAGAGCATCAAGAGAAATTTTTCAAGATCAAAATATCAGAATATCGCTTCATACAAATTCACAAGATGGTTTAACGGGTGAAAATCCAATAGACCTAACTCAAGATTTTATCAATATCTCACCTTACACTCAAGAAATATGGGCAAGAATTGTAAATGTTGATATCACTACATTTACATGCCTCGGTTACGCCAAGGTTGCTGAACTCTATGTAGAGTCCAGACCGATTGCATATCCTGTATCAATTGAAAGACAGTGTGATGGGGCAAGTGAATTAGATACAGACTCTCAAGATGGTCTTTTTCCATTTGATACATCAACTATTATTGATCAATTACTAACTGATCCTGCAACTGGTATCAAACAAGACGAGTCTGTGCTGACCATTACATATTTTAATGAAGATGGTTCAGAAATACCAGCATCTGATTTTAGTCCTAATTTCTTAACCACTTCTCAAACCATAACAATCCGAGTTGAAATTGATCCATCTTACCCTGATATTACTAATCCTGATGGTCTTTGCTATGATGAGACAACACTAGAATTTATTGTTGATGACACCCCTGAGGCTTACCCTGTAATTATTACGCCTCATTGTGATGGAGATGACGGAAATAGTGATATCGATGGCTTCGATGAGTTTGATACAAGCAATATTACAGCTACCCTTCTTGGACCAGATCAAAGCTTGGATGATTACACAGTCGTATACCAATATATTGATGAAGCTGGTAATTTATTATCGTCAAACGAACTTAGAAACCCATTCAATACTCAAACCCAAACCGTAACTGCAACAATCACAAATAATCTTAACCCGTCCTGCCCAGCTACCATGGATATTGAATTTGTTGTGAATCCACTACCTACATTTACTGTAGATGATGACTTAACTGTTTGTATTAATCTGCCACCCATTCCAATTGGTGTAACCTCAGCAGAGGGTGAATACACCTACACTTGGACACATACTTATAATGGAGTTAACAGTCCGTTCCCAACATCAGGACCAACTATATTTATTGGGGTTGGTGGCATCTACTATGTTACAGCGACCGATGTAAATACGGGTTGTCAAAGAACGTTGAGCATTTTTGTGGAAGAATCTGAAACTGCAAGTTTTGATTTAGATGAGGATGGAACCATTACTGAGGAAGAATATAAATATTTTGTTGAAGTTAAAGATTTAACCAATGATAATAACAATACTGTAAGAATCAAAAATTTAACAGATCTTGGTATTGGTGATTATGAGTTTGCAATCGACGACCCAACTGGTCCTTACCAAGATGATCCATTTTTTGAGAATGTTAGACCTGGTATTCATACTGTTTACATTAGAGATAAAAAAGGCTGTGGTATTGGTGAATTTGATGTTTCCGTAATTGGTTACAAAAAATACTTCACACCAAATGGTGATGGCATTCAAGATAAATGGAAAATTTTAGGAATCAATGAATTCTTTCAACCAAACAGTAAGGTTTATATTTTTGATCGATATGGAAAATTATTAAAAGAACTAGATCCTGTTTTGGATGGATGGGATGGAACATTCACTGGGAGACCGATGCCTCAGACAGATTACTGGTTTAGAGTCTTTTTAGAAGATGGGCGTGAATTTAAGGGGCACTTCAGTTTAGTGAGAGGTTTTGATTAAAAACAATCACAATCTATTGATCCTCTCAGGATATTAAAACCAAGAGTAATTTGATGGAAACCTCCAGAACCAAAATTGATATCCCCAAACTGGTATGAGTAATTATAAGAAAAAACAAAATCTTTGTAATCTATTCCAAAAAGAGGGGTAATAAGCTGAAGAGTTTGCTCCTTTATCTGACCAGTTGACACATCAACAAATTCTGCACCTTCTAATGAATTCCTGAAGGCTAATCCTGCCCAAAGTCTTCCTGATCTTAATTTATAATATGCTTTAAAATTTGTATCAATTGATTTTTCCTTTGTAAGCTCCGATACTTGGAAGAGTACTGAAGGTTCAAAACTCCATGGGGTCTCCGTGTAAAACACATAACCCAGTGAGGCTACAAATCTTTTAAAACTTGTCCTATCCCTAGGATAGCTATATTCAAAGTCACCATACATGTTGTGGGGACTAAACAATAAATTTTTTACAGTTAAGTGAGCATAATATTTATTAGATACATATGAGATACCAACATCCATGTTAAAATATCCAGTATTTTCCATTAAACCTGATATTAATGGATCAGGCACAAAATTTTGATCCAATGGATCAAAAGTTGTTTGATCTAAAGAATTTTGAATTCCTCCAATACTAATCCCAAAAGATAATTGATCAATTTCATCATCTTTAGAGGGATAAGGTCTTTTACTTAAAACCAGATCATCAGCAAAATTTATGTGATGGGCATAGGTAAGATATGCTCCTTTTTGTGAGTGATAACCATTTTGATCATTAAAAACTGTAATACCCACTCCAGATCTCTCAGAAACCCTCAAGTCAGCAGTAAGAGTCTGTAGGTTTGGAGCTTCAACTTGATCAAACCATTGTTTTCTTACTGTTGTTCTTATTTTACCACCAACTAGATTAACACCAGCCATTGAAGGATGAACCAAGTAATAATTTTCTGTTAAATAATCAAAGTAAATAGGAATACCTTCTTGGGCTTTGTTTTTAAAAATGAAAAATGAAAAAAATATAATTAATGCTATTCTCATCAAAAAGTGTATTACAATAATCAGACCCTAAATCTAATCAATATAAATTTCGCCAAAGATATATCAATTTTTTTTGTTTCTTATAAAAAGTCCTAAAGGTAAAAAAAGGAACAGTGCATATATGTTAAACATAATTCCAACTATTGGTATCAATATCATTAGAACTAAAATCAAAAAACTATAGTGACTAGACAAATTACTTTCCTATTAGGTTATAAAGCTCAAGCTCAGGAATTCTACCTAAATCATCAATATTTTCTAACCAACTATCTAATTGTTGACTCAAGTTATCTTTAATTATATTGTATTCAGGATTTTCAGATAAATTTTTCATTTCAAAAGGGTCATTTTCTAGGTCATACAATTCTTCCATTAATTTTGGTGTTCTAAACCAATTATTTTGCTCCATTGATAATTCCCCGGTTAAATGTAGTGTGGTTAAGTGTCTCATTAGAACCATCTGTTTTCTGTAATTAACATCAAGGGCATGTGAATTTTCTGGAAAATAATTCCTTATGTATTTAAACTTTTCATTTCTTACTGCTCTAATCCTGTCGCTGATCTCATCAAACCTATCGCTTGATGTAAATAAAAATTGTCTTTCCTTCTGATTTTTAAACTTACCAAGAAAAGCTATACCCTGATACTCACTTGGTAATTGAATACCCGCAATTGACAAAACTGTAGGAGCTAAATCAACAAAACTTAAAAACTGTCTGGTGTTGATATTTTCTTTTTTTCCTTTTGGTAACTTAACAAAAAAGGGTGTTTTCGTTCCTGTCTCATAAATAGCTCTCTTATGACGTGGAAAGGGACCACCATGATCACTGTAAAAGAAAATATATGAATCATCATATAGGTCCTGCGATTTTAATTTATCGATTAATTCACCAATTTGTTTATCCATTTCAATCATATTTGAGTAGTTAACTGCATATGAGTGTCTTACAATTGAATCATCAGGAAAAATTGGAGGAATTGTAAGATTATTTGGATTTACCAACAACTCTTGTTTATCTCTTTCCCACATTCTTCTTTCATGGGTGATGTCAAAGTTGAAGATTGCAAATAATGGGGTGGAATCTTGAAAAAATTTCATTCTTGTATTATAAGCCGACCAAACGGAGTCACCAATTATATAATTATAGTCACCCTTTGAATCATTATATGTGAAATATCCATTGTTCCTTAAAATTTCTGGAAATGTCTTAATTGACTCTGCAAGTTTCGATGAGTATCTTGGAAATTCAAGTTCTTTCTCACTATTGATTCTTTTTCCGATTTCTCCTCCGTTTTTGTAGTAATTATCATAATGCATTGCTCTCATATTGTGAGTGCCAATTGATTGAGGATACATGCCTGTAATTATTGAACTTCTTGCTGGTGCACATACAGGATAGGTAGCGTACATATTTTCAAAAACTAAACTTTCCGAGGCAATATTTTCAAGGTTTGGCAGAGAAACATCACTATTTCCATGAAAAGGGAAAAGATAAAAAGATTGATCTTCACATGTAATCCATATAATATTAGGCTTTTCACTGTTTGAGCATGAGCTGAGAATTAAGAATAATAATATGACTAGTAAACTTCTCATCGCCTCAAATGTAGTTATTTCATTGACAAAAAAATTGTAATTTTCAAACTCATTTTAAAATATAATTTTTTGTTTAAATTATTTAAAATACTGTTGATTATTGTAACCTCTCTGCTACTAATAACCATATCATTTCTTCATTATCAACAATTTCCAATTTACGAGTGGAAATTCATTATTGAATATATTAAAGATAATCGCCAGAAGGAAGATTTTAATTTCATCGCAACCAAACTAGGATATAATGAAAATGACAAATTACTAATAATTCATGCTGATGATGTTGGTCTTAGTAAATCTGTAAATGAATCTACTTTTGAATCTTTTAAAAACAACTCCATTACGTCTGCTAGTATTATTATGAATACTTATGAAATGGAGGAGGGATTAAAATTTGCAGTTGAAAATCCTAATTATGATTTTGGAGTTCATCTTACAGTCACAAGTGAATGGAAATATCACAAATGGGGTGGCATATTGGATAAAGCTAAAACACCCTCATTGCATAATAGCGTTAACAATTTTTACTGGAATAAAAGAAAGTTTGTTAAAAATGCAGATTTAAACGAAATTAAGATGGAGCTTCAAGCACAAATTGATTTAGCAAAATCAATGGGACTTAAACCATCACACATTGATAGCCATGAGGGGGCACTATTTTTTGATCCCAATATTTTTGAACTATATATTAATTTAGGATTAGAAAATGATTTATTGGCGTTTGTTCCAATTGAGGCAAGTATTCATTTTAATGGTGAATTGGAAAAGCCATCTAATGCAGTTATAATTGATCAATTTCATATGCTCCGCGGTGGAACAGAAGTTGAGGATATTGAAAATTTTTATTTTAATGTAATTAGGAATTTAAAACCTGGTTTAAGTCAAATAATTATTCATTTGGGTAAAGATGAACCTGAATTAAAAAAAATTACTGTTGATCATCCAAATTTTGATTACAGATGGAGGCAAAAAGATCATGATATCATGAATTCCAAAAAATTTAAAAATTTGTTAGAGGAATATGATGTCAAACTTATCAGTTGGAATGATTTAAAAAAGACCATACTATGATAAGATTTTTTTTATTATTGACTGTTTTATTAATCTCTTGCTCACCACTAAAAAAATACCCATTAAAATCTGAAAGATGGGAAAATGACATAAAAGTTTTAGAGTCTAAGGACAAAGAAGAGACATGCATTGATGATTGTATTTTATTTGTTGGTAGTTCAAGTATAAGGTTATGGGAAAACATAAAATCTGATATGTCACCTTATGAAGTTCTTGGAAGGGGGTATGGTGGTGCTCATTTTTATGACCTAATTCATTACACAAAAAGATTGGTGAAGAACCACAACCCAAAAGCGATTGCAGTTTTTGTTGCAAATGATATAATAGGGAAGAATAATGGTAGTTGGTATGGAGATCTAAGACCTAAACAGGTTCTTCAGCTTTTTAAATTTTTTACCAAAGAGGTTCAATCTATTCATGGAGATATACCAATCTTTGCAATTGAAACAACACCAACCATTAGTCGCTGGTCAGTCTGGGATAAAATTTCAACCGCTAATGACTTAATAAAAGATTATACTGCAAAAAAGGAAAACTTAAATTATATTACGACAAGATTTAATTTTCTAAATAGTAAGCCTTACCCTGAAGAAAAATATTTCTTAAATGATCAGCTTCATTTAAATAAAACAGGATATAATTTATGGTCAAAAATTATCAAAAATAATTTTAAGGAGAAGCTATAACATATATTTTAAAAAACTAGCCCAGAGGAGAAAAAATTACCAACAGAGAGGAAGTAATTTTTTTTTTGTATATTGTTGGGAATTAAATTTAACTAACATTAATTAAAAATTAAAAAAATGGCATATTCTTACACAAATAAAAAAGGAAAGAAATACTTTTTAAATTCAAAAGATGTCACTCTTAAGGGTGGTAGAAATCAAACTATATATTATTTCTCAAAAGATGAAAGATCTGACAGCGGTTGTGATCTACCAGCAGGAAAACAAGTAGTAGAGAGTCCAAAAACTGGTCTACCATTTGTAAAAGGAAAATAGTAAATTTTATTAAAATTTAAACCCATCTGTTTAGATGGGTTTTTTTTTTCTTATTTTTTAAAATCCGATAATGTTTTTTGAATTATAGAATTGTAATTGTAATCATAATTCACTTTTACAGATTTTTTTGATAAGATCCATTCTTTTACCGCATCCAGTCTTTTTTGTTTCAAGTCTAGTAAAATTTTTATACCCATATTACTCAGAATTGAAGCATTATATTGCTGCTCAAACTGATTTTTCATAGGAATAATCAAAAGCTTTTTATCCAGATATAATGCCTCGGATGTTGTTTCAAATCCGGCATTACTAACAATCCCTTTGCACGATAAAATACTTTGTTCAAAAACCTTATAGTCAGTAGGAAAAAAACTTAGATTCTTTTTCTTAAAAGGCTTGTTAATCTTGGGTGAAAACACGTGCCAAATGACTTCATCCAAACTGGAAAAAAAATTGATTATATTTTCAATGGAAAATGAAGGAAGGTATATAGTATAGTGGTTTTTATTTATAACTTTTTTTCTTTTTATATCAGATTTAATTATAGGATAGAAATTATTTGAGTTATCTTTTTTATAATCAAAGCCAATTCCATTTATTGATGGAGCAAAATACTTAAGAATTAAAAACTCATATAGTTTTGGTTTTACTTTATTAAAACTATTTTTTTGAAGAAGGGAAAATTGACGGCTCATTGAATAGCATGGAACTTCCCTAAATTTGCATGCCCATGCTGAAACGGGTTCAAAATCATTAATTATTAAATCATAATTTTTTACTTGAAGATTGAATACATCTTTAATAAAAGTGAATGGTCGAAGATTAAGAATTGTTTTAAAAATATCTACACCACCCTTAGATCCAAAAACAAAACTTAAGCCTCTAAATTTAAAATTAACCTTCTCTCTAATTTCCAGAGAGTTTTGATTACCACTTGTTAGAACATCAACCTTAGCAACTTTCTTAAATTCAGGAATTAATTCATTAGCACGAGTTACATGACCATTTCCTGTTAACTGAACACAATATAAAATTTTCATAAAAAAAGTTGATGTAGAACATCAACTTTTCAAGATTTATTATTCTTTTCTTAAAGCCATCCATTTCACATATGGTTGACTATATACCATATCTCTGATTTCGAAATCGTTTGCCAATTCTGCTGGATATTCATATGTATTTACTCTAGAATTCATTAACTCTGCTCCGTTATTATATAAATCAAAAGTCATATAATTCCATCCAAGACCTGTTCCATATTTATCAATTCTTTTTGCCATTCCCCAGGATGCTCTGTTTGAGTTTTCAAAATTTGAGTTCTTGTAATTATCCTCCATTTTTTCATAGGCTAACGCATTGACAGCCTTTACTTTCATGTAATTCATAACTAATACATTTGGTATGGAATCTTGTTTTGCAGCTCTATTTTTTATAGCCAATAAATCCGTTTTAATAATAGTTCTTGCAGCTTGATTTTTTTGGTTAAATTCATCGAACTCTTCGTCAGACCAATTCGGGAAAACAGATCTGATACCAGGATTATTATTGAAGTCTTCAATATTTTCCACAAGTGTTACAATAACAATTTGATGGTCAGATTCTGATGTGCTATTCATTGCCCACCAAACATCCCAACCACTAATAATTCCATCATCAATTCTTTTTTGATGTAGCTTTGACCAATTCTCATTGATTATCTGTGCATAATTTTCACCAGGTGTAGGTTTTATGTATGTTATTTGTAAAAAATTAGGATCCTGTGAGAATCCAGTGTAGCATATTAAAAATGCTAAAAGTGTAATTATTTTTTTCATGATTAAAATTGTTTTTACAAAAGTAGAAAAACTTCAATTATTTTGACAAATAATCTGCTGCAGAGGTTGCTATTTGACGATATGGCTTTATGTTGACTTTGAAGCCTAAGGAATTGGCCCAACCTTTTGCTACGGAAACCAATTTATTAGAGTAAAATCGATTGTCTTCGTTATAATCCATATCAATTTCCAAACTTATTTTTTTATTACTTTTTAATTTCTGAGCAATTTGGATACTTAACTCAGTTTCTTTCCACAACCTTGTCCAGATATCCTTGATCTTAGGAACAGTTTGTTTGGAATGAATATAGTGAACACCTGATTGCTTATACCTGTAAGCAATTGCGGTGACATATTTTGTTTGATCAGAAAGTGAGTAAGAGTCTGTTCCAATATGAATTTCGACATCAGGATACCTTTCCATTATATTTAGTGTGTAATTTATAGGGTCAATTTCTTTTCCAATAGAGTTTTTAAATACTAACACAAGAAGTTTATTTACTATAAAGTTCTTAAATAAATCAATAAAGTTTTTAATGTTTAATTTAAAATATTGACAAATAATGTTAATATCTATTTTAATTATATTTTAAGTCGTTTGCACTTATTGATTTTTTCCATAACTGGTGCCCATCTTTATCAAAAATTTGAATAATAAGTTCTCTGTTATCTGCTGGTCCTGTTACATTTAACATTCCAAAATTATTTACACTGACTAGTGTTTCTTTTAAACTGTATGTATTGTAAGATTCATCATCATCATTTATGCCAGCAGTCAAAGATGAACAAGTTAGGTCATAGAAAGGGTAAACATCTTCACTTTCTTGCATTTTACTTAAAATAGTGTGGTGCCTATCTCCATCAAGAAAAATAACCCCTTCAATTTTTGCTTCCCTTATTTTATCTAATAAGTATTTTCTTTCCTCAGGGTAAGTGGCGTAATTTTCATAAACAGCTCCACTGCTTAAAACTTGTCCTCCAATTGCTATAAACTTAAAAGTGGCTTGGCTAAAAGTCAAAGCATTTATCAACCAATCAATCTGATCTTTTCCAAGGATTTGACGGTTCCCAGTGAAATTATTATTTGAAGTTCTGTGGTATCTATTGTCCATTAGAAAAAAATCTAAATCGCTCCATTGGAAAAACCCAGTTATACCGCCTTTTCCAGTTACATCATAATTTGGATTTGTCCAAAAAAGTTTAAATATTTCTGAAGCAGTTTCTTTAAGCCAAAAACTTCCATCAGAATTATTAGGACCATAATCATGGTCATCCCATGTGGCATAATGATGCGTTGAAGCGAGTAACGGTTGTAATTCACTTAGAGCTCTTGTATGTGAATATCGTTTGATAAAACCAGTTCTAGAGTTCCAATCGGACTCCCTCAAATAGGTATTATCACCCAACCAAAGCATAAAATCTGGACTCTTTATGTTGATTGAATTAAATATTTCAAAGTTACTACCATATGGTTCCCCTGGTCTATCAAATTGTGGTTCATTGACATAGCTGCAACTTCCTATTACAAAGCTTACATCGGGGGGGTCTGTTCTCCATTTCCAAAGTTCTTGAGCTTGGAATTCCATCTTATAATCACGTTCAACTTTTAGATCATTTATAAATATCTCATAGTTATACTTTTTACCCGGTAACACTTCATCAGCAAGCAATTTAGCCACAAAACCTGTTTTCTTTACTGTAATTTTTTCATCAGTTTTAAATCTAATTATGGGGTTATCAATTTCATAATATTCAAAATGGACTTTAGCATTTTCAGAGGTTTGAACCCAAAGCAAAACCTCCTGCATTGTAGAGTAACCTACCATTGGTCCAGATTTTATTAAATCCTGAGCATATGAGGGAATTAATAGTAAACAAAACAAAAGTGATAACCTCATATTTTTATTAATATTTTTAATTGTCTCATATTTCCTAATCTTATAAATTATCTTCACAAGCATTAATTACATTCACCATCTACAAATGATACTATTCCTGCTTTTCTTGCATAACACTCGTTTGAATATGTCTCATTATTACAACCACAAACAGGTTCATAAACTTCAACACATATGGTTCCAATATTTTGTGATATTAAATCTTCATCAACACAATTTATATCATCACTGTCTTTAGCGCAACTGGTAAAGAAAAATATTAAAAAAATTATTAGACTTAGTTTAAAAGAAATCTTCATTATTATGTGTGAGTTTATTAAATTTACAAAATAATTGATGAGATTTTTTTTCATATTATTTTTTATTTTTTCTTTCAGTTTTTCACAAGATGAAAAGTATCAGTTAAGTACGATTGCTTTTTACAATGTTGAAAACTTATTCGACACTGTAGATGATCCTAATAATGGCTGGGATGAAGCAATGACACCAAAGGGTCAAGATAAATGGACAGAAAAAAAATATAAAACAAAAATCAACAACTTATCTAAAGTCATAGCTGCTATCGGAAAGGAAACAACAAATACTCACCCAACGGTCGTTGGTCTATGCGAAGTTGAAAATCGTAATGTGTTAATTGATTTAGTTCAAAGTGAGAATTTAAAAAATTTAAATTATGGTATAGTTCATTTTGATAGCCCTGATTGGAGAGGAATTGATGTTGCGTTAATTTTTGATTCAAAAAGGTTTATTCCTCGTAAAGCTAAAACTTATCCATTGGAAGTTCAATATAAAGGTAATCCAAGTTTTTCAAGGGACATTCTCGTAGTTTTTGGTTTTCTTGACAAAGAACCTATAAATTTTATTGTTAATCATTGGCCCAGCAGATCAGGGGGTCAAGCTGAAAGTGAACCCCAAAGAGTGAAAGCTGCGGAAGTCAACAAAAAAATAATTGATTCGATACAGAAAATAGACATTAATGCAAATATTATCAGCATGGGTGATTTTAATGATCATCCTGATGATAAGAGTTTAAAAGTTTTAACATCCACTTATAAAAAAGAAAATATTAAGACACCAGGAATGTTTAACCCCATGCAAGAGTTATTTAAAAAAGGACGTGCTAGTTATATTTTTCGGGGCTTCCCATCTGCCATTGATCAATTTGTTGTTTCAAATGGGTTGATTTCAAAAAGTAGTAATCTTGTATATTTAAAAGCAGATATTTATATGAAAAGATTTCTTTACAATCAAGAGGGCAGATATCGTGGTTATCCAACAAGAAGTATGTCTTATGGTGTTTTTAATCCCAATGGATACAGCGATCACTTACCAATTTTTCTTTTTTTGGGGAAAAAACTATAAAACTTTAGTTAAGATTTTTTTAAGCGCATTTTTCATTCTTTGGTCAGTAGAGGATTTTAAGTTTTTTCTACTTCCCAAACCATCAATATAAAGATTTGGAATATGATGAATAATATTTTCCTCAAAATCAGAAACACATATAAGTTTTTTTAAACCACAATCCTCGTAAATATCAGTGTTGACTTTACACTTAATACTATATTTTTTTTTGATTGACATAAAGTTTGTGAAGTCATGCTTCTTTGAAATTTTTTTTAATTGTTTGCTTGATATTAAAAAACAAGCCTGATGAACATTGTTAAAATGAGCAAAAACTTTATTGTTATGAATCTCAACAGAATCATATTCCCAATCGAAATAACTATGATATCCAGGATAATATCTCCCGCTATTGTTAAATTCATATTGGATTAAACCAGCTATTCTATTTTCAGGGAGTATTTTCTCGTATTCAATGAACTTATCAACATGGTGCTCTAACCAAAGGTGGTCATTTTCAGAGTAAATAAAATAATCGTGGTAATCCATTTCATCAATTATTGTTTTTCTACAAGTCATGGGTAGAAAATTAAAATCGTACAAACGTCCACTCCACTTTTTACTAATTTTAAGTTTAAATAGTAAATCCTCAAAACCAAAACTTTCTAATTCTTCAAATAAGTTCAGTTTGTCTATTCCATCAATATCCAGAGGAATATTTGAGTTTACAACTATCTTAACATTATATTTTTTAAATTTTCTTAGAGCAATAATCATATCATTAAGGTATGATAACTGATCATAGCCGTAATTAACAATTACAACCAAAAGATTTTTCTTTTTACTCAAAATTTAATTCTATTTTAGATTATAAATTTAATCTATTTGTGAAATCCATTTGTACTAAGCTTATTGATATTATAAAAAATAATCTCTCTGAAATTAAAAAATTAAAAAATACATTTTATAAAAAGAGTGATGGTAGCCATGTATCGGAGGGTGACCTATTGATCCAAAAGTTACTTCAAGATGAAATTTTAAAAAATTTTAAAAACTATTTTTTAATATCTGAGGAAAATGACCATAGTGGAAAATGGGAAAATTTCAATGATTTTATTGTCCTTGATCCAATTGATGGAACAGAAAATTTTATTTCAGGTATGTTAGAATGGGGAGTAGGTATTTCTGTGTTTGAGAACAGAAAACACACTGAATCAGCTATTCTATTGCCTGACATGAACCTGGAGATAAAGTCAGGAGATAAAATAATTAAAAATAAATCAAAAATTGTAGGAATGTCTACAAGACATTTTAAAAAAGGGCTTGATCCCTGTGATAAGAATTTTGACTACAGGGCTTTAGGGTGTTCAATGATTAACATGTATTATGTTTTGACAGGATCTTTTAACCACTATATTGATCCTATAGGAGGTTTTTTATGGGATATTTTACCGGGTTTAAATCTCGCGATTGAACAGAAAATGGATGTTTATGTGGATGGAGAAAAATATAAAGGTGAATTTTTGTCTCCTGAAAAAAGATATAAAATCAAAATCTTAAACAAATAATTTTCCCTGCAACCATAAGTTTTGAAACTTATTATTTGGGTCGTATCTATCTGCTTGAAATTTTATATTAAATTTTCTATCCCTTGGATCATTACCAACACCAGAAACATACATCCAGTTACCATAATTACTGTGAACATCATAATCAATTAACATAGATTCAAAATAATTAGCTCCCCATCTCCAATCTATCAACAATTCTTTTGATAAAAAACTTGCAACATTTTGTCTTCCTCGATTACTCATCCAGCCAGTGCACTTTAACTCAATCATATTTGCATTCACGAATGGCTCACTGGTCCTGCCATCGACCCAGTTTTGAAATTTTTTATGATCTTTCAACCAATTGTATTCTTTTTCAAGAATTCCTCCAATTTTAAAAACTTTATTTCCATACTTTAAGGAAATATACTTAAAGAAATCCCTCCATATTAATTCAAATATCATCCAATAAGTAGATTGATTTTTCATTATATCCTTTTCATAATTCTTTATTTGCCAATATATTTCTCTGGGTGAAATCGAGCCATTAGCAAGCCATGCAGAAAATTTTGAACTATAATCTTTGCCTAATAATCCGTTTCTAGTTTTTTTATAAAAACTAACTTTTTTTGATTCCCATAGATAATAGTTTAATCGCTTTTTTGCGCTTAAACATCCTCCACTAAAAGGAAAAGCAGTTCTTGAATCCATTTCATAATTATTCAAACCCAAATCTTTTAAAGTTGGTAATTTATTATGATAGTCATTGATTAAATTTTCTTTTGAAAATGAAAAGATTGGTTCAACTATTTCTCTTACAAGTACATTTTTCTCGCAATATTTTCTAAAACTTGTAAAAATATCTTTGACAAAAGATTGATCTACATCATCGGGGTGATATAAAAACTGATCAAAATATTTTTCTATTTTAACATTAGAGTCTATTTTACTTAAAAGTAATTTCTCTTCATTAATTTCTTCATCTGTCCACTCATCTTGATAATAAATTTTATCAATATTTTGATCTTTGATAAAATCCGAAATAAGCTTATTTGGTTCACCAATTTTAACAATTAATGATATATTTCTTTTTAGTAATTCAGCTTTTAATTCTTTGATTGATTCTAAAATAAATGATGCCCTAAAGGCGTTCATTTTTGGAAATCCGAGATTATTATTTATAAATAATTTTGAATCAAAGCAATATATCCCAAATAATCTTTTTGAATTTTTAGAGGCTTTTGCTAATCCGTTATGGTCCGAAATTCGTAAGTCATTTCGAAACCAAACTAAAGATCTAACGCCCTCTACATCTTTTACTGCAGTATTTAACATCTTCCCAATTTTTTTCCCACTTCTTTCGCCAATTAAAACTCAAGCCGCATTTAATGCATATTTTGGTTGGCAGAAATGATTTTTTCACGTTTCAAAGTTTTAAATTTAATTTCAAAAACTTTGCCAGTATCATTGTAAACATGTTGTTAAATAAAGAAAATGTTCTAAAAGAGGGATTTGAGTTTTTAAGCAAGGATCCTATTATGGATTACCTCATTTCTAAGTTGGGTAAAGGTATTGATGCAACAGATAGGTATAATTCAAATTATGGTTTGGCAATTTCTAATCTAATAATTGAACAGCAAATAAGTTTTAAAGCAGCCATAACAATTAAAAAAAAATTTAAGGATTTAATTAATGGATTATCAAATTCAGAAATAATAAATCTTGACAACAATAAGATTCAATCAATTGGACTATCATTTAGAAAAGTTGAATACATCAAAAATGTTTTAATTTTTTTTGAAAAAAATAAATATGAGTTAAAAAATTTGACTAATGATGAAGTTTTTGAAAAACTGACCATAATTAAAGGTGTTGGTAAATGGACATGTGAAATGTTTTTAATTTTTGTTCTGTTCAGATCTGATATATTTTCATTTGGTGACATTGCTTTAATCAACAGTATTAAGAAAAATTATAATGTCCATTCAAAAGAAGAAATCAAGAACATTGTAAACAATTACAAGCCTTACAGAAGTGTTGCTTCTTTAATTTTATGGTCATCGGTTGAATCAGGAACTTTTTACAAGAAATCTATTTCCTGAAACTTCTATTAGATTTAATTATAAAAAATGGCAAAGGTATTAGTATACATGTACAGTAAACAATGACTGTGTAAAACTCATCTAAAACTGAAGATGATATAATTGTTGCGAGTGAAGAGTACAACACTAGTTTCCAGAAAAAATTTTTAAAAAAAATTAAATATCCCTTGAGATTAAATTTTTCTTTTTCTTTCTTGGACATTGTATTATATCCAGCTAGTAATATATCTGCGTTATTTTCATCAACATATTGAGTAGCCAAAAGAATCAAAAGGTTAGAAAGTAATAATAGCACAATAGTTGAGGTCTTATTCAAATATAATTATTTATGCTAAAGATTGCTTTCGACAAATCATATAGACATCCTTTGGATGAAAAGCACCGATTTCCAATGATTAAATATGAACTTATCCCTGAACAATTGATCAGAGAAAGTACTTGCAACGACAGTAACTTTTTCATTCCTGGTTGCATTGAAGATAAAAATGTATTAACTACACACGATGAAACTTACTACAGAAAGCTATGTGATTTGAAATTAACCCCCAAAGAAACTAGACCAATTGGATTTCCAATGAGTAAATCACTAACTATCAGAGAAAAACTTATTTCACAGGGCACTATTGAATGTGTTTCTTATTCATTAAAAAATGGAGTTTCAATGAATATCGCAGGAGGTACTCACCACGCATTTCGTGATAGAGCTGAGGCTTTTTGTATGTTAAATGATCAGGCAATTGGGGCAAATTTTCTACTAGAGAATAACTTGGCATCAAAAATACTAATTATAGACTTGGATGTTCACCAAGGAAACGGAACCGCTTCAATTTTCAATCTTGATAATCGTGTTTTTACAATCTCATTTCACGGTAAAAAAAACTACCCTTTCCATAAAGAGAAAAGCGACCTTGATGTTGAGTTTGATGATGATACAGGAGACATAGAATATTTAAAAAGAATGGATGCAGTAATTCCTAATATTATTGATGAATTTCAGCCAAACTTTATTTTTTATTTGTCTGGTGTTGACATTTTAGAAAATGATCGATTGGGAAGATTAGGAGTTTCAATAGATGGATGTAAAAAAAGAGATGAAATCATTCTTAATTTATGTAAAAGAAATAATATTCCATTGCAAATAAGTATGGGCGGTGGATATTCTCATGATTTGAAAAATATAATTGAAGCCCATTCCAATACATTTAGACTGGCACAAGAAATATACTTCTGATGGTCTAAATATTAGTAAATTTGTTAAATTCAATAAAACTAGAAACACACTCTGGTATTTTTTAAAATATGTACAATGAAAAAATTAACCCTAATACTATCAATAATTTTATTAACCTCTTGTAATATGAAGATAGAACCCCCAAAAGCAGAAAAAATACCATTTAAACATGAAATTCATGGGGACGTGAGAATTGACAATTATTACTGGTTAAACGATAGAGACAATGATAAGGTTATTGATTATTTAAATAATGAAAATTCATACACAGATAAAATTTTAAAACCTACACAAAAACTGCAAGATGAGTTATTTCAAGAAATGAAAAGTAGGATTAAAGAAGATGATACTTCCGTACCCTACTATTTTAATGAATATTGGTACATGAGAAAATATGAAAAAGGTAAAGATTATCCGGTCTATTTAAGAAAACACAAGAGTCTCGATGCGGATGAAGAATTACTAGTTGATGTGAATGAGCTTGCTAAAGGCTACAGTTATTTTCAACTTAGAGGGATTTCAATCAGTCCTGATAATAAGAAAATGGCATATGCAGTTGATACCCTATCTCGAAGAATTTATACAATTAAAATTAAGAATTTAGAAACTGGTGAGATGTATAATGAACAAATCAAAAATACTACAGGCGGTTCAACTTGGGCAAATGATAATAAAACACTTTTCTATTCATCTAGGGAAGATGTAACTCTAAGAGTAAATAAAGTACATAAACACAAACTAGGTTCTGATATTAGTATGGATGAGTTAGTTTATGAAGAAAAGGACAAAGAGTTCAGTACGGGAGTATATAAAACAAAATCGAATAAATTTTTAGTTATTGGGTCTGGCAGTACTTTAACTAGTGAAGTCCGATATATAGATGCTGATAATCCAAGTATGGAACCTAAACTGTTTTTAAGAAGAGTTGAGGGTCATGAGTACTCAATTGATCATTACAAAAATGATTTTTATATAAAAACAAATGTTAATGACGCTTATAACTTTAAAATTATGAAGACAAGCACATCTAATACAAAGCTCTCTGCCTGGAAAGATTTAGTTAAGCATAGAGAAAATGTTTTAATTGAGGATATGGAAATTTTTGATGATTACTTTGTGATTGTTGAAAGAAATGACGGATTAATGAAGATCAATATAAAGTCTTGGAGCGGTAAAAAAGATTATTATTTACCATTAGAAAGTGAAACATATGATTTAAGTCTTTCGACTAATCTTGATTTTTCATCCAAACTTCTTAGATACAACTACACTTCCTTCACCACACCATCATCAGTCATAGAGTTTGACATGAATACAATGAAAAAGAACGTTCTAAAAAAGACCGAAGTGATGGATGAAACTTTTAATGAGTCAGACTATGTATCTGAAAGAATCTTTGCAGAATCACATGATGGAGTTAAGATACCAATTTCTATTGTTAGACATATTGATACAGAATATAATGAAAGTACACCTCTACTGCTTTATGGCTATGGTTCATATGGAATAACAAATGATCCAAGATTTTCATCAACTAGATTGAGTCTTTTAAATAGAGGGTTTGTTTATGCAACCGCTCACATAAGAGGAAGCGAATATTTTGGTAGAAAATGGTATGAGGACGGAAAATTATTTAAGAAAAAAAATACTTTTTTAGATTTCGTAGCAAGTGCTAAACATCTCATAGATATTAATTATACATCATCTGATCATATATATGCAATGGGTGGTTCAGCAGGTGGACTTTTAATGGGTGCAGTTTTAAATTTGGAACCAACATTATTCAACGGGGTTATTTCAGCAGTACCTTTTGTTGATGTAATGACTACTATGTTGGATGAGACCATCCCACTTACAACTTTAGAGTATGATGAATGGGGAAATCCTAACGAAAAAGATTACTATGATTACATGAGATCTTATTCACCTTATGACAACTTGCAGAATACAGACTATACAAACATACTTGTAACAACTGGACTTCATGACTCTCAAGTACAATATTTTGAACCTGCAAAATGGGTTGCAAAACTCAGAGATTTTAATACGTCAGATAATAAAATTTTACTTCAAACAAATATGGATACTGGGCATGGTGGAGCTTCAGGTAGATTTGAATCGCTGAAAGAAATAGCACTAGATTATGCTTTTTTCATTGGTCTAGAAAAGAAATCAATTAAATAAAATTAAGCTTGAAAAAAATTTTAATACTATTTCTAATTTTCATTTCATGTAAAAATGAAAATATAAAACCTAGAATTGGTATCGCTGGAATTTGGATTGAAGCCAGTACTTTTTCACCTATAAACTCAACTGAAAAAAACTTTAACATAAAGTATAGTTCAAATATTTTTTCAAATTATTCTTTCTTTGATCAGAGCTATATAGAGAAAGCTGATTGGTTTCCAAGTATGACGGCAAGAGCACTTCCTGGTGGTGTTGTGACTAAGTCAGCTTATGAATCTATGGTATTGCAAATTTTACAGATCACCCAACAAACCCTTCCTCTTGATGGATTAATTCTAGATTTACATGGTGCAATGAATGTTGAAGGTATGGACGACCCTGAAGGTGATTTTGTGGAGAGAATAAGGAATGTTGTTGGTGAAAAAACAATTATTTCAACTACCATGGATTTACATGGTAATGTTTCCTATGACCTTATAAAAAATACAGACTTAATAACTTGTTACAGAATGGCACCACATGAGGATGCTATGGAATCTAAAAAAAGATCATTTGATAATTTGATTGAAAGAATTCAAAATGGTAAAGGGAAACCGAAATATAAAGCTTGGTCAGATATTCCAATTCTTCTTCCAGGCGAAAAAACTAGTACTCGAGTTGAACCTGGAAAATCATTATATGGTAAAATTGAAAAGCTGGAAGATAAAAAAGGTGTGATTGATATTGGTATATGGACTGGGTACGCCTGGGGTGATAAGCCTAGAAACCGAGCAGCAGTAGTTGCTATTGGAGATAACAAAAAAAATGTTATTGGAATTACAGAGGAAATAGCTAATTATTTCTGGTCAGTAAGGAATGATTTTGAGTTTGTTGCTCCTACAACAACTCTTGAAAATAGTATAGATAAGGCAATTTTTTATTTAAATAAAAGAAAAAATAAAAAGCCTTTTATAATTAGTGACATGGGAGATAATCCAACAGCAGGTGGGTCAGGAGATGTGACTTGGACTTTAAATAAAATTTTGAAAAATGAGAAAATAAATAAGGTCAATGGACCTGAAATTATATATGCATCTATACCAGGTCCAGATCTAATAAAAAATGCTTTGAATACAAAAATTGGAGACGAAGTCACAGGATATATTGGTGCTATTCATGATGATAGATTTTCTCCTCCGATTTTATTAAAAGGAACCCTAAAATCTGTTGAGCTTGGTGACCCAAATGCGGATGCTGAAGTTGTTATTAAAGTCAATAATATAAATGTGATTGTAACAAATAGAAGAAAACCATATCATTATATTTCAGATTTTGAAAAACTTGCTTTAAATCCCAAAAATACTGATATACTAATAGTCAAAATTGGATATTTAGTTCCTGAACTCTATGACATTCGAGGAGACTGGGTAATGGCATTAACACCTGGAGGTGTTGATCAAGATTTATTAAGGCTAGATTACAAAGAAATTTTGAGGCCAATTTTCCCTTTGGATGACAACTTTAATGATCCTGACTTAAAAGCTAAGTTGGTACCTAAATCAAATTAAAATGGAAATTAAGCTCACACATATCGATAATTACCACTCAAAAATTGAAAATTTGAATGGAAATTTTATTGAAATTGATAATAAAACTGACTTAGATCCCAAAGGTGTAAGTCCAATGGAATTATTATTAATGGGAGTTGCCGGGTGTAGTAGTATTGATATTATTTCTATCTTAAAAAAGCAAAAACAAAATTTTAAGGATCTTCGAATTAAAGTAAAAGGGTTTAGGGAGCAGAAGGAACTTCCTGCAGTTTTTAAAAAAATTCATGCTGATGTTTTTATAGATGGTGATGTGGATCCAAAGAAAGCAATTAAGGCAACACAGCTCTCTTTTGAAAAGTACTGCTCAGTATCCAAAACTTTAGAGGCTACAGCTGAGATCACATACAGTGTAATTGTTAATGGTAAAAGATAATATTATGAATTTAGATAACTTAGATTCCAAAGAATTTTTTCCTGGCCTAAAAGGTAAATTAATCCATGGAGAAAAAATAAGTTGGGCATTTTGGGAAGTTAAGAAAGGGGCCATAGTGCCAGAACATTCCCACATACATGAACAAATAATGTATGTTTTAGATGGTGAGTTCAGATTAAGCATTGATGGGAATAGTAAGGTTTACAAGAAAAATGATTACGTTGTAATTTCCCCAAATGTCAAACATGAGGGTGAGGCGTTGAGTAACTGCAAACTTATGGATGTTTTTAGTCCTGTTAGAGAAGACTATTTATAAAAATTAATGAAAATTTCATTACAAAATAAAAAAGCACTTATTGGTGGAAGTAGTAAAGGATTGGGTTTTGCTGTTGCTAAACAACTAGCTCTAAGTGGTGCCCATGTTACAATAGTGTCAAGTAATGAAGCATTACTAAAAGAAAAAGTCATGAGTCTCAACAGTCAAACAAAAGTTAATCATCAATATTTGGTATGTGATTATAATGATCATAATAGCTACTCAAAAAAAATAACTGAATATTTTCGAGATAATAAAGTTGATATTTTGATCAATAATACACAAGGACCAATAGCTGGTGACGTCAATAGTGTAACAATTGATGATTATCAAAATGCATTTGATTTATTATTCAAAAATATTGTTTTAACCACAAATCTAGCGCTAAAAAATATGAGGAATGTTCAGTGGGGGAGAATTGTAAATATGACGTCAGTTTCAGTCAAAGAACCACTAAAGTACTTGGCGCTTTCAAACACAATTAGATCAGCTGTGACAACATGGGGGAAGACCTTATCCAATGAAGTTGCAGAATCAAATATTACCGTCAATAATATTTTGACTGGATATTTTAAAACCGAAAGACTTGAACAGCTAAACTCAGAAAAGGCGAAAAAAATGGGTATTGAAATTGATGAAGTTATTGCTAATATGAAGAGTCAGGTACCATTGAAAAGGATTGGGGAACCAGATGAATTCGGTTACCTAGTAACCTTTCTTTGTTCTGATTACGCAAGCTATATTAATGGTGTTAATATAACAATTGATGGAGGTTTAATTAAATCATTATAAATTATAATTTTATATAGATGTTGGAAACAAAAAATTTAAGATTTAAATATGACAATAATCTTGAATTGAATTTTCCTGATATTAAAACATCTAAGGAAAATCTTTTAATACTAGGAGCATCTGGCGTTGGTAAAACTACATTTCTACATCTTTTATCTGGACTATTAAAACCAATGAATGGTGAAATAGATTTGCTAGGAACTAAAATATCCAATTTGAAAATGAGTGAAATGGATCGGTTCAGAGGAAAAAATATTGGTATAGTATTTCAAAAACCTCATTTTATTAATTCTTTAACCGTAAAAGAAAATTTACAATTAGCACAATATATTTCTAAAAAAAGTGATAAGAATAGAATTCAATCTTTATTAGAAAGTTTAGGAATAGAGGACAAAGCAAACAAAAAAACACAGAATCTAAGCCAAGGTGAAAAGCAAAGAGTTTCAATAGCATTAGCAATTGTTAATTCACCCAAATTAATTTTGGCTGATGAACCAACTTCCAGCCTCGATGATTTGAACTGTGACAAAGTAATAAATATTTTAAAAAATCAAGCCTCTAAATACAAGGCAAAATTAATCATTATTACACACGATTATAGGCTGAAAAAACATTTTAAAAATACATTATCATTATGAACATTTTTAAACTAAGTTTTAAAAATATTTTTCATAAGCCTGTTGGTACTATCCTTAGTATTGTATTGTTAACATTAGCAGTTGGTATTATTTCAATTTTGATTCATGTCAATGCTTCAATTGAAAATCAGATGAATAATAATTTAAAAGGAATTGATATGGTTGTTGGAGCAAAGGGAAGTCCACTACAATTAATTTTATCTTCAGTTTATCACGTAGATTCTCCAACGGGAAATATTAGTTTGGCAGATGCCAACTCGATAACAAGAAATCGAATGGTAAAAAATAGTACAAAACTTTCATTCGGTGATAATTACAAAGGGTTTAAAATTGTAGGAACTGAGAAAAATTTTTTAGAATTATACAAATGTGATGTAGAAGATGGTAGGATTTGGAAAAAAAGTTTAGAAGCTGTTGTGGGTAATAAAGTGGCTGAAATTCTAGAATTAAAAATAGGAGATGAATTTACAAGTTCTCACGGGATGGGTGATTATGGTGAATCTCATGAAGATTCAGTTTTTAAAGTTGTTGGTATATTAGAGACTTCTAACTCCGTAGCTGATCAGTTAATTCTTACATCATTAGAAAGTGTTTGGGATATTCATAAGGAACATGACCATGATGAAGAACATGACCACGACCATGATGAAGAACATGACCACGACCATGATGAAGAACATGACCACGACCATGATGAAGAACATGACCATGACCATGATGAAGATTCAAAGGAAATTACATCTATCCTAGTAAAATTTGATAGACCAATGAATATAATCAGTTTTCCTAGATATATAAATGAAGAAACTAATATGCAGGCTGCTGTTCCATCCTATGAAATTTCTAGACTATTTAAAATTTTTGGAATTGGATTTGAAACGCTTACTTATTTAGCTTATTTGATAATGTTTGTTTCTGGTCTTAGTCTTTTTCTAAATTTATTAAATTCTCTAAAGGAAAGAAAATACGAAATGGCACTAATTCGAGCAATTGGTGGAACTAAAGTTCAAACATCATTAATGTTATTCTATGAAAGTATAATTTTATGTATAATTGGTTTTGTTGGTGGTATAATCCTCTCTCGAATAGGTATTTTAGTAACATCCAATTTATTGGAGGAAAGTTTAAATTATTCGATTTCAATACCTATTTTATTATCAAATCAAGAAATATTACTTCTAATATTTTCAATTTCAATTGGTATTTTAGCATGTGTTATACCAGCTGTGAATGTCTACAATATGAATATATCAAAAACATTGTCTGATGAATAAACTAATAATTTCATTTTTTGTTCTTTTTAGCTCAAGCCTTGTTTCACAAATTGATATTGATTGGATCAAGTTAAGAGATGTATATTATAAATCTGAGTACAGAGAGGATGTAGATGGTTATTATCAAACACCCTATTTTGGAAAATCTGTTGAAGAGTTAGACAACAAAGAGGTTAGAATTACTGGTTTTATGTTGACATTATCCCCTGATGAAGACATTTACGTGCTTTCTCAAAATCCTTATGCAGATTGTTTTTTTTGTGGATATGGTGGTCCTGAATCAGCTATTGAATTAAGGCTAAAACCAGGCCATGAATCCTTCTTGATGGATGAATTAGTTACAGTAACCGGAAGACTAGAGTTAAATAGGATTGATATTAGCAGTGGTGTATATATAATGCATGAAGCTACAGCTATAAAAGATTAATTTAGTAAGAAAACTTATAGATTGTCTCTGTATTATAAACTTCCCCTTTGTTTAAAATGACTGAAGGGTATTCTTTTTGGTTTGGGGAGTTTGGAAAATGTTGTGTCTCCAAGCAGAATCCTGAATATTTTTCATATTGCTTTTTTTCTTTTGATTCTAAACTACCATCAAGAAAATTTCCTGTATATAATTGAATACCTGGCTGATCCGTAATAATATCCATTTTTATTCCTGTCTCAGGGCTTTCAACAGAGCCTACTTTTTTAAGCTTACTATCTGGATTATCTAAAACAAAGCAATGATCATAACCATTTCCAATCTTAAGTTGAATGTCATCAACAAAAATATCTGATCCAATTTTTTTTGGATTATTAAAATCAAAAGGGGTTGATTCAACTTTTTCAAATGGACCATAGGGAATCATATTTTCATCTACAGGCAAATAATATACAGCATTAATATTAAGAACATGGTCTAATATATCACCACTACTTTCACCAGACAGATTGAAATAAGAGTGCTGAGTGAGGTTGATAATTGTTTTTTTATCGGTTGATGCTGTATACTTGATTTTTAATTCGTTAGAGTCATTCAAGCTGTATTCAACACCAACAACTAAATTACCAGGGAAACCCTCCTCCATATGTTTAGAATGATATTCAAAGTATAGTGATTGATTATCTGATTTTTGTTGAATGAATCTCCAAAAAACCTTATCAAACCCTACCAAACCACCATGTAAAGAATTAGGTCCATTGTTTTTTTTAAGCTCATACTTAACGTCGTCTAATAAGAAAGTACCATTTGATATTCTGTTGCCATACCTCCCAACTATAGCCCCGAAGTAAGGATTATTTTGATAATAACTATTAAAATCATTAAATCCCAAAACTATATCTTTTATTGATCCTGATGAATCAGGAACAAAAAGATTAGTTATTATTACGCCATAATTAATGACCTCCATAGATAAACCATTGGCATTCGATATCTTGAATTTTTTAATTATTTCACCGTTAGGCATTTTTCCAAAATCTGACATAGATAATTTGCTTACAGAATTATTATTTGTACACGAAACCAAAAATAATAATGTAAAAAACACTTTTAATGACGTATTAAACATTATAATAATTTTATGTTCTAAATTTATGACTATAAAACGAATAATTGATGAAAAAATTTTTTACCTATCTATTTATACTATCGTCAAGCGTTATTCTTAGTCAGCAAACCTTTACAAGACAGGATAGTCTTCGAGGAGCTATAACACCAGAAAGGGAGTGGTGGGATTTAACTTATTATCATTTGGATGTAAAAGTTGAACCTGATAAAAAATTCATTTCTGGATCTAACACCATTCACTACAGAGTTTTAGAAAATAATAATAGAATGCAGATTGACTTACAATCCCCATTAAATATTACTAAGGTTTTACAGGACAATAAAGAATTGAGTTTTGATAAAGAGGGTAATGCCCATTTTATCAAATTGAAAAGCAAACAAAAAAAAGGTAAAATTAAAACAATCAAAGTCTTTTATGAGGGAAATCCAAAGGTAGCTGTGAGACCACCATGGGATGGCGGACTGACTTGGTCTAAAGATGCTAGTGGAAATCACTTTGTAGCAAATAGCAACCAAGGAATTGGGGCTAGTATTTGGTGGCCTTTAAAAGATCACATGTACGATGAGGTAGACAGTATGCTAATTAGTGCAAATGTTCCAAAAAATTTAATGGATGTCTCAAATGGTAGATTGAGAAAAGTTGTAGAATTTGAGGATTCAAAAACATACTATTGGTTTGTGTCTAACCCTATCAATAACTATGGAGTAAATATCAACGTTGCAGACTATGCAATGTTTAGCGAAGTTTACAGTGGTGAAAAAGGTGATTTAGATTTGGTTTATTATGTCTTAAAAGAAAACTTAGAAAGGGCAAAAACACATTTTAAACAAGTCCCAAAAATGATGGAAGCATTTGAACATTGGTTTGGGCCATACCCTTTTTATGAGGACAGTTTTAAAGTTGTTGAAGTTCCGTATTTAGGAATGGAACATCAAAGTTCAATAACATATGGCAACAAATACATGAGAGGTTATTTGGGTGGGGATCTTTCTGGAACTGGTCATGGACTTAAATTCGATTACATAATAATACATGAAGCAGGTCATGAATGGTTTGCAAATAGTATCACATATAAAGATCCAGCTGACATGTGGATTCATGAAGGATTTACCGCCTATTCCGAAAATTTATTTTTAGACTATTATTATGGAAAAGAAGTTTCTGCTGATTATGTAATTGGAACTAGACGAGGTATTAGAAATCAAAGTCCAGTGATAGGCCCCTATGGTGTCAATAAGAGAGGGTCTGATATGTATAACAAAGGGGCTAATATACTACACACCATTCGTCAATTTTGTGAATCTGATGAACAATGGAGATCAATATTGCGAGGATTAAATAAAGAATTTTATCACCAAACTGTAACTACAGATCAAATTGAAAATTATATAGATGATCAGCTTGAAATTGATTTAAAAGTATTTTTTGATCAGTACTTAAGAGACCCTCGAGTACCTACATTAGAATACAGCATTCAAAATGGAATTCTAAAATACAAATGGACAAATACAATTGATGGGTTTCATATGCCCTTAGAGATATCTGCTGGTGATAGTAAATTCAAAATACATCCTACCAATGATATTCAGGAAATGAATTTAAATTATGGAGACATAAATATTGATAGAGATTATTATGTCTTTAAATCAAAGATTAATTAATTATTTTCAACAATCTCTTTTCTAGGGTATTTACAACATCCATGTAGATTGTTATAAGCCTCTTCCGTAGCTAGATATGAACCATTATCATGTCCAACACCAGCAATTGCTTTTCTTATATTTTCAATTGTAGTAACTCTAGCGTTATATATTAAAGATATTTTGTTAGATGGAATGTCCCAATTTGAATATTTAACACCTTTTACTTTATAAGTAGCTTTTTCAATTCTGTTTTTACACATTCCACACATCCCTAATACTTCGAATGATGTCTTTTCGTTCTTATCATTTTCTTGTGAAAAAATCAAAAGTGGAGCGAATAAAAAAATAAAAAGAATTTTTTTCATAATACTAATTTAGAACTTTAAAGCGGAATCCAGCATAAAAACTAGTACCAAAAATTGGACCATGAATAATGGAGGCATCGAATAATGAATTTGAAGGGTCTTCAGAAAAAATGATTGGATTTTCTTGTTTGTAATTAAGCAAGTTCTCTCCTCCAGCATATAGTTCAAACTTCTCTGAGAAAACTTTTGTCACTTGAGTATTAATAAATGTATGTGGATTGGTATAACTGGAACTGTCCCTCGGATTTCTCATGAGACGTTGTTTCCCAACTCTATTTAATGTAAAATCATATTTCCATAGTTTTCCATTATTATTTTGTGATTCATATCCAATATTGAGGAAAAAGATTTCACTTGGTTGCAATGGTTTTGATTTAACCCCATCGTTGTATGAGATTTGAACATCGTAGTTTTTGTAGGCTGTGGTCATATTAAATCTATTTAAAGAGTATATGATTTCTGCTTGAAAGCTTTGGTAATATGATTTTTTGTCTGTTGCATTATAGATTTGTACGATTCCAGGATACTCAAAATCGATAATGACTTTATCATCAAAATCCGTTTTAAAATAGTCAATAATAAAATTACCCTGGCCACCAAAAAGATTAAACCCTTTATCTAAACTAAGTCCATAGTTTGTAGCTTTTTCAGGATTTAAACTATACGTTGAATTTCCTGGTTCACTTTCGATAATTTCTATCGACCTATTGGAATAAAACATCTGTTGATTCTCAGCAAAAATATTCGCAATTTTCCTTCCTTGGCCATATGAGGCTTTGACAGTAAATCTATCCAAAGGGGTATATCTTATGTGAAATCTGGGCGTAAAAAAAGAGCCCATGTTATTGTGATTATCATACCTCAATCCAGCAACAAGATTTAAATTATTAAAATTGTCAAAACTGTATTCAAAAAAACCACCAAATGAATTGTCTTTTCGGCTAATATCACGTCTATTTAAAATTTCTTCATAAGCATCTGAGGTAAAGTTTAGGCCAAATTTTATTTTATTTTGTGTGTTGGTAATTATGCTATTATAAACAATGTTTGAGAAGAAACTATCTTGATTTATGTCGTAATTTCTAAACCCATAAACTGAATTTTGATCATGAGAACTATATGAAAGTTGAAGCCCTAGACTTTGAAAGGGCAAATTTGGATTAACATACCCAAGCTTAAAAGATGAATCAAACCTTTTTGTTGAAATTTCACCGTTCCAAACATTTCTGGACTCATTGTTATTCATACCAAATATTTTTTCATCATCTAGATATCTAATATTAAAAAAACTGACAATACCATTTATTGCGTCAGTATATTGCCATTTATTTAAAAAGTTATTTTGATCTTGACGAGGCTTATCTAAAAAACCGTCATTATTCTTGTCATTAATTTTATCTCTTCGATTGTGATGTAAAAAGAATGTAGTTGTTAATTTTTCACTTACTTTCTCATTTAAATGAGCATTCATCTCTAATCTTCCATCAAAACCATAAAACCCATTTAGAAAAAGTGGAATATCATTTAATGGCTTTTTTAACTCCGCATTAATTTGACCCGCTATACTTTCAAAACCATTTACAACACTACCCATTCCTTTGGTTACTTGAATACTTTCCACCCAAGTACCGGGTATGAAAGAAAGTCCAAATGCTTGAGATGCTCCACGAACCATAGGAATATTTTCTTCTGTGATTAATATGTAAGGGCTTTTTAAGCCAAGCATTTCTATTTTTTTTGATCCAGTTAATGCATCAGTGAGATTTACATCGACAGCTGGATTTGTTTCGAAACTTTCAGAAAGATTACAACAAGCTGCTTTCAATAATTCTTGTTCACTTATTAATACAACATTTTGAGCCATTGAATAGATTCTTTGAGAAGGATTCTTTTTCTTAACTACTGTAACTTCATCCAAATCGTTGTCATCGACTTTCATATAATGATCCAAATACTTTTGGTCAGTGACTTTAATTGTATCATTTACGAAACCTATGTAGCTTATAACTAATTCACTGTTATTTTGCATCTTTTCTATTGAAAATTTCCCATCTTGACCAGTAACTGTTCCTGAGCTTGAGTTTAACCAATAAATATTTGCACCCTCAATTGGATAATCCTTATTGTCCGAACTAAATAAAATTTTACCAGAAATGATTTCTTGACAAAAAATCAAAGATGGAAATAAAAATATGATTAAATATTTTGAATATTTTTTCATTTTCAATATTGATAACAATATTAATACAAAAAATTATTTCAACTACTTAAAATTTCGTTAATTTCAGCTTGTGAAAAAAGAATCACATATGATGTCCTATGGGTATAACCCTGACTGGAGTGAGGGATCTGTAAAGCCTCCAATTTTTCAAACATCAACATTTGTTTTCAAAAACGCAGCTGAAGGAAAAAGATTTTTTGAGGTTGCATATGCAAAGTCAAAACTTAAAAAAAGTGAACAACTTGGTCTTATTTATTCTAGATTAAACAATCCTAATATGCAGATTCTAGAGGAAAGATTGGCCATATTAGAAGGCAGTGAAAGTGCTGCTGCTTTTGTTAGTGGAATGAGTGCAATTTCAACTGTAATGCTTGCATTTTTAAAGCCTGGAGATGCTCTTTTAATTAGCAATCCAACTTATGGTGGCACTCATACTTTTGTATATAATTATTTGAAAGAAATTGGTGTAAACATAATATCATTTGACTTTGATGATAAGTATGATAATGTCATGAAAAAACTTAATCATTCAAAGATGGAAAACAAACTTAAAATGATATATGTTGAGACACCTGCAAACCCAACAAATACATTGATTGATCTTAACATGGTTGAAAAAATTAAAAAAACCATTCAAGACAAAACTGGGTTGGAAATTATTTCAGTATGTGATAACACATATTTAGGTCCTATTTGGCAAAGTCCGCTTGATTTTGGTATTGATCTTACTTGTTATTCAGCAACAAAATTTTTAAATGGTCACAGTGATGTAATAGCTGGTGCTGTGATGGGTTCAAAAAGTGTTATATCGCAAGTTAAGTACCTACGAACTTTTCTTGGCGGTATGATCGCTCCATACACAGCATGGCTCTTAACCAGAAGTTTGGAAACTTTACATGTAAGAATGAATTATCAAGCTGAAAACAGCGTTAAAATTGTTAACTTTTTAAAAACACATAAAAATGTTGATGAAATTTATTATCCAGGTTATGAAAATATGAATCAATCACAGAAGGAAATTTATAAAAGTCAATGTAGTCATGGTGGAGCTATGATTGCCTTCACTGTTATAGGTAATGAAAAAGGTGCTTTTAAATTCTTAGATTCATTAAAGCTTATCAAACTCGCGGTTAGTTTAGGAAGCAATGAAAGTTTAGCCCAACATCCATATTCAATGACTCACTCCGATGTTCCCGAAGATGTAAAAGATAGTATCGGAATTACTGATGGTTTAATAAGACTTAGTATTGGCATAGAATATGCTGATGATATTATAAATGATCTAAAACAAGCTTTAAATAAAATATGAAACATAACCTTTATCTATTAACAATATTATTTTTTACATTGTTTTCTTGCGGAGATGAAAACTCCGACTCTAATGATGTGGATCCAGTTGAGGAAGTTCAAATCGAACTCGGTAAAACAAACCAAACAATTGAGCACAATGGTATAACCAGAACTTATGTTCAGTATGTACCAAATTCTTATAATCATGAGAATCCAACACCACTTGTAATTAATTTTCACGGAAATGGTGGTGATGCCCAAGCTTATGCTGATTCTACAGGCGATTTTTATCAGTTTCATAATGTCTCAGAATCAGGAAAGTTTATGGTTGTTTATCCCCAAGGAGTTATAAGGGTAAAGGGTGCTGCTGAATGGGATCCTGGTGATAACAGCAGCACAAATATTAATGACAATGATTTATTTTTTACAGAAAAATTAATCGAAGATATAGACGAAACCTACAATATTGATCTCACAAAAGTTTATGCAGTTGGTTTTTCAAATGGTGGAATGATGGCGTATGGACTTGCTTGTAAAAGACCAACCAAAATTGCAGCAATTGGAATCATGTCTGGTATAATGCTTCCAGATGATAGTTGTAATTCTAATGAATATACATCTGTAATTCATTTTCATGGCACTTATGATACAGACGTTCCTTATAATGGTGAATTAGATTTTGACTCTGTTCCGTATGTTGTAAATTTTTGGCTAAACCATAATTCAATCCCACAGTCTAGTGAAACAATTACTCAACTTAACGGTGGGGTCGGAACAAAAACCGAATACACTGGTGGAAACGGGAATACCGATTTCACTCTATATAAAATTGATGAAGAATATGGCAAAGAAGGCGGGCATGTATGGTTTGGAGACGCGATCAATGGTAAAATCCCAGGCCAAATAATGTGGGATTTTTTATCAAATTATACTACCAATGACTAATTCTGGGGAATATCTTGATTAATGATATTCATGTCTATGGAAAAATCATTTTTACCTAAGAAATGTTTACTAAAATAATCCGCCTTAAGCCAGAAAAAATACTCACTCATACTTCCAAATCCGTGTCGTTGACCTGGTAGGATCATGAATGAGAATCTTTTATTCTCCTTAATCAAAGCATCAACAACTCTCATTGTAGCAGCTGGGTGAACATTATTATCCATATCACCAGTTACCAATAGTAAATGTCCTTTTAAATTTTTAGCAAGCTCTTGATTGTTATCAATCTCATACTTATATTCAATATTTCCATCTTTATCTAATTCTTTTTCTATCCCGTGGTGACTTTCGCTCCACCAACTGTTATAAATTGCATTGTCATGATTTCCAGCAGAAGAGACAGCAACTTTGAAAAAATCGGGATAAACTAACATGGCAGCAGTTGACATAAAACCTCCGCCAGAGTGACCAAAAATCCCAACTTTATTTATATCTATAAAGTCATGCCTTGCTGCAAGTTGTTCAGCCACGTATTTTTTATCAGCCAAGCCATAATCCCGCAAATTTCCATACCCATAATTGTGGTACCATTTTGATCTATCAGGATGACCGCCCCTATTACCTAGTGTAACAACAATAAATCCGATTTGGGCAAGCCGATCCTTTCTCGTCCACCTATAATCAGCTACAAATGATTTGTCAACTTGTTCGGTTTGAGGACCTGGATATACATATTCAATCAATGGATATTTTTTCGTTGGATCAAAATCAAAAGGTTTATACATAACACCATAAATATCAGTAATACCATCATTGGCCTTAGCCTTAAATGGTTCAGGAAATTTATAACCCGAGTCAAATAGGGCTGAAAGATCAGCTGTTTCTAATTTTAAGACTAGATTTCCATTGGCATCAAGGAGTTCTGATTTTGGAGTTGTATTTACTCTTGAAAAATTACTTACAAAATAATTTTTATCCCCAAAATAAGTATTCGTATTGAAATTACCAGGATTTAAAATTTTTAAGTTAGAGCCATTAATATTTACCCTATATAAATGTTCATAATAAGGATCCATATCTTTACTATACCCATGAGCTTTAAAGAAAATGTTTTTGTTTTTTGGGTCAAAAGAAATTACATCTTCAACATGATAAGGCCCTTTTGTTAGTCTGTTTATTAGCTTACCACTTTTATCATATCTGTACAAATGACCCCAACCATCTCTTTCAGACCAGTATATAATTTCAGACTCATTTTCAATTAATTTTATCTGTTTTCGATTATAAATGTCGTGATAAGTGTTGGTTGATTCAGTTATTAATAATGTTGGTTTGAAATTATCTTTATAGGCAACATAAGTATCTAACTTTTTTTTATCTCTACTTATAACTTGAAAATATACATCACCTTTTTTGGATAAAATCATGTTGGGTCTAAATTCATCATCAAACTGAGATGGCTTCAGTCTGTGGCTAAAAACATAGATATCTTTTTGCTTTGTACTATCCAATTCTATCATATTGATTTTTTTGGATTCAACATCAAAGTGTAAAACACTCGATTTTGGATATTCTTGCTCACCAGCCATATGATATTTATAAGTTTCAAGTTTTGGTCTTTTACTAATTGAGTTAAGAACCCACAAATCTTTAATCATTCTATTATCAACTCTTGTATATACAAAACTCTTTGAGTCGTGTGACCAGTAAACATTAACTCTTTTTCTTTTAGACATATCTTCATCACCATTATCCCAACGAGAACCAGTTCCATAGTCATAATATTTTTCACCATCTTTTGTCCATTGATTTTCAACAACTGTCGAGTCAAGTTCATTCTTTACAGTCTTTAAAAAGTTTACTTTATCCATCCAATAAAGATTATAGTTTCTCGAAAAAACTACAATTGAGCTATCAGGCGATATATTAGCCCAACGATTCCATCTTTTATTTTCTTTTCTCTTATTATTTACAACCTTTAATTGATTTGAACCTAAAACATATTCAAATAAATAAACTTTATTAGTTTTTTTTGAGACAGTTTTTTTTGCATTCTTTTTTTCATAAAACATATCAATAAGTTCATTTATTGTTTGATAATCTAGATCTGTTTTAGAACTTATAATAGCAATATCTTCATAGATAATACTGTTTACAGTTGTATATTCATTATCTATTAAATTTTCTAATATGTCTTCGTCAATTTCTTCTTTGAATTCACTTAAATCATAGTCATTTTCCTCAGAATTTACCATTTCATTAGAAACTATATAGAATTGAATTGCAGTCTCATTCTTGACAAATTTAAAATCAAACTTTGGAAGGTGTTTGCCATCATACGGATCTTTTGTGATTTCTGTTAACCACGCTGCCATTTTATCGTTGTCAAATAATTCCTTTCTTTCTCTCTTGTCAGCATCCACTAAATAATACTTTGATCCCTCAGTTGTTTTGTATTGATACCAAAAACGATTTCCATTTTTGAGCCAATTTGGATATACGCTCGTTGAGTGAACCATCTTGGCTACATTATTAGTGGAAAACCTAGTTGCCAAATCATAATTAGGTCTTGGAGTAAGTTCTTGGCAAGAAAGATTAATTGAAAATAATATAAAAAAACAAAGTGAAAATTTTCTAAACATATTGCGATATAATAAGTGATATTATTCCTAAAAATAAAGAAGTTAAATTAATAATTATAATTCTAATTAACGCCAAACGTGACTTGACATATCTTCTATTATCAGGATAAAGATTTTTTAATAATGAATAGGTAAATTTTGAGTAATATCTTCCTTCCATATACTCATACTTAGCAATATCTTTTGAATATTTTGTTCCTAAAAAATGCCCATCGCGTTCGATCTCCTTTTTCCTTTCTTGGATTTCATCATCATATATAATTAATCGAAACTCATCAATTAAAAATTTAATTGGTATGGTAGTCAAAAACCAAATAATAAGAAAAACTTGGGTTAAGTATTCAAAATCAATTTCCATCTACCAAAAAATAGCATACAACATGGCTGTTATCAACATGACACCAAAAGCTGCTAAGTTGAATGTAGAACTGGTAGCAAAAAGTTTTCTTGATAATACAATTCCTTTTGGATCATCATCATTTCCTTCGAAATAACTTATCAAAGCTATAATCGATAAAGTTCCTATACAGGTCACTAACATCTGATTCATAAATGGAATATTTATAAAAATAGATGCATCACTCCACCCATTAGGCGCAACTTTAAAATACATTGCAATTGGAATAGATAAGATAACACCCCAAATTGCTGCATTATTTGTTGCTTTTTTATAAAATAATCCCATTAAAAATACAGCCAGAATTCCTGGACTAACAACACCAGTGTATTCTTGTATGAATTGGAATACTTGACCTAGACTTCCAAGCTGAGGAGCAAGAATCATAGCAATAATCAATGCAACTAGTCCAGTTAACCTACCGACTTTTACCATTTGTTTATCATCAGCTTTTTTATTGATTGTGGACTTATAAATGTCCATGGTAAATATTGTCGATGTTGAATTTATCATTGATGCTAATGATGATACAATTGCAGCCGCTAGTGCAGCTAAAATCAAACCTTTCAAACCTACAGGGATGAAGTTTTTAATTAACCAAGGGGCAGCATTGTCATTTGCAATGTTTCCAGCTGAACCTAAAAATCCTTCATTACTCAAAAGAGCCATGTTTAACTGACCTGTTTCAGGATCAAGATTCATTACATATGCTATGATACCTGGAAGCACAACAATCAATGGGATAATTAGTTTTAAAAAAGCTGCGAAAACAATTCCTTTTTGGCCTTCCTCTAAACTTTTTGCTGCTAATGTTCTTTGTATGATATATTGATTAAAACCCCAATAATATAGATTGGCAACCCACATTCCACCAATTAAGACTGCTAAACCTGGTAGATCCCACCATGCATCTCTTCCATTTGGAGTAATTATCTCGCCTTTGGATAATATCATGGAAAATCTTTCTGGTGCTTTATCATATATATATTTTAAACCATCAAGAAAACTGCCTGAATCTGTAACATTAGACAAAGCAAAATAAGTCATTAATAAACCACCGAAAATTAGTAAAACAACTTGTATAACATCTGTCCAGGCGACAGCGGCTAGCCCACCCCAAAGTGAATATGCTGCAGCAAAAAGTGCTAACCCAATGATGCTTATTAATAATATACTACCATCACCGCTTCCAATTATAGTATCTAAAGCTTTACCACCTAAAAATAAAACAGTAGTTAAGTTTACAAATACAAACAATGCAATCCAAAAAACAGCCAGTATTGTCTTCAGGTTTGAGCTGTATCTCTTTTCAATAAACTCAGGAATTGTATATAACCCTTTTTCAATAAAAATGGGGAGAAAAAATTTCCCAACAACCAAAAGTGTTATCGCTGCCATCCATTCGTATGAGGCTATCGCTAAACCTAAGGCAAATCCTGATCCAGACATCCCAATAAACTGCTCAGCAGAAATATTTGCTGCAATTAAAGAAGCTCCTATTGCCCACCAGGGAAGTGATTTACCTGCTAAAAAATAATCTTCTGCGCTCTTTGATTTTCCTTCTTTTTGTCTTGAAACATATAATCCTATTGATAATATCAGTATTGCATATAAGGAAAAAACTACTATGTCAATTGTTGAAAAATCCATAAGCTTTATTCGAGCTCTGATTCTGTTAATTGACGTTGATAAACATAAACTGTTTTCAATTTACCACCTATAATTTTAGCATCTACAACCCTTGAAATATCATTCATTGAGTCATCCCCAAAAGTTATCGAAAGACCCGTTGTCACCCAATTCTCGATTGGCTTTTCAGTAAACATAACATTTGTTGATACTGACCAGTTTATTGTCCATTTTGTGTTTGGGTAAGCAGTTAAAAATTCCTTAGATAATTTATAGTGTTCATCAATACCAACTACAAGTTCACCACTAGGTCCATAATAAGTAACATCATCATGCTCTAAATCTTTAATTGTTTCATAATCTCTAATATTATAGGCATCAAAATATTTTTTGATAACATCTGTGGACTCAACATCTGCAGAATTTATATCAATAATATTACCTTCATCTTGCTCATATCCAATTTTCACAGAAGTTGTATCCGAACATCCAAACAATGAGGATAACAATAGTATTGTAATGCAATTTTTCATATTTTTTGTTTTAATTTAAAAAATTTAATTGGCAATAAAGTACTAAATCTGATTAAATTTTGGAATAACATTTATTAATTTTAATGTTGTTAAATATTGGTGTTATGGCAAACAGAAAAATATCTTTAAATATTCGAAAAACCCACAGATACTTGGGTTTATTTCTCGGAATCCAATTTCTTTTTTGGACCATAAGTGGTTTGTATTTTAGTTGGACAAATCTTGACGAAATACACGGCGATCAATTCAAAAAAACAGATGTAAAACATTCTGGTTTTTACAATTTAATTAGCCCAAGCTCACTTAACCCTGAGGATCCAATAAAATTTATTGAGTTTAGAGAAATTGCTAATGAACCATACTACTTTATCAACAATAAGACATTATTCAATGCTAACACCGGCACCGTAAAAAACGAAATTAATGAAAATGAGGCTATAATAATTGCCAGTCAATTTATCAAAGAAGATTTAACTGTTAGTTATGTTGAAAAAATTACAGAAACAGGTCCTCACCACGAATATAGGGAAAGGCTTCTACCAGCGTACGTTATTTCGTATGACACAAAAGATAATTTAAAGGCCTACGTTTCAATAACTGATGGGAAATTCCAAACTGTAAGACATAGGAATTGGAGATGGTTTGACTTTTTATGGATGACTCATACGATGGACTATGAGGGACGTGATGATTTCAATAATAAAATTTTAAGAGCTTTTTCATTACTTGGGCTAATAACTGTTATGAGTGGATTTACTTTATGGTTTATTTCTTCAAAAACCATTAGAAGAATAAGAGTTTTTTTTAAGTAAGATATTGGTTAAATATCAAAAGGGAATTCAAAAGCATTAAAATCCCAAATACCTGGTAGTAAAAAATATACAGCAAGAAAAATGATGATAATTGAAACTATATTCATCCATATACCAACTCTAACCATATCATAAATCTTCAAATAATTTGAGCCAAAAACAACAGCATTTGGAGGGGTAGCAACTGGCAACATAAATGCACATGAAGCTGCTAGTGTTGCTCCAACCATTAAAAGAAATGGGTGTACGTCTAAAACCATTGCAGTAGGAGCAAGAATCGGCAACAGCATTGCAGTAGTTGCTAAGTTCGATGTAATTTCAGTTAAAAAATTAACAGTCGTTACAATAACTATTAGAATAATAATAACAGAAAAACCATCAAGTTGAGACATGCTTAGTCCAATCCAATTTGCGAGTCCTGTTGTTTGAAAACCCTGAGCAATTGCTAAACCACCACCAAAGAGAAGTAATATTCCCCACGGTAATTTAACGGCGTCTTCCCAATGCATGATTTTATTTTCTTTATTTGAATCGCCAGAGCCAATTAAAAATAACGATAGACCGGCAAACAATGCTATCATTGTATCATCTAGACTTGGAATAAAAATATTAATAACATCTTTTCTTAAAATCCATGAAACGGCAGTAATAATAAAAATAAATAATACTATTTTTTCCTCATATTTGATTGGACCCAATGCGTTCAATTGATTTTTTATTTCAGAATCTGCCTCTTTAAATTCAGTCTGTTTAAATCTAAATGCAACATTAGTTATATAGAACCATGCTATAAATAACAGTAAAACTGAAATTGGAAATCCAAAAATAAACCACTCTTTAAAACTTATCTCAATATTATATATTTCCTCAACTATCCCTGAAAAAACTAGATTTGGTGGTGTACCAATTATTGTTGCTAAACCACCAATGGAAGCACTAAATGCAATTGATAACATTAGAGCTTTCCCAAAAATTAGATTTTCATCCTCTTCAGTTGATTTTAAATCTTTCATTTGCTTGATAATAGCAATCCCAATTGGCAACATCATTACAGCGGTTGCAGTATTTGAAATCCACATTGATAAAAATGCTGTTGCGATCATAAAACCTAAAATCAATCTTTTAATTTCAGTACCAATCAAACTAATTATGGTTAGTGCAATACGCTTGTGAAGATTCCATTTTTCGATTGCAATTGCCAAGATAAAACCACCTATGTAAAGGAAAATATATCTATGTCCGTATGACGATGATGTTTCAGAAATATCTAATGCACCAGACATAGGAAATAAAATAATTGGCAACAAGGATGTAGCTGCAATTGGCATTGCTTCAGTAATCCACCAAACTGCGATCCACAGGGTGGAAGCTAAAACAGCGTTACCCTCATCTGATAATCCCTCTAATTCAACAAAAAGTCTTGTAACTATAAAAAGAATCGGGCCTAAAAAAAATCCTATTTTTTTTGCGTTCAATTAATTATTAAATAATGTGGTTAGTAAGTTTTTAAATTCAGATGATTTATAAATTTTTTCACCATCATGAGTCACATTAGGAACAACCACCTTTTTATGATTGTGACCCGAATGCTTTAGCCCCATATATTTAAAAATATTTTCTCCTCGCTGGTATCTGCTAGATCCCAATAAGTTTGATGCGCATTGTGTGGTAACTAATGAACTATCTGTACCGGTTCCATTTCCTAGTAAATAGGTAATACTTCTATTTATAAATCTATTATCAAATGTTTCTTTGGATAAGGAACTCACATATGTTGGAATACTAGTATAACCAAAAGGCCAAATACTTAAACTTGGGCAATTTCCAGGTGAGTATAAATTGCCAGTTTGTTCGTTAATTCTTTCAGAGGATGTATAATAGAAAAATTGACTTTCGCTGACTATGTACTCAAAATTAATGCTGTCATATGCTGACTCAGATTTATTTCCTGCGGAATAAGTGTGTACGTATCTACCCCCGGATGATTGTCCGGTAATTATAATTTCATTCAAAACTGGGAAATATTTTTTATTTGCTAACCGTGATATTAGAATATCTAAAACTTCAAATGAACTAATACTAGCAGGTCCACTTGAATTTTGACCATCTCTATATGTCGGTGAAGTCCAAAATAAATCATTAGAGTTATCTTGACTTCTTTTAAAATGAGGCGATATCAGAACTGTTTTACTTGATACATTTAGAGATTCTAATGATGAGGTAAGGTGATTAAAATAATTATCAGCGTCATAAGACCCTCCGTGAATAACAACTAAAGCTTTTTCTAAGTTTTGCCACTCTGCATTTTCTTCAAAGATTGGATAGTTAGAATAAAAATCAAAACTGCCCGTTCCTGATGAATGTGAAATATCAGTTGTTCTTTTACAGTCAGCAGTGTTTGTACATGGTGGTAAAGAATAAATTTTATCATCTACCATTGTAGAAAAGCTTGTATTTATAGATGATGTCAATACTTCTCCATTACTTCCGATAGCCCCACTCAAGGTTATTGTGTAAGAGCCGTCGAAATCTAAATCGAATTCAACTTCAACAATAGCTGAATTGTTCAAATAATCATATCTAACTATTGTATAAGTGGACGTTGAATTAATTTTTAAAGCATTTTGAAATGAACTTGCTGAGACTGATTTATTAAATGAAAATCTAATTGAGGGATTTGTACTAACACTCTCTAAACCATCTGTTAAGTTTGCTCCATCAATTTTTAAAGATATTAAGTTGATTTCCTCTACTGTTGAATCATCATCAGAAGATCCCCCAGAACAACCTAATAATAATAAAATGGCAATTCCAAGTAACTGTCGCATTAACTAAAATTACAACTTTAATTAATTACAAAACGGATATGGACAAGATGATGCACTATTACTAGTAGCTCCACTTGTACAGCCTAACTCTCCTGTTGACCATTTTCCATTATCTCCTTTGAATCCCCAAGCACCTGTGTATTCCCATCCTTGGCCTGTTCCATCTACATTTGCATCTCCATATGTTTCAATTACACTTCCGTCTTTGAATACCTCAATGGCATCATCACCATTTTGAGAACAATAACTGTCGACATACACATAAGTGAATTTGCTGTAACAGCTAGCTCCATAATACTCAGCCATTGCATCAGGGTATCGAGCAATTAGAATTTGCTCCCCTTCTTTAACAGAAATTGCAGGAAAAGTAAATTCTTGTCCATCAGTTCCTCCACCATTGTTAGCAACACCCATACCATAAATACTAAGATCCGGAATGTCTCTGTTAATTCTCAAATGATGAGATTTTCCTCTATTACCACTTGTCGTAGCAGAAACATCAAAAAGCATTGCTGTAACACCTTTTAGCTCCAAAGGATTACAAAATGGGTATTTCGCGTTATTGGTAGCAACTTGAGCATTATCAACAGCACCATCACCAGCATAAATCCACTCATCTCCCAATTTGTAAGCCCAAGTATCTTTATACGACCAATATAAATCATAGTTGCTAGAACCACCTGAAAATGATACTTCTCCAAAAGTTTCTATCACAATACCATCATTAAATAACTCAACTGCATCATTACCGTTTCCAGTTATTTTATTAGTTAAAATTACTGTGAAGTCATCATAGCATGATCCAAAATATGATTTAGCTTGTGCTTCATCAGCATCTCTAAGTACTAATATTTCATCACCTGCATTTGCTGAATTAGCTGGAAAAGTAAATTCTTGTCCATCAGTGCCACCTCCATTGTTAGCTATTCCTAACCCATAAATACTAAGGTCAGGAATATCAATTAAAACCCTAAGCTGAATTGCTCTTACACTTCCTCCGTCTGCATTAAAGTCATCTAATTCCATCACACCTTTAAGCTCTATTGATGGTGGAACATCATTAATATTTATATTTAATTTTTGGTCAACTGACTCGACACAATTAACTAAATTTTCAAGTTCAACAACAAAAGTCTCTGCACCTTCAGTATCTCCGTCAGGCAATACATTAACAGTTGCACTCGCAGATAAACTTCCTGCAGGAATAGTAAGACTGGTTTGGTCAATTGAGTAATCAGTATCTTTTAATGAATTTCCTGAAAGAGCTAAATCAAAACTAACATCCTTTAATATGCTTTCAGTAATTGTGGCCGTTATTTTAAACTCATCTCCCTCATAATATTCAGAAGACTCAGCAGAAATACTAATTACCGGTGGAACAAAAGCCTTGGTTGATACAATTAGCTGATAATCGCTAGTCATCGACTCACTACTTGCTCCATACACTCCTGCGGGTATGCTAACAATATAATCTGTCTCATATTGTAATGGTTCAGAAAAACTAATCGTAACATAAGAGTTTGTTGAATCATAACTTAAACTATATACAGCAGCTGGTGCAATTGATATTGCAGATTCGAAAGCACTCACATTAAGAGTATGTGAAAATATCAACTGAAATTGACCAACAGGATCAAAATTAGCAATAGAGCCTGTAACAGCACTACCATTATATTGAACTTGTAAAACACGTAAATCATTTGTTATTGGAAGTCCATCATAGACAGTATCATCTTCACATGATGAAACAGAAAATAGTAGAACAAATGCTGCAAGTGTTAAAAATATTATACTGTGGATATTATTTTTCATATTCATATTTATTTGATATTAGTTTTAAAATCATAATTATCTACTAGCTGTTGTAAAGAACTAGAATTATCGTGATTTAATAATAGAAGATATACTTTTTGACCATTTTTATCTGTACTGGTAATTCTTCTTGGTATTTTTTTGTAAGTTTTTTCTTTGGTTAAAAATTTAAATAGCAATAATGCATTTAAATATGTTCCATGTTTCGAAGGATGTTTAATGTCATCATAAAGATTTATATCACTACTCCATTTTTTAACTTCGTTCCATGCAGGGCCCATGGGAATATATTTTACATTTAGCTCTTCACACATTTTTATATAAGAATTGGTGATTTCTTGTTGTTTGTATTTTGAACCTCTGTAAGACCATGTAATCATAAAAACAGGCTCAGAATTACTGTTCTTGATTATTTGCGTGATTTTTTTACTATCTGAAATAAATTTTGATTCATCTAATGTCGCCAAACTGTGATGATTTAATATGACAAAATCGAATGATTCATTTTCTATTAAATTAATTGTTTCCGATTTTGATTTATCTAGGTGATCTGAAATAGTTGAACCACCAATCAATGAATGTTTTGTGTTAATATAATAGTTATCACTGTATTGGGACATCTCATTTAGAACTAAAGGTAAATTATAGAAATAGGTAAAACTATTTCCCACAAATAACACACTTATAGAGTCTTTAGAAAAGGTGTGGTTTCCAAAGAATAAAAATGGAATTAAAAGTATTAATGTTCTTAAAAAAACTTTCATCTATATTTTACTCATTTACTTTAGTTTTAACAAAAATACCAGGATCCTCAGGGGCATTGGAATTTGAATTCAATTCATCAGCAGAATAAGGTAATCTTTCTGGAAATGGTGGATTAGGTCCGCCAACCATTACAAATGGAACTGAAATATTTTGATCATCTTTTCTTAATCGTCTAGCATCATTAAAAGGCATATATGATGTAAATCCTGAAACGTATCTTTCTTCAATAACTTCTCTCAAAAAAGCAACCTTAGGCGTTACAGAATCAGGGTTTTCTATTCCTCCAGGATTAAAATCAGACTCTGAAAAACTTATGTAAGATAAAGCTGATGTTGGATAATTACTATTTAAATGACCTCCATTACTCATCCATGATCTTACGTCGTTTAAATGTGTGAGACCATCAGACACCGATCCATTTCGAGCTGCACATTCAGCCATGATCAGTTTATTTTCAAAAAAAGAAATCATATTTTGTCGTTCAAATTGACCAACTATTCCATTGTTTCCACTCCAATTTTCAAGAATTTGGAAATATCCGTGGCGAGATGTTTCATTTGTCTTTGCGTGGTTTCTACTTAAAGTATTTGAGGGGTCTAAAAGACTCATCAGATAACTTGTCTCTCCATTGGAGCCAATATTTCCTAAATCACCAGCTCTAGAGCCTTCAAGCATCACCCAAGTCAGATTTTTATCACCTTCGGTTGACTCTGTAGCCCCTCTAGGTATAAATTCCAAATCACCTGATGCAGACGAAATTCCATTTTGAGCAGAGGATAGTGCAGAAGAATAATCCTTTAATTGAAGGTATATTCTAGCCTTTAGTGTGTAAGCTGCTTCAATCCATTTATTTTTATCTCCCTCAAAATAAATATCTTGAGGAATGTTTTGAGATGATGAACTTTGAAGAGTCACTATTGCATCGTCAAGAAGTAATAACACATCATTGAAAACATCAATTTGAGAATCAAAAACTGGATCAGTAATATCTAAATTTCCTATTTCTTTATACGGTATATCTCCAAAAATTGTAGCTCCAGTACTAATTGCGTGGGCCTCGACAACTTGAGCGATACCAACAAGTAACGCATTATCTGAACTATTAATGATATGTCTCATATTAGTTATTACGCCAACATAAATTGCTCTCCAAGTCCCATCAGAATCTCCAGTTGAAATATTAAAACCATATTGATTTGCAAAAATTGATGCAAATCCGATCAATTGACCACTATACATTGAGGATACATTACTCAATCTACCAAGCTGGACTTGTGTGTTTGCTAACTGACCTCCGGTCAAAAATAAAGTTGCCTCGATATCACTGATTACAATATCATTTGGATTATCATTTATACCTTCATTTAATTCTTCACATGAGAAGAAAATTAAGAATGTAAAAATTAAAGTTATGTTTAAATATATTTTATTCATTTTCTAAAGATTAAAAGTTAAACTTAACAGACGTTAAAATTGATTTAGTTTGTGGATTAGTAAAGTATTCGACTCCCATTGCATTTCCAACACCATTCTGATTAATTTCGGGATCAATACCTGGAACTCGATTGAAATTCAACAGGTTTCTACCAGTGACAGTAACTTCAATATTGTCCACGAAACTACTGGCACCTAGTGTAGAGGAATCTATTAAATAACTAAGTGATAGTTCCCTTACTTTAGTAAATGTAGCATCATAAATATTAAAATTATAAGCTTGGTTATCTCCTAGACCGCCTCCAATTCCTGTTCTGTACCATGTTTCATCCAACAAAACAGGACCAGCTCCAAAGTTTTTAATATTTCCTCTTACCGTTGATCCCATCGGAACAACAGATCCAGAGTAATTTACCAAATTTTGATCTAATGTTACCATATTAGCTGTTTCCATGGTCATACCCCACCTATTTAAGACATGAAGTGTTCTTGGATTAAATTCTCCTCCACTTGAATGTTCAATAACAGTTGAGAGTCTAAGTTTTTTATAAGAAAAATTTAAAGTGATTCCTCCTCTCCAATCAGGATTCGGGTCTCCTAAAACAACTAATCCATTAGTTAGAATCGGGAAACCATTATTATTAAGTATAAAGTCTCCATTATCATCTACTTGTGAACCTCTACCATAAATTACACCTAGAGGATGTCCAACAACTGCAGCAGAATATACATTACCCCCACCAAGATAGATTGATTCTGTTCCGGCTAGGTTTGTTACTATGTTATCGTTTGTTGACCAGTTCAATGAAGCGTCTAAACTCAAATCTTGTTTATTAATTAAATCAAAACTCATATCAACTTCGAAACCTTTATTTTCCATTGATCCAAAGTTTCCATATTTGGTTGAATAACCTGATGATGGTGCTAAATCAACATTTAACAGAATACCATCAATGTCATTTTGGTAATAAGTAAGTGAGAGAGAAAGTTTATTTTCTAAGAATCTTAAATCAGCTCCAATTTCCCATTCTGTTTTTATCTCGGGCTCTAAATCCGGATTACCAAGATTATTATCAACCCTGTAGCCACCTCCAAAAAGATCAATATCAAGAGGGTTGTTTAAAGTTGAATATGAAAAACTTCCTTCAGCTAATGTCTGAAATCTGTGAGCAGATGGCTGAACACCTACTTTACCCCAGGAAGCTCTAAGTTTTCCAAAAGAAAAAGCTGATTCACTATTTGATTTTTGGAAATTCCATGCAACATCTGTGGATGGATAGAAGAACGACCCATTGATTGTTGAAGAATTTTCTAAAGCACCTGAAACATTTAAAAATACACTGTCATAAAAATCAAAATTTAAAACGGCATATCCTCTATTGTATCTTCTGTTCAGTTTAGCAATTTGTAATATTGAAGCCTCAGCTGCTGTGTTTAATGAAGTTGTTTGTTTTGTAGAGTTTACTAGAAAGCCTGTTATTCTTCCAGTATTTCTTTGATATTTTCTATCACTGTAACTCCAACCAGCAGTAGCTGTTAAGTTGATATCGG
>CABZKA010000011.1 GCA_902526165.1 uncultured Bacteroidota bacterium
TTTTATTTTCTGGTGAAGTTAATTATCCGCAATTATGGTCAGCTGAAATTCCAAATTTATATGATGTGGAGATTGAGATTATGGACTCTGATAATTATTATCACATGTTAAAATTCAAAACTGGTTTTAGAAAGGTTGAATTAAGTGATGGACAACTTTTAGTTAATAACCAGCCAATTTTGTTTAAAGGTGTAAATAGGCATGAACACGATGAATTTACAGGCCATGTTGTTAGCAGAGAATCTATGTTGAAGGACATAGAAATCATGAAAAAAAATAATATTAATTCTGTAAGAACATCTCATTATCCAAATGATCCATACTGGTATGAATTATGTGATAAATATGGAGTTTATGTCATTGATGAGGCTAATGTTGAAAGTCATGGTTTTGGCTACAGAAAAGATGACACCCCGGCTTATAAATCTGAATTTGATGATATGCATATGGATCGTTGGGTTAGAATGGTTGAAAGAGATAAAAATTATCCTTCGATTATAGTTTGGTCTCTTGGTAATGAAGCTGGTGATGGGCCAATATTTGTTGAGGGATACAAATGGGTTAAAAAATTTGATGATACCAGACTTACTTTTTACGAACGAACATCGGAGCACCCCCAGATGCATAGAGACAAAAATGAAATGGAGGGGATTGATTTAGAACCTCATACCGATTTTCTTGGATGGATGTACCACTATATGAGCGAAATTCAGATGGATTACATTGGTAAATTTTCTAATCGTCCATTTATTTGGGTCGAGTATTCACACGCAATGGGTAATAGTAACGGAAATTTTAAAGATTTATGGGACATGGTTTATCAAGAAAGACAAATGCAAGGTGGTTTTATATGGGATTTTGTGGATCAAGGTCTCGCAGAATTTAAAGATGGTAAGAAATATTGGGCATATGGTGGTGACTATTCATCTGAAGAATATAATAATGATACAAACTTTTGTATGAATGGTTTAGTTAATCCAGATAGAACCCCTCACCCAGCACTAGAGGAGGTAAAACACGTGTATCAGGATGTTAAGTTTTCATTAAATCAAAAGGGAGACAAAATAGTAGTTGACAACAGATATTTTTTTAAAAATATAGAGAATCATCAAATTTTATTTGAATTAGTTGCTGATGGAGTTGTGGTTGATAGATCATCTACCAATTTAAATTTGCACCCACAAGAAACAAAACTTATAGACAATCCTTTTTTAAATAATTCCTTAAGTAATTATCTAGAATATTTTATTAATGTTTACTTGTATTCCGAAAATGATACACCTTTATTAGGTTCTAACCATGTATTATCTAAAGATCAAATTTTTATAAAATCTCCGATTTTAGTTAATGATAGAGCAAAGGATAAAAAGAAATTAAGGATAAAAGACTCTGAATTAGCATTAAGGGTATTTAATAAAGATTTAGAATTAATTTTTGATAAGTCAAGCGGAGATTTTATCAAGTATGAGGTAAATGGATTGGATTTAATAAAATCATCTCCATATCTAAATTTTTGGAGAGCACCTATTGACAATGATTATGGCAATGATTTGCCAGAAAGGTCAGCAGCATGGAAAATTGCATCAAAACAAAGAAGTTTTATTGATTTGACAATTGAAAAACTAGGTAAAACAATTGCAATAAAAACTAATTATAAATTAAAAAATATCAAATCGGATTATTCAATAACATATTTAGCTCATCCAAATGGAAAAATTGAAGTTTTTGTCAAATTTAATTACGGAGGAAATCTGACAGATGCTGAAATGCCCAGATTTGGAATAAATTTTAATATTCCAGCCCAATTTGACAATGCCATTTGGTATGGTCGGGGTCCTCATGAAAATTATATTGATAGGAAGTCCTCAGCTTTTGTGGGGTATTATGAAAGTAAAGTGGATAATTTAAAGTTTGACTATTCAAGACCTCAAGAAAATGGTTATAGAACCGAAAACAGATGGTTACAAATGGTTAATATGGATGGTAAGGGTTTCGAAATAGACGGTGATCCATTTTTCTCGTTTGGAGCACATTTTAACACAATAGAGGACATGGATGATGGGATTCGTAAAAATCAAACTGGTGAGTACCTGGGAGCTAGAAAAAGAATTGTAAAAAAACAAAGAAAGCCGGCTGATCTAATTAAAAGAGACTTCATATCTCTCAATATTGATTTGAAACAAATGGGCGTTGGAGGTGATGATAGTTGGGGTGCTAGAACCTTAGATAAATATCTAATTAAGCCAAGTGATTATGAATTTTCTTTTACAATAAATCCTATAAAGTAAAAAAAATCATTTTATCTATTTTTTATATTATTTTTTATGAATTTAATAGTCTATAATTCAATTATATAAGATTTTCATATAATTATTATCAGTAAAATTAGAATATGGTATTGTAAAAAATAAAATTATTCATTACATTGTACCCAATACAACTATTAATATATATATATGAAATCTTTTCGCTTTAACTTAATTAAGGCAATCCTCACTATATCATTATTGTTTGTTTCTGTTGGTCTTTTAGCCCAGCAATCTGTTTCAGGAACTGTTACCGATTCTGATGGGAATCCAATTCCAGGTGTTAGTATTGTAGAAAAAAATACGACAAATGGTACTGTTTCGGATTTTGATGGAAACTTTCAACTTACAGTTGGTGAAAATGCCGTCCTTTTGTTTAGTTACATAGGATATATTACAATTGAACAAAATGCAACATCTGCATCAATGAGTGTTACTCTTGATGAAGATGTAGCAAAATTAGATGAAGTCGTTGTCGTAGGTTATGGAGCTCAAACCAAAAAAACCTTAACGGGTGCAGTTGGTACAGTTTCAGCAGAACAACTTACACTAAAACCCGCACAAAATACCTCTGAACTCTTGTTTGGAACTGTTGCTGGTCTTTCTGTCAGACAAACTGGAGCATTACCAGGATCTGACTTTGCAACTTTAAGAATAAGAAACTTTGGTTCACCATTGATTTTGGTTGATGGAATTTCAGCAACCTTTGGTCAAGTTGATCCAAATGATATTCAGTCTATTTCTGTTCTTAAGGATGGTGCGGCATCAATATATGGTGCACGTGCAGGAAACGGAGTGATACTGATTACAACCAAAAGAGGAAGTGATGCTGCAGAAGGAGCAAAATTCTCTTATCACGGTACTACTACTTTTTCAACATTGACAACGAGACCAGAAACAGTAAATGCACATCAGTATGCACAATTGATGGAGGAAGTTGGTTTAGGTGCTGAGAATCAAATGCCTGATTATTTGGATTATGATCCTCAAAGACAAAGAGTTTTTAACAGCTTAACTGGTGAGGATTTTGATGGAACAGATTGGTATGATGCCGCATACAGAGACTGGACACCACAACAACAGCACAATTTGAGTGCAAGAGGAAGAAGCAATAAAATTGGATATTTTGTATCTCTTGGATTTACAGACACAGAAAGTGCATTTAGAGATGCTGATTATAAACAAAATCGTTATAATGTTAGAGCAAATTTAGATGCTCAGTTTAATGACAATTTAAGTGCACAAGTAGATATGTCATATTTTCAAACAACTCTTGACAGAGCAAATTTTGGAATCAATGAAATGTATAACAGGTTAGCAACTGGAAGGCCAACTAACCTTGCTATATTCCCCGATCCGTCTTATGCGTCACACACAGGTACAGGACTGGCTTATTCACCTTTATATGCCATGAGAAAAGAATTTGCAGGTACTCGGGTTGATAGAGATAATAATTTAAGAGCTCGTTTGGCTTTGACTTATGATGTTCCATTTATTGATGGCCTTGAAGCTACTGTTAGTCTAAATATGGAAAGTCAGACAGAGTGGAATAAAAATATTGTAAAAAGATTCCCCATTTACACTTATGATCCGTCCAGAGGCGAGGGGGATGCAGCTTATGTTCTATTTGGTACTAATCAAAGGGATAATATTAGAGTTACTTCCGATAGAGATATGGAGTTGCTACCAAGAATTACTTTGAATTATGAAAAGGAGTGGGATGATCATAAAATTTTAGGAACTTTTGTCGCTGAGTCTACAACTTTCGAAAGGGATTATATGTTCGCATCCAGAACTGATCCATTATCATTTGAGGCTCCTTACTTGAATTATTCATCAGAAGCTGAAAGAGATAATGGAGAAATATTCTCTGAAAGCGCAAGATCCAGCTATGTAGGTAGGGTTAACTATTCACTTAAGGAGAAGTATTTGTTTGAAGCAATAGTTAGAGCTGACGCTTCTGCGAGATATAGCGTTGAAGGTAGATGGGGCTATTTCCCCAGTTTAAGTGCTGCATGGAGAATTTCTGAAGAAGATTTCATGGCAGATAATTCATCTTGGAATAATTTGAAGCTTAGAGCTTCCTATGGTATAATGGGAAATGATGCTGTCTCAAACTTTGACTATCTAACAGGGTTTAATATTTCTAGTGGATTTTATATATTTGACGGAATACCTTATCCAATTATTTCATCTGCTGGTTTAGCAAATGTATTAGTTTCTTGGGAAACAATGCAAATTGCCAATGTTGGTTTGGATGGTACACTCTGGGATGGAGCACTTGGATTTGAATTAGATGTTTTCTATCGGTTGAGAGAAGATATTCTTGCTCTTCCTTCGGCTGAAATTCCATTCCACTTTGGTGCATCTCTGCCTAGAACAAATTTAAACTCAAGAGACAATCGTGGATTTGATTTAATGTTGACTCATAAAGGAAAAATTGGAGGTGTAGAATATGAAATAAATCCGATGATTTCGTATACTAGAGGTAAATATGTTGATTGGGAGGAAAATGTTAGGCCAACATCTGGAGATGATTTGACCGAAGAGCAAATTGCTGAAAACATCCTATGGAATGCTCGTTATAATAGATCTGGCAAGTGGGATGACCTACAGTGGGGATTCCAAACAAACGGATTTTTTACAAGTCAATCACAAATTGACAATCATCCAGTTGATATCGATTTAGCTGGTAATCAAACAATGATTGTTGGAAACTTGATTTTTGTGGATCAGAATGGTGATGGAATAATAGATTGGAAAGATCAAGTTGTTATTGGTCAGTCTGGAATGCCGAAATGGAACTTTAGCACCTTCACATCCTTTAAATGGAAAAATTGGAGTATTGATGCTTTATTCCAAGGTGCCACTGGATACACAGTCAATTTTGGTGACGCTGCTGGTTATGGTGGTATTTCAGGACATCAAACGGTGGCTAAAAAGTACCAATTTGAAAATAGATCGCTTTTGGGTGCTAATGGTGATATTGAGGTATTGAGAAAATTTCCACCTGCCTTTACAACTGGTGGTCTTCCTCAATCTGACACAAGGTCAAATGATTTTACTAAGATTGACGCGTTTTATTTAAGGTTAAAAACTTTAAATATTACTTACAATTTACCCAAGTCACTCACGAGCTCGTTAGGTCTTGATTATGTTCAGGTTTATGGCTCTGGATCAAACGTACTTACGTTTGATAACTTTGATGTTTATTCTGGATCTTACGACCCCGAAATTATAACATCAGCCGGTGACGGTGGTGGTGGAGTTGACAGAGCTTATCCAAACGTAAAAACTTGGACAGCAGGTCTTAAAATTGGATTTTAACAATAATAATATTAATTTTGAAAACTATGAAAAAACTTATTTTATTTTTATTCTCAATAACCTTTTTTGTTGGTTGTGCTGACCTTGATTTACAGCCAACCAATATGATTGCAGAAGATGCTGTAAAGAAGGATCCGAGATTGGTTGAAGCTTTCCTTACCAAGATATATGCAAATGCTGTTTTTGAGCCCAATGAAATGGGAAGCATTCCAAAACAAAATCGTCTTAGTGATGGTGTTGTTGGTGGGGAATATACTCTTTTTGCGCCATGGCAAGCAGCTATTCCAGCATCATATAATGTTCCAACATCATCTGGATCACACGGTCTTTTAAACAGATTTCATTATGGTAACATACGTTCAGCCAACGAAATTATTCAAATACTTTCGGAAGCAAGTTTTGATCCAGCAACTGTTTTAGCTCAGACTGCTGAAGCAAAATTTCTTAGAGCTTGGATGTATTTGGATATGGTGAAAAGGTATGGCGGTATGCCAATTGAGGACACACCTAAATCTGTAGATGCAGATTATGATGAACTCATGATTCCTAGGTCGACATTAAAGCAAACTTATGATTTTATTATCTCTGACTTAGATGCTGCAATTGCTAATTTGCCAGGACAAGCTCTTAATGGTAAGGCGACCAAGTGGGCCGCTCATGCATTAAAGAGTAGAGCAGCGTTATATGCAGCAAGAATCGCAAAATATCATCCGCAATCTACGAATGGTTTAACATCTATTCCTGCAAGTGATGCGAGTGCTTATTACCAAATGGCTCATGCATCGGCAAGTGCAGTTATTGATGGTGGAAAACACCCTTTACATAGAGGTGGTGGAACTTACCAAAAGACATTTGGTGAGATATTCTATCAAAAGACAAATTCTGAGCATATTTTTGTTGAAGAGTATGATTTAGCTCTAGGGAAAACCCATACTTGGACCGGATATGGATTGCCTGATGGTTTTAAAATTGGATGGGGCTCTAACATGTGGCCGTACGAGGCTTCTGATGCTAGATTTGAGCACAAAGACGGGTCACCCGGAAACAAATATCACAATCTTTTCAACAACAGAACGTTTTTCGATTTAGAGGAGGTTATTTACACAAAAGATCCAAGATACCTTGCAACATTTTTTACACCTGAAGATATTTTTGCAGGTAGAGAAGTTTGGTTTCATGATAATAATGTTGGAGCTGGTTCTGCAAGAGGTAGAGCAGGTAATGCCGTCCCTCAAAGGGCACCCCCACGAAATAGAGTTAGAGGTGGTAGATTGCTACAAAAAAGAATAGACCCAGCTTATGAGTTTCGACCCTTCGGAACTGATGAAACTCCTTATATAGTATTGAGAACTGGTGAAATGTATTTAAATGGAGCTGAGGCTGCATTTGAGATGAATTTACCTGTAAGAGCCAAGGAATTACTAAACACTTTGAGAGGCAGAGTTGGTATGCCTCCAAAAGATAACCTAACACTAGACTTGATTAAAAATGAACGTTTTGTTGAGTTGTTTGCAGAAAATCATCACTATTGGGATTTAAGAACATGGCGGGATGCAGAAGCTGCAATCCATATGAAAACAAAGTGGGGAATAAAATGGATTAGAAGAAAGTCTGATGGTAAGTACAAAGCTAGAAGGTGGAGATGGAATTTTTCACAAAACACTCCATTTCTAGATAGAATGTATTGGTTACCTTTTGGCAATGGTAGATTATCGGATAATCCAAATATTATTGAAAATCCAGGATACTAATACGTATGAAACTTGAGAAAAAAGGATCTAATTTTATTAGGTCCTTTTTTGTTTTATGAGGCTATTGTTCATTTGTTTTCTTTTTATTTTTTCATGCAATGAAAAAAACACCCCACACAATCTTGTATTTATAATTGTTGATGATTTGGGATGGAAAGATGTTGGTTACATGGGTTCAGATTTTTATGAAACTCCCAACATCGATAAATTAAGCGACAATAGCACAGTATTTAATTCTGCATATTCTGCAAGCCCAGTCTGTTCACCTACAAGAGCCTCAATCATGACTGGAAAACACCATGTAAGAGTCAATATTACAGATTGGATCCCTGGTGTGGATCCAAAAAATAGATCTTTGCTTGGGCCTGAAGATATTCATCAACTTCCTCTTGAAGAAGTTACCATTGCGGAAATATTACAATCCAATGGATATTCAACAATGTACTCAGGTAAATGGCATTTGGGTAGCCAAGGGTTCTATCCAGAAAATCAAGGATTTGATATTAATAAAGGTGGTTTTGAAAAAGGGAGCCCAATGGGAGGATATTATTCACCTTACAAAAATCCTCGACTTACAGATGGACCTGAGGGAGAATACTTAACAGATCGTTTGACTGATGAGTCAATTGAATTTATTGAAAAAAGAGATGTTTCTAAACCATTTGCTGTTTTTTTATCTTTTTACAATGTCCACACACCCATTCAGGCAAATCTGAAACACATAGATTATTATGAAAATAAGCTAAAAAAATATTCAGATACCACTATTCAAACAACAAATGAGGGTGAGGCAATCAGTGTTTTAAACCAAAGAAACCCTAATTACGCTTCAATGGTCCATTCAATGGATGAAAATATAGGCAGATTAATTTCTTTCTTGAAAGATAAAAATCTGTACGATAATACACTAATTATTTTCACATCTGATAATGGTGGTTTGTCAACTCAAGCCAAAGTTGCTCCAACATCAACAAAACCTCTAAGAGCTGGTAAGGGTTGGCTTTATGAGGGTGGTATTAGAATTCCCCAGTTAATAAAATATATTAATCAAAAACAACAAGATTTAAATAATGTCCCAGTTGTTTCTTATGATCTTTTTACAACGATTGTTAATCATTTAAAGCTGGATTACATTGATGAGAAAAAAGATGGAATAGCCCTTTCAAATTTATCTAAGGAGAAAAACAAAAGGGATTATATTTTATGGCATTTCCCTCATTATCATGGTAGTCTTTCGAAACCGGGTTCTGCTATAAGAAATGGAGACTGGAAACTACTAAAGTTTTATGAGGAAAATAAGCTAGAATTATATAACTTAAAGGATGATTTAAGTGAACAAACTGATCTTTCAAATAAGTACCCTTTGATAGTAAAAAAATTAAGTTATAAAATGGATGAAATGCTTGCTGAGATCAATGGTAAAGTACCCACAATTAATCAAAATTTAAATCAAAAATTATGAAAAAATATTATCTAATTATTCTTATTACTTTATTCGCTTGTGAAAAGACTGATGATCGACCTAACATTTTATTTATAATGTCAGACGATCACGCATATCAAGCGATTAGTGCTTATGATGATAAATTGATAAACACACCAAATATTGACAGGCTTGCTGATGAAGGTATTTTATTCACAAACGCATGTGTAACAAATAGTATATGTGCACCATCAAGAGCTACAATTTTAACCGGTAAGTTTAGTCATTTGAATGGAAAAATTGACAATCATTCTCCTTTTGACACAACACAGATTACTTTTCCTCAACTTTTTCAAAAAGCTGGTTATCAGACTGCTATGTATGGAAAATTACACTTTGGAAATAATCCAAAAGGTGTTGATGATTTTATGATTTTACCCGGCCAAGGAGACTACATAAATCCTAAATTTTTGAGAAGAGGATCCGATACCATCATTAAGGGATATGTTACGGACATTATTACTGACCTTACACTGGGATGGTTAAAAGAAAAGAGAGACAAAACCAAACCTTTTATGATGATGTATTTGCACAAAGCTCCCCATAGGGCATGGTGGCCAAGTGCTGAAAAGTTTGCTGAATTTTATGAAAAAAAGTTTCCGGAACCTGAAACTCTTTTTGATGATTACTCAAATAGAGGAACTGCCGCTAAAACTGCAGAAATGAATTTATTAACTCACATGCGATACATGGAGGATAGTAAAATTAGACCTACTACACTTGAAGAAATGGGTGGCGCACAACCAGAGGTTGCATATGTTAGTGAAAAAAAACAACTAATTCGGGAAAATCCAAATCAGTTTTACAGTAGATATAATAGGGGAGATGCCGATCAAAGAGCTGCTTACGATGTTACATTGGACAAAATAAATAAAGACTTCAAAAAAAATTGGCCAATTATGAATGATACACAAAAAATGAAATGGAAATATCAGAGATATATGCAAGATTATCTTGCCACAATATCATCTGTTGATGACAATGTAGGAAGAGTGCTTGATTATTTAGATGAGTCTGGACTTTCTAGTAATACAATTGTGATTTACACGTCTGATCAAGGTTTCTACTTAGGAGAACACGGTTGGTTTGATAAAAGATTTATTTATGATGAGTCATTCAAAACTCCTCTTTTAATAAGATGGCCAAATAAAATTAAAGCTGGAATTACTAATGATGAGATGGTTCAAAATTTGGATTTTGCTCAAACTTTTTTAGAGGCAGCTGGCATTGATGCTCCAAATGATATGCAAGGTGAAAGTTTAATTCCTTTACTAACTGAAAATGGAGAGGATTGGACTAGAGATGCAGTTTATTATCATTATTATGAGTATCCATCAGTTCACATGGTAAAAAGACACTATGGTATAGTAAATAAAGATTATAAACTTGTAAGATTTTATTATGATGTTGATGAATGGGAACTTTATGATAGAATGAATGATCCTAATGAAATAAATAATGTTTATAATGATGCGGAATACTCGGATATAGTTAGTGATTTAAAGATTCAACTGGCTGAAATGAGAAAAAAATATAAAGATTCAGAGGAATTAGATCAGAAGTTTATTTATAAAAAATAGTTTGAAAAGTTATCTTTTAATATTAGTGAGTTTTCTGTGTTTTTTTAATATTAACTCACAAATTCAGCCTAATCCTTTATTCACTGACAATATGATTCTTCAGAGAAATTCTGATGTTAATGTGTGGGGAAAGGCAGATAAGGGAAAACAGCTTTCTGTTAGTGTATCTTGGTCAGATAAGAACTACACCACTAAAGTTAATGTAGATGGCTCATGGCATTTAAATATTCTTACACCTGAAGCTGGAGGCCCATATCAAATTGATATAATGTGTAATGATAATTCATTGAAAATTAAAAATGTCATGATTGGTGAGGTGTGGGTTGCATCTGGACAATCAAATATGGAAATGACACTAGCTGGATTCAATCGTGAGCCAGTTTTAAGATCTTTGGATATGATTGCAAATGCAAACAACCCAAATATCAGATTATTGACTGTAAAAAAGACATTTAGTGATGCTAGACTCAATAGTTTTGATGGAAATTGGGTTGAATCAAATCATAAAACAGCTTCAGCGTTTAGTGCAGTTGCCTATTCTTTTGCCAATTACTTAAATGAAGTCTTGGATATTCCAATTGGTATAATTCTTACATCGTGGGGAGGTACACCAGCTGAAGCTTGGACGCCTATGGAAACTCTTTCCAAAATAATGACAAAAGAGGACCTAAGTTATAATCGTAAACAAGCGGATGATGAACCTGCTGTTTTGTTTAATGCAATGATAAACCCATTAATTCCATTTAATATTCGCGGTGCTTTGTGGTATCAGGGTGAGGGCAATGTAGGTAGGGCACATAATTATACAATGCTAATGAATAGCATGATACAATCTTGGAGAGATGAGTGGAACATCGGAGATTTCCCATTTTATTTTGTTCAAATAGCCCCTAATGGGTGTTGTGGCAATTTAGGGCGGTCACAACAAGCTTTTTTGAGAGAGGCTCAGCTAAAAACCATGCAAACAATGAAGAATACTGGTATGGTTGTTACACTTGATATTGGCAGTACTTTAACAATTCACCCGCCAGAAAAGATATTGATTGGAAAGAGATTAGCTTACTGGGCTTTGGCTAAAGATTATGGATTTGATGGTCTTCCATACTCTGGTCCTGTTTTTAAATCACTTACAGTCAAAGGTAATAAAGCTTACGTAGATTTTGATTATGCAGAGAGAGGAGTTACAAGTTATGGTAAAAAATTGTCTGGATTTGAGATAGCTGGTGAGGATAAAATTTTTTACAAGGCTCAAGCTGATATAGACCCTCATTGGGGAGCAGGTTGGAAGAGAAGTAAATTAGTGTTGACGAGTGAAAAAGTACAGAATCCAAAATATATTAAGTACGGTTGGACGAATTATATTGAGGGTATGCTTTATAACATACAGGGCTTACCCGCGTCATCATTCAGGTCTGAGGAATTGAAATAACTTTCAACTTAAATTTTGACCATTAAACATTATCAAAAAAACAAATTGATTTCTAATGATTTAATATTTAAAAACAAAAAATTTTATAAGAATGATAATTATTAAAAATATAATATGTTTTACTTGTTCCTGTATCTTTAAATAAATACATTCAATGATTAACCAAAAAATTTTATCTATGAAAAATATAATTACTGTAATTTTTTGTATGATTATCCTCAATCTTAATGGACAACAGTGGGTTGATGATTCATGCAACAAAAAAGCTTCAAAAATTGTAAATAAAGCAATTGATCACTTATCTAATATTGAATATACAATGGCTTATGCAATGGCTAATGCGGCTCTGTTAATTGATGATGATTGTCAATGTGCTCATCTTGTAAAGGCTGGTGCAACTTCACCCAATGCAGATTGGGGTTCTAGAGAAGCAAAACTTATAGCTATAGATGAATCTAAGTTGGGAAATGTCGAAAAAGTGTGGTTTTCAATGTTAAAAGCTACGCTAAGCTCAGACTCAGAAACATATCAAAAATCTCTAGCAGATGGGCTTAAATCAAATCCAAACAGCCCTTTGCTGAATTGGCTTTCAAGAGATGGTTCTAGCTTTGAAGATAATAAAAAGTTTGCGGAGATGTTCCCTAAATTGGCTTCAGGTTCTTACAATATGATGGCATATCAGTATGCGAGGGGAAACTATGGTGGTGAATCTGACATTAATATGGCTTATGAAATGATTGATAAGAGTATGGCATTACATGACGGCCCAAATATTTTAGACAGTAAAGCTGAAATAGCTGCTGAAAATGGAGATTATGAGACAGCACTGAGCTCACAATTGAAGGCTCACGATTATTCATGGGTTGGTTCCCAGTATTGGGAAAATGCAGTTACTTATTATTTGAAATTAAATCAGGAAAATGTTGAAAATTACCTCAAGCAAGCACAAGTTAATTTACAAAATGCAATTCTTGAAAAGAATGAAGAAGAGTATAAAAAGCATGTTTCTGATGAACTTCCAATGGTAGCTGGAGATTCTAACTTGGGAAATTTTTACAACTACACAGTAGAGAACCTAAACCAAGAAGCATTAATTGATTGGAATAGTTTTGATCTTAGGGATATTGATGTACACTTTTCACCAAACATGCGAATGGCTTTCTTAACATTCTATGCAGATGGGTCTTACTCCTTTAAAGCAACTGGTGAAACTGTCGAATACAACACTCGTGCTTCATCTGTTTGGTTGAGAACTGGTGATGGTTGGAAATCAATTCATACTAATTGGGCGCCAACTGCTGATGGAACTGGAATTCCACAACAATAGAGAATGATTCTTACTAAAAAACTCAGCCTAAGTGCTGAGTTTTTTTTTACTTTTTATTTTTATCAAAAAATATAGCCCAGGGATAGAAGATATAAGTGCTGATAATGTAAAAATTAATCCAACACTGGTAGCAATATCTGAACTAACACTTGTGTTTGTAGCTAATGTAAAAAAAACATATTCTCTAATTCCAATACCACCAAAGGAGAAAATTGATAAAACGGATGAAATCAAGAAAATATAAATGAAAGTAAAGTAATTCTCTGTAATACCAAGAGATATTAAAATTAAGATAATTGACCCAAATTGAAGAATTTGTATAAGATGTGAAATAAAAAAAGCTTTGTTGTAAACGATTTCATTATCAAAAATTTTTTGTACTAAAACCTTACCAGCAATAAATAAAAAAGTATATAAAGGACCTAAAAAAGCTCCGAATTTTAATGTAAATTCAAGATCTAAAATAATACCACTAAAAACTAAAATTAAACACAAAATTACACCAAAACCAATTAACCTATCTAAGATTAATAACTTATATATCTTCTTTAAACCCCATTTAAATTTTTTATTCATCAAGACTCCCTTGTATGCATCACCACCAACACCACCTGGAATAAAAAAATTATAAAAAATCCCAATCATATATAGTTTGATATTTTCTTTTGAGGATATTATAAGATTATTATCTTTTAAAATAAACGATAATCTTTCTGATGAAATTATCTGTGATAAAAAATATAATATCGATGCAAATAGAATAAATGATAAATCAGCACTTTTAAGTATTTCTAAAATTTTATATATACTAATTTTAGTCAGAGTATAGTAAATGAAGAACACAGTTATAGTGACTTGAAATATTGTTAGCAACTTATTTTTCATTGAAAAATCAATTGGAGTTTAAATATTTTTTTGGGGTTGTTCCAAATTTCTTTTTGAATGCGTTTATGAAATGACTGGCTGTACTATAACCTAGATGTAATGCAACTTCATTAACATTATAGTTTTTTGAAGAAAGCATATTTGAGGCAACATTCATTTTATATTCAAATAAAAAACCAAATACAGTATTTCCATAGACTTGTTTAAACCCTTCTTTAAGATTTTTTAATGAAATATCTACATTTTTTGCTAACTGTTTTAATGTTGGTGGCTCAGACATTTTTGAAATTATAATTTCTTTGGCTTGTTTTATTTTTTTTACATTTTTATCATCAGCCAAAAATGGACACTGATCTATATTCATTTCTTTGGAAACATTGAAATAGAGGCTTAGTAATTCAAATATTTTCCCTTTGTGATAAAGTTTTCTTACATTTTTACTGATATTTTCTGACATCATTTGTGTTAATATGGTAGTAATTTTAGGGCTTAATGAATTTTCTTTATAGTATTTTTTATTGATATGCTCATCGCTCAAAAATGGGATAGTCTCTGCGTCCTCTGAGAACAATCCGTGAAGTTTTTCAATTTTTACATGAACACTAACCAATTTGGTACCTATATCTAAGATTGCATTGACAGGTAGATTCATTATTGGGTTGTAAAGTAGTATGGAATTACCTTTTCCAACAGGAAAGATGTATGCACCATTATTATATTGAAAACTAACATGTCCATCAATACAAAAGTGAAATTGTATGTAGTTATTTTCGGTTTCATAAAATACTTTTTGCTTTGATTTATCCCAATTGTGAAAGCTGTAATAGATCATTTCAGGATCAATCACCAGTTTATTTTCGGAACTTATTTTGATATTTTTCAATTTTTTATTGACTTAGAAAAGAAGTTTTAATCAGATCACTAAAGTATATCATTTGAATCAAATAGTGTGCCTCTTTTGCTATTTTCTGTCGAGAGCCTCTAGTCTTTTGAGTAGTGGTGGGTGAGAATAATGAACAAACACATAAAGTGGGTGTGGATATAAATTTGTGAGTGAGTCAGATGATAGTTTTTTTAAAGCATTTTTTAAACTTTCCGAATTAAAGCTCTCTTTTGCAAAATTATCAGCCTCATATTCATTTTTTCTACTTAAAATATTCATACCAATTCCAATAATGATACTTATTGGACTAAACAAAAAACTGAAAGCAATTAAACCCAAATGAAATGAACTTTCACTTGCTCCAAGCGCAAAAGATAGGCTAGGTTCGTTGAGACATAGTTGAAGAACATAGCAGATTATTCCAACTTGTAATACAGATAAGAGTAAGCCTCGTTTTATATGATTTTTTTTATAATGACCAACTTCGTGAGCTAGGACAGCTACAAGCTCATCTTCCTCGTATTTATCAATAAGTGTATCAAAAAGGGCTATTGTTTTTTTTGGGCCTAAACCAGAGAAGAATGCATTTGCTTTAGAGGATCTCTTCGAACCATCAATCACAAAAATTTTATCAAGAGAATATCCAATTTTTTTAGAGTATTCTTCAATTTTATTCTTTAAGGATCCCTCTTCAAGGGGACTTAGTTTGTTAAAAATTGGCACAATTAGAGTTGTGTAAAACATATTAGTGAGAGTCAGGAAAACAGATAAAAACAGCCATAACCATAACCAAAAATTAGCACCAAATAAAATGTAAATTTGAATACTTACAAAAAGTATAAAACCGCCAATTATCAATGACACTAAAAGGCCCTTTATTTTATCTATTAAAAAGGTAATTTTTGTAGTTTTATTAAAACCATATTTTTCTTCTATTGTAAAAACCGAATAATAACTAATTGGTAGACTGATCGTTGTGTTTATAATTAAAAAGAAAAGAAAAAAGGCAGCTGATTGCAGAAAAAGACTATCAAAATAATAAATCGAAAAATCGCTAATTTTTCCATATAAACCGGAAACAATAAACATAATAGTGATGGATGTAGATAAAAGTGATGATAATAAAGAAACTTTATCTCGGTCAATTTTATAGTTCTTTGCTCTTTTGTAATCACTTTCTTTATAAAAATCTTTTAGTTCATCTGGAATTGAATCATTCCAGTTTTTGGAATTTAAATATTCAAGTATACTAGAGAAAACAAAACCGAATAAAATAAAAAAAATAAAAATGTATATTATGTATCCAGACATACTGTAAATTTAATTATAATTGAGAAATATTTAATTCTCTAATCAGTATTAAAAGAGTTGTGAAAAATATATTGTTCTTAATTTTTCTTGTTTTAATGAGTTGTGGGACCTCAATAAAACAAATAGAGGTGAAGGAAATATCAGATGTTCAATTTATGGGAATTGAGGATAATCAAATAATTTTAAAATCTGAGTTAAATTTATACAATCCCAACAATAAAAATTTAAGGGCAAGTCAGGTTTATTCTAAAATTTATTTTGACACAAAATTTTTTGGTGAATTTGAAAATTTAGATAAAATTCTTCTAAAGAAGAACAATGCCACAAAAATAAGTTGTTTGATTAAAATAAATACTGATGCACTCAGTTTATCAATGATATATATGAGTCAATTTGATTTGAGTTTTGATGGTTTTGTCAAGATTAATTTTCCCAATAAAAAATTCAAATTTAATTTGGGATATGAATTAGATTCAAAATTGTTAACAGAAAAGTTTTTAAATAATTTATAAAAGTTTGAAAGTTCTATAGAAAACAATGTAATTTTAACTTAAATGTCTGTAAAAATTTTACTCTATTTAATTACTATAAATATTATAGCTTTTTTTAGCGCTAAAACCAATAATCAAACATCCCCAGATCGTCCAAATTTTATCATTTACCTTTCAGATGATCAAGATTTTTTAGATTACAATATTTTTGGTAATGAAAATGTGCAATCAGCCCATGTAAACAAATTGGCATCTGAAGGAATAAGGTTTACAAATTTCCACACTGCTTCTGCAATTTGCACACCGAGTAGATCGCAATTGTATACGGGTTTGTATCCCCTCAAAAATGGTAGTTATACAAACCATACCCATGTAAAAAAAGATACAAAAACAATTGTTCAACATTTATCTGCTATAGGTTATGAAGTTGTTTTAGCTGGTAAAAGTCACGTTGGACCCTATAACACATTTGGTTGGAACTATTACATTCAAAACAAGCAAAACAAGCAATTAGATCTTGAATCAATTGATAACTATTTAAAAAATGTTGAAAAACCATTTTGTCTTGTCTTAGCAAGTGATTTTCCTCACGGGCCATACCCTAATGAAACTGATTATACATTAAAAGATATCAAAATCCATCCCTATAATAACAGGGTAACACCAGAAAAGCCTGGGTACTATCAAAACATAAAATATGATGATATTCAACTGGGGGAAATCCTAAATATTATTGATGGTAATGATTTGAAAAACAATACCGTGTTTATTTATGCTTCTGATCATGGAATATCTGGAAAGTTTACACTATATCAAAAGGGAATTAAAATTCCTATTGTAGTTAGATGGCCAGGAAAAATTAAAAAAAATATGGAGTCAAACAGACTACTAGCCATGGTTGATATACTACCAACAATCGTAGATATTGCCGGAGGAGATCTCGATGAGTTTGACGGAAAAAGTTTTAGTGATCTATTACTTGGAAATGACAAAAAAGTGAATGATTTTGTTTATGGTGTTTCTACAAGACAAAACGTTAGAAATGGATTTATTTTTCCATCGAGAATGATTAGTAATGGAAAGTATAAAATGATTAAAAATTTCAATTCCATTGAAGTTTATGAAGAAAACTTGAACAAGGGAAGAGTCTTAAATAAATTCATTGAAATTGGAGCCAAAAAAATGCCAAATGTTCCCTATGTGGAGTTGTATGATTTAGAATTAGATCCTTATGAGAAAAACAATATTTCACAAAATCCTGGCTCAAAATATATTATCAATGAATTGAGTAAAAGTCTAGAAGACTGGATGGTCTCTCAAAATGATATTGTGTCATTGGGAAATATCCCTTTAATAAAGCCTACTCAACATCCACTTGATGAACCTTCGAAGTGGATGAATGTCCAAAAAAATTTAATTGGTAAAATAAAAGACTCTGATTACATAAAAACCCATTATTAAAATGAAATATTTATTCTATTTAATATTCCCTCTATTAATTTTTTCACAAGATCCAAGTTTTCATGAGCCATGGAAGTTAGAAGGGGCTGATGAGAGGATTGAAAAATACAGAAAAACCAATACAATTTTAAACTTTAATTACCCCACTGAGATCAAAAAAAAGAATGGTAAATTAAAAATTAAATTAATCAATCATGATTTTAAATTTGGGGTTGGGTTTACTCAACTGAGAAAGATGCGAGGTAATATGTTCGATTTATACCTTGAAAGATTTAATGAGGTTTTTAATTATGCCACTGTAGGTATGTATTGGGTTCTCACAGATGAAAGAAGTGGTAGAAAACAAATAGATAAATATTATGATGATATAATTAAATGGTCAATAAAAAATAATGTCCGATTAAAAGGTCATCCATTAATGTGGCATGAGGGCATGCCTGATTGGGTCAGATATTCAAAAGATTTAGATGAACTTGAAGTTGCAATGAAAACACACATGGAGAGATTAATTGAAACTTATCCAGAAATTAATGACTGGGATGTATACAATGAACCAGTTGGCCCATTTAAACCTCACATTCCATACAGTGCTATTCAAGATTGGATCAATTACAAAGGTGGAATATATCCAGCAATGGTAGAAATCTATCAGTTTGTCAACAGCGTTAATTCAGACAAGAATTATTCAAACAATCACTATCACGCAAAGGATCCAGAATATTTTAAAATAAATGAATATTACGTTCAGAAAAATTTAAATTTCAGTTCAATTGGGATGCAAGCTCACATGCAGTCAAATGATAATGTCATGACTGAAAGTCAAGTTTGGAATCAGATTGAGGATTATGCAGTTTTGGGAAAAAATATTCAGTTTACAGAAATCACTGTGACCAGTTCGAAAAGATTTAATAATTGGAAAGATCACCAAGAGTTTTTAGCGAGGAGAGATGAATCCCTCCGAAATGGGAAAGAAATGGACTTACCAAGCTTACCTGAATATGAAGATTTCCAAGCATCTTATTTAAAAGATTTTTATACACTTGTTTTCAGTCATCCGAGTGTTAGTTCCATTACTTTTTGGAACCTAACCGACAAAAATGCTTGGAGAGGACATGCCGGGGGATTGCTTTATAAAGACTTATCTCCAAAAAAATCATTTTTGACTTTAAAACAGTTAATAAAAGAAACTTGGACAACTGAAATAAGTGAAAAAATAAACATTAGCGATACCTTTCAATTTAGGGGATTCCTTGGGGATTATGAGGGAGAGATCCTATTAGATAAAAAACTCTATAAATTTAGTTTCTCTGTTGATAAAAATACAGATGGGCCAATTGATTTGGTTTTAAAGTAATTTTGGAGTTTTTTTAATGTAATCCTGGTATTCTTTTAAATGTCCCCATTTTTCTTTACCGTTTTTCTCCAAAATACTTATCCCACTTATGTAAACAAGTAACCAATAGGTAAAAATTGGCGAGATAAGAGTGATGTATTGCAATCCCTCCAAATTTGAAAATGACATAACAGAAATGCCTAGCCAAAGAATAATTTCTCCCACATAGTTTGGATGCCTTGATTTTGACCAGAGCCCTGATGAAATGAATTTATTCTTGTTTTCACTAATTGATCTAAATTTTGTCTTCTGATAATCTGCTATGATCTCTATCGAAAATCCAAGAATAAATAGAGTAAGTCCGATAAAAAATGCAATATTTAGCTCAATAATATTTTCCGAAGCGACAGCTGTCATTGCACATGCTGAGCATATTGTTACCCACATTCCAGATGTTGTCCATGCAACCAAAAATTTTGACCATGACTTTTTATATTCTCTAAATCTTTTGTCCTCTCCGGCTTTTTTTATTCTTAGAGACAAAAATGTGCCTAATCTAGCAGACCATATTATTATTGCCAGAGAAATAACAACTTCTCCTAATCCTGACTCAAAACTTTGTGTTTTTGAGTATAGTATGTAAGAAATGACAGAAATGTAAGAGAGACTGCCTGTAAGATCATAAAATTTTTCGGTTTTAAAAATATTTGCAGGAATGTACAATATCCAGTGGATAATAAAAACTAAAATGATACCATTAATTACAATTTTATTTTGGGTTGCAAATCCTAAACAAATACATAATAAAAAAACAATTACAATATTTGATAAATTCTTGATGTGATGTTTCATAGCTAAAATCTTTGAAAGAAGTTCCAAATCTCATTGATTAAAAAAGGAGAATTTAAAACATTGTGTTCCCCATTTTCAATCCTTAAATACCTGACCTCTTTTCCATCATCACAGTTTTTAAATTCATAGATAGTGTCTTCTCCAATCATTCTAATTTGAGGTTCAAAACAATTAAATTTATTTGCCCATAATTTTGCACTTTGCAGAGCATCTAAGAAAATATGTGTTCCTGGTCCTGGTCCACCGTTGATTGGAATTATTGGATCTAAAGCTCCATTAACTTGGAAAACGGATAGGGGCTGAGTTGTTGGCTTTAATGGCATACTTTCCATTAATTGACTTACGATGGGTGCAATCGCTTTAAAATGATTTGTTTCTACACCCAACTTGTTGGCCATTCCAGAGCCATTTGAATTTCCGATGACATAAACCTTATCCATATCTAGATTCTGATAGTTTTTCAATTCTTGAATAATCAAATTTATAAATTGAACATCATCAGCTCGCGAGGCCTCTGAGCCTAAATTCCATGATCTTTGAATCCCTTGAGGATAAATACCTACAAATTCCCCATCGTCAGTAAACCCTTTAAGTCTATTTAAAAAACCTGTATTTGTTCCACCATTTCCATGTAATCCAAAAACAACAGGGTATAATTTATTAGTGTCAATATTTAACTCGGTTTGGATAATAACAGGTCTTTGCTCCAATACACCACTCACGTTTTGTTGAATAAATATAGTCTCTGTTTTTAGCTCTTTGGTTGAGTTAAAATCAGTGGCATAATCATTATCTTCACATGAGATGAAAAATAATATCAAAATTATTTTTGAAATGTTAAAAATGTATCTTTCAATGATCATAAATATTTTTAAAATTATGACATTTAAATTAAAATTAAGCCTGATATTAATCATTTTGATGTCGTGCTCCAATGATGTTGATAGCATTTCTAGTTGTGAGGCAATTAATTATGTGAACAAACCCTCTATAGATTGGTTTCAATCTTATGGGGGAAGTGGTGAAGAATCTCATGGACATTATATTCTCTCCACTAGTGATGGAGGTTTTATTCAAATAGGTGAAACAGGTTCTTTACCAAATAATGCTAAAATGCTTGTGGTTAAGGTTGACCGAAATGGTCAATTAGTTTGGAAAAAAGAATATACTGATGAAGGTCATAATTTTGGAAATTCAATACTTGAAATTAAAGATGGTTATTTATTGTGTGGGGTAAAAAATGATGATAGTTTTTTAGTTAAGGTAAAAAAAGAAAATGGAGATATTTTGTTCTCTAAAACTTTTGAAAATGGTGGAAGTGATGCTTTTGAGCACTTACTTTTAGTAAATAATCAAATTTTTGCAGTTGGTTACACCAATTCTGAAGATAAATACAATAACTTTTATTCTGAGGGTGAATCAAGCTTGCACATATTAGATTTAAATGGAACTATTATTAAAAATATTGATATCAAGAGTTACATGTCACATGCTTACAGAATTAAGTCTATCAATAATGATATTTATATTTCAGGCCTTACAAATGGTGCTGAAGATTATGCTCTAATTAAAATGAATCCGTCAGGTGAAGTAATCTGGTCCAATGTTTACGGTGGATCAGATTCTGATCATTGCTTTGCAATGGATGTAAATGATAAAAATGAAGTTTTTTTAAGTGGTCATACGACATCACAAACTGCAAATTGGGATACTTACACCATGAAGATTGATTCTAATGGAAATAAGTTATGGGAAGTAAAAAAAGGCAATCCTAGAGGATTCGATGAAAAATTCATTCACGATGAAGTTTGGGGGGTCACATCTACTAATGATGGCGGGTGTATAATTACTGCTGGCACAGGGGATGAGTATGATGAATATTCTGCTACTTGTGATAATTCATCTGAATTTTCTGATCAATGGAAAGTCTATTCTATTAAGTTTTCATCTGATGGTTCAATAGAGTGGGAAGGAGTTTATGGAATTGATGGTGAAGATTGGGCAGGTGAGGATATCGATTTTTCTTTAGATGGCAAACCTATTATAGCAGTTGATAATGGTGAATTCGGATTTCTAAAATTAAAATAAAAAAAGCCCTTAAAAGGGCTTTTTCATACAGTTATTTTAATATTTATAAGTCAGCCAACCTTACCATCATGTAAGAGTTTACAACTTTTCTAACGCCACTGACTTTTTTAGAGTATTCTGCAAATTCAGGACTGTTATACATATCTTTTGTTCTTTTTAACGCTGACTCTAAATCAGGTGCACCAACCCACACAAAATGAGAGAAACCATCATTTTTTCCGCTTATTGGATATCCAAGACCGTATGAGTTTTCTTCATACCCTTGAGTTACAGCCATTTCCTGAGAAAAAGAAGCAAATTCTTTCGCATACTTGCTTGGATCTGAAACTTCCATTTCCCAAATCATAAATACTTGATCAGGTGTCCAGTCATTTTTAAACCACGCAGGTGTATTTAAAGCAGTTTTAACAGGTGTAATATACTTGTTAAGTTTTTCTCCAAAAACTTGAGCTACTGGAGATGCAAACCAGGACAATGACCAATTCGCAAAAGATGCTTCATCAGGAAAACAAAATTGAACTACATGAGTTGCTTCAGTATTTCCGTTGAATTGATAAGCAAACAGGGATTTTGTTCCATTGATATTTTTTGCCCATTCAGTCTCCATCATGCCTTTTAGAGCTGAAACAACCATTTCTGGCTCATCAGTTTTAAAATCAAAAAAAGCACAATATTGCGAAAATGAAAAAGACGAAAAAAAGATTGTAAAAAGTAAAATTATTTTTTTCATATTTTTAAAATTAAGATGTTAAATTTAAGAATATTTGCCATTTAACCAACCGATGTTTTTAATTTAAATGATAAAAAGGAATACACTAATAAAACCCTTTATAATCTTTTTGATTTTTATTTGTATTGGTTGTAAGCAATTTCATAATGAAATAAGAAAACCTAATGTAATATTGATCATGGCAGATGATATTGGTTATGAAGGATTGAGTATTAATGGGAGTTTGTCTTACAATACCCCGAACCTAGATGCATTGGCCTCAAATGGTGTAAATTTTACAAATGCAATCGCAAATCCCCTCTGTACACCATCCAGAGTAAAAATAATGACTGGAAAACATAACTACAGAAACTACGATTATTTTACTCATCTTAATTCTAGTGAAAAGACATTTGGAAATTTATTTAAGGACAATGGTTATCAAACAGCGATTGTAGGAAAATGGCAATTGAATGGTTTAAAAATTAAAGAAATTGATAAAAAAATAAAGGAAGACAACACTAGACCCTACAGATTTGGTTTTGATGAATATTGTTTGTGGCAATTAACAAAAACAAAAGAATTTGGTGAAAGATTTGCAAATCCGTTAATTGAGCAAAACGGAAAATTTTTAGATCGTGATAAAGATTCGTATGGTCCTGACATAGTATCAGATTACGTATTAGATTTCATACAACGAAATAAAGAAAAACCATTTTTTCTATATTACCCGATGCTTTTGGTTCATGATCCATTTGTTCCTACACCAGATTCAAAGGAATGGAATAATCAAAATTTTAGATATAAAAAGAACAATATTTTCTTTAAAGATATGGTGGAATATATGGATAAAATAATTGGTAAAATAGTTCAAGAATTAAAAACTCAGGGAATAGAGGATAACACATTAATAATGTTTATTGGAGATAATGGAAGCAATAGAAACTTAGTAACCAAAACTGTATTTGGTGATATCAAAGGAGCAAAAGGAAATACTATAACACATGGTGTACATGTTCCGATGATCGCTAGTTGGCCTTCTAAAATTAAGAAACCAATTATTTATGATGGTGTTGTTGATTTGACTGATTTCTATGCTACATTTTCTGATATTTTAAATGTTTCAAATGATTCGGATGGCAAAAGCTTAACGCATATTTTTTATGGGAATAACAAAAATATACGTGAAACGGTAACAATTTACTATGACCCTAGGTGGTCAATTAATGTTGACAGGTACAGAAATATTTTTAGCCAGGATAAAAGGTATAAGTTGTATAAAAATGGAGAATTTTTTGATATGGAAAATGATATTTTAGAGGAAAATCCATTAAAAGAAAAAGATCTTGATGAGAATGAAAAATTAATTAAAGAAAAATTGTCTAAAGAAGTTTCAAAATTCCCATCATTACCAATTTTAAATTAATATTCATAGTTTAAATGGTGGAGCCGGAGGGATTCGAACCCTCGTCCAAACGACTGAAACATCAGCTTTCTACAAACTTAGTTTTCATTTAATTTTCGATGATGATCTTGCTGAAAACTACACAATCAACACTTAGCTTCTAAAGTTTCAAACAATCATTGAAGCAATGATTATTCTATGTTAACTGTATGGTGCCTCATTAAAAGTTATTGCTAACAAAAACAACTTTGAGACATCTCGCTTTCCTGCCTTGCAGGACTAGGCTTAGACTTACTATAATTCAGTCTTTAAGCAGCAAGAGCGTATTTATTTTCGCCATTTAAAGTTTTTAGCTGATATTAACGAGCTATAACTAATCGCTCGGTTTGCTTACTAACACTACTAGATCGCTGTCAAATCCAGTCGGCCCCATAATTTCAATGATCAAAATTGGAGAGCAAAAATATAAAAACTTATTAAATAGAAGATTTTATTTTTACAAGTTTGGATATAAGTTCATCCATATCTTCAATTGGGAGCATATTTTTTCCATCACTTTTTGCTGATTTAGGATCAAGGTGCGTCTCTATAAAAATACCATCAGCACCAGCTACAATCCCTGCTTTTGCAATAGTTTCAATAAGTTCAGGTTCTCCACCTGTCAAACCAGAATCTTGATTTGGCTTTTGTAATGAGTGGGTAATATCCAAAATAACAGGTGCGTAAACTTTCATTTTAGGAATGTTTCTAAAATCAACAACTAGATCTTGATATCCGAACATATTCCCTCTTTCAGTAATTAAAACATTATTATTTCCAGATTTTAAAACTTTATTAGCTGCAAACCCCATGCTTTTAGAATCCATAAATTGTCCTTTCTTGATATTTATAATTTTACCACTTTTCGCTGCTGCAACTAACAAGTCAGTTTGTCTAGCTAAAAAAGCAGGAATTTGAATAATGTCTACGTGTTCTTTGGCCATTTCAATATGACTAACTTCATGAACATCTGTAGTTACTGGAATTTTTAATTCATTTCTAATTTTGGAAAGAATTTTTAAAGCTTTTAAATCTCCTATGCCTGTAAAACTATCTATTTTACTTCTATTTGCTTTTTTGAAACTTCCTTTAAATACGTATTGTATATTATGTTTTTTTGCTATTTCATGACATTTTTCAGCAATTTTGAATGATATTTCCTCACCTTCAATTGCGCATGGACCAGCAATTAGCAAGAACGGGCTTTCTTTTTGAAGTAATTCTATTAGCATTTTCACTTTTGCAAATGTAATTAAATAATGGACTTGCTTTTTAGCTGAAACAATCTATTGTTTTCAATTCTTAGTGTTGTTTTTGGAAACTTATTAATGGTATTATAATCGTGAGTTGCCATCAAAATTGCACTCCCTTGGTTGTGAATATCACTTAATAAGTTCATTATTTCAGTACTTGTTTGTGGGTCAAGATTCCCAGTTGGCTCATCAGCCAATATTAATTCGGGTTTATTTAGCAATGCTCTTGCTATTGCTATTCTCTGTTGTTCGCCGCCTGAGAGTTGGTAAGGTATTCTATTTATACAATCTTTCATGCCAACTCTTTCAAGTACTTCATTGATCCTATCATTAATCAATTCTTTTTTTTTCCAGTCAGTTGCCCTAAGTACAAATTCTAAATTTTTTGCAACAGATCTATCAGGAAGCAACTTGAAGTCTTGAAAAATCATTCCAATTTTTCTTCTTAGTAGTGGAATTTTTTCGCCTTGAATTTTAGCTAGATCATCATTTAGCACTATACAGTTCCCTGACTTTATTTTTATATCAGAGTAAATAGACCTCAATATGCTGCTTTTACCACTACCAGTCTTTCCAATTAAGTAGATAAAATCATCTTGTAGGATTTCAAAACTTAAATTTTCAAGTATTTTAGTTTCATTAATTTCAATAAAAGCATTTTCAAAAACAACTAACTTTTTTTTCATTTTGCTCTGTAAAGTTATTAAATCATTGATTCTTTAAAAATACTAATTAGTCAGAATTAATTAATTTTATTCAAATTTATTAATCATCTTTGCCAAAAAATTCAAGATGTGTGGGATTGTCTGTGCTTTAAATATCAATGAGAACCCTGAGCTTCTAAGGCCTCAGCTTTTAGAAATGTCGAAAAAATTAAGACACCGTGGTCCGGATTGGAGTGGTATATTCAGTGATAAAAATGCTGTTTTAGCCCATGAAAGACTAGCGATTGTAGACCCAAAGTCTGGTCAACAGCCACTTTACAGTAAAGATGGTAGGTATGTGTTGGCTGCCAACGGAGAGATTTACAATCACTTAGAATTAAGAGAAAAATATGCTAAAAATCACGATTTCCTAACCAATTCTGATTGTGAAATTATAATAGCTCTTTACAATCTAAAAGGAAAAGATTTTTTGAATGATTTAAATGGAATTTTCGCTTTTGTTCTTTATGATTCATTTGAAAATAAATTTTTGGTGGCAAGAGATCATGTAGGTATTATTCCACTTTACGTTGGATGGGATAAAAATGACACCATGTATGTCTCCTCTGAGCTAAAAGCCCTTGAGGGTAAATGTCAAAAAATTGAAATTTTTCCCCCAGGAAGTCTTTACCACAGTGATGACAAAGATTATGTCAAATGGTACAGTAAATCTTGGGTGAATTTTGAAACAGTTAAAAATAATAAAACAAAAATTGAACTTTTAAAGAAATCATTAGAGGATGCTGTTCACAGACAACTAATGAGTGATGTACCCTATGGAGTGTTGCTCTCAGGTGGATTAGATTCATCAATAACATCTGCACTTGCAAAAAAGTTTTCTGCCAAGAGAATTGAATCTGATGACAAAGACGATGCTTGGTATCCACAATTGCACTCATTTTCTGTTGGCCTAGCAGGATCACCTGATTTAGAAGCCGCAAAAATTGTTGCTCAACACATAGGCTCTATTCATCATGAAATTAATTTTACGATACAAGAAGGTCTGGATGCTTTAAGAGATGTTATATATCATATTGAAACTTATGATGTGACAACTGTTCGAGCGTCAACTCCAATGTATTTGATGGCTAGGGTCATAAAGTCTATGGGAATAAAAATGGTTTTATCTGGTGAAGGTGCAGATGAAATTTTTGGGGGTTATTTATACTTTCATAAGGCTCCTAATCCACAAGAATTTCACAATGAAACTGTTAGAAAAATTGAAAAACTTTACCAGTATGATTGTTTAAGGGCAAACAAATCACTTGCGGCCTGGGGTATTGAGGGTAGAGTTCCCTTTTTAGACAAAGAGTTTATGGATGTTGCAATGAATATTAATCCTAAAGATAAAATGATCAACAAAGAAAGAATGGAAAAGTGGGTTTTAAGGAAAGCTTTCGAAAATTATTTACCAAAACAAGTAGCTTGGAGACAAAAGGAGCAATTCAGCGATGGTGTTGGTTATTCATGGATTGATAGTTTAAAAGAGTTGGTTGAAAATGAAGTTTCTGATTATGATTTTCAAAATGCCAATAAAAGATTTCCTTTCCAAACACCTATGAGCAAAGAAGAATATTACTACAGATCAATTTTTGAAGATCATTTTCCCTCTGAAACAGCCTCCCAAACAGTTCCTTCAGTACCTTCGGTTGCCTGCAGTAGTCCAATAGCTTTAAAGTGGGATGAATCATTTCAAAAATTAAATGATCCATCTGGACGAGCGGTACAAAATATTCACAAGGATTCTTATTTAAAAATTTAATAATTTTTTGTTAATAACTTATATCATTTCCTTCCTGTTAGAAATGAGTCTTGTAGCATTATATTGAGTATATTTGTGAGCACAACAAATCTAACAAATATGAGCTCAGAATCTACTCAAAATTATTCCGCTGATAGTATACAGGCCCTTGAGGGGATGGAACATGTCAGAAAAAGACCATCAATGTATATTGGAGATGTTGGTGTGAGAGGCTTACATCACTTAGTGTATGAGGTTGTTGATAATTCAATTGATGAAGCCATGGCAGGTCACTGCAGCGAAATAAGTGTAATTATTAATGAAGACGATTCAATTACTGTAGAAGACAATGGAAGAGGAATCCCAGTTGGAATCCACCAAAAAGAAGGTGTATCAGCGCTGGAAGTAGTAATGACGAAAATTGGAGCAGGTGGAAAATTTGATAAAGATTCTTATAAAGTGTCAGGAGGTTTACACGGTGTAGGTGTTTCTGTTGTAAATGCACTTTCTGATCATTTAAAGGCCACTGTTTTCAGAGATGGTAAAATTTGGGAGCAGGAATACGAAAAAGGAAAAACCTTGTATGCAGTTAGAGAAAATGGAAAAAGTGATAAAACCGGAACCCTTGTAACTTTTAAACCTGATGTGAGTATTTTTAAAGATGTTCAAAGTTATAATTATGAAACACTCTCCAATAGGATGAGAGAATTATCATTTCTAAATAAAGGCATCACAATAAATTTAACTGATAAAAGAAAAAAAGTAGATGATGATTTCAAGAAAGAATCTTTTCATTCTGATGAGGGACTAAAGGAATTTATAAAGTTTTTGGATGAAAATCGTGAGCCTTTAATTCCAGAGGTTATTTCTATAGAGGGTCAAAAGAACGATGTTCCAGTGGAAATAGCTATGATTTACAATTCTTCTTTTAATGAAAATATCCACTCATATGTTAACAATATTAATACTCACGAAGGAGGAACCCATCTTTCAGGATTTAGAAGAGGTTTGACATCTACTCTTAAAAAATATGCAGATTCCTCTGGTCTTTTAGATAAAATTAAATTTGAAATTTCTGGTGATGATTTTAGAGAAGGTTTAACGGCAATTATCTCTGTTAAAGTAGCAGAGCCTCAGTTTGAAGGTCAAACCAAAACCAAATTAGGAAATAAAGAAGTTACATCAGCTGTTTCCCAAGCTGTTTCAGAAATGCTTGAAAATTATTTAGAGGAGCATCCAAATGAAGCAAAAATTATTGTTGATAAAGTGGTTTTGGCAGCACAGGCTAGACACGCGGCGAGAAAAGCTAGAGAAATGGTCCAAAGAAAAACTGTTATGGGCGGTGGAGGATTACCTGGAAAACTTTCGGATTGTTCCGAACAAGACCCTGCTCAATGCGAAATATTTCTAGTCGAGGGAGATTCTGCAGGAGGTACTGCAAAACAAGGCAGGGACAGAAATTTCCAAGCTATATTACCACTCAGAGGAAAAATTCTTAATGTTGAAAAGGCTATGCAGCACAAAGTTTTTGAAAATCAAGAAATCATAAATATTTATACTGCCTTAGGTGTTAGTGTGGGTACTGAAGATGATAGTAAGGCATTAAACCTAGAAAAATTAAGATATCATAAAATTGTCATAATGTGTGATGCTGATGTTGATGGTAGTCATATATCTACCTTAATTCTAACTTTCTTTTTTAGATATATGCGTGAATTGATTGAGAATGCACATGTTTATATTGCTACACCCCCACTTTACTTAGTGAAAAAAGGAGCAAAAAAGCAATATGCCTGGAACGATCCTGATCGTGATAAACTAGTTGAGGATTTTGGTACAGGCACATCTGTTCAAAGATATAAAGGTCTTGGTGAGATGAACGCTATTCAGTTATGGGACACAACTATGAACCCTGAGTCTAGAACTTTTAGAAAAGTAACAATTGAAAATGCAGGAGAGGCTGACAGAGTTTTTTCTATGTTGATGGGTGATGAGGTTCCACCACGAAGAGAATTTATCGAACAAAATGCAACTTATGCAAATATTGATGTTTAAAAAATGAAAGTAAGTGTAATAGGTGCTGGAAATGTTGGTGCAACTGCTGCAGATGTCATGGCCTCTAGATCGATTTGTAGTGAAATTGTTTTGCTTGATATTAAAGAAGGCTTTGCAGAAGGAAAAGCATTAGATATAATGCAAACTTCAACTACAAGAGGTTTTGATACAATTATTAAAGGCACGACAGATGATTATTCAAAAACAAAAAACAGTGATGTTGTTGTGATTACATCTGGAATTCCCAGAAAACCAGGTATGAGCAGATCTGAATTAATTGGTATTAATGCTAAAATAGTTAAAACTGTAACATCAAATATTTTAGAACACTCTAAAAACCCAGTAATTGTTGTTGTATCTAATCCAATGGATACTATGACTTATCTGACAATTAAAACTAGTGGTTTAGACAAAAGACGAATCATTGGAATGGGAGGTGCTCTTGATAGTTCAAGATTTAAGACATATATTTCAAAGGCTTTGAATAAACCTGCAAATGATATTCATGGAATGGTCATAGGTGGACATGGAGACAAAACTATGATACCATTAAGTAGGTTTGCTAGTTATAATGGTTTACCAATTACTAATTTTTTAAATGCCAATGAGATCGAAAGCGTTGTGTCTTCAACAATGGTTGGTGGGGCCACTCTCACAAAACTTTTAGGTACTTCAGCTTGGTATGCCCCCGGCGCAGCAATTTCTTATCTTGTAGAATCTGTCTTAAATGATTCAAAAAGGATTATACCGTGTTCTGTATTTTTGGAAGGTGAATATGGACAATCAGACTTATGTATTGGTGTTCCCTGTACCATAGGTAAAAACGGTATTGAAGAAATTTTAGATTTAAAATTGAATGATGAAGAAAAACTTAAATTTAAAAATAGTGCTGATTCCGTTAGGGCAATGAACGAAAGTCTTCAAGAAAATTTATAAAAAATTTATCATACATCAAATTTTGTTTTCTGAGTTACTAAATCATATATTTGGCACCGCAAATTAAAAAATTATGCACGATAACGGATTAGTAAAATTCATTGCCTTTTTTTTCACTTTTGTTTGTGTTGTCCAGTTGTCAAATACTTTTTTTACAAATAAAATTGAAAACGAAGCAGATCTGTTCTCAGAATCAACTGTCAATACTGATCAAGATGATTTTGTTATTAAAAGACAGGTTTCAAAAAAATTATATTTAGATTCCATTTCTAATATTGATCAACTTACTTTTTTACCAAAAATTTTAAGACCAACCTATTCTACTTTCAAATCAAAGGAATTAAAAAGAGGTTTGGACTTACAGGGCGGAATTAATGTTATTTTACAAATTTCTGTTAAGGACATACTCAAAGGTCTAGCTGAAAATACATCTGATCCCGATTTCAATAGAGCTTTAAGTGAGGCAGATGTTCTTCAAAAAAGTTCTAATGATAACTACATTGAGTCGTTTTTTCTTGCATTTGAGTCCATCGCTCCAAATAAAAATTTAGCATCACCGGATATATTTGCAAACAGAACTCTTAGCGATGATATAAATTTTCAGATGTCGAATAGTGATGTCAAACCTATTTTAAGAATCAAAATTGATGAATCCATTGTTTCGGCCTTTGAGGTTTTAAGAAAAAGAATTGATCAATTTGGTGTAACAAGTCCTAATATTCAAAGGCTTGGTAATTCTGGAAGAATATTAGTGGAACTACCTGGTGCAAAAGATATTGACAGAGTCAAAAAACTACTGCAAAGCACAGCTCAGTTAGAATTTTGGACATCTGAAAAGAATCAAGATTATTTTAGATTCCTTTCAGATGCTAACCAAGTCTTGAAAGAAATATACAAAGATGAAGAAACTGATAATGTTGAGGAAAAGTCAGAAATTGATGACCTACTTGCTGATGTTGAGGTTAATGATTCTATTAATGTTGAGAAAAACCCTTTATTAGACCTAATTGTTGGTACAGGTTTTCAAGGTGGACCTGTATTAGCTCAGTTTAACCTGAAAGATAAGGACCTTGTAAATGAATATTTATCAAATTCAAAGGTTAGACAATTATTACCACCAAGTAAAAGATATACTAAGTTTTTATGGGGTCTTCCTGATTCCGAAACTAATATTATTGACTTGTATGTTCTAAAATCTAACAGAAGAGATTTACCACCATTAAGCGGTAGCGTTGTTGTAGATGCATCTCAGTCTTATGATCAATTTGGTAATGCGGCCGTTGTGATGCAAATGAATGGAACAGGAGCAAGAGTTTGGGAAGATTTAACTGGTCAAGCATATGCTGATGAAACTAATATTGCTATTGTTCTTGATGAAATGGTTTACTCTGCACCTGGTGTAACAAGTGGAGCTATCTCTGGGGGAAGATCTGAAATAACAGGGAATTTTACTTTGGACGAGGCCTTAGATTTAGCAAATGTTTTAAGAGCGGGTAAATTACCAGCATCTGCAGATATTATTCAATCCGAAGTAATTGGTCCAACACTCGGGCAAGAATCTATTCAAAAGGGTACGTACTCATTCATAATTGCTCTAATTTTAGTATTGATTTGGATGTACTTTTATTATGGGAGAGCTGGACTTTACGCAGATGTTGCTTTATCTTTGAATATCTTACTTATTTTCGGTTTATTATCTGGTTTAGGGGCCGTTCTTACATTGCCAGGAATTGCAGGTGTAGTATTAACAATTGGTATGTCAGTTGATGCAAATGTGCTAATTTTTGAAAGGGTACGTGAAGAAATTTACAGAGAAAAGGGACAAAAACAAGCAATTGCTGATGGTTTTAGCAATGCATTATCATCCATTTTAGATGCAAATGCTACTACGGGTGTTACTGCACTAGTTTTATTTATTTTTGGTACAGGCCCAATTAAGGGGTTCGCAACCACGCTATTAATAGGTATTTTAACTTCATTATTTACTGCGATTTTTATCACAAGAATGTTGGTTGAATGGTATATTTCATCAGGAAAAAAATTAGAATTTTCTACTACATTAACAAAAAACTTATTTAGAAAGCTCGCCATATCTTTCCTAGGAAAAAGAAAAATATCATATGTCATTTCTGGATCTTTTATTTTTATTGCTATTTTTTCCTTATTTATTAATAATTTGAACCAAGGAGTTGATTTTGTTGGAGGAAGATCATATGTTGTGAGATTTGAAAACCCTATCAATCAACTTCAGGTCCAGCAAAAACTTATCGAATCTTTGGGTAATGCCGAGGTAAAAACTTTTGGAGCAGAAAACCAGTTAAAAATAACAACAAACTACAAGGTTGATGTAGACGATTCAAGTGTTGATGATGAGATAAATCGTATTTTATTTTCTGATTTAAATTATTTCATTGGTAATAATGTTGATTACAATTCATTTGTTAATGGTGATGAAAATAAAACTGTTGGAATTATGTCATCGATAAAGGTTGGTCCTACAATTGCTGATGATATTAAAACGAACTCTTTTATTGCTGTAATTGGATCTCTAATTTTTGTTTTTCTATACATTTTAATAAGATTTAAGGATTGGCAGTTTTCACTTGGAGCAGTTTCTGCTGTTTTTCATGATGTAATGGTTGTTTTGGGTATATTTTCACTAGCCTACAAGATCATGCCATTTAATATGGAAATTAATCAGGCATTTATCGCTGCTGTTCTTACTGTGATTGGATACTCATTAAATGATACAGTAGTTGTTTTTGATAGGATTAGAGAATATAGGAATATAAATACTTCCTGGGAAATTACCAGAGTAGTTAATACGGCTTTGAACAGTACTTTGAGCAGAACATTGAACACATCATTTACCACACTATTAGTGCTATTGACTATTTTTATATTCGGGGGAGAATCCATCAGAGGTTTTATGTTTGCTCTAATTATTGGAGTAATTATTGGAACTTACTCATCTGTTTTTGTTGCAACACCAATTATGTTTGATACTTTAAAAAAGATCAAATAAGTTTATTTTTCTATTGATTTTCGGACACTTCCTGTAGAGCTAAGTAACTTACTCGCCTGAGAATGGCTGATTTTCAATTCATCAATTAAAATATTTTCTGCCCTATTTATTAGTTTATTATTGGTTAGTTGCATATCAATCATTTTATTCCCTTTGATTCTACCCATTTTAATCATGAGGGTGGTAGATATGATATTAAGAATCAATTTCTGAGCCGTACCTGCTTTCATTCTAGTGCTCCCAGTAATAACTTCAGGACCGACAACAACTTCTATTGGAAATTTTGCGCTTTTAGCTAATGGGGATCTTTTATTACAAGTAATACAGCCAGTTAGAATATTTTCTTCATTACATTTTTTTATTGCTCCGACAACATAAGGTGTAGATCCAGAAGCCGCAATACCTATAACAGAATCTTTACCATTAATTTTATGTTTTTTTAGATCTTCCCAGCCTAAATCTAAACTATCTTCTGCAAATTCTTTAGACTTTCTTATTGCTTTATCACCACCTGCAATTAACCCGATTACCATATTATCTTTAACTCCAAATGTTGGTGGACACTCTGATGCATCAACTATTCCTAATCGACCACTTGTTCCAGCTCCAATATAAAAAAGTCTACCTCCCTTAACCAAGTTTTTAAGTATCTGTTTTATAAGTTGGTCAATTTTGGGTAACACTTTCTCAACTGAGTAAGCAACTGACTTATCTTCATTGTTAATAATTTCAATGATTTCCTTGGTTGATTTCTTTTCTAAATCATTATAATTTGAATCACTTTCTGTGATTTTTTTAAAACTCATATTTTAAAATTAATCAATGAAAATGTTTTTTAAAATAAATTCGTCATATTCACAAATCTTAAAGTATCCATAAACTGTTGAATCATCATTTTTAGAATTTATAATATTTCCTAAAATTGGTGCAGGAGGGGTTGAAAATGGACCATTTTGAGTATTAGTCTGAATAACAATTTGAATCATATATTTGAAATAATCATAATCAATTCCCTCCATCCTAACAATTAATTCTCTATTTTGAGGAATATTATTTTTATCAATAAAGTATGAGAAAGTAAATGAATTAGCATTTATATAAAGATCCCTTGCTGGTTGAAGATTTCCTTTTTTTCCGTATTCGAACAAATAATAATTATCTAGCTCTGGTCTATCAGTGAAAGTAGTTACGATTTCTATTAAGTCATCACTTAATGTGTTTCTCTGTCCTTGAACTACATTATCAATTAAACTGGATTTTGTTAATTTTTCAGTGGATATAAATCGGTTATTTCCATGAATTATTACCAATTCATATTCACTTTCTGGCACAATATCAAAACTATTAATAGAATAAAAACCTTCATCAGAATGATTTAGTATATATTCATTGCCAGTTTGTTTTTCAATTATCTTAACATTAGCATCATTAACATATTCTATTAAATCACTAAAGTAGGGTCTAGATTTGCTTATTCTAACCTCTGAAAATGCTTTATCAGAGTCAACATGTTTATTTATTTTGGCATCAATTACATAATTCTCTTCATTAAAATTTAAGTCAATTTCAATAACTTTTTCACATCCAAAATTGAAAATCACTAAAAATAACAATAGGAAATATTTTTTCATTAAAATTTGAAATTATAGGTTATTGATGGAACAATACCAAAAATTGAAATCTGAACAGCCTCGTTTTTCAATGTTTCATTGTTCCTTCTGAAAATGATTGAAGTTGCATTATCTCTGTTGTAAAGGTTATAAATTCCAAAAATCCATGTGCTTTCAACTTTTCCTTTACTTTTATTGGGTTGTAATGTTAAATTAATATCTAATCTGTGATAATTTGGAAGTCTTGATGAATTACGCTTTCCGTAGTTAGGTATATTTAAATTCATATAATTGTATTGAGAATTCGGGTAATTTGTAGGCTGTCCTGTTTGGTAAATAAAATTTCCCACCAATTTTAGTTTATTATTAATCTTATATTCAGAATTTATACTTAGATCATGTGTTTTATCATATGGTGTATTATACCATTTCGCAAAATTGATTCCCGTTTCCGTTCTATTTCTGCCTGGTGTTCTTTGTTCAGATTTAGAGAGAGTATAAGCAATCCAATATTTATGTCTGCCCTGAACCTTTTTTAATAAAAATTCAACTCCGTAGGCTCTAGCATTACCTGAGATAACAACAGTTTCTATATTGTCATTACCAACTAAGTCGGCACCATCAACATAATCAAGTCTATTTTTAATTTTTTTATAAAATATTTCCGACTCGAATTTTATAGGCTTTGATGTTTTATAGAAGCCAAATGCAAATTGATCTAGTATCTGAGGTTTCAAATATGGGCCACTAGGCACCCATATATCTAAAGGAGTTGGGGAGCTAGTATTTGATATCAAATGTAAATATTGATTTAGTCGATTGTAACTTAATTTTAAACTTTGATTACCAAAAGAATAAGAAATGTTCATTCTTGGTTCTATGTTATTATAGGTTTTAAAAACAGATGAATTATTATCAAAACTATTAATCAACGGATTTGCTGGATTATATATTCTTAAGTTTTCATCATAATCTAGTGGATTATCATTTATGTAAGATTGTAATCCTTGTTGTCTAAGTCTCAGAAATTGATTAAAACGAAAACCGTATCTAATTGAAAGGTTTGAGTTAATTTTATTTATGACATCAAAATACAACGAACTTTCAATAGCATACTTTGCATTTAGCTTCGAATAATTTATTCCAGAATCTTCTGTGAGAGGGCTAATTTCACCTGGGTTAAAATCAAAATAAAGCAGATTAATTCCATAATTAAATTGGGATTTACTTGAAAAATAATTTTTGATATCAAACTTAAGATTTAAATTCTTTATACTTGATTCCCAATCAAAACCACCAAAATCTAGCTCTAAACCGTAATAATAATTACTATAAATTAATGATGTATTACTAAATATTTTTTCATTAATTAAATTGTTCCATCTTAGATTAAGGGTATTGTTTCCATATGTATTAGAAAATGTATCTTGTAACTTAAATACGTCTCTTCCGAAGTATCCTGAAACATAAATTTTATTCTTATCGTTCAAGACAAAATTTGATTTTGTATTTAGATCATAGAAATATGCAATATTTTCAATATCAGTCAACTTTAAAAATAAATGAGCATATGAACCTCTGGATGCGAATAGAAAAGAACTTTTATTTTTTTGAATGGGTCCTTCTATCAAAAATCTACTAGATATTGAGCCAATCCCACCATTTGCTTCAAACTTTTGATTATTACCGTCTTTTTGGTATACATCTAAAACAGATGATACTCTCCCTCCGTAAGATGATGGGATCCCACCCTTATATAGTTTTACTTCTTTTATTGCATCTGAGTTGAATACTGAAAATAATCCAAATAAGTGTGATGAGTTATAAATGATTGCTTCATCAAATAAAATTAAATTTTGATCTGCTGCTCCTCCACGAACATTGAACCCAGATGAACCTTCACCTGCACTTGATACACCAGGCAGTAGTTGAATAGTCTTTAAAAGATCAGATTCACCAAATACAACAGGTGTTTGTCTAATTGTTTTTCCTGATAAAATATTCATACTTAAAATGGGGAGCTTTATATCTACATCTTCAATATTTTTGCTTAAAACAACCTCATCAAGTGAATCTACATATTCGTTAAGAAAAATATTTAATGTAATATTTTTATCGAGGATTAAATTCAATGATTCATTTTCATAACCAAGATTTTGAAAATTTAAATTATAACTTCCTTCATTTAAGGTTAATGAAAAAAAACCATAACTATTAGTTATAGTACCAATTTTGAGTTCTTTTACAATTACACTTGCACCAATTATAAGCTCATTACTATTACTATCTTGAACATATCCACTAATCGTAAATGATTTTTGGGTAAAAATTAAATTGAAGTTTAAAATAAATAAAAAAAAAATTACTTTTCTCACTTTTATGACATCATTGAGTCAAGATTTAATTTTATCTCATCAAGAAATTCCTGAGTGTTTAGAAAATGTTGTCTTTTCAGGTTACTTTTATGAATCAAAATTGCTAAATCTTTGGTCATTTTACCAGACTCAACAGTTTGTATACAAACATTTTCAAGTAAATTACAGAAGATTAGTAGTTTGTCATTACCATCAAGCTCAGCTCTATGAATCAAACCACGTGTCCAAGCAAAAATTGATGCAATTGGATTTGTTGATGTTTCTTTTCCTTTTTGGTGTAGTCTGAAATGCCTCGTTACTGTACCATGAGCAGCCTCAGCTTCCATAGTTTTACCGTCAGGTGTAACTAAAGTTGATGTCATCAACCCTAACGAACCAAATCCTTGAGCAACAGTGTCAGATTGCACATCACCATCATAATTTTTGCAGGCCCATACAAACCCACCTTCCCATTTCATAGCGGCTGCAACCATATCATCAATTAATCTATGTTCATATGTAATACCAATTTCTCTGAACTTGTCTTTAAATTCATTTTCGTAAACTTCATGAAAAATATCTTTAAATCTTCCGTCATATGCTTTTAGAATAGTATTTTTTGTAGATAGGTATAGTGGCCAACCTTTGGAAATTGCTCTGTTCATACATGACCTTGCAAAGCCGTATATGGATGATTCAATATTATACATGCCCATAGCAATTCCATCTTCTTGAAAATTATATATTTCCCAAGTTTTGGGTTTATCTCCATTTTCAGGTGTAAAGGTCATTGTTAACTTACCTTTTCCATGGGTTAAGATGTCAGTTGCTTTGTATTGATCACCAAAGGCGTGTCTTCCAATACAAATTGGTTTTACCCATCCTTGGACATATCTTGGTATATTCTTCATTATAATGGGCTCTCTAAAAACTGTACCTCCTATTATATTTCTGATTGTCCCATTTGGGGATTTCCACATCTTTTTAAGTGTGTATTCCTTTACACGTTGTTCATCAGGTGTAATTGTTGCACATTTCACACCCACGTTATATTTTTTTATTGCTTCTGCTGCATCAACAGTTACCTGATCATCAGTGAAATCTCTGTTTTTGATTCCAAGATCGAAATATTTAATATCTAAATCGAGATAGGGTAGTATGAGTTTCTTTTTAATAAAATCCCAGATAACCCTTGTCATTTCATCTCCATCTAGCTCAACAATCGGATTATCTACTCTAATTTTATTCATTTTCTTATGTTTTGACTTCTTTCAATCTGGCTTTTTTGCCTCTCAGATCTTTAAAGTAGTAAATTCTTGATCTTCTAACTTTACCTTTCTTATTTACTTCAATCTTTTTAAGAGTGGGTAGATTGATTGGAAATATTCTTTCAATTCCAAATGTTCCTGACATTTTTCTAATTGTAAAGGTCTTGGTTTTGCCCTTTCCTTTTATTTGAATAACAACTCCCTTAAAAAATTGTGTTCTAGATTTTTCACCTTCTTTTATTTCGTAGTATACCGTGATTGTGTCTCCAGCTTTAAATTCAGGAAAGCTTTTCGGCTCAATATATTCATCCTGAACATATTTAATTAGAGATTCCATAATTTGTAGTTTAAATTAGTCTAGTCAACATTCAAAACTATTTCAGAGGTTGAATAGGGGCACAAACATAAACAATTTGATTTTAAAAATAAAATTATTCATCAAGCATTTCAGGCCTTAATTTAATTGTTTTCTCGATAGATTTTTTTTCCCTCCAATCTTCAATTTTAGTTTTATCACCAGATAATAGTAGATCAGGTACCCTTATATTATTATAGATGGAGGGCCTTGTATAAACTGGAGGAGCCAAAAGATTATCTTGAAATGAATCTGTTAGTGCACTAGTTTCATTATTTAAAACACCTGGAATTAATCGGATTATAGAGTCACAAAGTATAGCTGCAGGTAATTCTCCACCTGATAAAACATAATTACCAATTGACAACTCCATTGTGATAAGATTATCTCTTACCCTTTGATCAACACCCTTGTAATGTCCACATATAATAATAATATTCTTAAGAGTAGATAATCTATTTGAAATTTTTTGATTTAGTAATATTGCGTCGGGGGTCATTAATATGATTTCATCATAATTATTGTATTTTTTTAATTCCCTTATACAATTATCAATAGGTTCAATCATTAGAACCAGTCCAGAACCTCCACCAAATTGATAATCATCAATTTTTTGATGTTTATCACTACTGTAATTCCTTAAATTATGAAAATGAATTTGAACTATTTTCTTATCAATTGCTCTTTTTAGAATTGAGCCAGAAAAGGGGCTTTCTAATAATTCTGGTGTTGCACTTAAAATGTCAATTCTCATCACTTTAAGCTAATCAAAAATCAATCTCTCTTTGTTTCCATCTAAATCTATAAAGGAAATTTGATAAATATTTTCTTTTTCAAAAGATCTTAAGTCGGTTGTTGAACCAATACGTTTTTCGTTAATTTCTGTTAATACGTAACCAGGCTTAATGCCCATTCTGTATAAAGTTGAATTTCTATTAACTACAACTGTTAAACCATTTTCAATGTTTAGATTCTCCAAATATTTTTTATTTGAATTTTTCAATTGCATCCCGTAAAACTGTACGTAGGTGCTAACCTTGAGCGAAACATTTAAATCAATTATTTTACCTTTTCTATCAATTGTAACACTCAAATTATCACCTGGTCTTTTTGAATTTAAATAACCTGATAAATCTGAAAACTTAGTTATTTGAACATCGTCAATTTGTAAAATAATGTCTCCGTTTCTCATCCCTGCAAGGTGTGCTCCCATTTCAGGATCAGTTTCATTTACATAAAACCCTTCGGTTTTGGTAATTCCCAGCTCTTTGGCATTTTCTGAGTTTAAGCTCTGGCCAGTAACTCCCAATAGTCCTCTTTGTACATCTCCAAACTCAAGGATATCCTCAAAAATTTTTCTTGCTATGTTACTGGGAACAGCAAAAGAATAACCAATAAAACCAGCATTGTTACTTTGAATGGCAGTATTAATACCAATTAAGTCACCATTAATATTCACTAGTGCTCCTCCACTGTTTCCGCTATTTACAGCTGCGTCAGTCTGAATAAATGATTGATTCTTTGAATCAAAATCACTTAAATCTCTGGATTTTGCACTTATTATACCTGCAGTTACTGTTGATGTGAGATTAAATGGATTTCCAACGGCTAGAACCCATTCTCCAATTTTAGTTTGGTCAGAATCAGCAAAAATTATATATGGAAACTTTATATTATCGTCAATCTTCAAAATTGCAATATCACTGTTTTCATCATATCCAATTAACTCAGCACTAAATGATTTATTATCATTTGTTGTTACTTCAATTGAGCTGGCATTATCTATTACGTGGTAGTTTGTAATTATATAACCATCACTAGAAACAATAACCCCTGAGCCAGTACCAATTGTTCTTTTCTGCTGTGAATTACCATAAAAAAGGTCCCACAAAGAATTTGAACTCTTATTCAATGCAGTGTTTTTTACATGAACTACCGAGTTGATTGTTTTTTCAGCAGCTATAGTAAAATCAGGGTTTTGAAATATTTTTAAATCTTGGAATTGATTTATACTGTTATTTCCTGATGTATTGATGATTTCTAAATCATTGAAAGAGTTAGTTTTTTGTTCGAACCTGTCAATTGTAATGTTCACTATCAATGACACAACAATTACAAGCACTGTTATATAGAATATTTTTAAAATTCTCATTCTTTTTTATTTTCAAAAATAAATTATTTCCAATTTTTAATTTAACATTTAACTTCTTTTTAACATTATCTCAATATTTTTATATTGCATTAAATGAAAGTGGGTTTTAGTAAATATCATGGCAATGGCAATGATTTCATTATTGTTGATGGAATTAATAATAATTTAACGGATATAAATCAAGATAAAATTCAAAGTTTGTGTGATAGACGAACAGGAATAGGAGCAGATGGCTTCATTATTATAAAATCGAATTTGGACAGCGATTATGAGATGGTTTATTACAATTGTGATGGTAAAATTGGTTCCTTTTGTGGTAATGGTGCTAGATGTGCTTATGATTTTTCAATTAAAAATGGTATCTGTAAAAATATTTCAAAGTTTAAAGCCCATGATGGGTTTCATTCTGCTAGTTTTTTAGGTGATAAAATTTCAATATCAATTAATGAAATAAATAATTTTAAAAAAATTGGTATAAATTATTTTGTTGATACTGGTTCTCCACATTTGGTAATGTTTAATCAGGATTTGGAAAAATTAAAAATTGAGGATGAATTTATTAAAAGCCAAGTTAACAACCTTTTTAAAGATGGTGGTGTTAACGTTAATTTTGTATCTAGAAAAAATAATAATACATTTTCAGCTAGAACTTTTGAGAGAGGTGTTAATGCTGAGACTCTCTCTTGTGGCACAGGAGCTGTTGCAATCGCAATTTGTGCTAAATTGAAATATGATTTTCAAAATAAATGGGTGAATATTGTAACTAAAGGTGGAGATTTGACAGTGAATTTCAAAAAAGATAACAGTAAATTCATTGATATTTTTCTTGAGGGTAATGCTAAACATGTATTTGATGGAACATTTTATTTATGAAGATAATTTCTAAAATTTTTATTATAATTTCTCTTGCGATAATTGTATTTATATCATACTTAGGATTTAAAATATTTTTTAAGTCTAACACATCATTCGAAGATAATTATGTTTATTTCTATGTTAAATCAGGCTCGAGCTCAGAAGATTTAATAAATTCAATCTCTAACTATATCACTGATATTGATACATTTACAAAAGCAGCAAAGACAAAAAAATATCTTGAAAATATAAAAGCAGGTCGATTTAAATTAAATAAAGGAGATAACAATAATAATATTATTAATTCCTTAAGATCAAAAAATACCCCTGTCAAAGTAACATTTAATAATATTCAGACAATTCAAGAGCTAAGTGGCTATATTTCAAATAAAATTGAGGCTGATAGCGTGAGCCTAATAAATTCTTTTACAAATAAAGATTTTTTGAAAAATTTAAACTTAACAAGTGATTCAGTTTTGTCATTATTTTTACCTAACACCTATGAGTTTTTTTGGAATACAAGTGCAGATGATTTTCGTGAAAAAATGATTAAAGAGTTTAATCTTTATTGGAATGAAAATAGAATTAATAAAGCTTCAAATATTAACTTAAACCCTATTGAGGTTTCTATATTAGCATCAATTGTTCAGAAGGAAACACCCAAGGTTGACGAAAGACCTACAATCGCAGGTGTTTATTTGAACAGACTTAGTAGGGGAATGAAATTACAAGCAGATCCAACAATTGTTTATATAATTAAAAAACAAAAAGGTTTTGATAAAATAATAAAAAGAGTTTTGTATAAGGACTTAAGGATAAAGTCTGCTTATAATACCTACTTGAACAAGGGTTTACCACCTGGCCCAATTGTTACACCAGATTTTTCAGCAATTGAAGCTGTATTAAATCCAGCAAAACACAACTTTATATTTTTTGTTGCTGATGTTTCTAATCCTGGTTATCATTTATTTTCAAGAACACTTGTTGAGCATAACAGAAAAAAAAGACAATATACAAGATGGTTAAAGGAGAGAAATATAAAAAGATAAAATACTGATAATCAGATAATTAAAAAAAAGCTTAAGTTTGCTACGCAATAAAAAATATTTTTTACAAATGAATATTTTTATTTTAATCAAATTAATAAGCAACAGGTCCACATTTTTATATTCAATCATTTTACTGCTCCTAACTGGGTTTTACGAAACTACAGAAAAAACATCCGTATTTTATTTAGTAGAAGAAAAACCAGATTTATTTTCAAAATCATCTACAGTTCCGTTCATAGAAAAGGATTTTATAGGTTTTAGAGAGTTCCTAGGGTTCTTTGAGTCAGGATCTGATTACAGAAAAATCAATCGTTTCGGATACTTAGGCAAATATCAATTTGGGAAAGGTACACTTAAAATATATGGTGTTATTGATACAAATGATTTTATTTATAATCCTGAGTTGCAAGAAAAAGTTTTTTTGATGAATATAAAAAGGAATAAATGGATTTTAAGAAGGGAAATTAAAAAGTATTCAAATAAATCTATAGGAGACTTGTTCATTACAGAGTCTGGAATTTTAGCTGCTGCTCACTTGTCTGGTCCAGGAAATGTTAAAAATTTTTTAAGAAACAAGGGTGCAACTGATTTCAATAAAAAAGACGCAAACGGAACATCAATACGTGATTATATAAGAATTTTTAAAAATTATAGTCTAATCAAGATTGAACAAGAAAGAAGACCTAAGATTAGTCAGTAAACCTTTTATCCAAATCTTCAACATATTTCCTGAATTGTTTATCCGTGAAGGCTAAATTATCAACAGTCTTACAAGCATGAAGAACGGTTGCATGATCCCTATGTCCAATTTTAGTTCCGATACTCGCCAAGGACGCCTTTGTAAACTTTTTTGAAAAAAACATCGCTAATTGTCTTGCTTGAACAATATGTCTTTTTCTAGTTTTTGATTGTAATGTATTAACATCCATCTGAAAATAATCAGAAACAACTTTTTGAATTTGATCAATTGAAATTTCCTTTTTGGTATTTTTTACAAATTTTTCAACAATAACTTTAGCCAACTCTAGTGTGATTTGCTTTTTATTGAACGACGACTGTGCCATTAGCGATATTATAGCTCCCTCTAATTCTCTGATATTAGTTTTTATATGTTTTGCTACATAATAGATTATATCATCTTCCATCTCAACCCCATCTCTTGCTAGCTTATTTTTTATAATTGAAATTCTTGTTTCATAATCGGGTGTTTGTAGCTCAGCGGAAAGTCCCCATTTGAATCTTGACAATAATCTTTGTTCAATTTCTTGCATGTCAACAGGTGCTTTGTCGGATGTTAGTACAACTTGTTTTCCATTTTGATGCAGGTGATTAAATATGTGGAAGAAAACATCTTGAGTTCCAGACTTACCAGAGAAAAATTGAACATCGTCAATAATTAAAACATCAATGAGCTGATAAAAATGAATAAAATCATTTCTGTTATTTTTCTTTACTGAGTCAACATATTGTTGAGTAAACTTTTCAGCGGAAATATATAAAACAGTTTTTTCAGGAAATGCTTGTTTAACGTTTATTCCTATTGCATTAGCAAGGTGTGTTTTTCCAAGACCAACACCCCCAAAAATAAGTAATGGATTAAAAGAAGTGCCACCAGGCCTTTTAGAAACTGCGTAACCAGCTGATCTTGCCAATCTGTTTGAATCACCTTCAAGAAAATTTTCAAAATTGTAATTGAGATTTAGTTGTGAATCAATTTTCAAATTTTTAATTCCTGGAATTATAAAGGGATTTGTCAAATTTGCTTTTAAGAAATTTGGTGAGCTATCTAAATTTTGTGATTTAATTTTTGGTTTATATTCACTAGGGATTTTTTCTGTAAAACTAGATTCATTTCCAAATTTGTTTTCCATTCTTATAATGTATACAAGCTTAGCATCTTTCCCTAATTCTTTAGTTAAAGCAACTTTTAAAAGCTTTACGTAATGTTCTTCAAGCCACTCATAAAAGAATTTGCTTGGAACTTGAACACTTAATATATTGTCTTGAAGTTTAATTGGAATAATTGGTTCAAACCATGTTTTGTATGCCTGCAATTGAATATTGTCTTTCACAAATGATAGACAATTATTCCAAACAGTTAATGCAGTCATATAAACAAAAATTTATTTTTGGTTTTAAAAAAATTTTAATAATCGAGAATGATTTTTAAACTTCTTATACCAACAAATATGTACATTTTTTTTTTAAAAAAAAATCATTTTGCTATTGAATTTTAAAAATCTTTTTTCGATATTATGAAGTGATAAAATACATCAGTATTTGCATAAAAAAAAATCATTTTATACATCTCTTACAGTCAGGTATTCTGAGACTGATTCAATGTCTTATTCTCATCACAGTAACTATTTAAAATACTATGAAATTGGCAGATTAGATTGGCTTAAAAAAATTGGTTTCTCATATTTTGAAATGGAAAAAAATGATGTAATTCTCCCTGTAGTAGAAACAAAAATTATATTTAGAAAACCTGCCTACTTTGAAGACAAACTCAAAATAAAAACTACACTTTTAAATTTTCCATCTTACTCAATAGAGTTTCAATACGAAATATTTAAAAACAAAATTTTAATTAATCAAGGTTACACTAAATTAATTTTTTTTAACAAAAGAAATAATAAACCAATTAGGTGCCCAAAAAATATATTAGAAGCTATTAGTAGTTCTTAAAATGGTATAAGGTATCATTCTCAATATGAGTTTTTTTTATAATAATTTAATTTTAATTTTGGAGAGTTCGTTCCATCACAAATTTTTTTATCACTTTTAAAAACTCGAGCCTCATCCCAAATGTCACTATCAATAAATTTATTCAATGTAAATAATCCTCCTTCAATTATAACGGATTGTATTTTTTTATTGAATAAATTTTTAGATAAATCATTTGCAGATAATATTTTGCCATTTGTATGTATTATTTCAAACCCGTCTAACGCCTCCAAATTACGACTCACAATAAATTTTCTATTTTTTGTATTATTCCAATTCCTTACATTTAGAATAGAGTTATCATTTTTTTTTGTTTTTCGTCCAATCATTATGGCATGTTCCTGACTTCTCCATTTATGGACAATTTGTTTGGATAATTCATTTGATATCCAATGTGGCCTTTTATTATTTTTGATCTTAGGAGCTATAAAACCATCCAATGATTCTGCCCACTTTAGTATGATGTAAGGTCTTTTTTTTTCAAAGTATACAATAAGTCTTTTGTGTAAATCTTTACAAAGATCCTCTAGTATTCCATATTTAACATTTACACCATGATCCTTTAGATATTTTATTCCTTTGGATTTTACTATTGGATTAGGGTCCTCACAACCAATTACCACATTTTTTATACCTTTTTTAACAATCTCATTTGTGCATGGTGGTGTTTTACCATAATGACAACAAGGTTCTAGAGTAACAAAAAGTGTTGATTTTTTAAATAGAGACGGATCTTTAACATTTATTATTGTATTTATTTCTGAGTGATTACCACCAGCCTTACTAGTGAATCCCTCAGAAATAATTTTTCCATCACAAAAAAGTAATGATCCTACATTAGGATTTGGATATGTCAATCCTAGAACAGACTTTCCAATTTTGACACATCTATTCATTAATTTTTCCTCATTCATAGGGCTTATAAATCATTATATTTATAGAATACTAATTTACAAAAATGAAATTTGAAATCAGAAAGATTATTAACGAGGATAATTCTAGGGTTAAAGAGGTATTAGTTAGTGTAATGAAAGAATTTGATGTTCCAGAAAATGGTACTGCCTTAAGTGATCCAGAATTAAATGATATGTTTGGATCATATAAAAATAATAAAAGCATTTACTTAGTTGTAGTTGTTGATAAAGAAATATTTGGAGGCGCTGGAATAAGTATGTTAAATGGTCAAAAAAAGAATATTTGTGAGCTTCAAAAAATGTATTTTTTACCAAAAATTAGAAATTATGGTATAGGAAAAATATTAATTGAAAAATGTATAGAATTTGCCAAAAATGCTGGATACAAATTTTGTTATATTGAGACTATGCATAACATGAAAGTAGCACAAAATTTATACAAAAAATATAATTTTAAAAAAATCCATGAACCATTGGGAATGACTGGTCATACATCTTGCCCTGTTTGGATGTTAAAAAAATTATGACGTTAGCAGAACTAAAAAAGCTTACACAAGTTAAACTTTTAAAAATTTATAATATCAATGAAAGTAGGTCAATATTTCATTTACTTTTAGAAGAATTTTTAGGTATAGATACTATCAATTTTCATATTAATATTGGAAAAAAAATATCATCAAATTCACTTAAATTATTTAATCAGAAAGTTTCTCTGATTGAAAAAGAAGTGCCAGTCCAGTATGTTATCGGTTACGTAAAAATAGAGGGCTTAAAAATATTAGTTGACAAATCTGTTTTAATCCCTAGACCCGAAACAATTGATCTTTGTAAATGGATAATACAAGAAGAACTACATGACAAAAAAATTCTCGATATTGGTACTGGTTCAGGCCTCATATCGATGTTTTTGAAAAAGCACTCCAAAAATTGTACAATTCATGCATGGGATAATTCAAAAAATGCCCTTCGCATTGCGATTAAAAACGCAGATCAAAATAACTTAGATGTAAACTTTAATAATATTGATATTTTAAAAAACCAGTCTATCAAAACTAAGTTTGATTTAATAGTTTCTAATCCGCCATATGTTAATAAAAAAGAAAAGGAATCAATTTCAAATTTGGTTAAAAAAAATGAGCCTGATGAAGCAATTTTTGTTGATTCAAAAGATGATTTATTATTTTACAAGGCGATAATTAGATTTTCTAAATCCCATTTATTTGTGAATGGAATTGTTTATTTTGAGTGTCATAAAGAAAGGATAAATCAGGTCAAAAATTTATTAATTATTAATAAATTTACAGATATAGAGATTAAAAAAGACTCATTTGGAATTGATAGAATGATCAAAGCTAAAAATTATGGATACGCTTAAATATATTGAGGAGTTAAGAAATAAATTGCACCACCATAATTATCTATATTATATTAAGGATGCTCCAGAAATCAGTGATATTGAATTTGATCAAATTCTAAATGAACTAGTTTCTTTGGAGAATAAATATCCACAATATTTTGACGCAAACTCTCCATCCCAAAGAGTAGGTAGTTCTTTAAGTAATTCTTTTAAAACATTTAATCATAAATACAGGATGTATTCATTGGAAAATTCTTATTCGATTGAGGATTTAGTTAAGTGGAATGAAAGGATTGAAAAAAATTTAGGAAAAAATAACTTATCATTCTCCTGTGAATTAAAACTTGACGGTGTTTCAATTAGTTTATCCTATGAAAAAGGATTATTAAAAAAAGCTTTAACAAGGGGCGATGGCATACAAGGTGATGATGTTACTGAAAATATTAAAACTATCAATTCAATTCCTTTAAAGCTCAATCGTGCTATTGATTATGATTTTACAATCAGGGGAGAGGTAATCATAGAAAAAAAGGATTTTGCCGAAATGAACAAAATTCGTGTAAGAAACGGTGATACAAAATACATGAACCCTAGAAATACTGCTTCGGGAAGCATAAAATTAATAAATAGTCTTGAAGTTAAAAAAAGGCCTTTAAAATGTTATTTTTTTTCAAATTATTTCTGAAAATTATAATATTTTAAATCAGACAGAAGCCTTAAATCTTGTCGAAGACTTGGGTTTTAAAACTTTAAAAACTAACAGATTTTGTAAAAATATTAATGATGTCTTTGATTATATTAACTATTGGGATAAAAGAAAAAATGATTTGAATTTTGAAATTGACGGAATTGTAATCAAGGTTAATAATTTAGGTTATCAAAAAGATTTAGGTTATACTTCCAAATTTCCTAGATGGGCAATTGCATATAAGTTTGAAACAGAAAGAGCAGAAACTAAACTTATTGATGTTGAATATCAAGTTGGTAGGACAGGAGTAGTCACACCAGTTGCAGTTCTTGAACCAGTTTTAATTAATGGTACCAAAGTTAAAAGAGCATCTTTGCACAACAAGGATCAAATTGAAAAACTAAACTTACATCAAAATGAGTATGTATTTGTCGAAAAAGGAGGTGAAATAATTCCTAAAATTGTTGGAATTAATAAAGAAAAAAGAATTTCAGATGCGAAACCTATTATGTTTAATGAGATATGTCCCTGCCCAATTCAATCTAATTTAGTTAAAATTGCAGGTGAAGCTCAGCACTATTGTGTGAACCATAAAAAATGTCCTCCTCAAATTTTGGGTAGATTTAAGCATTTTATTTCTCGCAAGGCTATGAATATTGATGGTTTTGGTATAGAAACAATTGAAAGATTAATAAAGATCAATGAATTGAAAAACTTTTCGGATATATATGCTTTGTCTAAACAAAAGTTAATTTCAATCGACAGGATGGCTGAAAAATCAGCCCAAAACCTGTTAACCGCCATTAAAAATTCAATTTCTCAACCCTTTCACAAGGTATTATTTTCACTTGGTATAAGGCATGTTGGGGAAACTGTTGCATTAAACCTAGTTAATAATTTTAAAACAATTGAAAATCTAATGAATGCGGATTTCGATCAAATAATATCGGTTAATGAAATTGGAGATAAAATTGCTGAAAGTTTGATTGAATATTTTGATGATGTTGAAAATAAAGAGGAAATTCTAAAGTTGAAGTATTTAGGACTTTGTTTTAAGATAAGAAATGAAAATAAAAACAAACCTCTAAACAATTTAAAGTTTGTGATTTCTGGAACTTTTCAAGAAATATCAAGAGAAGATTTAAAGTCAATGATTTTATCAAATGGAGGCTCTGTTTCAAGCTCAGTAACCAAAAATATTATTCTAATAGTAGGTGAAAATGCTGGACCCAAAAAGATTTCAAAAGCAGACAGTTTAGGAATTGAGAAATTAACTTACGACAGATTTATTACTAAATTCAAACTATAAATAATAATATTTGAAAAAGTTATTAATAAAAATAAAAAATAAGTTTTTGCAAAAAAAAATTGATAATTCAATTACATCGCTGTCATCAAAGATTCGAGAATTTAAAAAGCCCATAAGAAAAGTAGGATTCATAGTAGACTCTGAGCTTAAAATTGATTATTTAGATATAGTTCGTTTAACCGAAAATATAGGATTGAAAGAAAAAGATTTAAAAGTAGTTAGTTATTCAAAAACTGTTTTTAATGATCCTTTTTATAAAATGAGAGTTTCAGATCAATCCATAAATTTTTTTGGTAATATAAACTCTGCAGATGCTAATGAATTTATTTCTTATGATTATGATTTATTAATAAATTATTTTGGAAAAAATAAAATATTATCATTAATTTCTTCAAAAAGTAATGCAAAATTCAGGGTTGGTTTTGAAAAATCAAACCCAAAACTAAATGATATTATATTTAAAGATATTTATGATAATTTTGGAAAGTTTAGCAATCAGTTGGTTAAATATTTAAAGATTCTTAAATAAATAAAAGTTAAAAACGAATGTCAAACTACAAAATTAACCCTTTCATTTTCGAAAAAAATAAATCAATTTTTGCAGGTGTTGGAGTTGCATCCGTCACCCCATTTGATGTAAATGGCAATATTGATTTAGATGCAATCGAAAAACTTTGTGAATATTTTTTCTTAGGTGGAGTTTCATATGTAGTTGTTCAGGGTACTACAGGTGAGTCATCAACATTAAGTGATAAGGAAAAAGAAATTGTTAATAAAAGGTTTGTTAACTCATTGAAAAATAAGCTACCAGTTATTTTAGGTATCAGTTCAAACAGTACTTCGGAGTTGTGTGATTTAATTAATAAAACTGATACCACTGGTTTTGAGGCAATTATGTCAGTTTGTCCATACTACAATAAGCCTTCCCAGGATGGTGTTTTTCAGCACTTTAAAAGTGCAGTTGATATATCCCCTTTACCAATATTACTTTACAATGTTCCTGGAAGAACGTCCTTAGACATGACTGATGAAACAATTATAAAACTAAGTTCCTACTCAAAAAAAATTATTGGAGTCAAGGAGGCATCAGGAAATGTGAATAGAATAGTTAATCTAAGGAACAATACACATGATGACTTCTTAATTATCTCTGGAGATGATTTTTCTATGATAGATGCTGTAAGATCTGGAGCCGATGGTATAATTTCGGTAGCAGCAAATGCTTACCCAAAATTAATGAATTCATCCTTCATTAGATTATTGTGGGAGGATGATGATTCAAAACCAAAAAATATTTCAGACTCGAAACTTGAATCATCTAAATTTTTGTTAAATAATTTTTTTGAACTAATTTTTAAACAGGGTAGTCCAAGTGGAATAAAGTTTGCATTAAGTCAATTGAATTTGTGTAAAGAAAAAGTTAGGTTACCTTTGACTGAAATTTCAAGTCCATTGAGAAATAAAATTTTAAAATTTTTAGTAAATCACCCTGATCATGATTAAAAAATTATTTTACATTGTAGTTATTTTTCTATTAATTCCATCTTGTAATGAGTACCAAAAACTTTTAAGAAGTGAAGATGTTAAAATTAAATACCAGAAGGCCGAGAATTATTTCGAAAATGAGGAATTTAGAAGAGCAAGTGGTTTATTTGAACAAATATTACCCAAATACAGAGGCAAACCTCAAGCAGAGAGAATAACATTCTTTTATGCAAAATCTCTCTTGGAAATTAAGAATTATGTTCTTGCAGCTTATCAATTTGAAAGTTTTATCAAGGCTTATCCGATTAGTCAAAAAGTTGAAGAAGCCGCTTATCTTGAAGCATATTGTTTTTATAAACAATCACCAAAATTCAGTCTGGATCAAGAACAAACTGTTGAAGCCATTGATAAGTTGCAAAATTTTATAAATTTTTATCCCTATTCAGAAAACTTGGATATTGCTAATGAACATGTTCAGGAGCTTAGACTAAAACTTGAAGAAAAAGCATTTGAAATAGCTAAGCAATACAATACTATTAGAGACCATGGTTCTGCCATTACCGTACTAAACAGTTTTATAATTGATTATCCTGGTACTCCGTACCGAGAAGATGCTCTGTTTTATTTATTCGACTCATCTTACAAGATTGCTGTTAACAGTATACCCTCAAAAAAACTTGAAAGATTAAATAATGCAAAAAAAGTTTACGAAGAATTAATTAATGAATACCCAGATTCTCAATTTTTTAATAAAACCGAATCCATGATTTCAGACATAGACAAAGAAATTGCTATATTTGCGCCCAATCAATAGAAATTTATGGATTTTAAAAAAATCAAAGCCCCAACATCGACAATAACTTATAACCGTGAGGTTATTGAAAACAAAACAGATAATATTTATAAAGCAATCTCAATAATTGCCAAAAGGACTGTTCAAATAAATGAGGATATTAAAAAAGAACTGATTAGTAAATTGGAAGAATTTGCAACACCAAGTGAAAGCTTGGAAGAAATATTTGAAAACAAAGAACAGATTGAGGTTTCAAAATTCTATGAAAAGCTTCCCAAAGCTCACGCTATAGCAATTGATAATTGGTTAAACGAAAAAATTTATCATAGGAAACCCGAAAAAAGTTAATTTTTATGTCTGTCCTTAAAGGAAAAAATATTCTTTTGGGGGTAACAGGTAGTATTGCTGCATACAAGTCAATTATTCTACTAAGATTATTAAAGAAAGAAGGAGCTGATGTTCAAGTTATTTTTTCTGATAGTGCAAATAATTTTGTTACCCAACTAACTTTCTCAACACTCTCCGAGAAAAAAGTGCTTACTGATTTTTTTGAAGATGATGAGAGAGTTGATTGGGTAAATCATGTGGAACTTGCAGAGTGGGCTGACTACATGATTATTGCGCCAATTACATCATCAACATTGTCAAAATTAGTTTCTGGTAATGCTGATAATTTATTGGTTGCTACATACATGTCAACCAAGTGTGATGTTTTTTTTGCTCCTGCAATGGATCTTGAGATGTATAATTCTAATTCTACTAAAGAAAATATTAAAAATTTGGTTGACCGTGGTAATATATTTGTCAAACCTGCTAAAGGGTTTTTAGCAAGTGGTATTAATGGAGAAGGAAGACTAGAAGAACCAAAAAATATTTTAAATATTTTAATTAATCATATCTCTCAAAAACTTATATACTACAAAAAAAAGATCCTAATAACTGCTGGTCCTACTCACGAGATGATTGATCCTGTTAGATTTATCAGTAATTATTCGTCTGGGAAGATGGGCTACGAGCTAGCTAAAGAAGCAGCTAATTTAGGGGCCGATGTTACATTAAT
>CABZKA010000012.1 GCA_902526165.1 uncultured Bacteroidota bacterium
GTGATGGAAAAATAGGTTCTTTTCTTCACGTATTAACATTGAAAGAAGCCAATAGATTGCAAGAGCTGGCACAGAAGTCTAGATTGAAAATTCCATTATTAATTGGTATTGATGCGATTCATGGCAATGGAATGGTAGCTGGCACAACAGTCTATCCATCTCCAATTTCGTTGGCATCAACTTTTGATGAAAAAATTGCTCACCAAATCGGCAAAGAAACAGCTATTGAGGTGAGAGCTTTTGGATCACATTGGTCTTTCACACCAAATATAGATGTTTTGAGAGATCCAAGATGGGGAAGAGTCGGTGAGACTTTTGGTGAAGATCCTTATTTAGTAGGAAATTTTGGTGTAGAGATGATCAAAGGTCTTCAGTCTGATGATTTCTCTGGCTATGATCATGTAATTGCTTGTGCAAAGCATTTTGCAGCCGGTTCAGAGCCTGTTAATGGGTTAAATGTGTCACCTATGGATATATCAGAAAGAACCTTAAGGGAAATTTATTTAAAACCTTTTAAAAGAGCTGTGGATGCAGGTGTTTACTCTGTGATGGCTGCACATAATGAAATAAATGGTATTCCATCTCACATGCACAAAGAATTATTGACAGATGTAATGAGAGATGAGTTCGAGTTTGATGGCTTTTATGTCAGTGATTGGCTTGATATAAATAGAATTAACAGTCTACATAGAATTGCCAGAGATTTTAAGGAAGCCATATTTTTTGCTGTTGATGCTGGAATGGATATGAACATGCATGGTCCAAATTTTTTGGAAAATGTTGTAAAATTGGTTGAAGAAGGGAAATTAAATCGAGAAAGGATCGACTTCTCAGCAAGAAAAATATTATATGCAAAATTTAAATTAGGTCTGTTTGAAAATCCATTTGTTGATCCAAACGAAATACAAAATAAAGTCTTTACTGAAGAGCACAAAGAAACTGCACTTAATGCAGCTAGAAAATCCATTGTATTGCTAAAAAACGATGGAATATTACCAATGTCAAAAAACAGAGGAAAAAAGATATTGGTAACAGGACCAAATGCTAATAATCATTCTGTTCTTGGCGATTGGGTTTGGGCTCAACCTGAAGAAAATGTAACAACAATTTATGAAGGGATAAGCTCACTTGGTTCAAGTAAGGGTTTTAATATTGATTTTTATGATTCAAACGAAGATATAAGATCAATTTCTGACAGTGATATTAGACGAACAGTGAATTATGCTAAAAATTATGATCAAATAGTTGTGGTTGTTGGAGATAACTCTCAGAGAAATTTAAAAAATAAAAGAACTGCAGGAGAGAATATGGGAAGAGCAAATTTAAATTTAGCCGGAAGACAATTACAATTGGTTAGAAAGTTAAAGGAAATCAATAAAAATGTTGTTGTGATATATGTTAATGGTAAACCTATCGCAGAGCCGTGGATTGATAAAAATATTTCTGGTGTAATTGAGTCTTGGGAATCTGGTAGTATGGCTGGAAAAGCCGTGGCTGATGTTCTTTTTGGAGATTTTAACCCTGGAGGAAAACTCCCTTTAACTTTCCCCAGAAGTGTTGGTCAATTACAAATGATATATAACCACAAGCCATCTCAATATTTTCATAAATATGCGTTTGAAAAAGTTACCCCATTATATCCTTTTGGACATGGTTTGAGCTATTCAAATTTTATTTATTCAGACTACACAATAGATAGTGTTTACAATGATAAAGTTTCACTTTCAGTAAAGATTACAAATGATAGTGAATATGATGGTGAAGAGGTTGTTCAGCTTTATTTCAAAGATTCATACAGTAGCGTAACTAGACCTGTTAAAGAACTGATTCGTTACGAAAGAGTTTTTGTTAAATCTGGTGAAACAATTTCTGTCAATTTTGATATTGCAATAGAGGAGTTAGCTTTTTACGATATTAATATGAACTATTGTGTTGAAGCGGGTGAGTTTGAGTTTATGATTGGTAGTTCATCTGACGATAAAATGTTGATAACAGAAAAAGTTATGATTGATAAAAGGTACGATTTTTAGTTAGTCAATATTAACAGAGCCATTTATTGTTAAAGATCCACTGTTTGTAAGGGTTCCATTTATATTTAACACTCCACTACTTGATATCGTTAAAGAACCACTTGAATTAATTATTAAATCCTTTAGATTGACTGTAGTTGATATTTCAGGTGCATTAGATGCACTTACAATTAGTGGGGATCTTCCCAAGGTTGGTACCACACCTGCACTCCAATTATTAGCTGTCGTCCATGCAGAACTTTCGCTACCATCCCATGTGTTTAACCTCTCATAAGCGCCCATATCAAATCCGTTACCTTGAGGACGGGAAGTACCAGAAATATCAAAATCTGACTCATATGATTGATCAGTTGCAACATGATCAAGAGCTGGACTACCAATGGATAGGGAATAATCTCTGGATGAGAGAGTGTTATTGGTTGCATCAACAAATTGAGGATTTGCTTCTGTAAAATCAGAACTGTTCAGTGATTGATTACCACCTGAAACATTGCCTGTTGTACCTGCTAAGTTTTTTGTTGAACCAAAATTAACATTTTCAACAACCCAGCCAGATTCAACATAGTTAACGTATGCAGTATCATTTCCAAATCTTGCCTCACTTATATTATTAAGAACGTTTACATTAGAGGATGAATGAACAACTATTCCAGAGTAGTTCTGTCTTCCTGAACCTAGAGCACTCTTCCACGAATCTGAATAGCTTCCCCAGTCAGGATCACCAGTTGACGGCACTTCTCCATTTCCATAAACAGTATTATTATAAACATTGGCATAGTCAGTTTTATGAACAACAACTCCATTCATTCCATTTGCATATGAAACATTGTTAGCAAATAGGAATGTTCCATAGTATTTATTATCACCTGATTCCTCTCTTGAGCTTCCCGATACATTGGTAAAATAATTAGGATTTGATCCTCCTGAATCATCCGAATCCCATGCATTTCTAGTAATATAGCAACCTGATCCATCAACAATTTTATTTCTTCCACCACATGCATAACTATCTAAGGTCGTATCATAGTTTCCAGATCCATCTTCGCATGAGTAGCTAGGATTATAGTATACCAACTTGTTAATGTTTGCATATGTAATGTTATTTTCAATTCTCATCTTAATTTTTGTATTTGTATTATCTGCATCTCTGTTAAGACTTTGAGCAATTACAATTCCACTTTCTCCATTGTAAGACCACCAAGTGTTGTTGTATACTGTATTATATGAAATTCGAGCATAATCTGAATTATTTAATCTTATACCCGAATTTGGACAATCATAAACCTCATTATTATGCAAATTTAAATAATATCCACCCCAAATGGCAATTCCTCTACCATGGTAAAAATTTCTATATGTTGATGTACCTGCTGAGCCACTTCCTGCGGATGCTCTATTTGCTATTGCCATGGTTCTATTTAGGTTAGCTTCAGTATAATTAATATTTTGATTTGGCCCTTGAATTTTAAAGCCTGCAATTTCAATATGTTGAATTGCAGTTGAGCTTGAACCAAGTACAAACCCTCCCTTTCCGTCAAATTGAATAAGCGGTGTCTCATGAATTTCATCATCATCAACGTAATTTCTGATTACAATTGGTCTATTAATACTTCCGTTTTTATCATTTAAAAAAACTTGGGAATCATTATTATTTGTACCATTTCCATCTGCGTCATATTTTGTTGTATTTCCTATGTTTAAATAAGGTGTATTATCATCTGTTCCACTTGACTGATTATTAGCATATGACGCATCGTTATCTCCATCATAACTGTTGTTTTGGTATGTGCCTGACCTCACATACACCAAATCACCTGTTTTATAATTTGTATTATTCAAGATTGCATTTTTAAGGCTATTAAATGGGGATGCTAAAGTCCCAGACCCGTTACTTCCGTCATCCACATACCATGTTGTAAAATCTGAATTGTTATTGTCTTTTTCTAGAACAATGTTATCAAGTAAATAAATTCCTGGTGACTTAAAATTAATTCTTAGTCTTCCTGTATTGGATGATCCGTTCCCAGTTGCCGTCAACTTGAGTCTTACGTAATGCCAACCCTTATATCTAATTTTATAGTTATTGTCTCCTAGTGATGTCCCATAGCTTGTTCCATCTATCAAAACAAACTGTAATTCTTGACCAATTTCTCCCTTTACATAAAAAGATACATTCCAAAACTCACCAGTTCCAATAGTTATGGGACATTGGTTGTTTCTTGACCACATCCTAACATCGTTATCTAAATAATTGTCAATTGATGATACGGTAACTTTAAGTGCTCCAGGTGAACCTGCACCAACCTCAGCATAATAAAAATCATTAGTATCGATCGCGAACGTACTGGATTGACCACTTTTTGTTGAGTACCAGTATGTATTAAGATCACTCTCATCAAAATAACCCCCTTGGTTACTGGTTGTAGTCACCGTATTTAAACATTGAGATTTTAAATTACCAACTATGAAAAAAAATGATAAAACAATAAATAGGGCTTTATTATATCTCACTATTAATGAATTAAAAAAGTAGCGTAATTTGAGATTATTTCAATAAATATTCTACCAGTCCCATGGATCACCAGGTGGCGACGATGCTGCACTCTTTTTTGGGTTTAGGATTATGAATGTTCCAATAGCTGTCATCGCAGCATATTTTCCAAACTTTTTTATGGCTTCTTTTCTTGTAATTTTTGATTGTTTGTTCTTCTTCATAGCCATGTTAGTTTAATTTGAATTTTTTAATCGTTAATCCATCTTTTGACTCTATCCTTAAAATTTTCATTCTACTATCCAATTCATCTATGTTTGATTTATGGATGAATTCTGCTTCTTTCACAAGCCTACCTGAATAATCAAATATTTTTGCTTTGTATCTTTGATTCGGATTTCCAATTATAGACAAATTTGAACTGCTATTTTTGAAAATTCTTAAATCATTGTCAGTTGGCAATTCTGGTATAAGCCCGTCAGTAAAGTGTAGGAAAAATCTATTATGACCATTAACTTCGTTGTCGAGATCAATTTTTAATGTGTTATCAAACTTTATAATAGTATTATTAAGTCTATCCTCAAGGAAAATATTATACAAATCACTTAGATCTCTTTCAATAAATGAAAGTTCGATCGAGGAAGATTCTGTCTCAATACCCAAAGGAATTATAACATCTTTTAAATCAGAATAGGGCAGGGCCTGTATATCCATATCTACTCCTTGGTCGTTTTCAAGTAATCTTGTGTACATATAAGCAGAATTTTTAATGAAAAACTTACCCCCGTCATAACCTTTGTCTAATCCTTTAGATGATTTGTCACTAAAGTAAAGCTTAATTTTATCAAATTCGTTTGTTTCAAGATCTGTTAATTTGATACTTATAACTGCTTTATTATCACTTGCTGATCCATTTGCAGTAGATGCATTGAAATTTCTAAATGATCCATTTTTTTGCATGGATTCATTAAAAGTAACAGAAAGAGCTGTTCCATTTGTTTGGGTTGAAGGTAGGCGAATAAAAAAACCTTCTCCAGGTGCAATATGTTTAACATCAGTTGATGACTGATTGTAAACGTTCCACTGTAAACCATCCCAAGCCCAAATTTGTTCATAACTATCATCCAAAGCTAGAGTGTTAGCACTTAGAAAATTATCTGCTGAATCTGAATCAGCTTCTTGATTTAGGGCAACATATGCAGGAAATGGGTTTCCAACTAACTGATAAGCTCCATACGTTCCAGATTCTTTATATAGACTAAAAGTTTCAGCAGAAGATTGTGAAGTTGTGGTCCCTGAAATTGTTATATCTTTTGAGCCAGTTCCATCAGGGCTAATGATAAATCCTGTGCTAGCAGTTAAGTCTCTATTTCCGCTGTTACTACCACTACCTAAATTTCCAGAATTCCCTGAAGAATCATAATAGGAGTAAGTACTGCTACTATTATCAAAATAACCTAAAAAACTCTTTCCGCTTTTTGTTCGGAGGTTACCATTATCAATCAAATCTTGTATAGTCTCATTGGTCACAGGAATTCCAAGAAGCGTTATTTCACTATCGCTATCAAGTGTCCTGACAAAATCGAGGGTATAACCACCAGTGTCAGCAGTGGCAATAATAGAACCTGAATTGGATTGACTTGTTTTTAATATAAATTTTCCAGATCCATCACTCGCCAAGTTTTTTTGTGCTGATGATGTATTGGTGGATGTTAGACTTCCAGTTACGTTAACTGTTAAGCTGGAAGCAGAAAGTTTAATTTGTCTTGCACTAACATCTCCATTGACTGTTATTCCACCGGTGGACGCTGTTCCTCCACTGTAGTCAGTATTATTGTCAGCTGACCCGTAAAACAATAAGTCGCCTCCCATGTTTGACATACTAACGGTTGAACCAAATGTTACAGTATGAAGGTCTGCAAAAATCAAGTCCTTATCATTATCACCACTTGTTATTGTTCCATTAAAATTTAATGAATGGCCATCTTTATCAAATACAAACTTTAATGATGTATCCGCTGATAGGGTGAGTGTACTTGAGCTAGACCAAGTAATGGAGTTAGCTGTAGCTTGACTACTTGTTCCTACTTTAAACTGTTTTGTTCCATTTGCTGGACCATCAATTGTCATATTAGCATTTATTGTCCAATGACAATTTCCTCTATTGTGTTGCCAAACTTGAGTTGCTCCGTCGCCTTCTAAAGTAAGTGTATTGGATCCGCCTGATGCTTGATCAAGAGTCCATGAACCACCTGTATTACCACCATGTTTAAATTGTTTTAAAGTAATATCAGCATCTAAAGTAATCGTAGTTGAACTATAACTATCACCACTGACTATTGCTACAGCTGATGAGCCTGATGGATACCCTGCACAGCTCCAATTACCTGCATTTGTCCAATTGGTATTATTTGCACTATCACCCGCAGTCCAAGTACAAGTACTATTTAGTGCTTGAGAGTTAGTTATAAAGGGAAATGAGAATATGACTAAAAAAAATAAAAAATTTTTCATATACTATATAATAATTTTGAATTTATTAAAATATCTGCAAAAAAAAAAGTTAATTGATGAAGATTCGATAAATGGATATATTTTAACCAAAGTCGCTAGATATATTTTCCTTGATTCCTTCAAGATGTTTAAAGTAATTAAAATCCTTACTATTATAAATGAGTATTGAAATTTGACCACCGTTAGATTGAGTAGGATCATGAATTAGAACATCAATTTTTAGATCTCCTTTGGTTAATGAGAAAACTAAATCAATTGATTTTTCTTCACTAAAAAAGCTTTCACTAATGGTATATTCACCATTAATTAGTTTTTTGTGACTGTCGTTTTGTTCACTACTCCTCTTGTCATTAATCGACATGGGTTCTCTTATTTGATCAGAGTATCCAACAGAGCTTAAAAAATCTAAAATTCCTTTCAAACTATCTTTGTAGTTACTTTCAGTTCCTGCTTCAGAGCTAAATAATTTGACACCAATTAACCCTTCTTTAGGTGTATAATAAAGTTTGCCAAAGAGCTCAACTTCAATGATTGAAACATTTACAAACTTACCACTCAGATTCGGGTCACCCAATCTATCACCTGGACCTAATACTTGATTTAATTTTCCTTCTCCAACTCCATCCCATCCTCTTGGATCGTTTTGTAAACTAAATTTGTGATTCACACCAGGAAAAGTAATATTGTAGTATTTACTGTACTTATTGGTTTCATACTCATTTGTTGCTGTTTCCCTAGTCATTCCATTGTAAAACCCACCATATAATTTTGTATTTAGAATAATTTCATTAAGTTCTTTTAATACAGGATTTACTTGTTTTTGAGTATAAATAACATTTGAAACAATTAGGAACGAAAGGATTTGAATAAGTTGTTTCATTTTCATTTGCAAATATACTAAATGTATGAAAATGATTAAAATGAAAATAAAAACATTATTTAATTTCCTGATCTGATAGATAAAAGATCTGGCGGTGGATCTAAGTCTTTTTTATGCTTTTCAATCAGATCACTTATTTTATTTATAATACCTGGATTTTCATCAGCTATATTATATTTTTCTGATGGGTCTTCACTAAGATTGAACAATAAAGGTTTATTCAAAACTCTTTTTTTGTTCTTATCAACATAATTTTTAGCATTATAATACTTGCTAATATTATATTCATATGCTCCCTGAGTAATAAAATGAGCTTTGTAATCGTTTAACCTTGCGGCATATATCTCTCTTTGTCTGTAAAATAAAATAGATTTCCTATCACTGGAATCATGATTAATTAGCGTACTTTTTAAGCTGAATCCATCAATGATTCTATCGTTTGGAATATCAACGCCTGCAAAATCTAAAATTGTTGGAAAAATATCCATTGTTGAGCCCAAGTCAGTTATTGTACCAGATTTTATTGATCCTCCCCAAAACAGTCCTGGAACTCTTTGCCCCCCTTCCCATGTTGTACCTTTTCCTTCCCTAAGAAGTCCAGCTGATCCTCCGTGAGTATCATAAGGTAACCACGGACCATTGTCTGATGTGAAAATAACCACTGTGTTTTTATCAAGATTCTCATCAATAAGTTTTTTCATTATTCTACCCATATTAAAATCTATTTCTTCAATAACATCTCCATAAAGACCTGCCTCGCTTTTTCCATAAAAATCCTTAGAAGCATAAAGTGGGGTATGAGGCATGTTGTGGGCTAAATAAATAAAGAAATTATCTGTTTTATTTTTATCTATAAAATCAATTGCCTTATCTGTGAATCTTTTTGTTATGGTTTTTTGGTTTGCGGGTCTCTCTATGATCTGAGTATTTTCCATTATCGGAACATTATAATTATCAGAGTTTATATCATCTGATTCGTATTGCTGCCAATAATTATCTCCTGGACAACAAGTAATACCATTAATTTTATCCATATCATTCGAATATGGAATACCGTAATAATAGTCAAAACCGTGGCCAATGGGTAAGTACTCTTTTTTGTGACCTAAATGCCACTTACCAATTGCAGCAGTTTTATAACCATTTTCACTTAGTTTTTCAGCAATTGTAATTTCCTTAGATGGCAATCCAAATTCTGAGTCTGGAAATAATACCCTATCCTCTTTACCAATCATCCCGTTTCTGATCGGTAGCCTTCCTGTTAATAATGCAGCTCTACTGGGTGTGCAAACGCTTGAAGCTGAATAAAATTGTGTCCATTTTTGTCCCTCAATAGCCATGATATCAAGATTGGGTGTTTTTATGGTTGGATGACCATAACTCGCAACATCTCCATAACCCATATCATCAACAAATACAACAATGAAGTTTTTGTTTTTCTCAACATTATCGCAGGAAACTAATAAGAAGTAGAATAGTAAAAAAAACCTTTTCAAAGTATTAATATAAAAAAAAGAGGCGAATTGAATTCTCCTCTTTTACCAATTTTTTAAAACAATTCCTAATTGAAAGATCCGTAGTCTTTTAGTATTGTTAAACTGTAGTGGTTAAGGATTTTGGTTTCTCCTTTTGTTTGATGATATTCAGTCCATTCATCTACGTTTTTTTCACCATCTACCTTGGATTGCATTAACTGATTCAAGTTATTTGCACCAAGTGCGACCCAATGTGTAGCTGCTCCATCTCTATTAACACCCATAGGAGTACCAACATCATATGTACCATAGACAACCATTCCACCGTTTGCTGAATCCTTCGTGTCATCTATAAGCTTCGAAAATGCTGCCAACCATTGAGTTGGATTAGAAACCTCAAGATCATAAATTTGTATGTAGGGCTTTGTTACAGGATTTACCCCATTCGAGCCTAGAATTCTTCCAGAGTATCTTGGACCCCTTTTATCAATATGAGGATTAGTTTTATCTCTGAAATCAGCCCAATCCTCAGGCGTCTTTGGTTCAGATATTGACCATTTACCAAGCTCACCAAATCTTACTACTCTATGTGTGCCGTCTACATTTCCTCTGTCCATTCTTTCTAAATACAAACCACCAGATTCAAACTCAACGTTTCCCCAAAATTCATCATAGGCTTCAGCAATTGATCCCTGACTTCCTTGCTTCACATCAAAGTAATAAACTGAAAATGATGGTGTTTGTGAAAAAGATACCGTAAGAAATAAACTAAATAAAGATATTAATATTGTATTCTTCATATTCTGAATTTTAAATTATTACTATAAGATAATTATTACATTCTCAATTTTCAATATTTATTATTATTAGATCATTAATTTTAATTAAAATTAAATTTTTCGCAATCTGAGGGTTGTTTATTTACACTATTTTTAAAATAAATAATTAATAAATATGAAAAAACTAAACATTAAATATTTTACAATAATAACAGCTATGTTTCTTATTAGTTGTGAATCACCCACTGTTGGATATAATACCTATGAAAGAGCTAAAGACTTTAAATTTTCTTTAGGATCTGAAGAGAGCATTGAAGTTGCAATGAATTTTGATAAAGCTTGGGGCGATCGTGATTTTGAAACAATGACTGAATTGGCCTCTGATTCAATTAAGTTTTCCTTTTTTAATGGAGTTGAAAGAGATTTAGACTTTGTCAAAGATTTAGCTCTTAGACAAGATTCTATTAGAGAAGCTAATGGTTCATCAGTTGAAGCTGATTTGAAGCATGTATACTCTGTTGTTTTAAATCCTGAAAGTGGCTTTGATTTTGTTCAATCAGCCGTTGTTTATACAGCTACTGATTCAGTCGGTAATATCAATAAGTGGAGAGTTTTTGAACGATTTGCAGTCAAAGATGGCAAAGTTCAAAGATTTGGAGGAGCATGGCAAGATATTCCTGAAGAAACCGAGTAAATTAAATAATATGAAAAACTCAATTTTAATAACGTTTATTTTCGCTTTGTTTTTTACATCGTGTGGTGATATTCCCTTTGATACATCTGAAAGAGGAGGTTTGATGATGGCAACGGACGATAAAACAATAATCATTGAAAGCCTCGCAAAGGCATATACAGAAGGAAATTTCGATATGGCCAAAGATTATTTCGCAGAGGATGGTGTTCATTATGTCAATAATGATGAATATACCAATGATGAGATCATAGCTGGATATAACTTTCACTCATTGCTTTATGATGAAATGGAGCATTTAACTCCATGGGTGACTACTATGTATTATAATGATGGTAGTATTTACACAAACCAATGGGCTGAATGGACTGGAAAATCTAAAATTACAGGCGAAGTTCAGACAAACAACTTCCACTGTTGGTGGAAGTGGGAGGGAGATAAAATCGTTTCTACTGCTTGCTATTTCGATACAACAGATATAGACAAGGAAACTGCCCTTTATGCAGAGCAGAGTCAGTAAAATTTTTTACTTAAATAAAAAAGGGAAATCTAAATTAAGAGTTTCCCTTTTTTTATGAATCTGGCAAATTTCAAACTTGCAACTTTTGAGTCGTAATCAGTGATTTTATAAATTTTCTTGTTTCCAAAATGCTATTCCACCTGCTTGTTTTCCAACCTCAACAGAGCTTATAAGCTCATAATTTTCTAAACTTATTACATCAACAATTCCTGGTTCTCCGCCAATTCCTTCAACAGAGATAAATGCATATTTACTATCTGATGATATAGCTATTCCATGTGAAACACTAGTGGTATTTTTAATTTCTCTCAAAAGTTTTTTATCCTCCAGGCTCCAAATAGCTGTTTTTCCTTCACTTTTAATAGTACCAATCAGTAATTTAGCATCTGGAGATATTTCTAAATTGTAAGGGCCTTTTCCTGTATTAAATCTATCAGAAACTTTCCACTGATCTAAATCAACTTCAATTACTTCATCAGAACCATTTCCAGCTATATATGCTAAATTCTTATTGGGATGCGGAATAACCCATGTTGGTTTAACCATCGAATGTTTCATGCCATCCATTGATTTCATGTCATCCATTGAATGTTTCATACCATTCTTTTTCATCATTTTATTTTCAAGATCTAAGGTTCTACTAACCTCAAGATCGAGTGCATCAACCTCGAATAATTCACCTGACATCATAGCAACCGAATATTGAAATAAGCCATCTGGGGAAATTCTAGATCCATGAGGCATAGATCCTGTTGTTATTGTTGTAATTTCAGTCATTGTTACTGGGTCAACAACAGACACAGTCGAAGGTTTCATGCTTCCATGAAGATTAAAATTTACACAATATAGAAATCCAGTTGTGTTTGAAACTTGCATTGACGCAGGAAATAAACCCAGTGTCGTTTCACCTAAAATTTCATTGCTTTCAGTTGAGTATTTAACTAATTTACCAAAGGGGTTGCCGTGAGCTAACGAAAGGTACCAAAACTTACCGTTTGGATCTACTGTAATTCCGTGCGGACCTTCAATTTCAGTAGGGTAAGTTCCAACTGTAATTCTTTCAAGCTCATTAATCTCATTGTTTTGAAATTTTAGTAGTGAAACTGTATCATCTGATTCAGATGCAACGTATACGTAGTAACTTTGAGACATAACAAAATTACTGACTAAAAGAAATAAAATAAGTCTTACCATGTTCAATTGTTAGTAATTAGTCCACATATTGATTGGTCATTGAATTATTTGGTTTAAGCTCAGAAACTTTAGCTACACCAATTCCTGTATTGAAGTCAGAATAAAAAACGTGACCCTTGTATAGTTGAGCACCCCAAACCATAGTGTCATTCGGAATATATCCATCCGCTGTTCCAGTTAAAATATATCCGATTTCTCTTCCTTGTTTATATAGATCACCAAGCAAGTCTCCACTAATATCAACTATTCTGACTCCCCCAGTATACATACCAACGTATAAAATATCATTATCAATCCAATAATTATGTGATCCATGACCTGGCAGTTCATATCGAGCAATCTCCATAGGATTTTTAACATCTGAAAAATCAACAAAATGTAAAAATCCAGCAGTTTCGTTTGTTCCATTTGGATTTACACCATTAGGAAAAATTTCATCTCCCATAACGGCATAAAACTTACCAGTCGATTTACTTTTAAATGGAAATGTTGCGTGGTTCGCTCCACTGTCATATGTGTAGTTTCCAAAAGCAACAGGGTTTGAGGGTGTTCCTCCAGCAATTCCATTTCCAACATCAACTAGGTAAACTCCATCTCTCCAGTTTGAAGAATATGCTATGCCATCTTCAACCCAAACATCATGGATAGCTTGACCTTCTTTACCTAATTCGAACATTCCAACTTCAACTGGATTTGTTGGATCTTCAATATTTAAAATGTAATATTTTTGACCTGCGCTAAGTGCGTAAACATGCTTTTCATCAATAAAAAGATTATGAACTCCGCCTGTCAAGTTCTTAGTATATTCTTTAATTATATTTACATCGTAGGGGTTTGTAACATCAATTATAATAATTCCATTTTTTCTGTTCGAGGCACCTTCTCTACTAATTATTGCAATTTTTCCGTCGGGAGAAACTTTAACATCATTGACTGTTCTGGCATCGACTTGAACACTATCAATCTTTTTAATGTTAGATGGATCAGTAACATCCCAGAAATATGCTGTCCCATCTGCGCCCCATGTTCCTGTTACAGCATAATCTCTTTTATCTACTCCCTCAAAAACCCAAAAATCTGATGTGTGTTTATCATTTACAGATCCTGCTCCTATTTTTTTTACTTCTCTTTGAACTTTTCTCTGAAAAACATTAATTATTTTTGATTTTGAAGTATTTCCAAATGAAGCTGTTAAAATATATTTTCCAGCTACGTCACCTACAAACCTACCATCTTGTAGAATTAATCCAGATGCAGAATTGCTCTTATCAAAAGATTTCCCTGTAAATGAATACTTAATTTTAATATCACTAATAAGATTACCTCTTTTATCATATGCATCAGCTTTTAAATTTACTACATCTCCTGTTCTAACTTCTTCAGGTTTTTGTAAGCTCAAGTTAATATTAGCAACAGGATTTTTTTCAATACTTATTGTCCTTGATGACTTAATTCCATCAAAAACAACAGTAATAGTTGCTGATCCAGATTCTAAAGCTAAAACATTGTTGGAATCATCAATATTTAATTTATTATTGGATGAGTTAATTGAAAATTCCAAATTGGAAAAATATCTTTCCGCATTATCAGATTTCCAATAGTCAATATCTCTAACAACATCCATTTGATCAGTAATTTTATATGATAAAGGAATATAAGTGTTCGTATATATAGACTCATCTCCAGTAATTATGTCTATGCTTTTAACTTTCGGGTAATTTATTGTGACATTGAATGTTCTTCTTATACTTTTTCCGCTTCCATAGCAAATTGCAACAACTTCATGATAACCTGGCTCAACAGCCTTTATTGTTCCATTAGCTCTATTATATTCTATTGCTTTTCCATTCATATTGAAAGCACCTTTTTTATAATAGTAATACTGCCTTTCACAATCATACTTTTTTCCCTCATTATCAACTGAGTATGTAATTGGTTTATAAATTTGACCAATATCTAACTTTAATTCATCCAAATCAGATATTACACTTTTTTCTTGCGCAACTACTGTTGTTATAAATAAGGATAGAATAAGTATTAAAAACCTGTTTTTCATTTCAATTAAATTAATTTATTAATATAAATAATAAAAAAAAGGGAATCAAGTACGATTCCCCATTTTTTTGAGCTAAAAGAAAATTATTTAACTATAATTTATTAATAAAAGTGATTAAAAAATATCATATCCATAAAACATATATTTTTTCAAATCTTTTGCTTTTAAAAGAGCAGATTACTAGATACTTTTATATCAAATAATTCAGGATGAAAAAACTATTTACACTTTTAGCATTAACTATCGGATTTAGTATGAATGCACAAATGAGCGACAATAGCAGTGGCACAACAGCAAGTGGAACTGCTGCTACAGCAATGGGATATCTAACAACAGCAAGTGGAACTGCTTCTACAGCAATGGGATATAGCACAACAGCAAGTGGAGATGTTTCTACATCAATGGGATATAGCACAACAGCAAGTGGAAATGAGTCTACAGCAATGGGAAGAAGCACAACAGCAAGTGATTTTGGTTCTTTAGTAATCGGACAATACAATTCTTCAGGTTCTTCTGTTACAAATAACGCCACTTCATTTAATACAGCAAACACAGCTTTTGTGATTGGAAATGGTACAAATTCCTCAAACAAATCGGATGCTTTTAAAGTAATGTTTAATGGAGATGCTACGGTTAGTAACGATTTAACAGTAAGTGGAGATGTAGTGATTTCATCCGATGCAAGATTAAAGTCAAACATAGTATCTCTTGGTTCTACACTTCCTAAACTATTACAAATAGATGGTAAGTCCTATGAGATGAAAGGCAAACAAAAAATAGGCGTACTTGCACAAGAGATAAAGGAAGTATTTCCTGAACTTGTAAGTAAAGATGACAATGAAATGTTAGCAGTAAACTATCAAGGATTAGTGCCTGTACTTATTAATGCATTGAAAGAGCAACAAAGCGAAATAGATGAACTAAAAGAGATGGTTCAATCATTAGTTTCAAAAGAATAAACAATATACTTCGTGGAGATAAAAGTAAGTGTATAATAAATTAAGAATATTTAAAGAAAATCAGTCAAAGTAGTGTACGATATAGTGTACAATAAAAAAAGGGAACAAACATATTTTGTCTATTCCCTCTTGTGACCTCGGCAGGATTCAAACCTGCAACCTTCTGAGCCGTAATCAGATGCACTATTCAGTTATGCTACGAGGCCTTATATCTGTTAAATACTAAATAGTACAGTTGTTAAAAAAGCATTGTATACGACCTATTATGCGACATCCTTTGCTTTTGTACTATTTATATGCAAATTTATTACATTTATAACAATGAAAAAACTAACCTTATTATTGTTACTTGTTCCAATACTTTCTTTTGGGCAAGATCTCGAAGTTCAATGGTTTGCTAACGACCAAAGAGATGAGACTATTAAAACCGTTTTTATAACAGATGAGAATGGAACAGAAAAAGTCAAAGACTTTGAAGCAAAAAGCAGTATAGATCTAATTAAAAAGTTTGAAGCAAAGGGATATGAAGTTTATGAAATTAACACCGTTGTATTTCAACAAGCTTACGTGATAAAATATATTATTTGGTTTAGAGAAGTGAATGAAAACCCAACACAAAATATAATTGACGGAGTAAAAGAACTCATTAAGAAAAAATGAAAAAACTAATTCTACTATGAATATTGAAGTAAAAATTGGTATGTTAATTTTGTGGGTTCTTTATACTGTTGGTCTTACAGTTGGTGCAATTATAGGTATTAAGTATGGTCTATTTAGAAATCCATTTAAAGACAAGTGGGGAAGATGGAAAGATGATGTCTCAAGGAAAGAACAAATTATTTGGAATTTTTTTATTATTACTGGGGGTATACTATTAGCAAATATATTAGCTCCTTTCTTTTTCAATTTATGGAAAAACTAATTCTACTATTAGTATTAATTTTATATTAAATTATGGAAACCATTGATTACATTTTTATATTTTGCGTTATACTTGGCGTTTGTGCAATATCGGTTACGATTATACATCCATTAATCCCGAATGAGGCGTTGTTTGAGAGTAAAGAAATTAATATTAAAAGAGGAAAAAAAATTGGTTCTATAATTGGTATTATTATAGGAATTTTCATATGTTATTATTGTTGGGAAAATGGTTATTTTGATTTTTTATAAAAAATACACTATGAAAAAACTAATTCTACTATTACTATGAAAGAATCTAAAATATCTTTAGGTGCAGGGATAGGATTACTTGCAGGAATTATAATTGGAAGGTCTTTTATATGGGAACTTGGTCGTTATTATAAATAATTAACCCTTCATTAACCATAATGGCACTTGGATATTGGGTTGGAAATTATATTGGTAAAAATTTTTAAACATCTTCTTACTCATCAATAATTTTTAAATAACCCTTTTCACTTCCATTCACCAATACGAATTCGAGGAGCTTGTTAACCATCTTGCCTGGCCATATCTCAAAAACAAAAGATATTTTAGGTTGATATAATTAAGAGTTTTAATACCCAAAAAGAAGTCCTCACAACATTTAAACGTAATAATTTTTTATGAGCTCTGATACTAAAGGCAGAGTTTAAGCTGTTGTGAACTGGGACAATCAAAAAGAATGTAGTTAACCATATCAATGCAACAATAGTTGATGGAAACAGAAATGTGTTTTTTATAATTAAGTATAATGTAGATAATAATTCTATAATCATAATTGGCCCGACAATAAAAAACATTTTTTTTGTGTATGAACTATGAAAGGATCTGAAATTAGAATTATCATAATTTTTAAATGATGGATAAATGATAAGCTGAACCATTACAGAAATGGCAATTAAATATATATTTGAATAAATATTTATTTTCAAAAAAAGTTGTTCCATTTTTAGATTAAATTAAAATGTAACAATAGATGTTTTATATCTTTATATATACGAATTTATTACATTTATAACAATGAAAAAACTACTTTATAGATGAATATAATAATCTTTTTAATAGGTGTGATAATAACACTAATCTATTGCATGTCTTTTGTATGGGAAATCAAACAAGAGAAGGAGCGAAAGGAGAAGGAGTTATTTGATAACAAATACTACTACACAAGAAATCCATCAAATGAAAGAATGAAACAACCTAAACGAAAGAAAGGTTCCCAGAGTAGAATGAAAAATTATAATTGGAAAAAATGAGGGGATTGGTCATACTCTTACTAATAATAACTTCAAACCTACACTCACAAAAAAAAATATTGGATCATCAAGATTTTGATATCTGGAATAGAATACAAAATTCCCGAATTTCCTCTAACGGTAATTATGTAATGTATTCAATTCAAAGAGGGGAGGAGGATAGTTTTTTAAAAATAAAAGATAAGAATGCTAATTTGATTTTTGAACATGATCGTGGTGAGAGAGGTGTTTTTTCTTATGACTCCAAACATGCAGTTTTTATAATCAAGGAATGGAATGATTCAATTACTGAAATGAAAAGAAGAAAAGTAAAAAAGGACAAAATGCCAAAGGATACGCTTGGGATTTTCAACCTAAAGGATAAATCTTTGATTAAATTATCACACATCAAATCATATAAGAGTCCGGAAAAGTGGTCAGGTTTTATTGCTTACACTTATGATTTTATTAAAAAAAATAAAAAACAAAAAGATTCAACCAGAACAAAGGAAAAAAGTAAAAAACCAAGTATAAAAAATGGATATCCACTTGTTATTAGAAACTTGAATACTAAGCTGGAGGATACTATTCAATTTGTGACAGATTACACATTTTCTAAAGAAAAAAAAATAATTTCATACATAACCACTGGGGATGATAATTTTATTAAGCCTGGAATTTATATTAAAGACCTAAATAATAATTCAACAAAACATATTTTCGAATCACATGTAAAAACAAAGTACTATAAACTTAATTTAAGTAATAGTGGAAAAAAAATAGCTTTCATTGTTGACACTGATTCCACAAAATCCTATAAGAGAAATAAAGAGTTGTATGCTTGGAATTCTAAAGATGATTTAAAATTAATTTTAGATCGAAAAGCCTCACCAAAAGGTTACCATGTTTCATCAGATGGTCAAATTAGTTTTTCAGATGATGAAACCAAATTATATTTTGGTTTAGCATTGCCTGAAATATATCAAGATACTTTACTTCTAAGAGAGGAAATTGTTGATGTTGAGGTTTGGACTTATGATGAACCAAGACTGTATACAATTCAAGAGATGCAGTTAAATAATGACAAGAAAAAATCATTCAAATCTGTTTATAATTTTAATAATGAAAAAGTTATTCAAATATCAAATAAAGAGTTCCCAAATGCAGTAATATCTGAGCACGGAAATAGTGAATATGCATTGATAAGTAATCCTCAGCCATACCAATTAAGCTCTCAATGGACTGCACTTTTTTCAAAAAATGATTTAGCTGTAAAGAATATAAAAAATGGAGACTCTGAAGTTGTGATAAAAGGTAATCCAAGTTTGGCGAGATTAAGCCCACAAGGCTATTATGCGTATGGATATAATCAAGTTGATAGTACATGGTATACATACAACCTAAAAAAATCAAAATACACTGAGCTTACCAGAAGAAAAATATTTTATAATGAATTAAGTGATTATCCTAATTACCCAAGTTCTTATGGCATGGCAGGTTGGAGTAAAAATGACAAAACCATTTTTATTTATGATCGTTATGATATTTGGGAGTTTGATCCGGATACTGGAAATAGTAAGCGTTTAACAAATGGTCGTGAATCAAAAACTTCTTACAGGCTAATTCGACTGGATAATGAAATTAAATTTATTGATACCTCGCAAAATTTATTAATGATTACATTCAATGAATTAACAAAAAACTCCGGTTATTATGAATTTGATTATAAAAAAAATATTGGTCAGCAACTTTTGGATGGTCCATACAGATATTCATCACCCAAAAAAGCTAGATTATCTGAAAATATTATTTTTACGCGACAATCATTTGTAGAATATCCTGATATTAGATTATCTAACCTAAATTTCAAATCTGATAAAATAATTAGTAATGCCAATCCACAGCAAGTTAATTATAATTGGGGCACATCAGAGTTGGTTAATTGGTCATCTTTGGATGGTATGAAATTGAGTGGAATGTTGATAAAGCCTGAAAATTTTGATCCATCAAAACAATATCCAATGATTGTAAACTTTTATGAAAAAAGTTCTAATGGTCTGCATACCCATAGGGCACCAAGTCCAGGTAGATCTTCTATCAATTATAGTTTTTATACAAGTAGGGGTTATTTAATTTTTAATCCTGATGTACACTATAAGGTTGGATATCCAGGTGAAAGTGCTTTTAATTGTGTTATTCCTGGAATAACGTCTTTGATTGAAAAAGGATTTGTCGATAAGGATAATATCGGTGTACAGGGTCACAGTTGGGGAGGTTATCAAATAGCATATTTAGTTACAAAAACTGATATTTTTAAAGCAGCAGAGTCAGGAGCTCCAGTTGTAAATATGATTAGTGCATATGGTGGTGTTAGATGGGATACCGGACTCAGTAGACAATTTCAATATGAGCATACACAAAGTAGAATTGGAGGAACACCTTGGGAGTATCCTCAGAGATACTTTGAAAATTCACCAATATATAATATTGATAAAATAAACACCCCCCTTCTAATAATGCACAACGATAAAGATGGCCATGTTCCTTGGTATCAAGGTATTGAGTTTTTTATGAGCTTAAGACGTTTATCCAAACCTTCTTGGTTGTTAAATTATAATGACGCAAGACACTGGCCACTAAAAATGAAAAACAGAAAGGATTTTAACATTAGAATGCAACAGTTCTTTGACCATTATTTGAAAGGGGCAAATATGCCTGTTTGGATGCAGAAAGGAGTTCCCGCAATTGAAAAAGGGATTAATCAGGGTTATGATTTGGTCAAATAATAACTTTCTAAAATTATTAAAGATTTAAGCCTAAGAAAAGAAAAAAAACAAATATTGCTAAGTATAAGTTGACTGAAAAATCTAACTCTTTATATTTAAATAGAAGCTGGTAGAAACATTGAGTAAGTAAACCTGTAATAAACCAACCACTATAATTTGATAATGGCACAACCGAATCTTTAAACTCCCAAAAATCAAGAGTAGGGGCTACAGGTTCAATAAAAAAATCAATAAATAACATCAATAGTGAACCCAATAGAATTGATGGGATTTTTCTCCCTTTACATATTTGATTTGAAATACTTCCTGAGATAGTAGTAAGGATAATCCAGTTCATTCCAATCAAAAAAGGAACTCCGAAAAGTTTGGGGCCTAGATTTCGACCATATGAATATTCACCAAATAATAAACCATAATTAACCCCCAAGAATTCAACAAAGATACCTGTCCAAAAAATCAGAGCTATACAAAATAATTCACGTTTATGAAGTTTAATTTGATTAACCATCAAAAGGAGGCTTGTTAAGAACAAATTAATGGGCGTAAAGGAGGCAAAAAATATAAAATCATAGAATAAGAGACCCAGTAATCCAGAAATATGCACTAACCATATTAGAAAAATTGATAAGTATGTTTTATTAATTTTCAATTAGATCGGATATGATTTTTGATGATAATATACAAAGTGGTATTCCACCTCCAGGATGAACACTACCTCCACTAAAAAACACATTTTTTATCTTTTTAGAAAAGTTTGGATGTCTTAAAAATGATGAAAACAGATCATTGCTGGATGTTCCATATAAAGAACCTAAATATGAGTTTGTGTTTTTGTCTAAATCAGCAGGACTATAAACTTTTTCATCAATGAGTTTTCCTTTGATATCAATATCCAAAACTTTCTCAATTTTCTTGATAATAATTTCTTTTAGAATTTTAATTTCTGAATTCCAGTTTTGATTTGCGTTGTGTGGTGCGTTAACCATAACAAACCAGTTTTCAGAATTTTTAGGTGCGTCATTTTTTACATCCTTGGATGTTATATTTAAATAAACTGTTGGATCATTATAAATTTGTTTTTTTTCAAAAATTGATTCAAATTCTTTTTTGTAATCTGATGAAAAAAAGATATTATGCAAGTCTAAATCAGTTTTGATATTCTTCATGCACCAATAAAAAATTACTGCTGAACTCGATCTCTCAGATTTAAGTGATTGATGACTAATATTATTGCCTAGGAGTTTAGTGTAGAAATGATGTGTGTCTACGTTTGAAATAAAATAATTTGAAAAGATTTTTTTATCATTATTAATTTCCAAATATTTAATCTCATTCTTCTCAATTTTTAATTTGGTTACTTCACTTTTGAAATGAAATTTAACCCCAATTTTTTTTGCTAGATTAAATAAACTATTTGTTATTTCATGCATTCCGCCCTCAGGAATATACGTTCCATAATGATTTTCCAAATGTTGGATTAAGCTCATCATACCTGGTGTTTTGTAGGGGGATGAACCATTGTATGTTGCGTACCGATTAAAAATCTGAGTCAAATACTTATTTTTTAACTCCTCACTATTAACTTCACTTAGCGTCTTGTTTATTTGAAAAATATTAAAATTAAAAAGTGCTTTAAGAGTATCTACGTTAACATAAGTTGATAGTTTGTGAAGTGATTTTTTTAAAAAAATCTTTTCAGTAAGATTGTATTTCTTTTCCGCTTTTTTTAAATAATTTTTTACACGAGAACTTGGAACCTCAAGCTCCTTTTCAATCTCTTTAAAAAACTTTTTTTTGTCCGAGTAAGCAGTGAATTTTTTTCCATCATCCCAAAAGTATTTGCAATGAATTTTTTTCTTTCTGTAATTGAAAAAATTTCGAGGATTTTCATTAGAAATTGTAAAAAGCTCATCTACTAGGTGAGGCATTGTAAACAAAGAGGGTCCTGCATCAAACCTGAAATCACCTAATTTAAAAGTGCTTAATTTGCCTCCTGGGTAATTATTTTTCTCATAAACATCTACATCAAAACCTTGATTTTTGAGTCTTATTGCTGAGCAAATACCTCCAATTCCAGAACCTATGATAGCTACTTTCATATTTAATATTCCCGAGTTTTGATATCAATTATTTCAAATCTTGCAAAAAGATCCTCGCTATACCATTTTCTTTCTCTTGTTTTTTTAATAATCTCTGAATGTGCTTTATTTTTATAAGCAAAATCGCTAATAGCCTTATGATTTTTCCAAACACTAAAGGTTGCTTGTGAAAGAAGGGGTAATTCGCCTATACCTTTATAAAACTCAACTCCACCAGCATTCTTAATTGAATCAGATGCAGATGATACATTTAGCCAAAAATCTAATTGTTTACTGAGTTTTATTTTACCCCTGGTAATAACACCAATTTTATTATTCACATTAGTTTTTTTACTTCTGTTTACTTTAAAAGGATTAATATTGTCCCACAAGCCGTTCGAAAAAATAGGTTCCATAATGTAATCAACCCTTTTTTTTGCTTTCTTTTTTATTTCTTTAGCGTGGTCGCTATTTTCAATAAAATCATTTATTAGATCAGGTTTTTTCCAAACACACAGTAATGAATAAACATTAAAATCGGGGTAGATAAATCCTCCTTTACCACCGGTCCCAAGCATTTTATAGAATGTTAAATCCTTTTTATTTTGAAAATATTTTTTAGATTCGGCCATTTGTTTAAAAGCCCAAAACTTATTTGATTCGTAGTGAAAAAAGGAAATGGATACCGCCATGGTTTTACCATATCAAAATTAATGCTATTCTGTTAATTGAAAATATAATATCTTTATTTTTTAAATAATTTTTTTGAAAAAGAATTACGATTTTATTTTCTGTGGTTATGGTCTGTCTTCATCTGTAATTCTTTTTAAAATGTCAAGTATTGACTATTATTTAGATAAAAAAATCCTAATAATAGAGAGTAAAAAAAAAGATATAAATAAAACATGGTGTTTTTGGGATAATAATAATTCAAAGTGGAATCCTTTTTTGTCTAAAAAATGGTCAAAATTAAACTTTAAAACCAATGATCTAAGTCTGGATTTTGAATTAAATGAGATGACTTATAATATGATTAAGAGTCAGGATTTTTTTAACGCAATTAAAAAAACTGTAAAATCTAAAATGAACGTTGAAGTATTGTATGATGATGTTTTGTCAATTGATCAGCAAACAAATACTGTTAAAATAAATACTTTAAACAAATCATTCATAACTGACAAAGTTTTTAATAGTATTCCAACTTTTTCACCTTATAATGAAAATTCAAATTTGAAAATGCTATTACAACACTTTAAGGGCTGGACAATCAAATCAAAAAATAAATGTTTTGATCAAGAAAAGGCAACCATTATGGATTTTTCAATTGATCAAAAAAATGAAACTCGTTTTTTTTATATTCTCCCCTTAAGCTCAAATGAAGCATTAATTGAATTTACTCTCTTTTCAAAGAAAAAATTAAATGATTCTGAATATGATAAAGCAATTTCAAACTATTTATTCAAAGCTGGTATATCTGAATATAAGATTATCAGTAATGAAAAGGGAGTAATACCAATGACTTGTTTTGATTACTCAAAATACAACTCTAAAAATCTTATTAACATAGGTACATCTGGCGGTTGGACAAAACCCTCAACTGGTTATACTTTTAAATTTATAGATAAAAAGTCAGATCAGTTACTAAAATTTTTAGACAAAGAAACTGATTTTAGAAAATTTAATAAAAAAACAAGATTTTGGTATTATGATAGAATATTTTTAGATGTTTTGTATTACCAAAATCATCTCGGTTCATATTTGTTTGAAAGACTCTTTTTGAAAAATAAAATTGAAAGAATTTTCAGATTTTTAGATAATGAGTCTAATATACTTGATGATTTAAAAATCCTTTTATCTTTTCCAAAATATTTATTTACAAAAACTTTTTTTAAGACACTTTTTACTAAGTAATATAAATTAATACAACTTAATTAATTATTATATTCTTATTTTAAGGAGCTTTAAATATTAATATCATAAAAAAATATGCTAAATTTTATTAAATCATTAATTTTTACTATATTTATGACAAGTCCCGTGTAGACTGGGATTTATAATATAGTCGCGGGTGGAGAGAACGCATCCTGAAAAATCGTTACATATGTTTTAATTTTAAAATGAATGTATGAAGACTTCAAACCTAACTATTCAAAAATATTTAACATACAGAGGTGTTAAGTATAATCCAAACAATATTACTAGAGATAATAAAAAGTCATCTAATAATTTGGGAGTTTACAGAGGAGTAAAATTTGCTCTATAAAAAATAAACTTTAATTGTAATTAAGGCTCTATTATTAGGGCCTTTTTTTATCTAAATTTCAATCTTTAAACATTTTAACAATGAAATCACTGTTATTGGTTTTAAAACCCCTGTACATCCCTGGGGAGTTAAATTCCATCATTACATTACCATTTTTATCTATTCCAATTACACCCCCTGTTGCACCCATATTGCCAACCTTATCGTGAATTGATATCCGTGCAGCATCTCTCAAGGTTTTGTTTTGATATTCCATCATTGCGGAAATATCATGTGCGACTACATTTCTAATAAAATACTCTCCCCATCCTGTTGCAGAGATTCCACATGTTTTATTATTTGCATAGGTTCCAGCCCCTATGACTGGAACATCCCCAATTCTATTCCATTTTTTATTCATCATTCCACCAGTTGAAGTTCCTGCTGTAATATTTCCAGATTTATCAATAGCCACGCAACCAACAGTGCCGTATTTATTGTCTTTTATTCTTTTAATCTGATTTAGTTGACTTTCTATTATAAAGTAATCGTTACTAGTCGTTTCTAATCCAACATCTTTCGCAAAATTTTCTGCACCTTCGCCCGATAAAAAAACATGCTTTGATTTTTCCATAACCGCACGTGCAGCAGAAATAGGATTTTTAATGATTTTTAAAGTTGCAACTGCTCCCGCGTTTAAATCTTGACCTGTCATAATCGAGGCATCCATTTCAACTGTTTCCTCGTTTGTAAGGACAGACCCTCTTCCAGCATTGAAAAGTTCAGAATCTTCAAGTATCTTGATAGTTTCTTCAACAGCATCTATACTTTTACCCCCATTCTCAAGAATAGAATACCCAACCTTGAGAGCTTCTCTCAACTTATCCTCATATTTATCTTGTAATTCTTTCGAAGTATTCTCTCTTATGACTGTCCCAGCACCACCATGAATAACTATTGCATAATTATTTATTGATTTTTCACATGAAAAAAAAAGTAAAATGATAATAAATTTTAAATATTTAGTCACAATGAGTTTTTTGTTATAAAATACCTGTATCCAATGATTAGTAACTGCATTTTTGAGGCTTTATTTAATTCTAATCCATTTTTTGAATAGCTAGGTAGCATTTTTTTATTCAATTTTGCTAGAAGTTTATATATGGTTTTCATTTCTATCGCAATATACAATTCATGTAGTATCTTAGCAAAGTATATGTTGAATCAGCTTTTTTTTCTGATAATCGGTCTTTTAATGTTAGTTACAGGTAGTAATTATCTTTTAAAATCCTCAGTTGACCTATCATTAAAGTATAAAATTTCAAAAGTGGTTATTGGTTTAACTGTGGTTTCAATCGCAACTTCAGCACCTGAACTTTTAATAAGTATAAGTTCAGTTCTGAAAAACTCTAGTGACATTGCAATTTCAAATGTAATAGGTTCAAATATTGCAAATTTTGGTCTTGTTTTAGGTCTTGCACTTTTTTTCTCAAAAATTAAAATCAATACCAAATTAATATATCAAGATTGGAATTTCTTAATGATTGTAAGTGTGATTTTTTCTCTCTTCGCTTTAACAAAAGTTGAAATTAGTAGGATTGAAGGCATTGTACTCTTTACTTTTTTAATTGCGTCTCTGATTTATATTTTTAAAAACTCAAAAGACAATGAGGTATCCTCAAATGATAAATACCGTTCAAACACCAAGTTGATTGCTATGATAGTTATATCGTGTTTAATGCTGTTTTTTGGATCTGAATTTTTTGTTGATTCATCAATTTATTTTGCAGATTATTTTGGTGTTTCTGAAAGAATTATTGGTTTAACAATTGTTGCTATAGGAACAAGTTTACCTGAAGTTGTTACAACATTAGTTGCTGTGTTCAAAAAGGAGCTAGATATTTCTGTAGGAAATATTATTGGATCAAATATTTTTAATATTTTGGCTGTTATAGGGATAACATCGATTATCAAACCTTTAAAAATTACAAATAAATTAAATCTTCAATTTGATTTATCAATAATGTTTGTTTTCATGTTATTCTTATTTCTTTTTTATTCTTTTTCAAAAACAAAAATATTAGGAAGAATTCATGGAGTTATTTTACTTGGTTCATTCACCATCTATTACCTTGTTATTATATAAAAAAAACACCCCAAGAGGGGTGTTTAGTAATTAAAATCTATTAGACTAACTAGACTTTAGCTGATTTGACAGTTTTTATGATTCTAGCTGCAATTTTATAAGGATCACCATTTGATGCAGGTCTACGATCTTCTAACCATCCTTTGTAGCCTTTCTCCACCGTTATGATAGGAATTCTAATCGATGCTCCTCTATCAGAAACTCCGTAACTGAACTGCGTGATTGATTGAGTTTCATGCTCACCAGTTAATCTTTGATCATTGTAGGCACCATAAACAGCAATGTGTTCATTAACAACAGGTCTGAAAGCTTCACAAATAGCTTCATATGTTTCTTTGGATCCACAAGTTCTAAGAGTTGAATTTGAAAAGTTGGCATGCATACCTGAACCATTCCAATCAGTTGCTCCCAATGGTTTAGGATGATATTCAATAGCTAGACCATAATCTTCGGCTAATCTTTCTAAAAAGTAACGAGCTACCCAAATTTCATCTCCAGCTTTCGCTGCACCTTTAGCAAAAATCTGGAACTCCCATTGACCAGCAGCAACTTCAGCATTAGTCCCTTCAATGTTGATTCCAGCATCGATACATATATCTAAATGTCTATCCATAATTTCTCTTCCGAAAGCATTTTTTCCACCAACTGAACAATAAAATTGACCTTGTGGAGTTTGGTCTTTTGGGAAACCTAATGGTAGGTTGGTTTCAGGATCCCACAAGAAATATTCCTGCTCAAATCCAAACCAAAAATCATCATCATCATCATCAATAGTCGCCCTTCCATTTGATTCATGAGGTGAACCATCAGAACTTAAAACTTCATTCATAACAATAAACCCATTTTTTCTAACTGGATCAGGATAAATTGCAACAGGCTTTAGTAGACAATCTGAAGAACCACCAGGGGCTTGTTGAGTTGAACTACCGTCAAAAGCCCATACTGGACAATCTTCTAGTTTACCACTAAAATCAGATACAACTTTTGTTTTACCACGCAGGCTTTGGGTTGGCTTGTATCCATCCAACCATAAATATTCAAGTTTAGATTTGCTCATATTAGATTTGTTTTAGATCAAATAAATGTATAGTTATTTTGCAAAAAAAAATGATACGTAATATCAAAGTTTTCCGTTTTTATGAACATCATAATTTTAGTACTAAAAAATTATTTTTTTATTAATAAATAGACTTAAAATATGTTTTTTCTTCAATAGTATTTAACAAATAAATTGGTCAATTTTTTAAGTAAAAACAATAAGCATTATCTTTGATAAATAATTAGTCTTTTGAATATCGACAACAAATATTATCACAGGGGTGTTTCGTTCGACAAAAAAGATGTTCATGACGCTATAAAGAATATCGATCAAGGTCTATACCCCAATTCATTTTGTAAAATTATTCCTGACATAATTAATAATGACGATGAAATGTGTCTTGTCATGCATGCTGATGGTGCAGGAACAAAATCATCACTAGCTTATGCATACTGGAAAGAAACCAATGACTTTTCTGTTTGGAAAGGAATCTCTCAAGATTCTCTAATCATGAATATTGATGATCTTATATGCGTTGGAGCTACAAAAAATATAGTTGTATCCTCCACAATAGGAAGGAACAAAAAATTAATTCCTGGTAAAGTTCTCAAAGAAATCATCGAAGGAAATGAGCAGGTTATTAAAATGCTAAACTCTTTCAATTTGAATATAATGTCATCAGGAGGTGAAACTGCTGATGTTGGAGATTTAGTCAAAACAATCATTGTTGATAGTACAGTTTTTACTAGAATGAAAAGAGATGATGTGATTGAGAATAAAATAAAATCTGGTAATGTAATTATTGGCCTTGCCTCATTTGGAAAATCTACATATGAAAAAGTATACAATGGTGGAATGGGTAGTAATGGGTTAACTTCAGCAAGACACGATGTATTTAGTAATGAATATAGAAAAAAATATCCCGAAACTTTTGATAATGACTTACCCGAAAATCTGATTTATACAGGATCAAAAAAACTAACTGATCGTATTGATGGAGTTGAATTAAATGCTGGCAAATTAGTTTTATCACCCACTCGTACCTATGCACCAATAATCGATAAAATATTTCAAAATATTGATAGAAAAAGCATCGATGGTATCATTCATTGCAGCGGAGGTGCACAAACAAAAGTTTTGAATTTTATTGATAGTTTACACATTGTAAAAGACGATTTATTTGAAATACCACCTCTTTTCAATATGATTCAAGGAGAATCAGGAACAAATTGGAGAGAAATGTATCAGGTTTTTAATATGGGACATAGGATGGAAATATATGTTGATAATAAATATGCAGATAGAATTATATCCATCTCTAAAAGTTTTAATGTTGATGCTAAAATAATTGGTAAAGTTGAAGAAAGTGACGTAAAAAAATTAACAATTATTTCCGAAAAAGGAAAATTTATTTATTAATGTTAGAAAAACTTAAAGAATTAGAAGAAAAATTCAAAGAACTATCTAATTTGATTATTCAGCCTGATATAATGTCTGACCAAAAAAAATACGTTAAGATCAGTAAGGAGTATAAGGATTTGAAAGAGATTATCGATAAAAAAACAGAATATGAAAATATTTTAAAAAATATTGAAGAAGCTGGTGATATTATTAAAAATGAGCATGATAGAGAAATGCTTGAGTTAGCAAATTCTGAAATGGTGATATACAAAGAAAAGTTGGTTAATTTGGAGGATCAATTAAAAATATTATTGATTCCCAAAGATCCTGACGATTCAAAAAATATTGTTATGGAATTAAGAGCTGGTACTGGTGGGGATGAAGCAAGTATTTTTGCTGGAGATTTATTCAGGATGTACTCAAAATATGCTGAAAAACAAGGCTGGAAAGTCAATCTTGTAGACTGTAATGAAGGTACTGCAGGTGGCTATAAAGAAATAATCTTTGAAATAAATGGCGAAAATGTATATGGAACCATGAAGTTTGAATCTGGTGTACATAGAGTTCAAAGAGTTCCCCAAACTGAAACTCAAGGAAGGGTCCATACTTCTGCATCAACAGTCATGGTTTTGCCAGAAGCAGAAGAGTTTGATGTTGATTTGGATATGCAAGATGTAAGAATTGAACGGACAACATCAACAGGTCCTGGAGGACAATCTGTTAATACAACCTACTCTGCAATTAAACTTCATCATGAACCAACTGGTATTATTGTTAGCTGTCAAGACCAAAAATCACAACATAAGAACCTTGAAAAAGCGCTTAAAGTACTAAGATCAAGATTGTATGAGTTGGAGATTAGTAAAAGAAAAGAGGAGGATTCACAAAAGAGGAATTTGATGGTGTCTTCAGGTGACAGATCTGCTAAAATAAGAACCTACAACTACCCGCAAGGAAGAGTTACAGACCACAGAATCAATTTAACCTTGTATGACTTACAAAATATTGTTAACGGAGACATAGATAAACTTGTTGAGGAACTCAAACTCCATAATAATATAGAACTAATGAAAAGTGATAAGTAATGAAATTAAATCAATTAGAGCGCAATATTAAATCTAAAAAATCATTTTTATGTTTAGGACTAGATACAGATATAGATAAAATACCAAAACATCTATTTAAGTATTCCGATCCTGTATTTAAATTCAATAAGATTTTAATTGATGAATTAAATAAAAAAATTGTTGCAGTAAAAATCAATACGGCTTTTTATGAAAGTAGAGGAGCATCTGGTTGGACTTCTATGGAAAAAACTATTAAATATCTAAATAAAAATTATTCAGAGCTTTTTACTATTGCAGATGCCAAAAGAGGTGATATTGGAAATACGTCAAAAATGTATGCAAAAGCTTTTTTTGAAAACTTAAATTTTGATTCAATAACTCTGTCTCCCTATATGGGAGGTGACACTTTAACTGAATTCCTTGATTATGAGGATAAATATCCAGTTATACTTGCTTTAACGTCAAACAAGGGTGCTGAGGATTTTCAATTGCCAAATAATTTATTCGAAGATGTTATAGTTAAATCTAAAAACTGGAAAAATTCTGATAAAATTATTTATGTTGTTGGAGCAACAAAATCTGATTTTCTAAAAAAAATCAGAGATATTATACCTGATAATTTTTTATTAATTCCTGGAATTGGTGCCCAAGGCGGAGACGTAGATGAAGTAATTAAATCCTGTACAACCACTGAAAACAAAAAGATACTGATCAACATATCTAGATCAATAATTTATGCAGGAAGTAATGAAAACTTTGTTACAGAGGCAGTAAAAAAAGTCGATGAATTCAATAGTTCTATTAATTTTAAATAAAAAGGGCCGTCACTGGGAAGTAACAGCCCTTTATAATTAGAAAAAATTAAAACAACTAACTAAAAATTATAAATTTTCTAATTATTTTACACTGAAATCAGCGTATGCACCTGTACCATGCTCAGCAATATCAAGTCCTTGAGCTTCTTCAGCTTCAGATACTCTAAGACCTATTAAAGCTTTAACTAATAGTACTATTAAACCAGCTCCAATGCAACAGAATAAGCCTGCTATACCAATGACAGCAGCTTGAATTCCAAGTTGATCCAATCCTTTACTTGCACCAAATATTCCACAGGCCAATGTACCCCACATACCACAGAAGAGGTGAACAGGGATCGCTCCAACTGGATCATCTAATTTAGCTTTATCTAATAAAGCAACACCACCCAAAACAATTGGACCAGCAATTATACCAATATATATCGCCTCTGCAGGAGACATTAAGTCAGCTCCAGCTGTAATTCCAACTAATCCACCAAGAACACCATTCATGAACATTGTAATGTCTAATGTTCCATAAACTAATTTAGCAGTTAAAGCACAAGCTATACCACCTGCGGCTGCTGCTAAACATGTTGTTACTAGTACAAGGGAAGTTAATGCTGGGTCAGCAGATAATACTGAACCTCCATTAAATCCGAACCATCCTAACCATAGAATTAGTACTCCAGCTGCAGAGAGAGGTAGATTTGAACCAGGAATCGCTGATGGATTTCCATCTTTATCAAATTTACCTTTTCTAGCGCCTAAGAAGAAAATTATGATTAGAGCTCCCCAACCACCTACAGAGTGTACCAAAGTAGAACCTGCAAAGTCAATGAAACCCATTTGTGAAGCCCATCCGCCTCCCCATTGCCAAGAACCAACAATAGGATAAACAATAGCAACATACAAAGATGCTATTAATATGAATGAGAAAATTTTAATTCTTTCAGCGACAGCTCCAGATATAATTGTTGCAGCAGTAGCTGCGAACATAGCTTGGAACAAAAAGTCTGTCCAGTATGTATAGCCACCGTCAGCGTAAGTTAATTGATCGTAACCTTCACCTGGATCAATGAAAGGCCCAGCAAAGCCAACCGCTTGACCTATAAAAAAGTCACCAGGATACATTAAATTGAAACCTACTAGGTAGTAAATAATAATACCAGCTGTGATTACGAAAAAGTTTTTAAACAGTATGTTGACAGTATTTTTCTGTTGTGTTAATCCAATTTCAAGGAATGAGAATCCAAGGTGCATGAAAAACACAAGAAACGTACATACCATCATCCATACGTTGTTTGTAGTTAATAATTCCATATATATATTTATTTTATAGTTATTGTTTAATGTTATAAACTAAATCCAAAAACTAGAAATGCAGCTTCTGCATCAGGGTTAATGATGAATGATCCAAAAACTGGCAATGAGAAGTCTTCAGTAATAGCGATATCTTTTGATCCACTAAACGAAACATTGACTAAACCACTATCACCACCTGCATAAAAACCAACGTCTCCATCGCTACCGTAACCTACAGCAACGCCAACAGGACCGATTGGAAACCCAGCTTCAACATAAAGAGCTCCATGATCTGTAAAATAGCCAACGGTTAAATCAACGGGACCTAGGCTTGTAGAACCGCTAACTTCAACGTCACCATCAAATACATCACCAGCGCCACCAGCACCTGGGAAAGTATAATTAGTAACAGTTAGAGCTAGGGGACCAAAGTCATAAGATACCCATAAATCTAGTTCGTTTCCATCATATCCAGCTTCGGCTTGATTGAAACTTCCCCAGACTCCACCAGTAAGGTTACCAGCACCAAGCTCCATCCAAGGTTGAACAGCAAGACCAGTACCATACTCAGTACCTCTCCAGACATAAGAACTAGCAACATCAGCTCCAAAATCTTGAGATTTTATTTCCTGTGTTGGAGTAAAGCAAAAGACTAAACTCACTAGGAATAAATTGTATTTAATAAGTGTTTTCATAATTATAATTATTTATTTATTTAAATGTATTTTATTTTGCAAATCAGCAATGTTGATAAGTCTTCTATTGCTATATTTTTATGGAATTTTAAATTTTTAAGTCCAATACTTGAGTAATTCACAAAAATTATAGCTCTAAATTTTTAATATAATATTTGGCGCTATTTAATAGTCTGTCTTACAGGTATTTACTTATTTTCATTCCAATGTATACAGATAAAATACCTATTGTAATGCTTAATAATAAGTAAGAAAAAAAATAAAAAAGCTGGTTATTATTAATTAATGTCAAACTTTCTTGACTGAATGATGAAAAAGTAGTAAACCCTCCACAAAAACCAACAGTAAACAAAATTAAAAAAGAGGGGTTCAATTCAGAGTTTTTAATAGACCAACCAAGAGCCAAACCAATTAAAAAACATCCCAACAGATTAGTTATAAAAGTCGGATAGGGAAAATCAAATTTTTTTAAAAAAATTATTTCAGAAATAAGGTATCTAAAAACAGATCCCAAACCGCCGCCTATGAAGATTAAAAATATATTTTTAATCATTAACAATTTTTTTTAGAACCAAAAGCAATGAAAAAAAAACCACGAATCCAATTAAAACCCAATGCACTCCTTTGTAAGTATTCTTGAGAAATTTCAAATCTTTTCGATAGTTGTAAACAATAATAATGGTAAAAGTAACTATAAAGAAAATAGCAAAAATCAGCTGACCAGATGAAAACATGGATCAAATATAGCTTAACTATCTGGATCCTAAGCTAGTCCAGTCATCAATATCTTTCACTTCCCATTCAGAGTTTGATGTACTGGTACCGGATGAGTTTTCCCAATTTGAATTTCCCTTACTGATTGATGATTTTCTAACAAGGGTGTGATCTTTTGTTGCACCAGTTACACCAGCCACATTCCATCCAGCCGGTCCAGGGTCAGAACTTTGAACACCAATAACATCTAAAATAACAGTATGGTTTCCAGAAGAGTCAATACCAAAAATAGCTATTGCATCATTGCCATTGTAGTGAACAGGACTTTCATATGGGAGAGCTAAGTCTGATTTTGCAATGATATCAGGGTCAGCAGCATCGGTACATATAATATACACTGAGTTGGCAGCTAAGGTTCCACCAAGTGCCAACTCTCTTTCTCCATTATCTCCCCATGCGGTACCATTATTTGTACCTTTAATTTGATAGTTGTTTAAATTAACTATAGTAGAGCTCGGATTGTATATTTCAATATATTTGTTGTTGGATGATCCTTCTGCATATTCAGAGAAAAATAAATTCACTGTCTCATTTCCAGACCCTCCTCCATTGTTAACATCTGATGAATCATCAGAACCATCGCTACATGCAAAAAGAAATAATATAAAAATTAAAAAAAATCTTTTCATATTAATTTGTGATTAATCTGTTGTATGAGTACCCAAGTAGGTCCAAGTATTTTGAGGATATACAATCCACTCAGAGTCACTTTCACTAGTTCCTCTGGAGCTGTCCCAGTCTGAATTCCCCTTTTTTACACTGGGTTTTCTAACAAGTGTGTGTTCTTTTGTTCCATTGGTTGTTCCTGCTACATCCCAACCAGATCCAGGATCACCTTGCCAGTTACCAAGCACATCAATAACTGTAAAACTACTTTCTGTGCCCTTCACTAACTTAAACCCATCATCACCATTAGATAAATATCTAAATTCGTGATCAGCTTTTGCTAAAATAGAGGCATCTGCTTGCGGGTGAGCAATGACATAAACACCTCCAGCCGCAACTTTAGCACCTGCAGGAAATGTGTTCCAGTATTCATGTTGTCCAGGTGTGTTTGGAGCATTTGAAACATTTGGAAATGCATACTCTGTTAAATCAACTTCGGCACCTGTTGGATTATAAATTTCTAAGTATTTGTTGTTACTTGTACCCTCAGCATATTCACTAAAAAATATAGTAGTGGTTACAACTGGATCTGGATCAGGTGCATCAGGAAGTGTGATTGATGCTGTTCCAATATTGCTGTCGTACTCACCATCATTGGCTTTGAAAGTAAAGGAATCAGACCCATACGCATTAGCGTTTGGTGTGTAGGTAGCCGTACTGCCACTCAAACTTACGGAACCTTTGGTGGGTTGTCCAACAATTGAAAACGTAATGCTATCTCCCTCAGGATCAGATCCAGTTAAAGTAATCGTTATTGCAGAACCGTCTGAAGTTGCTGATACATTATTAACGGTAGGAGGGTTGTTCACATTTCCAGTAATTGTGATTGTAATGTTGGCTACATTGCTAACATTATTTTCCGAATCGTAAACTCTATAAGAAAAATTATCTACACCATTTGTATTGTCGTTGGGTGTATAAGTTAAAACATCACCTGAGACTGAGCCAGTTCCCAAACTAGCATAAGATTCAAGTGCATAAATTATACTGTCGCCATCAGGATCTTGTCCTAATAATTTAACAGTAATTGTTGCTCCTCCATCAGTAAGACCAGTGACATCTTCAGCCGTTGGATTGGCGTTGTCATCAGGGGAACATGAAATAAAAATAAAGATTGATAATAATAATAGTGAGTAAATATTTTTCATTGTGTGAGTAGTTATAATTTGTTTACAATAAATATATTTTTTTTTTGCAAACTATGATGTTAATAAATATTTATTTATTTCACTTTTGAGGATTTTAAATTTTTAGACAAAAAATCTATTGATATCAACAAAATATTCCACCCTATTATTTTAAATTTATAAATAATCAAAAATTATTTCACATGAAAAAACAATTGAATGCAGTTAAAGATTTCCATGATACATTTGGTTTGAATTATAATAATTCTCCAACAGTAAATTTGGAAAAAAAAATTATTGAGTTAAGATTTAACTTAATGAAAGAGGAAAATGAAGAGTATATTGAAGCTGCAAGAAATAATGATATTACAGAAATAGCCGATGCTTTGGGAGATATGCTTTATATTTTATGCGGAACAATAATTGAGCATGGAATGTCTGACATCATAGAGGATGTTTTTGACGAGATTCAAAAAAGCAATATGAGTAAATTGGGAGCAGATGGAAAACCAATATATAGAAAAGATGGTAAAGTTATGAAGGGCCCTAATTATTTTAAACCAAACTTTTCAAAATTTTTCAGTTAATTTTATATTTCCAATTTTCAAAATCATTGGAAATATTGTATTGGATGTTGTTTAATTTTTCTTTAAGAAAACTTGATATTGAATTTTTTTCAGAATTGAGTGTATACAATTGATCTCTGTGTCCAAAGGATTTTATTGACAAGACGACAACTGCTGTTCCGCTTCCAAATATTTCTTTTAAGTTTCCCGATTTATACTCTTTTATAATTTCATCTATCGTAATTTCTCTTTCATAAACATCAATCCCATAAAACTTAGCAAGTTCGATTATGCTTTTTCTTGTTATTCCATCTAGAATACTATCAGAAGTTGGTGAAGTGATTAGTTTTTTACCAATAACAAAAAATAAATTCATTGTACCAGCTTCCTCAATTGCATTGTGATTATTTGAATCAGTCCATATAATTTGTTGAAATCCCTGTTCAATTGCTAGTTTAGTAGGGTAGAAGGCAGCTGCATAATTTCCAGCAGCTTTTGCATAACCCACACCACCCTTAGCAGCTCTGCTGTATTTTTCTTCAATCTTGACACTAATTTCCATGTCACCGTAATAGGATTTACTAGGGCTACATATTATTAAGAATGTATATTCATTAGCTTCAGATGCATTGATTGAAGGCTCAGATGCATAAACAAAAGGTCTAATATAAAGAGCATTTCCAAAACCTTTTTTTACCCATTCCGAATCAATTTTTAATAATTTATTCAAACCATTAAAAAATATTTTTTCATCAATTTCAGGAATAGCTAATCTTTGGGAAGACTTATTAAATCTTTTAAAGTTTTCTTCAGGTCTGAATAGAAATAAATCATCATTTTCACTTTTAAAACACTTCATTCCTTCAAAAATTGCTTGTCCATAGTGAAGTACTCTGGCGGAGGGGCTTACTGAAATATTTTTATAGGGTCTAATTTCACCAGACGACCATTTTCCATTTTTATATTCTGAAATAAACATGTGATCGGTAAAAATTTTCCCAAATGTTAGATTTGTAAAATCAACATCGTCTATTCTTGATTTTTCAATAAGATTAATTTTCATCTAATAATGTTGTGATATAAAATTACAAATTAACTTTGTATCAATTCAATCTTGAAATGAAATTTCTAATAACAGGTGGAACAGGGCTAATCGGAAAAAATATTGTCCAATTATTGATCAAGAATAATCATCATATTAATATTCTTTCACGAAAGAAAAAAGACAATTCAAAAAATTTAAGTTTTTTCAAATGGAACCCAAAAAGACAAACGGTTGATTATGATTCAATTAATGATGTTGATGTTGTCATTAATCTCGCTGGTGAAAATATTTTTGGTTTGTGGACAAGCTCAAAAAAAGAGAGGATATTAAAATCAAGACTTCAGTCTCTACAACTCTTAAAAAAATTAATAAAATACAGATCAAATAATGTCAAGCAAATAATTTCTGCATCTGCAATTGGCATTTTTCCAAATTCTCAAGAAGCTGTTTATAATGAAGATTCAGATTTAAAGGGTAAAACATTTTTAGCTAATGTTGTTGAACAATGGGAAAAAGAAATTGAGTCTTTCAAAGAATTTAAAATTGCTGTTACAACCATAAGAATAGGTATGGTTTTTAGTGAACTTGGTGGCATTATAAAAGTTTTAAGATTTATTTTAAATTCTAGAATTTTATTACTTATTGGAAATGGTAATCAAAAAATTTCCTGGATTCACATAAACGATCTTTCAGAAATTTTTTACAAACTATCATTAAAAAACTACAGCGGTTTAATTCATGCAGTAAATAGTAACCCAACAACTATGTTAGATTTGTTTAAAAAACTCTCTGACAATTACAGTTTTTGTTTTAAAATCTTTACTCCAAATATAATTTTGAAATCATTGTTTAGAGTTTTTTTCATGAAAGATTTTTATGATGATATTGTAAATTCAAGCAAGAATGTTGTTTCTATTGAGATGAAAAAAATAAGTCATAAGTTCAAGTATACTGAATTAAATGATTTGTAAAAAACCATGACATTTTGGCAATTTAGTTTTGTTGGCAGTAAATTTGAATAAATTTCAATATGCCTGAAAAAAATAAAAAAACTGCCCCTAAAAAACCTACTTTAAAGGAACAAATTAAATTATTAAATAATGATATTGAATCTGAAAAAGACAAGTATCTAAGACTATTTGCCGAGTTTGAAAATTTTAGAAAAAGAACTTCTAAAGAGAGGATTGAATTATTTAAAACTGCATCAAAAGAGCTAATGTCAGCATTATTGCCGGTATTGGATGATATGGATAGAGCATTAAGGGAGTTTGAGAAAGACAATAATGTTGATTATACAGGTTTCAAATTAATACATAACAAGTTTTACGACATCTTAGTAAGCAATGGTTTATTAAAAATTGACGTTAGTGCAGGAACAACATTTGATGCTGAAAAACACGAAGCTATCACTCAAATTAAAGCACCCTCCAAAAAAATGGTGGGTAAAATAATTGATGTGGTCGAAAATGGTTATTTAATTGGCGATAAAATTTTAAGATATCCTAAGGTTGTCGTTGGAAATTAAAAATGAAGGAGGATTATTATAAAATATTAGGTCTAGATAAAAACGCAACTGACTCTGAAATTAAGAAGGCTTACAGAAAATGCGCTATTAAATATCATCCTGATAAAAATCCAGGAGATAAAAAAGCTGAAGAAAAATTTAAAGAAGCTGCAGAAGCCTATGAAATATTAGGAAATCCTGAAAAGAAATCAAAATATGATCAATTTGGACATTCAGCCTTTCAAGGTGGCGGTTTTGGTGCTGGTGGTATGGATATGGAAGATATTTTTAGTCAATTTGGAGATATATTTGGAAGTGCTTTTGGTGGTTTTGGTGGTTTTGATGGCTCATCAAGATCTAGAACAAGTAAAGGAACTAACCTTAGGATTAAAGTTTCATTAACAATTGACGAAATAGCAAATGGCACAAATAAAAAAATTAAGGTAAAAAGAAAAGTTCAAGCTCCAGGACTAGAATATTCTACCTGTCATGTTTGCAATGGTACGGGTCAGGTTACTAAAATAACTAATACAATATTAGGAAGAATGCAATCTACTTCAATTTGCAGCAATTGCGGCGGAAGCGGAAAGATTGTTACAAAAAAACCACCTGGCAGTGACGCAAATGGTCAAATTTTAGTAGAGGAAACAGTTGATGTTAAAATTCCAGCAGGGGTAGAGGATGGAATGCAGTTGAGAGTATCAGGAAAAGGAAATGATCCAGTTTCTAATGGAATTAGTGGTGATCTTTTAATATTAATTGATGAAAAAGAAGACACCAATTTAAAAAGAGAAGGAAATAACCTTCACTATGATTTATATATAAGTATATCTGATGCAGTTCTTGGCGCAAGCAAGGAAATTGATGTTGTTGGAGGGAAAGTTAGGATCAAGCTAGAACCTGGTTTACAATCTGGAAAAATTTTGAGACTGAAAAATAAAGGACTAAAAGCTTTGAATGGACCCGTTGGTGATTTATTGGTTCATGTTAATGTTTGGACGCCAAAAACAATGAATAAGCAACAAAAAGAATTTTTTGAACAAATGAAAGATAGTGAACATTTCAAGCCAAACCCAGATAAAAATCAAAAATCCTTTTTTGATAAAGTGAAAGATATGTTTTCTTAAGTTTGTAAAAAAAAAACAATGCCAAATATATTAATTGTAGAGGATGAAGAAGCTATTCGAAGAGTACTAAAAAAAGTACTTACTGAAGATGATAATAAAAATAAAATTATTGAGGCATCTGATGGTGTAGAAGCAATAAATAAAATTAAATCAGAAAATCTTGAACTTGTAATCTGTGATATTAAAATGCCAAAAAAAGATGGCATTGATGTTTTAAATTTTCTAAAAACTTTTGATGATAAAATCCCTATAATAATGATTTCCGGTCATGGTGATTTAAAGACCGCAGTTATGGCCATGAGAAAAGGTGCATTTGATTTTATTGAAAAACCACCAGATCTAAATAGTTTATTATCCTCTGTTAGAGAATCTTTAAAAAATAAAGTTCAGCTAAAAAAGAAATCAAATAAGCAAACTAAACAAACTAAATATGATATTGTTGGTGAATCAAAAAAAATATTAGAGTTAAAACAAATAATTGAAAAGATCTCTCCGACCAATGCAAGAGTAATGATTTTAGGTCCAAATGGCTCTGGAAAAGAGCTTGTTGCAAGACAAATTCATAATAATAGTTTAAGATCCGATGGACCATTCATTGAAGTAAATTGTGCTGCTATTCCATCTGAATTAATAGAAAGTGAATTATTTGGTCATCTAAAAGGATCATTTACTTCTGCCCACAAGGATAGAGTTGGTAAGTTTGAGGCTGCAAATAATGGAACAATTTTCTTAGATGAAATAGGTGATATGAGTTTATCGGCTCAATCAAAAGTATTAAGAGCGATTCAAGAAAGTAAAATTCAAAAAGTTGGTAGTGAAAAAGATATTTTTGTAGACTCCAGAATTATTGCAGCAACAAATAAAGATTTAAAAACACTAATTAAAGAAAACAAGTTCAGAGAAGACTTGTATCATAGAATAGCTGTTATAGAGCTGAATGTACCCAAATTAGATGACAGAAAAGATGATATAGTTCTTTTAGTTGATCACTTTTTAGAGCAGTTATCTAACACCAACGATAATGGAATTTTCACCATGGATTCCAAGGCAGTTAAACTACTAACTACCTTTTCATGGAAAGGTAACGTTAGAGAACTTAGAAATGTGATTGAAAGACTGACTATATTATCAGAAAATAATAATATTATTTCTGACGATGTAAAGAAATTTTCTGGAAAATAATAATAATGAGATTTATATTAATTTTTCTTTTTACTCTCACGCTTTATTCACAATCTGATGAAAAGGTAATTTCATCAATTTTCTCGAAAGCTTTGACTGAAAGTAAATCCTATAATTGGTTGGATCACTTATCAAATCAGATTGGAGGAAGGCTTTCTGGATCACTCGAGGCTCAAAAAGCAGTTGAGTGGTCTAAAGATGAACTTGATAAACTCGGCTTTGATGATGTTTATTTACAACCCGTAATGGTTCCAACATGGATTCGTGGTCCTAAAGAATTTGCATTAATTGAAACCGAACCTGGAATTACTTTTAATGTTAATATTACTGCCCTTGGTGGTTCAGTAGCAACCCCATCAGTTGGTTTAAAAGCAAATGTTATTGAGTTATCAAGTCTTGAAGAACTTAAGGCGCTAGGAAAAGAAAAAATTGATGGTAAAATTGTTTTTTTTAATAGACCCATGGATCCAACTTACATAAGCACTTTTACATCATATGGTACTGCTGTTGATCAAAGAGCTCTTGGTGCTTTAGAAGCATCAAAATATGGAGCAATTGGTGTAATTGTAAGATCAATGAACTTGAGGGTTGATGACTTTCCTCACACAGGTGGTTTAACCTATGGCAATTTACCAAAGAGCAAAAGAATACCAGCTGCTGCAATCAGTACCCAAGGAGCCAATAAATTAAGTGATCTACTTAAAATAAAGCCTAACTTAAAATTTCTTTTTAGACAACAGTGTAAAACTGTCAGAGATTCTCAATCTTATAATGTAATTGCTGAAATCAAAGGTACTGAATACCCGAACGAAGTTATTTTGGTTGGAGGTCACCTAGATTCTTGGGATATTGGTGATGGAGCACATGATGATGGTGCTGGGGTTGTTCATTCAATGGATTTACTTAATATTTTTAATAAAATCTCTTACAAACCAAAAAGAACTATAAGAGTTGTTTTATTTATGAATGAAGAAAATGGTGGAAGAGGTTCAAACAAGTATAAAGAGGTAGCTGATCGAGATGGAGTTAATCATATATTTGCAATAGAATCTGATGCCGGGGGTTTTAGACCTCTTGGTTTTTCTTTTACTTGTAATGACGTTAATTTTTTGAAGATTTTAGAATGGAAAAAACTTTTTGCCCCATATTTTGTTAATGTTTTCATCAAAGGTGGCAGTGGTGCAGATATATCCAATCTAAGAAAACCAGACAATATTTTAGCAGGTTTGAGACCAAATTCTCAAAAGTATTTTGATTATCATCACACTGAAATCGATACTTTTGAAAATGTTAACAAAAGAGAATTAGAATTGGGTTCAGCAGCTGTAGCCTCACTGGTTTATTTATTTGATAAATACGGCATTCGGAATTAATGTTCGATAAATTAAAAAGTCTGGATATAGACTTGTTAATCTTTCTTAACAATTTAGGAAGTGAACAGTTTGATTCTTTATGGCTCATAATTACAAACAAATACACTTGGATACCACTTTATATTTTTTTAATATATCTACACCTTTATAATATAAGATTAAAAATTAGATCAATTTTTTTATTTTTCTTTGTTATTGGAATATTGATTTTATTTACAGATCAGTCTAGTAATTTATCTAAGCAGTTTTTTGAAATTTTACGTCCTTGTAACGATGAATCTATTTCAAGACTTATCAGAGTAGTTAAAACAGGTTGCGGAGGTTTGTATGGGTTTTTCTCAGCTCACGCAGCAAATTCTTTTGCTATAGCAACTTTCTTTTATTTCATACTCAATAAGTACAACAGAATAGGAAAATTTCTTTTCATATGGGCAATAGTAATCTCTTACAGCAGGGTTTACTGTGGTGTCCATTTCCCCTCAGATATTATAATTGGTGGTGCATATGGATTAATTGCAGGATATATAGCTTATATTTTTTATCAAAATCTGATGAAGAATCAGTCTTTTTTCAGTAAATCAGAATAATTAGATTTAAATTTTTCAATTCTAGGGACAGATACATTCCATATGTAAGGATTATTTGGGTTTTTTATTTTGTAATCTTGATGATAACTTTCTGCCAAATAAAATCTTTCAAAATTCTTAACCTCTGTGACAATTAGGTCATATACTTTATTGTCTAGTAATCTTTTGATTTCTTTTTCAATTATAATCTTTTCTTCATTAGTCTCGTAAAAAGCAATAGATCTGTAGTGTGGCCCAATATCTGGCCCTTGTTTGTTTAGAGTTGTTGGATCATGTGAGGCAAAAAAGATTTCTACTAGTTTTGAAAAACTTATTTGATTAGGGTTATAGGATACTTTTATACTTTCTGCATGACCTGTTTTTCCAGTAAGAACTTGCCTGTATGACGGGTTTTTCAGCCAACCACCAGAGTATCCTGAAACGACATCATTAACCCCCTCTAAACTTTCATATATAGATTCTACACACCAAAAACAACCGGATGCAAAATATGCATTCTTTAGTTCAGTTTGTCCGTAAGAAATTGATAGAAAGAAAAATGTTAAAAATGGGACTTTAAACTTCATTTATTATACTTATTATTTTTCTTGAGTAATTGACCCAGGAGAATTTGTTTTTAAGCCGCTTAAGATTTTCAAAATTAAAATTTTTATCATTTAAAGCGTAATTGATAACCTTACTCATGCTTTTAACATTAGCTTCACAAATATATCCATTTCTAGAACTTATAAATTCTCCTATTCCACCAACTCCAGTAGTTACAATTTTCTTTTCAAAACCTAAAGAAAGAGCAGTTACGCCACTTTGAGATGAAGTTTTGTTAGGCTGAATAACCAAGTCTGCAATTGAAAACCAATGATTAATAATATTTCCCTCCACATACTCATCAAAAATTTTAATATTTTTTTCAATCCCTAGCGTCTTAATTTGACTTAAATATTTTTTCTTATCACTATAAAATTCACCAACAATTAGTAATATCAACTTTTGATTTTTTTTTATTAGCTCAGCCATTGACTCGATTAAAAGGTCAAGACCCTTGTAGCCTCTCACCAAACCAAAATGTAATATATATCGATAATTTGAATCTAATTTTAAAATTTTTATAGACTCATCTCTGTTAAGTATCTTGTTGTTTTTAATTGGGTGATATAATCGTTTAATCACTAAACTATTTGAACAAATTTTTTTTAATGAATTGGTTGAGTTTTTTGACAGAGTAATTGCAATATCAAGAGAATTTAGATAAAACTTTAACATAGAGTAATCTAATGGGAATCTCTCGTGTGGAAGAACATTATGAATTATACCAACTTTTTTTATAGATTTTTTACTAAATCTATTTATAATCCCAAAAAGAAATGATACCACCGGATTCCAGTGTGTAGTTATAATTGTGTCGATCTCTTTTTCATTAATTATTCTAATAACTTTTTTATAATCAAATGGATTATAAATATTAAAGTTTTGAAAATTTTTATATTCAGTTCTTGATTTTATAAACTGTGATTTTCCAGGAAAAAGAAAGTTTGGGTAATTTTTTTTTAGTGATATAACGAAAACACTACATAAATCTTTTAGATTTTTATACGATATGTAATTAAATTCTGAAATACCGCCTCTTAGTGGTGGGTGAGGACCAATAATTAAAATTCTTTTATTGTTCTTCAACTATAATCCAGTTTCCGGAGTTAATAAGGTTTTGAGCCTGCTTAAACTTTAGTTCTTTTTTTTCACCGCTTTGCATATTTCTAACGGTTACCCTTTCATTTCTTCCTATTTTTCTCTTTTCTCGAGTTATTGTTTCAACCATATTATTTTTTTGAGAAACATTGCCACCAATATCTCTATTTCGTCTGGCTAGCTCATCACTGTTTAATACTTCCTCTTTTGAGGTTTTATAAGCTTGTTGTCTTCTTGTCTGTCTGTCTTCTTTAATTTCATTTGGATCTCTACTAGGTAAGTCAGCCTTCATTAAAAAGGTTAATATATCCTTATTTAAATTATCAATCATTGAGAAAAAAAGCTCTTTTGCCTCAAACTTATAGATAAGAAGTGGATCTTTTTGCTCATGAACAGCCAATTGAACTGATTGTCTAAGTTCATCCATCTTTCTGAGATGGGTTTTCCATGTTTCATCAATAATAGCCAACGATATATTTTTTTCGAAATCATCAATTAACTTCTTTCCTTTTGAATCATAAGCACTTTTTAAATTAGTTACAATATTCATTGTTTTCTTACCATCAGTAAATGGGACAACAATTCTTTCATATCTATTTTTAGGGTTTTCATGTACATTTTTAATTATTGGAAAAACCTTATCTATGTTTTCTAAATTTTTTCTTTCATAATTTTCTAATATACTTTTGTATAGTCCGTTAACTAGTTTAATCTCATCTTGTGATTCAAAGTCTTTTTTAGTAATCGAGGATGTAATTCCAAAACATCTTATTAAATTGAATTCAAAGTCCTTGAAATCATTTTTATTTTTTGCATCTAAGTAAATATTTTCAGCACTTTCAAAAATCATATTTGCAACATCAACTTTTAACCTGTTTACATCTAAAGCATTCTTCCTTTTCTTGTATATCACTTCTCTTTGCATATTCATTACATCATCATATTCAAGAAGTCTTTTTCTTATACCAAAGTTGTTTTCTTCAACTTTTTTTTGTGCTCTCTCGATCACAGAGTTCATCATCGAATGTTCAAGTACATCGCCTTCTTTGTGACCCATTCTGTCCATCATTTTCGAAACTCTTTCAGTTCCAAATAACCTCATTAAATTATCTTCTAGTGACACAAAAAATTGAGTACTCCCAGGATCACCCTGTCTACCGGATCTTCCTCTTAACTGTCTGTCGACTCTTCTAGAATCATGTCTTTCAGTTCCGATTATTGCTAATCCACCCTTGTTTTTTATGTTATCTGAAATTTTAATATCTGTTCCACGTCCAGCCATATTAGTTGCTATAGTAACTACACCACTTTTTCCTGCCTCTGCCACAACATCAGCTTCTTTCTTATGTAATTTTGCATTTAGTACATTGTGATGAATTTTTTTTCTTGTTAGCATTCTTGATAGTAGTTCAGAAATTTCAACTGATGTTGTACCAATAAGAACTGGTCTCCCAGAATTTGATAATTCTGCAACACAATCTATTACGGCGTTGTATTTCTCTCTTTTTGTTTTGTATACTAGGTCGTTTCTGTCATCACGAATTACAGGTTTGTTTGTAGGAATTTCAGTAACTTCAAGTTTATATATATTCCAAAATTCACCTTCTTCTGTAACTGCTGTTCCTGTCATACCTGACAACTTTCTGTACATTCTAAAGTAGTTTTGTAAAGTTATTGTGGCAAACGTTTGGGTAGCATCCTCAATTTTTACATTTTCTTTAGCCTCAATTGCTTGGTGCAATCCGTCTGAATATCTTCTTCCTTCCATTATCCTACCAGTTTGCTCATCAACAATCATTACTTTGTTGTTCATCAAAACATATTCAATATCCTTTTCAAATAAAGTATATGCTTTCAAAAGCTGATTCATAGTGTGAATTCTTTCACTTTTCTCGTTAAAATCATTAAAAATTTTATCTTTTTTCTCTGCCTCCTTCTCACTTGAGTAATTTTCATTTTCAATGTTTGCAATCTCTGAAGATAAATCAGGAAGAATAAAAAAATTAGAGTCATTTGTATTATCAGATAAATGATCTATACCCTTATCTGTCAACTCTATTTGATTGTTTTTTTCATCAATTGTAAAATATAAATCTGCATCAATCTTTGGCATTTCCCTATTATTATCTTGCATGTAAAAGTTCTCTGTTTTAAGAAGAGTTTGTTTTACTCCCTCCTCACTCAAAAACTTTATAAGGGCTTTGCTTTTTGGTAAACCTCGGTAAGCTTGTAAAAGTTTAAATCCTCCATTTTCATTGTCCCCTGACATTATAAGTTTTTTTGAATCTGATAAGATTTTAGTAACAAGCTGTTTTTGAGTTTGAACTAGGGAAGAAATTTTGGGTTTTAATATTTCAAATTCGTGATTATTTCCTTTTGGGACAGGTCCTGATATAATCAGTGGAGTTCTAGCATCATCAATTAATACAGAATCCACTTCATCTACTATAGCGTAACTGTGTTTTCTTTGAACTCGATCCTCATCTCTGTTTGCCATATTATCACGCAAATAATCGAATCCAAATTCATTATTTGTTCCATATGTTATATCAGCCAGATAAGCATTTTTTCTTTCAGTTGAGTGAGGTTTATATTTATCAATACAATCGATTCTAAATCCATGAAACTCAAAGATTGGTGCCATCCAAGTGCAATCTCTTTTTGCCAGGTAGTCATTTACAGTAACCAAGTGAACACCATTTCCTGTTAGTGCATTTAAAAATACAGGTAATGTAGCAACAAGTGTTTTTCCTTCACCAGTTTGCATCTCTGCTATTTTCCCCTTGTGAAGTGCAATTCCTCCGATCAATTGAACATCATAATGGACCATATCCCAAATAATTTCTTTTCCAGCAGCGTCCCATGTGTTACTCCAAATTGCTTTATCATTTTTAATTGAAACATAATTTTTAGTATTAGCATACTCAGCGTCCATTTCTGAGCATGAAACCTCAATATATTTATTTA
>CABZKA010000013.1 GCA_902526165.1 uncultured Bacteroidota bacterium
AATTACTCTTGTTATATGCATACATTCCTGGAGCATTAATTGTCGCATTTCTGATTCTTCATATTTATGTTAAAACAAAAAAAATATGAGAAAAAAAATTAGATTAGGTTTTATAGGCGGTGGGCATAATTCCTTAATAGGTGTACTTCACAAAGTTTCAGCGTACATGCACGACAGATATGAAATCGTTGGAGGGGTTTTTAATTCTAAATATGAGGATAGTATTGAGTCCGCTAGACAAATTGGTATCAGTAGGGAAAGGATATATAAAGATATTGATAATATGATTGAGAGTGAGAAAGAAATACCAACTGAATCAAGAATTGAAGCAGTTTGTATTTTAACACCAAATAATTCTCATTTTGAGATTGCAAAAAAATTTCTTGACAATAAATATCACATAATATGTGAAAAACCGTTAACAATTTCATTACATGAAGCCAAGCAATTACTTTCTATCAAAGAAAAAAATAATTTAGTTTTTGCGGTTACACACACATATACTGGCTACCCGATGGTTAGACAAATGACAAAAATGATTTCTGAGGGATTAGTTGGAAACATTCAGAGAGTTGATGCTCAATATTTACAAGGTTGGATTAATCCAATAATTCATGAAAAGAAAAAAAGAAAAAGTTCATGGAGATTAGATCCAAAAATTAGCGGAATAAGTTCATGTGTTGCTGATATTGGAATTCACGCGTTTAATATGCTCGAACTAGTTAGTGGTTTGAAGGTTCATAAAATACTCGCTGATTTAAATAATCTTTACAAGGATAATCAACTTGACATTGATGCTAATATTTTAGTCAGAATGAATAATGGAGCAAAAGGGGTGATTAGATCAAGTCAAATTGCTACCGGTGAGGAAAATAATTTAAGAGTTAATGTATATGGGGATAAAGGTAGTTTAAAATGGCAACAAGAAAACCCAAATAAACTTTACTTTTTAAAAGAAAATGAACCAATAAAGGTCCTAAAACCAGGACATGAGTATAATTATCCAATTTCCCTCAATTCATCAAAGTTACCACCAGGACATCCTGAAGGTATATTTGATGCAATGGGTAACATTTATTTAGGTGCCGCAAAAGCTATTCGTGGTGATAATTTTTACGATCATGAATTTCCAACTATTCACGAGGGAGTCAGGGGAATGGATTTTATTGAAAAAGTAATTGATTCTCACAATAGAGGAAACGTTTGGCTAGAATTAGAAAAATAACTTAATCCTTTCCAAAATTTAACTTAATTTTACCAAATCATAAATGAAGACTATAGGAGTTTTAACGTCTGGAGGTGATTCACCTGGAATGAATACAGCCCTAAGATCTATTGTTAGAACCTGTGCACATTATAAAATTAAATGTGTTGGTATAGTTCGGGGATATTCCGGGCTTATAGAAAATAATACTAAAATACTTAATACAAGGAGTGTAAGGGGTATTATAAATAAAGGTGGTACATTTTTATACTCAGCAAGATGTGATGAGTTTAGACAATCTGACGGAAGGAAAAAGGCTTATAAAAACTTAATAAAGAATGATATTGATGGTTTGATTGTTATTGGTGGAGATGGCTCTTTCACGGGAGCTTTAAAGCTTAAGGACGAATTTAATTTTCCAGTAATTGGAATACCCGGCACAATCGATAATGACATATTTGGAACTTCACACACATTGGGTTATGATACTGCTTTGAATACAGTAATGGATGCTATCGACAAGATTAGGGATTCTGCTATATCCCATGATAGATTGTTTTTTGTTGAAGTAATGGGTAAAGACGCAGGCTACATTGCACTGAGGTCTGGAATTGCTATTGGTGCCCAAGAAATTTTAATCCCTGAAGTTAAAACAAATATTAGTCAGCTCATTGATTCACTTAAAAACAGTAAGAAATCTGGAAAAACATCAAGTATTATTGTGGTTGCTGAGGGTTATAAACCAGCTAAAAATGTATATCAAATTGCTGATGAAGTTCAAGAAAAATTACCTAACTATCAAGTGCGAGTTTCTGTTTTGGGGCACATACAAAGAGGGGGAAGACCTAGTTGTTTTGATAGAGTTTTGGGGACAAAAATGGGTGTCAAGGCAGTTGAATTATTAAAAGATGGAAAAACTGGAATAATGGTTGGTACTCAGCATGGAAAAATTATAACAGTCCCACTAAAAAAAGCCATTTCTGAAAAGACAAAAATTAATAAGGACTTACTTAGAATTTCAAAAATTATGAATACTTAATAATAAAATATGAAAAAAATTAAAATTGGAATAAATGGTTTTGGAAGAATTGGTAGGATGGTTTTAAGATCTGCTGTTCTTAGGGGAGATATTGAAGTTGTTGCAATTAATGATTTATTAGACATCAAACATCTTGCATATTTACTAAAATACGACTCAGTTCATGGTCTCTTCGATGCTAAAATATCTCATGATGAAAGTCACCTATATGTTAATGATCAAAGAATAATAATATCTGCACAAAGAAATCCTAAAGAAATTTCTTGGGATAGCAAGGGAGTTGACGTTGTCCTTGAATGTACTGGCCTTTTTACAACTCTGGATACAGCTAAGCTTCACCTTGACGGAGGAGCACCTAAAGTTGTAATTTCAGCACCATCTAAAGATGCCCCAATGTTTGTTATGGGAGTTAATCATGATGAGGTTAATTCTTCTGATTTGATTATATCAAATGCAAGTTGTACTACAAATTGTTTGGCACCTCCAATCAAAGTGTTAAATGATAATTTTGGAGTTGAGGAAGCATTGATGACAACTGTTCATGCTGTTACCGCAACTCAATTTACCGTTGATGGTCCATCAAAAAAAGATTACAGAGGAGGAAGAAGTTCACTACTAAATATAATTCCTGCCTCAACTGGAGCCGCAAAAGCAGTTACAAAAGTTATACCTTCTCTCGAAGGAAAAATAACTGGAATGGCATTTAGGGTACCAACTGCAAATGTTTCTGTTGTTGATTTAACTTTAAAGTTATCAAAGGAAACTTCATATGAAGAAATTATGAAAGTAATGAAAAATGCCTCTGAAAATGAGATGAATAATATTTTAGGTTTTACTAATGAAGACGTAGTTTCTCAAGATTTCATAGGTGACGCTAGAACATCAATTGTGGATTCTAAAGCAGGTATTCAGTTAAACTCAAAATTTTATAAAATTATTTGCTGGTACGATAATGAAGCTGGTTATTCAAACAAGCTTATTGATCTAGCCATTCACTCAAATGGTTAAATTCTTATATGAAGCTCATAGTTGATAGTGGTTCTACAAAAACTGATTGGATTAGCGTTGATAAAAATGGCTTAAAAATATTTGAAACCCAAACTTTAGGGCTTAACCCCCAAGTTTTAACCAGCAACATTATTGAGGAAAGAGTAATTAATAACTTTGAACTTTATCAGAATAGAAAAAAGATAACCCACTTATATTTTTATGGTGCAGGTTGTGGAACTGAACCACCCAGAATACTTATTAAAAAAGTTTTTGAGTCAATATTCTCCAATGCTTCAATTATAGTTAAAGAGGACACATATGCCGCAGTTTATGCTTGCTCAGATCAAGGTAAAAAATCAATTATTTCTATCATAGGTACAGGCTCTAATTGTACGTATTATGATGGTCAAAATATTGTTCAAAAGGTCACTTCCTTAGGTTATATTCTTATGGATGATGCAAGTGGAAATTATTTTGGTAGACAATTGATAAGAGATTATTTTTTTGAAAAAATGCCAGCATCGGTTTCCAAAGAATTTTTTCGGAAATATCGATTAGATGCCAGTGAAATTAAAGATAGATTATATAAAAAACCAAATCCAAATACATACCTAGCTAAATTTGCTAAGTTTATGATAGAAAATAAAGACTTAAATTATTGTAATAAATTAATTACAAAAGGTTTTAGCTTGTTTATTAAAAATCAAATTGAACAATTTGATGATTGTAAAGAAATTCCTCTACACTTTGTTGGTTCAATTGGATTTTATCTCAGAGATGAATTAAAAAAGGTTTTAGATAAAAATGATTTGAAATTGGGCAAAGTTTTAAGAAGGCCAATCGAAGGTCTTGTTGATTATCATCTCAAAAACATTTAATCACTAAATACTGCAATCATATCTATCTCTACATTTACACCGAGGGGGAGTCCACTAACCTCAATTGTTGTTCTTGCTGGTGGATTTGACTTAAAGTAGGACCCATAAACCTTGTTAACTGCTGAAAAGTCGTCCATATTTGTCAAATATATTTTTGTCCTAACTACGTTATCAAACTTTAAACCAGCCTCTTTAAGAATGTTTTCAAGATTTTTCATTATTTGAGTGGCTTCATCTTCAATATTACTTTTTATAATTGTATTTGATAATGGATCAATAGCAACTTGACCAGAAATGTAAAGTGTGTTTCCAGCTTTTACAGCTTGACTATATGGACCAACTGGCTTGGGGGCTTTTTCAGTATTTATTATTGTTTTCATATTGCTTTGCTGATATATGGATGAACTATATAAAATTAAAAAAATAAATAAAATTCTTTTCATAATTACAGTCTTTTATCAGGTTCCTTTCTTTTATCATATTTAAGATCGCTGAGGAATCCTGATTTAATTCCAATGAAAAAATACCATGATTCTCTGTTGCTAAATGGTACCCAACTAAAATTCATTTTCCAACTATCTAGATCTCTTTCAAATCTCAACTGTGTGTAAGTAAAGCCATTATTTTTAAAATCATATCCAGATGAACCTCCAATTTTCCACTTTTTTGATAACATAATATTTCCGGAGAACATTAATGAATTATTTCCAATCTTTTTTTGGCCTCTATTGTTTAGGTATGTAAGTGAATGGGCAAATCTAAAATCCCATCGGATTTTATTATTGTAGTCAGCTGTATTTTCATTTTTTTCTTCATTTAAATCTTCACTATCAAAAGTACTTCGTGAGAGATCGTCACTTGATCCAAATAAATCATCTGCTCTACCACCACCAGTAAGGTTTTCAATATTATCATTATTAGAACCTTCCCCAATTGACTTACTATCAATAGAAAAAGACATATTTATGTTCGCACTTGTCATTCTAAATAACTTTCCATTATTTATGTTTAATTTATTAATTCTTGTGCCTGATTCATTTATTTGATAAGGATCAAATGTAGCTCCAAGATTGATATTTAATTTATTATTAAAAAGATTTGTTCCGCCAGTCATTCTAACTGGACTTAATTTTAGTGAGTCTGAAGCTAAGTTATAGCTTGTGGAAAAATTTAGATTATTCAAAATTGTTATTTTTTTTGATTCTTGTGCTAAACTATCTTTAGACCTAACTTTGGCTTCAAGATTATTACTTACCTGTAAGCCAATTGAACTAGAATAGGTCCGAGATGGTAAGCCAAAAAAATTATCTTCAAATCTTGTATATTCTGCAGTATTCCCATTTGCATCAATGATGTATGTGTCATAATACTCATTAAAGCTTGGTCTAATACTATAACTTACCGATGGTCTTATTACATGCCTTAAGGCTTCAATTTTTGATTCCTTTTTAAAGTTAAAAAGTCCATATATCGTTGTACCCACACCCATACCAAAGTTATACTGACTAAACCTGTCAAAACCTTTAATTTCAACTTTATTTCCTGAATTTCCTGTTTCTGAGTCATAGTCATTTCTTTTTATTGTGGATCCAGTCCAAACTTCTTCATAATTTCCATTCATACTTACACTGAGGTGTTTTAAGACTTTAAAATTTGTACTTATTGGAATTGAGTGTCTCATTCCATATTTAGCGTCATCAAACATCTCTTTTTTTAAGAAAAGTGAATCCGTTGTGGTAACTCGATTTTCACCCCTAAAATTGTATTGCATGTTTATATTTTTTAAAATGCCTTTTTTTTGACCACTCCTTTTCAAGAACGGATATATTCTTTCAACACTTCCTTGAAAAGTTGGTAAAACTAGGTTTACACTATTAGATCTTGTGTTTTGAGAATGTGAGGCACTGATCGACATATTTACTGATGGATATCCTCTAAATGTTTTTGAAAAGGAAACTGATGAATTTAAAGAGTTATTGAGAAAGTTTGGTGTATTGATTTGATTCAGTGATTCTCTGAAGTAATTACTACTACCCAAATTAACAGATGCTGAAAACCTACTGTTTGGGTTGGCTTTTGAGTCCTGTGAGTGCGACCATCTAAAATTGTAAATATTTGACTTTGAATAGCCAGGAATTCCTCTTTCACCATCAATTAGATTTTCAAAACGTATGCTGAGCCTTCCGTTGTAACTGTACCTTTTTTTGTAGGTTGACTCAACCCTAAAACCGTAACTTCCATTAGTATAATAATCACCTAAAAGAGTTAAATCGAAAAAGTCAGACGCCGCTATGTAATAACCACCATTCTGAAAAAAATAACCTCTTCTGTTAGTTTGTCCAATTGATGGAAATATAAAACCGGAGTTTCTGTCTTTTGCCAATGGAAAATAACCAAAGGGTAAAAAAATTGGTGTTGGAACATCGTATATGTATAAATTACTTGGTCCAGCGATGATTTTATTATCTGGAATAAATTTTCCAGATCTAATTCTTATGTAATATTCAGGATCTTCAATATTTCTTGACGTTGTTACCTTTGCTTCCTTTATAAAATAAACTGAATCGTTTTCCTTTTTTGTTGCTTCTGAAAATACATTCATTTCGTTCTGTTTTGTTTTTGAATTCCAAATCAAAGCCTTTTTAGTTTCAAAATTGTATCTGATTGAATCGGGATTTATTTCCTCACCGGCTTGTTTAAAAACTGGACTTTGAACAAGATTTCCTATAGAGTCTTTAATTCTGCCTGCAGAAACAATATTAGTCTCCCAATTAAATTTAATTATACCTGATTGTAATTCAATATCAGTATAATAAAGTTCAGCTCTATCAAATAATGTAATAATTTTATTTTTATTATCAACTCTTACATATCCTTTTGCTTTCCTATCGACCTTGTCGACCAAAAATTTACTTTTTATCACAGTATCAACAATAGTGGAATCAATACTTTTTTCTTGTGCGCGTAAAAAACAACTAGATAGTATGAGTATAAAGCTAATTAAAACACAGTTTGTATGTTTATTATTTATATGCAAACCTTGTAAGATTTAACTAAATTAATGATAATTTTATTAGAGAAGTAAAATGGATTTCTATAGATACTTATTGATTTTTTTATTATTTATTAATTATAGTATTTTTTCTCAATCCTTAGATTCTAATTTTACCCTGGTAATTGATCCAGGTCACGGAGGAAAAGATCCTGGAAATACAGGCAATGGATACTTAGAAAAAAAAATTGCACTAAGTATAGGACTTAAAATAGGTGATAGGTTAAAAAAATATAAAAACTTAAAAGTTATCTACACTAGAAAAACCGATGTATTTGTTGATTTATATAAACGAGCAAAAATAGCAAATGATATAGAGGCTGATTTATTTATTTCAATCCACTGTGATGCACACACATCAAACGCATATGGTGCCGGAACATTTGTTTTAGGGCTTCATGCCAATGAGAGAAATTTTAAAATTGCCCAAAAAGAAAATTCTGTAATTTTTTTAGAAGACGACTATCAACAGAAATATGCTGGATTTGATCCAAATAATCCAGAATCTGTTATTAGTTTGGTTTTGATGCAAGAGGATTATTTAGATAAAAGTATAATAGCTGCAAACTTTATACAAAAATCGTTTGTAAATAGATTAGACAGAAGAGATAGAACAGTAAAACAAGCTGGTTTCTTAGTTTTGAGAAATACCTATATGCCAAGCGTTTTGGTAGAAACAGGATTTCTAACAAATAAAACTGAAGGTAGTTATTTGAATTCAAAGAAAGGGCAAAATGAAATGGCTGATGCAATATCAGAAGCTATAATTAATTATTTTGAAGCATTAGATGACTTACCGAATATTAATAGAATTTCAGAGGAAATTGAAAAAAACTTAGATATATATGAATTTAAAATTCAAATTTCTGCTTCTAAAACATTACTGCCTTTAAAAAAATATAACTTTAATGGATTATCAAACTTGTCTGTAAAAAAGGTAGGTGGCTTATACAAGTATTTTTTTGGATCTACCCCAAAATATAATGAAGCAAAAAAATTGCTAAGAAAATCAAAAAGTTCTGGCTATAAGTCTTCTTTCATTCTTTTGGAAAAAAATGGAAAACCATATGATTTAGAAAAATACCTAAATGAATTATAACTTTAATTCATAAATTTGAAAAGTAAATGAAATTATCTTACGAAATTAAAACGGCACTTTTAGTTCTTTCTGGAATTTTTCTTTTTATAGTAATGATTAATTACTTAAAATCAAATGATATTTTTGTTTCAGATAGATCATTTTACGCAATTTATAATGATGTTGAGGGTGTTTCAAATGGAACACCAGTTACCATCAGTGGATTCAATGTTGGGAGTGTTCAGGATATCAGATTTTATGGAAATAATTCTGAACTTCTTTTAAAATTTAGAGTTGAAAATGATTTTGAATTTTCTACCAACAGCATTGCTCAAATTTATGAAACTGGATTAATTGGTGGTAAAGCATTAGCAATAATTCCGGTTGAGGGAAAAAACCCAGCCGTAAGTGGAGATACCTTGCAATCAGATATTGCACCAGGTCTCACAGAGCTTGTGAATGATAAGCTATCTCCTTTGCAAGAAAAAATAGAATCAATGGTTGTAAGCGCTGATTCACTTTTGATTGCTGTTAATTCAGTTTTTGATACAAATACGAAAGAAAATTTAACATCAAGTATTGAAAATTTTTCGCTAACAATTGAAAGTGCAAAACAAAGTATAGATGTTCTTGAAAAAGTTATTGGAGGTAATGAAAATTCTCTAAATTCTATTATTAATAATATGGATGAGTCTCTTAAAAACTTTTCTGAACTATCCGAAAACTTTGATCAGCTTGACTTGGTCATTGAAAATTTATCAAAATCATCTGCCAATATTAACAGTATTACTAGTGAAATTAAGTCAGGCGATGGTTTGGTAAATAAAGTTGTTTATGATGAAGGTTTTGTTAAGTCTTTGGATGAAATATCATCAAATATTAATCTTCTATTGGAAGACCTAAGGATGAATCCAAAAAGATATGTTCATTTTTCTCTCTTTGGAAAAAAAAATAAAACCAACTCCAAAGACTAGAAAAAAAAATAAACAAATACTTATATTTGTTTATGCAATTTTTGTCTTCACTTTTATTTGCTATAATTTTTTTCTCAGCTTCGTTTTTTTTTGCAAACAATTGCAAGAAAATATATAGAAATATCAATCTTGGGGGGTCCCTTGATCGTTTTGGTAATAAGAAAGAGAGATTTTTAAAAATGAGTAGACTAGCCTTTGGGCAGTCTAAAATGTTGGATAAGCCTATTGTTGGTTTATTGCACTTAATAGTTTATGTTGCTTTTATTTTAATAAACATAGAGCTACTTGAAATAGTTCTAGATGGTTTCACAGGTAAACATAGAGTTTTAGCTCCTTTTCTTGGTGCCTTTTATAACTTCCTCATAGGTTTTTTCGAAGTTTTAGCATTGCTTGTAATTATATCCGTTCTAATTTTTTGGATTAGAAGAAATATTTTAAAAATTAAAAGGTTTGTCTCCAAAGATTTAACTGGTTGGCCTAAAAATGATGCAGATTATATTCTTTTTATTGAATTGCTACTTATGATGCTTTTTCTTAACATGAATGCGACAGATTCAATACTTCAAAATGCATCATATTCAGACTTGTATCAATCTTATGGCTATTTCCCCGTCAGTCAATTTCTTATTCCCATCTATGATGGGTTTTCACTTGAAACAATATACATTATTGAAAGAACCTCATGGTGGATGCACATTTTAGGTATATTGTTTTTTTTAAACTATCTGTATTATTCAAAACATTTACATATTCTACTTGCATTTCCAAATACTTATTTTTCAAACCTAGATAAAAAGGGAAAATCAAATAACCTAAAATCAGTTTATCATGAAATTAAGTTAATGATTGATCCATCATATAAAATTCCAAATGATGAATTGCAAAATGACACAAAGTTTGGAGCATCTGATATTTTTGATTTAAATTGGTTTCAACTATTGAGTGCTTACACTTGTACGGAATGTGGTAGGTGTTCTAATGATTGTCCAGCAACCCAAACAGGCAAATTATTATCTCCTAGAAAAATAATGATGAAAACAAGGGATAGAATTGAGGATGTTAGTCGGAATGTCGATAAAAACAAGATATTTGTTAGTGATGGAAAAACCCTTTTAAATGACTACATTTCCAAAGAAGAAATTTGGGCTTGTACAACATGTAATGCGTGTGTTGAGTCTTGTCCAATTGGAATTGATCCATTATCAATAATTTTAGACATGAGAAGATATATGGTGATGGAAGAATCAACCGCATCAAATGAAATACATACTATGATGTCCAATATAGAGAATAATGGTGCTCCATGGCCTTTCAATAAATTTGACAGAATAAATTGGAGGAATTAATTTAAAATACTATGAAAAACTTTCTAGAAGATAAAACTGAGAATGGAAAAAAAATAAGTCCAGTTCTTGCAAAAGGAATTAAGAACTATTTAATCGATATTGATGGTACTATTTGTGACGATATTCCAAATGAAGAACCTGAAAGAATGGAAACGGCAAATCTTTATCCCGATGCTCTTGCTACTCTAAATAAATGGTATGATCAGGGTCATGTAATTTATTTTTTTACATCCAGAACTGAGGAGCATCGTGAAGTAACTGAAAGGTGGTTAAATAAAAATGGATTTAAATTCCATGGTATGGTCATGGGAAAACCAAGAGGTGGGAATTATCATTGGATTGATAATCACTTAGTTAAAGCAACGAGATATAACGGTAAGTTTACAGATCTTGTTGAAAAAAGCTCAAAGATCCAAGTTTTTGATGATGAAAGTTAATTTATGAATGTAAAAACTTTTAAAGAATACAAGGAGCTTGGTATAAGCCCTGATATTTTATTCTGGGTTGGATGTGCAGGTTCTTACGATGATAGAGCAAAAAAAATTACAAAATCTCTAATTAATCTATTTAATAAATCAGGAATCAGTTTTGGTGTTTTGGGTGTTGAGGAAAGTTGTTCTGGTGATCCTGCAAAACGTGCTGGAAATGAATTCTTGTTTCAAATGCAAGCGCTATCTAATATAGAAGTATTAAACTCCTATCAAGTAAAAAAAATTGTAACTGCTTGTCCTCATTGTTTCAATACAATCAAAAATGAATACCCAGAGCTAGGTGGAATTTATGAGGTTGTTCACCATTCACAACTTATTGATCAGCTTATAAATGATGGTAAATTAAAAATCAAAGATGATCAATTTAATGGGAAAAAAATAACATTTCATGATCCTTGTTACTTAGGTCGAGCTAATGGTGAGTACTATGCGCCTCGAAAAGTTATCAAGGCATTAAGAGCTGATCTCAAAGAGATGAAAAGTTGTAAGGAAAAAGCTATGTGTTGCGGTGCAGGAGGTGCCCAAATGTTTAAAGATTCTGAAAAAGGTAATAAAGAAATTAATATTAAACGAACTGAAGAGGCTATTGAGACAAAATCAAATATAATTGCTGCTGCTTGTCCGTTTTGTAATACCATGTTAACTGATGGAATTAAATCTCATGAGAATCACAAAGAAGTTCAAGTAAAAGATATTTCAGAATTGATTGATAAAGTTACTGATTAATGTTAATAGAATTTAACAAGATAAGTTCACAATCTCCAATATGGATTTTTCAAGCAAATAAAATATTTGACCTCAGTCTCATTAAAAAAATTGAAGAGGAAACAATTAATTTTCTAAATTCTTGGACTTCTCATAATGATGAAATTAAATCATCTTTTAAAATTGTACATAATTTATTTTTAATAATATCAGTTGAAAGTGATTTTTCAAGACCATCGGGTTGCTCAATTGATAAGCTAATTAATTTTGTAAAAGAAATAAATAAGCTACATAATATAGATTTTCTAGATAGACTCAGCATCTCATATAGATATGAGAACAAAATCAAAGTTGTCAATATTGCAGAGTTTAAGAATTTAATTTTGGATGGACGCATATCAAAGAATACCATTGTTTTTAACAACACACTCAGAAATAAAAGTGAGCTAAATAAAAATTGGGAGACTAAAGCACTTAATAGTTGGCATAAAAAGTATTTTAATGTTTAATAGAATTAAATATTGTGTTTTTTCACTCTTTTTTTTGTGTTCATTACACACACAAAAAATTCACCAGGAGATTTGGGTGGATAGTGTTTATTCATCTATGAATATAGATCAGAAGGTTGGACAACTATATTCTGTTTGGACAGCCTCGAGCTATGGTCAAGCTGAAATTAATGAAATAAAAAATATTATTGATAAATATCACATTGGTGGATTAATCTTCTCGTTAGGTAGCATCAATGATCAGATTATTTCTCACAACATATTTCAAAAACAATCAAATATACCATTACTAATATCCATGGATGCTGAGTGGGGGCTGGGTATGAGACTCGATGATGGTTTTTCTTTCCCATATAATATCACACTTGGTGCAATAAGAGACGATTCATTGATTTTTAATGTTGGACAGAGAATAGGTGAACATTTGAAAAAAATGGGTGTTCATTTAAATTTCGCACCCGTGAGCGATGTAAACACCAACCCAAAAAATCCAATAATTGGTGCTAGGTCATTTGGTGAAAATAAATTCAATGTCTCAAAAAAATCAATTAAATACATAAAAGGTTTGAATGAAAGTGGTGTTTTGGCCGTTAGCAAACACTTCCCAGGTCATGGTGATACAAGAAAAGACTCTCATCTAACATTACCTACTTTAAATTATGATTCTAGAAGAATTGATAGTATCGAATTATATCCTTTTAAACAAATAATTAAAAATGGGGTAGATGGTATAATGACAGCACACTTAAAGGTTAAAAGTTTGGATGATAAGATGATAACCACTCTTTCAAGAAAAATTATTAATGATTTGCTTAAGGTTGATTTGGGATTTGAAGGAATTGTGATCACTGATGCATTAGATATGAAAGCAATAGTCGATTATTCCAAAGGAAATTACCCTGATGTTGATGCGCTAATTGCAGGTAATGATATATTATTGATGCCAACTGATTTAAAAAAAAGTATTAGTGAAATAAAAAAAGCTGTTCTTGATGGAAGAGTTACAGAAAAGAGGTTAGAAGATGCTGTAAAGAAAATTCTAAAAACCAAATACAAGGTTGGTTTAAATAAATACAAGCCCATAACCAACAATAATATTAAAGATCAATTAAACACCCATGAAGATTATGCTCTATTTGAAAAGTTAGCTGAAAAGTCAATGACGCTAATCAAGAATCAAAGAAATTCAATACCTCTGTCCCTTGATAAAGATCTAAAAGTTGGATTAGTCAATTTAGGCACTGAGAATAGTGAGACTTTTCATAGTTATTTGAATAATTTCAGAATTGTTGAAAAAATTGATATTTCTGATTTAAAAAAAATAAAAGATGCCAATAAAAGATATGACAAAATAATAGTTTCTGTCCATAAATCAGATAAATCGCCTTTTGAAGATTATAAATTATCAAAAAATGAAATTTCTATAATCAATACTCTAAAAAAAAATAATAAAATTATTTTGGTTATTTTTTCAAATCCTTATACTCTTTTTGATATAAATTTAAATGGGTTTGAGTCAGTTCTAGTCGCTTATCAAAATTCTAATATATTTCAAAAAAAAGCTTCAGAGGCAATTTTTGGAGCAAATGATATTGATGGGGTTTTACCGGTAACTATTGGTAAAAATTACGAAGAAGGAACGTCAATTGTAATAAAAAAAAGTGATATTTTATCATTTGATCACCCTGTTAATTTAGGTGTTGATATGAATAAATTAAATAAAATTGATTCATTAATAAAGTATGCAATTAAAAATAAAATGACACCAGGTGCTCAGTTGTTAATTGCTAAGAATTCTAACATAATCTATCACAATTCATTTGGATATAAGACTTATGAAAAAAAACAAGAAATTAATAACAACAGTATTTATGATCTAGCTTCTTTGACAAAGATACTTGTTTCTGTACCACTTCTTTTAAAAGAGTTTACACATAAAAATTTTGATTTAACTACAAAGTTAGCAGATTGGTTTCCTGACATGGATCTGAAGGATAAAAAAAATCTTTCAGTCAAACAACTATTTTCACATTATTCTGGGATGAAATCATGGATTCCTTTCTATAAAAAAACCATAGATTCAGTGACAAATAAGAGAATTGATAAATATTTTTCTAAGACAAAATCTAAAGATTTTCCTTTCCAAGTTTTAGATGAATTATATATCAAAAATTATAATGATACTATTTTCAATGAAATAGTTGATTCTGATTTGTCTGACTCATTGAGCTATGTTTATAGTGATTTACCTTATTTTCTATTAAAATTTTATCTTGAGAAAACCTACAAAACATCACTAGATACTCAAATCAAGGAATTCATATATGACAAAATAGGATCATCTACTTTAACGTATAAACCAACTATATTTTCTCCTAACAACTCCATTGTCCCAACTGTGATTGATGATTATTTTAGGTTTGATATTGTTCAAGGTCATGTTCATGATATGGGTGCAGCAATGATGGACGGTGTATCCGGACATGCAGGTTTATTTGGAAACTCTCTAGATGTAGCTAAAGTGTTGCAACTTTTTCTTCAAAAAGGATCATATTCAAAAAAGATATTTTTTGACGAGAAAAATTTTAATTTGTTTAATTTCCGTCATTTTGAGGATGAAAAAGTAAGAAGGGGTATAGGATTTGATAAACCTGAGTTGGATCCAGATGACCCAAACACATGTGGTTGCGTTTCTGAAAGTAGTTTTGGTCATTACGGATTTACAGGATCAATGGTTTGGGTTGATCCTGAAAAAGAAATTATATATGTCTTTTTATCAAATAGAACTTATCCAGATGAGAGTAATAATTCACTTTCAGAATTTAATATTAGGACTGAATTACAAAAAATTATTCATGAAGCATTTGATTAAATGAATATAATTATTGTTTGTTACCCAACATATGGCGGTAGTGGTGTTTTAGCAACTGAGCTGGGTCATAAATTAGCTCAACTTGGTCACAAAATTCATTTTGTTGCATACAAAAAGCCGGTTAGGTTAAAACTAACGGACGATAAAGTTCTTTTTCATAAAGTCAATGTCCCTTTTTACCCTTTATTTAATTTTCAACCATATGAACTTGCGTTATCTAGTAAGATCGTTGAAATTTCAGAAAGTAATCCAATTGATTTAATCCATGTTCATTATGCTATTCCACACGCATATGCCGCATTTATGGCCAAGGAAATGTTAAAAACAAAAAATATCAATCTACCAATTGTGACGACACTGCATGGAACAGATATTACTTTAGTTGGAAAACACCCCTTTTATCGTCGTGCAGTAAAATTTTCGATTCAGAATTCCGATATAGTGACTTCTGTATCTCAAAGTTTAAAACAAGACACAATAGATTTTTTTAAAATTGACAAAGAAATTGAAGTAATACCTAATTTTATTGATGTTAATCGATTTAAATTAAAAAACGAAAATTGTAAACAAAATAACAGGATCATAATATCACATGTTAGTAATTTTAGACCTGTTAAAAATATTAGAACCCTTTTGAATATTCTTTTAAAAATTAATAATGAGAATTTATTTTTTAATATGATTGGAGAAGGACCTGAATTAGATTTAGCACAAGATTTCGTTAAACAAAATAACATAAACAATATAAAATTTCATGGGAACTCCGATGAAATTGAAGAAATATTATGCTCAACAGATATTTTTTTACTTCCATCAAAAAGAGAGAGTTTTGGATTGTCTGCGTTAGAGGCAATGGCCTCAAAATGCGCACTAGTAACATCTAATCGCGGAGGTTTACCTGAATTAAATATAGAAAATGAAACCGGTTTTTTGGTTGATGTAAATGATGAAGACAAATACGTTGAAAAAATAACGGACTTAATCTCCGATAAAAGTAAACTAGAAAAGTTTAAACACGAATCGTTTAAAAGAGCACAGCTTTTCGATATTGAGTTAATTGTACCTCTTTATAATGAACTCTATTATAAGTTATTAAAATAACTTACTTAGGTCTATATATGCTTTTAGCATTTTTATAAATAACTTCTTTATCAAAAGTCATTTTCTTGGTTTCAAATTTTGAAAACATTTCCATTTGATCATCGAAGTGGGGAGAATCAGGATTTTCGCTATTTCCATAGGACATTATTGACTCGATATGCGGTCTACCATTTGAGAATTTCACAAGTTGAATGTATGACTCACCATGAGTAATTTTTCTTTTTCCATCTACATGTCTTGACGAAGTCATGGCTGTGATAACATCGGGCATTCCCCATATGGGAATTTCTTTATCTCCTCTTACAAGTTTTTGATACTCACCAAGTCTAACATTAGTTTTGTTAAAATATTTTACCATGTAAGCTTTAACGTCACTTAACATCTGCGCAATTAGATTATTACTTAGGTTTCTATTTATGTAAGGCTTTCTAATATAATTTCCCAAATTATAATAAAACATAGCAAATATTCCTGCACCTACAGAGTCTGAGTTGGTTGATCTGTCCCAATTTTGAATCTCTGTAATAAGATCTGAAATATCAGGATAATCTTCTGGATGCATTTCCATTATTTCGTTAACATCAACAAAGTTGAATTTAAATGGAGTGGGGTATTTGAAATCAAACTTTATGGATTTGAAATCAGAAAAATCAATCCTATCATAAGATTCAATTAATTCTAAAATTCTTGTACTACGGTTGTTATCATATGTTGAGTAACCCATATCATTAGGAAAATCTTCACTGTTTGGGTTTTCATTTTTTGCTGTTGATTTAAATGGTGTATTATTAGCGTTGTACAAAAATCCAGACTCAGGATTAAGAACTTGAGGAAGATCTTCTGTTCTATGGTAGTCAATCCAGAGGGTTTCTCTGGTATTTCCAGGAATTACCCCCTTCCAATTGTATTTATCATTCCTTACAGGAATTATTCCATTTGATATATAAAAGATATTATCGTTCTTATCTGCATAACCAAAGTTAAATCCAGGTATTTCGTTCATTTTTAGAATATCATAGAATTCTTCAAATGTTTTTGATTTATTCATTTTCCACCACTGCTCAAGAGCCCTAATTTTGAATAAGCTAGCGGTTCTAACCGAATAAAAACCATTTTTATTTTTTAGTGTTGGACCATAAATACTTTTATAATATTTTCTACTTACTTTAATTGGAATTCCTAAAATCTTAATAAAAGCTTTTCCTCTAAATTTTTCTAGTTTAAGTATTTCATCATCTACTATATATTTCAACCTACTGTTTTTCACCATTTGTAACTGAAATATGTCAGTTTTATCTGGGTAATTGACAGTATGTGTCCATCCCAAGTTCTGGTTTGTACCTGTCAATATGCATGGTGCTCCAGGAAAAGTGGCCCCAATAATATTTGTCCCTTCTTCACTGATTAAGTGTACTTCATACCATGAGGTTGGACCTTCCAACGGTTGATGCGTATTTACACCAAGATATGTTTCATTATTTTTTGTTTTTTTTGAGCTGAATACAAAAAGATTTGATCCAAGCCCACGATCATTACTTGTGTCAATAACCCCGGCAGTATTATTAAATATTGATAAAACCGCTTTTTCACCCTCAGAAAAAATAAATAATTGCAACAATGAGTACTTAAGCATTTTCCGTGGTGTTATTGGAAATAGTTTACCAACAAGAACTTGTTCAGGGTGATTATTTGCAAAACTATTCAGACCGTTTGCATACCCTTGAACAACTTTTATAAAATTTTCATCTATGGTTTGATATAAACTATCAATTGTATCATCAGATCTTATCAATTGAGATAGAAAATCAATAGGAGCCCCCCTCAAACCAATATGTTTACTTAGCAAAGAATTTCCAGCTAAGTACGCTTCTTGTATTGTTTCAAAATCGTCTTCCGCATGAGCCCAAGCTAATCCATAAGCTAATTCTGCATCAGTTTTCGCAAATATGTGTGGAACTCCGTAGGAATCCCGAACAATATCAATATTCTTAACATTTATGCTTTGACCATTTATATTCAGTGAATTGAATATTAAAAAAATTGATAACAGATATTTTGACACAACCTTAACATAGCAAAAAACCCGCCAGATGGCGGGTTTTTTCAATTAAACTATCTAATAATTTTTAAAAATTAATAACCGAAATTTTGTACAACATTAGGGTTAGCATTTCTTTCAGAAATAGATATCGGATAAGCATATCTGTATGATCCAAATTGTGGTGGTGTACCATCAAGGTCATCATTTAATTGCTTAAGTGAGTTAATCAAAGGCATGCTTTGACCAGTTCTGACAAGATCATAAAATCTTAAACCTTCACCATAAAACTCTTTTCTTCTCTCCAGGAGAATATTATCCAACGTAGCAGAAGTGTAAGACGAACCGCCTCTTATTCCTGGAATATTATTCAAATATGATAAAGCACCTGATGCATTACCAGCACGTAATAATGCCTCTGCATATATAAGATGCATTTCTTCAACTCGAATAACTGTCACGTTATCTGATCCATTCATTGTGGGATATTTACCGATAATTGTTGGTTCTCCTTGTTGAGTACCAATCATACCGTTAACAGTGAACCTAACGTCTGTAGCCGCATCGGCAGCGAAGATGTCATATAAGTCATCTCCACAAGCAGCGCAGTCATCACCAGTTAAAATTCTGTAATATCCATAACTTGAACCCCTGTAACTGTATGCTAATCCATTAATACTTGGATTATCAGTTCCAGTAGCTTCAAGTTCAAACAATGAATTTGATGCATTATCTGTGTAATATGAGGCTTTGAAAGCAGCACTTGAAACAGGAACTGCAGATGAATTATCTATGACCCATTTTGCAGCAGCACCAGCAGTAGAATAAAAACTACTATCGACAGCACCAAAATAAAGAGCGGCTCTTGCCATTAAAGCATACGCACCAGCAGCTGACATATAACTTGAATCCTGTGAAAGTGCACCATTACTCATTAGTGCAATTCCGCCTTGGAAATCACTCATGATATCAGTAACGTTTGATAAAACAGTGTCTCTGGCTGGTTGCAGGTTTGCTGGATCCTTATATGTTTTGACATAAGGAACTCCCAAGGAGTTAGCTCCACCTTGGCCATCAATAAAATGTTGTCCATAATTTCTAAGCAAGTCAAAATGACACAGAGCTCTAATAGCGTGTGCTTGACCAACAAGATGATCAATCACAGCTGGATTTCCTTCTAAACTAGCGTGATCTGCATTGATCACAATATTAGTAATCGCAATAACACGGTAGATCGTAGACCATGGTCCATATCCTTGAGGACTGTGATCCATACCTGTGGCTACACCTCTTCCTGAATTCATATTTGAATACATGTTATCAGTACGAGCTTCACCCATTGCTATGAATTCTCTCATATAATAACTGCTACTTGTCATACGACTGTATGCGCTATTAAGTACGGAACTTAAGTCATCAGCACTTTGAATTCCAGTTACTGAATCTTTATCCATAGCCAATGTAGGCTCTAGATCTTCATCTCCACAGGATACAATGAGTAAGCTTGCAAAGATTAAACTGTATAATTTAAATAAATTTTTCATATTCATAATAATTAAAATGATAAGTTAACTCCAAGTGCCCATATTTTAGGTATTGGATTCCACAATGTCCATTGACCATCATTAACGTTAACTTCAGGTTCAAAAATTACATCGTCATCAAATGCATAAGTCCAGATATTTGTACCCTTAACATAAACATTTAATCTGTCTAGTCCTATTTCTTCAATTAGGCTTGATGGGAAATTATAGTTAATTGTTAGGTCTCTAAGTCTAATAAAATCACCATCGTGTAGGTGCATAGTAGAGTGGTTTGATCCAGTAGTAGTCATACTACTTGACCATCTCATCCTTGGAATGTTAGTAATATCACCTGGGTTTTGCCATCTATTCATAAGTTCAGTTGAACCTTGGTAATAGAGTGTGGGTAACTGACCTGGTGACATAAAATAACGTGCCCATTGCTCGTAGATTTTGTGACCTCCAACATATGTAAAGTTGGAATCAACAGACAAACCTTTAAATTTAAATCTAAATCCAAGTGCTCCAACTGTCGTAGGAATTCTTGTCCCAGAAAAAGCTTGCAATGCAGCATTATAGCTTTCAGTTTCTTCCATACTTACTGGAGAATCTACTCCGTCTCCACCAATGGTCCACCATGCATTTCCAGTTTCAGGTCTCACTCCACCAAACTGACGCAGGTAATACTCAAAAATTGGTCTTCCAACTCTTGTCGCAGTCCAAGTTCCGTCAAGATTTATGTCTTCTCCATCAGCCGTTTGAGCAAGTCTTAAAACTTCGTTATCATTCGTAGATACGTTTCCGTAGATATCAAACTCAAAGTCACCAGCTTTAATAACAGTCGCATCTAACTCAACTTCGATACCACTGTTTCTAACATCACCAACATTTTGTGTTTGTGATGAGTGACCAGTTGTTAATGACAAAGGAACGCCTTGAAGAAGATCAGTAGTATCTCTTTGGTAATATCCTACAGAACCAGTAACTCTGTTATTAAACAAGCCGAAGTCTAGGGCAACATCAAATTTTTCTGATTTTTCCCAAGAGATAACTGCGTTACCGAATGCTGTTGGGAAAACAGCACCTTGGCTATCGTATTGACCGCTGTAACCAAAGAGCGACTGATACTGGTTTAATGCGATATTTTGATCACCCGCTTCACCCCATGAAGCTCTCAGTTTCAAATTATTTACAACTGAATTGTCAGCTAAAAAATTCTCATTCGAAATGTTCCATGCAGCACCATATGAGAAGAAATTTCCAAATCTGTACCCTGAGGCGAATCTGGATGAACCGTCATTTCTCCAAGTGAAATTAAAAATATACTTATCTTGGAAAGAGTAGTTTGCAACACCTAAGTAAGATAAAACTTTCCAGTCTGAAAATGAACCGCTTGCTTCTCTGTTTGTTGGGAAACTGGCTACGTAAAACAATTGGTCTGTAGCGGGAGCTTCGCCATAAGCATAAACGAAATTATTTTTATTCTTTTGGAATGATTGTCCAACAACAACTGAAAGAAAGTGATCATTATCACCAAACACTTTGGAATATTCCAGTCTATTTATTGTTGACCAAGTAAATCTTCTCGTAACAGATTGTTCAGAAAGACCACCTTCACCAACACCATCGCCTTCGATTGGATTTTGATATTCATGATTTGCATTTAAAACAAAATCTAATGCAAATGTTGATTTGAACTTAAGTCCTTCTATTGGAAGATCCAGTGTCAATGAGTTATTTGATAATGCTCTTGTAACATCACTTTCATAAATATTGGTTTCCAGTAAATACAAAGTATGGTGCATAGCATTAGGGTGAGGAACCAGGTAAGATCCATCAGGGTTATATGCAGTTTCAAGAGATGACATAAAAAATTTAGTTAGGTTAGGGTTACCTAAATATGCCGTGCTCTCTAATTGTCCCAGCTGTTTTCCGTTTGAGACCAAATTATTTGTTTGAATTGTTGCTGCACCAAATTTTCTTGTGTATGAAACTGAACCACTTATTGATTCGAATGAAGAACCTTTGTTTACAGCTTCAGAATCTTTGTAACCTAAAGATACTCTAAAATTTTGATCAGCATCTCCACCAGAGGCTGAGATATCATAACTTTGAATAGGAGCGTCTGGGTTTCTAACTAACTCTCCCCAATCTGTATCCACTCTTCCTCTATCGTCCCACTGTGCATAGTCTCTTCGTCTGGTAAGCATCCAATTAATCGCTGCGTCTTGCGAGTAACCAAGATCGTTTTGCATCATTTCAGCCGCTAACTCAAGGCGTTGAGCTCCACTAAGGGCTTGTCTTCCTTCAACAGCTTTGTTTTGCCAACCATAAGATGAACTCACTTGATAAGTAACCTTACCAGCAGTACCTTTTTTGGTTGTAATAACAATTACACCATTACTCCCTCTGTTTCCGTAAATGGAAGTCGATGATGCATCTTTCAAAACAGTTATAGATTCAATATCATTAACATTAATCATTGACAAAATACCAATGTTCGGAGTACCGCCGGTTCCATAAGAACCATTTTGAATTGGAACTCCATCGACAACAAATAAAGGCGCATTGTTTCCTGTTATGGAACTTTCACCTCTGATTCTAATTTGAGAAGCTGTACCCGGTGTTCCAGAAATGTTAGCCATCCTTAAACCTGCAACACGTCCATTCAATGCTTGATCTGGAGATATGAAAGTTAAGTTTTCTAGTACTTCACCACCAACAGTTACAGCACTCGCAACAGATCGTTGTCTTTCTTGAGTCCCAATACCGGTAACGACTACCTCATCTAGCGCTGTACTATTTTCTAAGCTAACATTGACTGTCGAAGATGAACCAACCTCTACAGATTGACTAACATAGCCAACATAGCTAAAAACTAGAACATCGCCTTCAGAAGCACTAATTGCGTAGTTACCATCAAAATCTGTGGTAACCCCAATCGATGTTCCTTGCACAACAACAGTGGCTCCAGGTAATGGCATTCCGTCTGTATCAGAAACAACTCCTGAAACAGTGTCTTGCGCAAAACCAATAAGTCCAGTCATTAAAAGTAACAAGGAAAAAAGGTTTACTAATTTTTTCATTTATTATATAATTATAGTTGAAGTAGTAAATATGTTAAAATTTTGTTAACAAAACAAGTTTTTTTACTTAAAAAGAAACAACATGTATTTTTTATGGATTCTTAGTTTTTTTTAAGAAAAAACAACATAATCAATAAAATTATGTACAAAAAATTTAAGAAATGTTATTAATTAAAGTTTTACAGATAAAATTTAAAAAAAATCACTAAATTTTATTGATTGAAAACTGGATACTTTAAACAAATTGAAGATAACTCAACGCTTGGTTACGTTTCAATCTCTTTATATCCCTCAAAAAACAAAAATGTTTTATATGAATTTAAATCACTTGCTCCAAATTGGAAATTGTTAGAAAAGTTTAAATCTAAACAACTTTCAGATTCTGAATTTGAAAAAGAATATTTAGAACAACTAAATAATTTGGACGCAAAGACTATATTTGAACAAATAAATTTTTTGACTGGTGATAAGGAACCAATATTGATGACACATGGAAACAGGTCCTCATTTTGTCATAGACACATTTTTGCTAGGTGGCTTGAAGAAAAGCTTGAAGTTGAAATTGAGGAATTTAAAACAGGCATAGTTACTAGGTCAAAAGGATATATGAAAAAATTAACACAAAAACGCCTTTTCGAAAATGAATAAAAAACTTTTTTTAATATTTCTTTTTTTTATTGCTTGTAGCGATGGAAATAATAGTGATACAATTGATAACAATCCCCCTAGAGAATTAAGATCCGAGGTTATTGTTGAAAATAACGTTTTTAAAGTTTCGTATAACGAATTTAAAGAACAAGCTAATTGGCTTGAATATGAAGTCAGACAAATCACAAAAGCTTGTGATCGTGCTGGAATGAATTGGTATACTGAGGCAAATGTTCATACATCAGATGAGGCAGATTACAGAAATAATGAGTGGGACAGGGCTCATTTAGCTCCAGCTGGTGCATTTACAGACTCATGTGAAAATTTATATCAAACATTTTCTTTTTTGAATTGTACTTTACAGCTTGATGTTTTAAATCAAGGAGAATGGGCTCAGCTAGAATCACAAGTTAGATCATGGGCAAATCAGTATGGTACACTTGATGTAAGAATTGAACTAGCTTTTTCTGATAATAGTTTGGTTCTTGACACAGGTGCGACCGTACCTGATGGATATTATAAATTTATAACATTTCCTGACGATTCCGAAAGGTGTTTTTATTTTGAAAATTTACCAACAAATATGAACTGGGATCAATATGAAATCACTTGTAATTAAGTTTTTTTAATATTGATTTTCTTCCAATTTTTTTCATAATTACATCATTATTTATATTCCATGCTCGAGCAGGAGAAAAACTTCTTCCATACAGTATTATTTGAATGTGTAATTTATTCCAAAGAATTTTGGGGAATAATCTTTTTGCATCTTGTTCAGTTCTTTTTACGCTTTTTCCATTTGAAAATCCCCAACGAAACATTAGTCTTTGAATATGAGTGTCAACAGGAAATGCTGGAGTTCCAAAAGCTTGGGAAACGACTACGCTGGCTGTTTTATGTCCAACAGAGGGTAATTTTTCAAGCTCATTAATGTCATTTGGTACTCTACCATTAAATTTTTCTATTAAAATTTTTGATAATCCATAAATACCTTTTGACTTCATTGGTGATAATCCTACTGGTTTGATTATACTTCTTATTTCCTCAACAGAAAGCTTAACCATATCATATGGGTTATCAGCCTTTTCAAAAAGTTTAGGTGTTATTTTGTTCACCCCTTTATCTGTACTTTGCGCAGAAAGAAGGACAGCAATTAATAATGTGTAAGGATCTTTGTGATCAAGTGGTATATGAATCTTAGGATATAGATCCTCTAAGGTTTTTATTACAAATTTTACTTTTTCTTTTTTCGTCATTTTAGTAAATTTATTGATAAAATTTAAAATAATGAATACATTAAAAGTGGGTGATAAAATTCCAAAGTTTGAATGTTTGGATGATAAAGGTAATACAGTGAAAAGTGAAAACTTTCAGGGCAATAAACTTGTAGTTTTCTTTTATCCAAGAGCAAACACACCGGGATGTACTGCCGAAGCATGTAATATTTCTGAAAACTATGAAAAATTAGCTAATGCTGGTTATGAAATTATTGGTGTTAGTGGAGACAAGTTAAAAACTCAAAATAATTTTTCCACAAAATACGGCTTTCAATATCCATTATTGGCAGATGAAAATAAAAATATTATTAGGCTATTTGGGGTTTGGGGTCCAAAAAAATTCAGAGGAAAAGAATATGAGGGTATCCATAGAAAAACATTTGTTTTTGATGAAAATTGCATTGTTACACATGTATTTGAAAAGGTAGACACAAAAAATCACGCTGATCAAATATTATCTTTGTAATTCTTTATAACCAAAAAGTTTTTTTTCTTTGATGAGGTCAGAAACAATGTCAGGTAGATTGTTTTCCCAACCTTTTTCATTAGACTTTATTTTTTTTAAAACATCTGATGAGAATATTGACAAGTAGGACTTATTGTAATCAGATATGTCAATAATCCTTGTGTTTTTTATAAAGTATTTATATAAATTTTTCATGCTTTTAGAAACAATTAGCTTGGAACTGTTAATTATTTTCTTTTTACTAAGCATTGGATAAAGAAAAATTGTGATATTTTTTGTAAATAATTTTGAGAAAGCTTCCAAAATTCCACCTTCTAATTTTGTATAATAATTTTCATCAAAAACCTTTATCAAGTTGTCTACGCCCATGGTAAGAAAAACTTTTTTGTCAGTATATTTAGAGAAGTATTCAGATAGTTTATAATATTCTTGAAAATTAGTGATCATAACAGTCTTACCCATGGAACAAAGTAGTTTTGCTCTATCCAAAAAATCTTGCTCGTCCAACTTCCCTTGAGCAGTCAGGTTTGACAATGTTATCTCAAAAATTGAAATTGTATTTTTTTCATTTAATTCAGTGTCTTTCATTATCATCTTTAGAGATTTTTCATACATGTCCTCATTAACTTTTGTAACGGGTCTGAAACTTCCTCTTATTGCCAATATATTTTTTTTATATAATTCTGCAGCAGGTAAGATATTTTTTCCATCCGGACCAAACATTACTGCCTGTGTCATTCCATTTTTGATAAGCTCAAGGCTTAGAAGCCTATTGTCCACATCTTTAAAAAGTGGACCAGAAAAATTAATTGTATCGATTTCGACAGTTGTTGGATCTATGTGATCATACAAATATTTTGTCAAGGACCTGGGTTTATTATGCTTGTAATACGCACCATATATCAAATTTACACCCATCAAACCAAGAATTTCTTGTTGAGCTTTGACCTCTGGTAAACGAAACCTTACATGCAATTTTATTTCACTGTATTCAGAATTACTTTCTGTTTGGAATTTAATCCCCATCCAACCGTGCCCTTTGTATTTTTTGGCAAAATCTATTGTAGCTACGGTATTTGCAAAAGAAAAAAACATTTTTTCGGTGTGAACAGATCTGTCAACTCTGGACTCTAACAAATTAATTTCGTGATTTAACATTTTTGTTAGTCTGGATTGAGTAACATAGCGAAGGTCATTTTCAATTCCATAAATTGCATCGCTGAATCCCTTATCATAGGCACTCATCGTTTTTGCTATTGTTCCAGATGCACCTCCAGCACGAAAAAAATGTCTTGCGACTTCCTGCCCAGCACCAATCTCAGAAAATGTACCATAAATATTTTCATTTAAGTTTATCCTCAGAGATTTGTCTTTGGTTGATAAAAGATTTTCAAATTCTTTATCACCCTTTAATTTTGCAACCATTAACCTAGTTATTTTTTACAAATTTAATAACTATTGCTTATTACTCGTAATAAAAAAATTAAATTTGACTACATAATGAGAATTATTTTTTTAGGGACAGGAACGAGCACTGGAATACCATCAATCGGTTTAAATTATCCTGTATGTTCTAGTGAAGATTTTAGAGATAAAAGATTAAGATCATCAATTTTAATGACATATAATGAAAAAAATATCATATTTGATTGTGGTCCTGATTTTAGACAACAACTTTTAACACATAATATCAATAAAGTTGACTCAATACTTTTTACCCATGAGCATGCTGATCACACAGCTGGTTTAGATGATGTTAGACCTATTTCCTTCAAAAATGGTAAAATTCCTATTTACGCTCACAAAAGAGTTTTAGAAAATTTAAAACAACGTTTCTTGTATCTATTTGAAAAGCAAAATAACTATCCCGGTGATATACATTTAACGACAAATGAAGTAAAAGAAAACAAAAAATTTGATCTTTTCGATTTTAATGTTATGCCGATTTCATATTCCCATCATAAGCTTCAGGTTTTTGGATACAGAATTAATCAATTTGCTTACATAACCGATTTAAAAAAAATTGATGATAAGGAAAAAAATAAACTATTAAATCTAGACTGTTTAATTTTAAATGCCTTAAGACATGATGAACATTATTCACATATAAATCTTAGCCAAGCACTACAAATTATCCAAGATATAAAACCAAAAAAAGCGTATTTGACTCATATAGCTCCTCAAATGGGTTTTCATAGTGATACAGAAAGGTTACTCCCAAAATCAGTATTTTTAGCGTATGATGGATTGGAAATTGAAATTTAAATTTTTTCTTTTAGCCAAATAACTAAGGATTTTAAATTTTTTTCATTTATTCCGTGACCTTGATCATAACTTTCAAATGTAAAGTCAATGTCTTTTGATTTATAAAAGTTTAATGATTCTCGAGAAATGTGATAGTTGATCATATTATCATTTATTCCGTGAGATATATAAATATTAGTTTTTGATTTCAAATCTGCTCTTTTCATTATTTTTTCATCGATAACCCCGCTAAGTGCCATAATATTTTTGATTTTTCCGGGATATGAATATGAAATTGCGTGTGATAATATTGCACCTTGACTGAAACCAATTAATGTAATATTGTCTGAATCAATATCTAAATATTTAATTATTTCATCAATAAATTTAGATAATTCATCTCTGATTTTCTTTGCTCCTTCGTGATCATAGAATTTATTGTTAGCATCTACATTGATTTCATACCAGGCATATGAATTATTAAACAGTTCTATTGGCCCCCGTAGTGAGATTATGTAAGCTTCTTTAGGTAAATAATCAATTAACGAAAACAGGTCCTTTTCATTACTTCCGTAGCCATGAATAAGTATTATTAAAGGGGACTTAATGTCTTTCGATTTTCTTTCGATAAAAAAAAACTTACTCATCAATAACTACAGACCCATTATTAATTATTCCAAAAACCTTCCCATTGATTTTAGAATTTATAAAAGATGCATTTTTCGACTTTGATCTAACATCATGCTTTGAAAATGTGTATTTGTGATTGGGGTTAAAAAGTGTTATTGATGCTTTTGATCCTTCATCAATAGTTTCTGAATTTATTCCGAAAAAATCTTTTTTTCTTGTAAGAATATCAATTACTTCTTCGGTTTTATAAAGAGAGTTTAATGCTCCAAAAATTGATTCTAAACCTGTGGCTCCAAAAAGTGAATTTTTAAAATCTGTCTTTTTATTATCGATATCAATTGGAGCATGGTCTGAAGTAACAAAATCAATAGTACCATCCGAAACTGCTTTAACTAAAACCATTCTGTCTTTTTCTGACCTTATTGGGGGAAGAACCTTAAATCTGGTATCAAAATTTATTAATTTTTTTTCATTAAAGAATAAATTATTTATTGAAACACTTGTAATAATTTTCAGTCCCCTAAGTTTAGCTTTTCTTATTAATTCTACAGATTTAGTACTTGAAATTGTTGGAATGAAAAGTCTACCTCCTGTATATTCTAAAATTTTTAAATCACGCTCTAATATTATTTCTTCCGATAATGATGGGATTCCCTCTAAACCATATAGAGTGCTTACTTCTCCTTCATTGACTTGACCATCATTACAAATTGATTTTTCGAACGGAAATGTCATGATTAGACCATTAAAATGTTGGACATATTGCAAAGCTATTTTTAATAGATTGGGATCTCTTACTGACATTTTGTAATCATAAAAACCGACTGCGCCACTTTCATACATTTCCCAAAGTTCAGCCAATTCAGTACCATGACTACTTAGGGTCAAGGCACCAAGGGGATGAATTTCGACTGCATTATTTTTATTTTTATTTTTTACATATGCTATGTCTGATTTAGAGTCAATAACTGGTAATGTATTTGAATTCAAAATAATGTCAGTGAAACCAGAAAGACATGCAGTTCTTGATCCATTTTCAATTGTTTCTCTTTCCTCAAGGCCAGGTTCTCCAAAAGAAACTCCTGTATCAAGCCAACCCTGCGAAACATGCAGGTCTTTAATGCTGATTTCTTTGACGGATCTTTTTATAATTCTATCTGAAATTTCCTGAATTACTCCATTATTAATAAAAATATCTTTCGTTTTGCCATTGAATTTACTGCTGGCATCGATGATTTTTGCAGACTTGATTAGTATTGACATAAAGAAGTCAATTTCTCGCAAATATAATTTTTATTTTAAAAACTTTCATAACGTCCTAGTCCAAAAAGTGCAAAATCATACTTTACTGGGTCTTTTGAATCAAATATTCTGAGATTTTTGTCAAGTTCTCGTAATGCAATTATATCATCATTTTTACGCTTAATTAAGTTTAATTTTCTAGCTACTTTTCCTGTATGAACATCTAGTGGACAAGATAGTGATGATGGTGATATTTTTTTCCATATACCAAAATCAACAATTTTATCATTTCTTACCATCCATCTTAAAAACATGTTTAGTCTCTTACATGATGAACCTTTGCTTGGATTCGAAATATGTTTTTCAACTCTTTTTTCATGTTTTAATGAAAAAAAAATTGATCTAAAATGTTCAATATTTCTAAAATTATTTTTGTCTTCATATTTCGAAAAAACTTTTTCTAAACCACCTTCATTTAAATAAATATTTTTTAGTGATTTTATAAAAAATTGAAAGTCGTAATAATTAAATGTTCTGTGATAAAAGTTCAGTTTTTCAATAGAACTCTTTCTTATTGATAAAACAAAATCTAAAGGAGATTCACCAAAAATATTAATGAGTTTTTTACCACTATTAATTATTGATGTTCTATTTCCCCAAGATATTGTTGAAATTACAAAGGACATTATTTCAATATCTTCTTTTCGTGTGTATATTTTAGCAATTTGTATTGGATCTTCATCAATAAATTTTAAGCTATTGTATTGTTGAGTTTTAAAATCCAAAAAAGATTTTAAATCATCAACTTCTAATGCATTTGCCATCTTTGATTGTAAAAGAAGTCTTTGCTATACTTGCAAATTCTTTGTTATGAGTAACATAAATAACAGTTACACCATATTCTGCGTTAACCTTTCTAAGTAATTCAATAATTTTTTTTGAGTTTATAGAGTCTAAATTTCCAGTCGGCTCATCGGCTAAAATTATTTTAGGATTAGTTATGAGAGCTCTTGCAAATGAAACTCTTTGTTTTTCACCCCCTGAAATGAAGTCAGGTTTTTTATTTAGAATTTTATGAATCTTGAGCGATTTAGATATTGATATCAATTTTTTTTTGTAATCGTCAATATTTTTCTTTCCAATTCTAATTGGCAAAAGAATATTTTCTTCGCAGTTTAATTCCGGTAAAAGTTGATGAAGCTGAAAGACAAATCCAATATTCTTATTTCTAAATTTTGAAATTTCATTTTCTTTCAAATTACAAATATCAATATCATCAATTTTAAACTCTGCATTTTTATTATCATCAAAATTTTCAATTGTCCCAATGATATTAATTAAAGTAGTTTTTCCTGCACCAGAAGGACCAACAATTGAAACAAAATCACCACTAGAAATATTTAGAGAAATATTTTCTAATATTTTTTGATTCCCAAAGGTTTTAGAAATATTTTTTAGAAGAATCATTTTTTATTGAAACGGTTAACATCTATAAGATAATTAATTCTGAGTGAAAATTGATGTTCCATTGGTATTTCAAAAAGATTATTCAAACTTTTGTAGTAATCAAGACCAGACTGGTTATCCCTGTTAAAAATTTGATTTCTATATAAAAAAATCAGATTACTCCCTGGACTGAACCACCATTGAAGTTTAACATCCAAATTCCAGATATTAAAATTGGTATTTGGGTTAGATTCAAGTAAGTTGTAATCACTGATTTCTCTGTAACCATCATCCCTAAGTTTAAACAATACCTCATTATAGTCAGCAGTGCTCCAAAAATTTCTAAAATTTAAATTTATACTTTTTTTAGTGTCAATTCTGTAATCAATATCAATTGAGTTTTCGATTGATTTTTGATCTCTGATTCCGAAATATATATTTTCACCCTCTGTCATTAGATAGCCTATGTCATCTAATGTTTTGTCTCTTCGAGTAGAAAAATTAGCTGATAATTTATTTGAAAATCGGTAATCAAGATTTAATTCGAACCTATCGTATTTTTTATTTTCATTAAACTGCTCGTTTTTGTAAGATTTATTCATAAATTCAATACCATATTTGAACCTTTTTGTTGGATTTGAATTTAAACCAATTTTCATTTCAAAATCAGAGGGAATGATTAAAAATCTATCAACATTTCTTGTCTCATAATAATCCTCAACTTTTCCAGTATAATCTAAATCAAATTCAATTTTATATAAATTTTGAAATTCAAAATTTTGACCAAATCTAAATCCGTTTCTGATTCTTCTTGAATTATCATATCTCCATGTCTGACCTACGTATAAATAATTACTGTAGTTTCTTAGTATTTTAAATTCTTCAAAAAGTTGATATCTAACTCTTGCATAAACTCTTTGGTTATTTTGTTGATTATAGTACCCAAGTTCATTTTGATTGTAGTATCTATCTGTTCCAACCCAGCCGGCTAAGAATCTAATATTCCCCCTTAATTCCTCAATTGAAATACTTCCCCTGAAACCATTTTTCTGAGAGAATCTGGGTGCTTTACTAAAATAAAACCTGGATGAAAAATTATAATTTCTTTTATTGTCATATAAATCTGTCACAAAAACAGTGTTATTAGCGTTTAATCCTCCGCTAGATCTGTTGACATTTGCGTTGTGTAAACCAATTGAAGAGTAATCATTGAACAGTTGCTGCGTTAAAGAGATAACATTGTAGTTGGTGACAGGTAATAGGTTTTCTTTTCTAACTGATCCATCATCGACATTTCTAATTGTTATATTAGCTTTAGCAGTTACAGCATTTAGTAATCCTATGCTTAATTTATTATTTGTAGTTCCAGAAAACTTAATAGCATTAATTAACTTTGGTTTATCGTCATAATCAACCAATTCTTCGTTAGAGCCTAAAAACTCATCTTCATCAAATCTAACCTCTTGACCAATTCTTCTGCTGTAAAAAAAATCACCACCTCTAAAATCACCACCATCAGCTTTTTTAAATATGTTAGCACCCTCTGTAAAGAAAGCTCTATTTTCATCAAATCGTTGTTCAAATGGAGACAAATTGAGCTCTTCATTGTCGAAAGTAACTTGTCCAAAATCTGGAATCAATGTGGCATCAATGGTAAAACTGTTGGATAATCCATATTTTATGTCCATTCCAGCAGAATAAATGGATGAGGGAGAAGAACTATTCTTCAAACTTAGGGCAGTTTGTCCATATGGATAGAGGAATAATCGCAAAGGGGGTTGAATATTTTCCAATCCGTTAACAACACCTAGTGACTCATACCATTCGTAAACCTTAGTATCAACAGGACTCCATGAATACGATTCCTCCAGATCTGCCACAACTCTTGAAAAATTTATGCCCCAATTTTGTATTTTTTTTTCAGGGAACCTTAATGCACTGTAAGGTATTTTCATTTCAAGAGACCATCCATCTTCTGTTATTTGAATTTCACCTTCGAAAACTGTATCGTAATCCCTGCCTCCTGAATTCCAATCACCTGACCAAAGTCCATCTACAATAGCACCTGCACTTGTTATTCCAAATCCATGATGATTTTCTTTGTCATTATAAGTATCAATAGAAACAAAAAATAATTCGCTAAAAGAATTCCAAGGATTATCTCTCTCACTTAGCTCCATTGGAATGTCACCTGGATGATGTAAATATGCACCAACATAAACCGCATCATCATCGTACATAAAAAATGCATTAGTTTTATATCCTGTTGGGATTTTTTTTCCACTCCTTGTCTGTGGTTTCCAGAGAGAAAAATCACTAAGTTTTTGAGAGTTTCCCCATTCTTTATCATCAATCAAACCATCTAATTTTGGTGCCCTTTCAGTCCTGTATGCATCAAATGATTTACGGTCTTGGGAATAGGAGTTTAAAATGGTGAGAGAAATTGCGATTAAAAAAAATATTTTTTTCATGCGGGCCCAAAGGTATACAATTAATAACTTTGACTTGGTTTTTATTATTTGGTTTATTTATGAACAAAGATTATGCTATAATTGCTGGTGGGTGTTTTTGGTGTACTGAAGCAATTTTCGAAAATGTTGAAGGTGTAATTAATATTTTTCCTGGATACATCGGTGGTAATAATAAAAACCCCTCTTACCAACAAGTATGTTCTGGTAAAACTGGTCACGCAGAAGCAGTAAAAATTGAATTTAATACCAGTAAGATTTCCTTCAAAAAAATTTTAGATATATTTTTTAAAACTCATGACCCAACAACATTAAATAGACAAGGAAATGATGTTGGTACACAATATAGAAGTGCTATATTTTACAGTAACGAAAGTAAGTTTGAGATTGCAAACAAAAAAATTGATGAATTACAAGAATATTATGAGAATAAAATTGTTACAACTTTAGAAAAAGAAACCAAATTTTATGTTGCTGAAGAATATCATCATAAGTATTTTTCAAAAAATCCTTATAACGCATACTGTTTTGCTGTAATAAAGCCTAAGGTAGAAAAGTTTAAATCTAATCTGAAATAAATTTCTTAAGCCCTATTCTTTTTAATAATTTCTTTTCAAAATTCCAGAAGAATTTAAATTGACCAAAAAAATATGCGACAATTAATAAAATTATTTGATAAACAAATGTTATTACAGCTAGTCTCACAGTCCAGTAAACAAAAAAATTCAAATCAGATTTCTTAATATTAATAAATTCCATTAACGGATCCGATATGAATGCAGCAGTTGAACCAGTTATTCCAAAAACAATAAAAATTACAATTAGTTGGTAATTGGATTTTATGCCATATTTCGTTTTAAATTTAGTAATCATTAATTATGAATAATAGATATGATTTGATCGGCAAGCTCAAGTCCAATTCTTTCCTGTGCCTCATAAGTTGCAGCACCAATGTGAGGTGTTAGTGAAAGTTTCGAGTTCATTAATGTTTTTATTGATGGATTAGGCTCATTTTCAAAAGTATCTAGTCCAGCAAATTTAATTTTTCCAGAATCTATAAATTTGATAAGAGATTCTTCATTTAAAACGCCTCCTCTCGCTGCATTAATAATACCAACTCCATCTTTCATTTTACTAAATTCCTTTTCATCTAATAAATAGCCTTTTTGAGATGGTACGTGCAAGGTAATATAATCAGATTTACCAAGAAGTTCGTCTAAACTTACTAAAGTAGGAGTGAAACATATACTTTGTCCATCAGAAAAGGTTATTTTAATTTCGGCCTCTTTTAAAAAGTGATCACAAAATATAATATTCATCCCACATCCATAAGCGATTTTTGCCACCTCTTGACCAATTCTACCAAAACCTATGATACCAATTGTTTTATTCTTTAATTCTGAACCCTTTGCATAATTCTTTTTGAGTTTCTTAAAATTTGAGTCACCTTCAAGGGGCATGTTTCTGTTTGAATCGTGTAAAAACCTTGAACAACTCATTAAATGGGCAAATACAAGTTCAGCCACGGAGAGGGATGAAGCTGCAGGGGTATTAATTACGCTCAAGCCTTTAGCTTTTGCATATTCAACATCGATATTATCCATTCCAACACCTCCTCTTCCTATAAGTTTTAATGATTTACAAGAATCAATAATGTCTTTTCTAACTTTTGTTGCACTTCTTACAAGTAAACATGTTATTGAGTTTTTATTTATGAAATCAACTAGTTGTTCCTGGGCAACATTTGTAGTGAGTACTTTAAAACCATTATTTTCAAGTTTTTTTTCTCCAACTTGTGAAATACCATCATTAGCTAAGACTATCATTTATATGTAATTTTTAAATTTTTTTATTGTATCGATTAGTATCTCTACAGAGGCAATATCCATTGCATTGTAAATTGAAGCCCTATAGCCACCTACTGATCTATGACCATTTAATCCTGAAATATTATTTTCAATTAACATTTTATCAAAAACAACTTTATTTTTTTCATCATTAAGATTAAAAGTAACATTCATTATGCTTCTATCATCTACATTTGCAAAACCATTAAAAACATCATCATTGTCAATTTCATTATATAATATTTCTGACTTTTTACGATTTAAACTTTCAACAGCATCAATACCCCCTTTTTTCTCTAACCATTTTAAGCTGAGCATACATGCATAAACTGAGAAAACTGGTGGGGTGTTAAACATACTGTCTTTTTCAAAATGAATTTGATAGTTGAGCATTGAGGGAACTGTTCTGCAAATTTTTTCTAATATTTCTTTTTTTATTACTACAAGGGTGGCACCGGCTGGTCCGATATTTTTTTGAGCTCCAGCATAAATCAAATCAAATTCTTTAAAGTTGAGATTTCTGGAGAAAATGTCAGAGCTCATATCAGAAAATAAGGGACAAGGTGATTCAGGTATTTGATGAAATTGTGTCCCATAAATGGTATTATTGGTTGTTATATGAGCATAATCAAAATCATCACTTATTTTATAATCTTTTGGAATGTAATTAAAGTTTTTTTCCTTAGATGATGCAATCTCAATTACATCTCCAAATAGTTTGGCTTCTTTCATAGCCTTGGTTGACCATGATCCAGTATCAACATAGCCACTTTTATTTTCTAAAAAGTTATATGCGATCATCAAGAATTGAAGACTGGCTCCACCCTGAAGGAATAGTGATGTATATTCGTCTTCATCAAGATCAAGTAAATGTAAAGCCATTTTTCTGGCATCACGCATTACATTCACAAACTCTTTGCTTCTATGAGAAATTTCAAGAATTGACAAACTAATCCCATCAAAATTTAAGATTGATTTAGATGCTTTATCAAAAACTTCATTTGAGAGTATACTAGGACCTGCGCTGAAATTATGCTTTTTCATTTAGGTGATGCAAATTAGTAAAAATATAAGGTATTGCACTTTGCTTATTCATTTACTTTTAACAAAAAATCAACAGTATTTACATTATCTGCAAATTCCAGAAGTGTGGGGCTTTGTGTCATTCCAAATTTTGTTGAGTTTTTAACAAGATTATTACTTACAACACATTGTAATTTATATCGATTAGCATCTAAATATTTTTTTAATTTGTCCAAAGAGTCGTATTTCTCATAATATAACACACTAATTGGTGATCCTAATTTTTTACTTTCTTTTAATATTACCAAACCATTGTCATAAAACTTTTCACTGTTTAGTAGAAATACGGACTTATTGTAATTGTAATTGTTGTAGTATGAATTATTATTAATAAGTTTTTTCCAATCTATTGATGCTTTAAAAATCTTATCTAAATTATAATCCTTAGGAACAAATATTTTTGAAACACTGCGACAACCCAAACCGTAATATAAAAATATATCCTTCATTAATTTTTTCAAATCTTTTTGACTCTCATTGCCGTTTAGTATGGCAACTGAGTTTCTGTTTTTTCTGATTATTTTGGGATATTTTTTGAAATACTTTTCAAAAAAATGTGTGGAAGAATTGTTTCCTGTTGCGATCACAGCGTCTATTTCTAAATTAACTCTTTTAACAATTGTAAAACAATTTTCAAATTTTGGCTCCCAACTTAATAATAACTTAAAAATTAAATTGTAAAGAACACTATCTTTGGATGATTTTTTAATTATTGATTTATGACCACAAATAAACACACATAAGAAATCATGAAATCCAACAAGTGGAATATTACCAGCCATAATTATCAAAATATTTTTTGAATTTTCGCTTTTATAGTTTGGTTCTAATTTTTTTAAATTTTTTTCATTTAAATTTTGGCCCCAATAAGCAAAACAATTTTTTATGTTATCCAAATCAAAAAATGAGTTTTGATATTTAACTTCTTCAATTTTTTTATCCACATTTCTAAAAATAATCTCATCAAATTCATTATTATTTTTTTTTAAGTAATCTGAGAAAAATCTTCCTAATTTTGACAATAATTTAATTCTTGAATTAATATTCATTGGGTAAATTTTAAAAAGTAAAGATATTAGTTAATTTTGTTACAGATTTATGGCAATTAGAATTACTGATGATTGTATTAATTGTGGTGCATGTGAACCTGAATGCCCAAATACAGCTATATACGAAGCATCATTTGACTGGAAATATTCTGAAGGAACCTCACTTAATGGTCAGGTGATTTTACCCAGTGGAAAGTCAGTTGATGCTGATAAGCATCAAATACCTGGTTCTGATGAGTATTATTTTATTGTAACAGATAAATGTACTGAATGTAAAGGATTCCATGATGAGCCACAATGCGCTGCTGTATGTCCAGTAGATTGTTGTATCCCAGATGAAAATAACGTAGAAAGCGAGGACATTTTATTATCTAAACAAAAGTTTATGCATCCAGAGGAATGAAAGCAGGAATTGTTGGATTACCAAATGTTGGAAAATCGACCTTATTTAATTGTCTGACTAACTCAAAAGCACAGAGTGCTAACTTCCCATTTTGCACAATAGAACCTAATGTTGGAGTTGTAAATATTCCTGATAAGAGGTTAAATAGAATTGTGGAACTAATTGATCCTGAAAAAATTGTTCCTAACACTGTTGATATTGTCGATATTGCTGGATTGGTAAAAGGTGCAAGCAAAGGAGAGGGGTTAGGTAATCAATTTCTTTCTAATATCAGAGAAACCAATGCTATAATTCACGTATTGCGTTGTTATCAGGATAAAAATATTACTCATGTTGAGGGGAACGTTGACCCATTGAGGGATAAAGAAATCGTAGATTTTGAATTACAGCTTAAGGATATGGAATCTCTAGAAAAAAGAAAAGAAAAGATAATTAAGTATTTGAAAATCGGGGGAAATGAATACAAAAAAGAGTATGAATATATTGAAGAGTTGATCGAACACCTTAAAAAGGGATTGTCATTGAGAGATTTTAATATTGATAATATTTCTTTTGAAAAATATTTAAAACCACTTTCATTACTTACTCTAAAACCAGTTTTATATGTGTGTAATATTGATGAAAAATTGATTAACAATAATAATCAACTGCTAACAAGTACTGTAGAATATTTAGAAAAAGAAAATTCTAAAATTATCATCATAGCTGCAAAAATTGAGCAGGAAATTAATGAATTAGATAGTTATGAGGACAGGCAAGTTTTTTTAAATGATTATGGATTGAAAGATTCAGGTACTAGTTTGCTAATTAATGAGGCTCATAAATTATTGAATTTATCTACTTTTTACACAGCTGGAAAAAAAGAAGTTAGAGCATGGACATTTTTAAATGGCTCTAAAGCTCCAAAAGCAGCTGGGGTTATTCATTCTGACTTTGAAAAGGGTTTTATAAAGGCCGAGGTGATTAAGTTCGATGATTTTGATGAATATCAATCGGAGGCAAAAGTTAAAGAAGCTGGGAAACTTAAAACTGAAGGAAAAGACTATACTGTATGTGATGGTGATATCATTCACTTTAGATTCAATAACTAAATAAAGATTTCAACATTTCTTACCTTATAATTGTTAATTAATTTGTGATATAAGGACACAAAATAAATCTTTAGTGTTTTATATTTAAATCCTTAAATATGCCAAACTCTACATCCTACACTGAAGAAAATATCAGGTCACTTGATTGGAAAGAGCATATACGCATGCGTCCTGGAATGTATATTGGAAAGTTAGGTGATGGCTCTGCATCTGATGATGGTATATATATTTTACTCAAAGAAATTATTGATAATTCAATTGACGAGTTTGTAATGGGAGCTGGCAAAACAATTGAAATTACGCTTAGGGATAATATCATTAAAGTTAGAGACTATGGTAGAGGTATTCCACTGGGTAAAGTTGTTGATGTCGTTTCAAAAATGAACACAGGAGGAAAGTACGATACAAGAGCTTTCAAGAAGTCTGTTGGCCTGAACGGAGTTGGAACAAAAGCTGTTAATGCACTTTCTTCATCTTTTAAGGTTGAGTCCATCAGAGATGGGCAATCAAAGATTGTAAATTTTGAATTAGGCGAAATTGTAGATTCACCACCTATCGAAGAATCGAGTAAAAGAAAAGGAACATCAATTATTTTTCAACCAGATTCATCAATTTTTAAAAATTATAAATTTAGAAATGAATACATAGCCAAGATGATTAAATACTATGTATACTTAAATCCTGGTCTTTCGATAATATTTAATGGTGAAAAATTTAAGTCAGAAAATGGGTTGAAAGACCTTATCAAAGACAATAATAATATTGACGATTTTTTATATCCAGTTATTCATCTTCTTGGAAAAGATATAGAAATTGCTATAACTCATAATAAAAAACATTACAGTGAAGAGTACTATTCCTTTGTTAATGGGCAAAACACAAGTCAGGGTGGAACTCACCTAAATTCTTTCAAGGAAGCAATAGTTAAAACTATAAGAGATTTTTTCAAAAAGAATTATGATTCCTCAGACATAAAAAAATCAATAATATCAGCCATAAGTATCAAGGTTATGGAACCCGTTTTTGAGTCTCAGACAAAAACTAAACTTGGATCAACCGAAATGGGAGGTGGCCTACCAACAGTACGTTCATATATAATAGATTTTATTTCTAAAAATTTAGATAATTTTCTTCACAAGAACACGAATGTTGCAGAAGCAATTCAAAGAAAGATCATTCAAGCAGAAAGAGAAAGAAAAGAACTTTCTGGTATAAGAAAATTAGCTAGAGAAAGAGCAAGAAAATCAAGTTTGCACAATAAAAAATTGAGGGATTGCAGAGTCCATTTAGGTGATATGAGCAATGAAAAAAGATTGGAGTCGACAATATTTATAACTGAGGGAGACTCTGCAAGTGGCTCAATAACTAAGTCGAGAGATGTAAATACTCAAGCGGTATTTAGTTTGAGAGGTAAACCACTTAACTCATATTCGATGACTAAGAAAATTGTTTATGAAAATGAGGAATTTAATTTGTTGCAAGCAGCATTAAATATTGAAGAGGGAATAGAAAAATTAAGATATAATAAAATTGTTATAGCAACTGATGCTGATGTTGATGGGATGCATATTAGGCTATTGATCATAACTTTTTTCCTTCAGTTTTTTCCTGAGCTTATAAAGGAAGGTCATCTTTTCATATTACAGACACCACTGTTTAGGGTCAGAAATAAAAAGGAAACAATCTATTGTTATTCAGAAAATGAAAAAAGTGAAGCGTGTGATAAGTTAGGTCCTAAAGTCGAAATAACCAGGTTTAAAGGTCTTGGAGAGATTTCACCAAATGAATTCAAGAATTTTATTGGTGATAGTATTAGGTTAGATCCTATTATTATAAACAAAGAAACTAGTGTGGAGGATCTTTTAGCATTTTATATGGGTAAGAACACACCCGATAGGCAAAATTTTATAATTGAGAATTTAAAAGTTAACATTGACACGGCATGATTGAAGAAGAATTTGAAAAAGATGATTTTTTAGTTCCAATTTCCGGAATGTACAAGGAGTGGTTTATCGATTATGCTTCCTATGTTATTTTAGAAAGAGCAGTTCCAGCTATTGAAGATGGTTTAAAACCGGTACAAAGAAGAATTTTACACTCTATGAAAGATTTGGATGATGGGCGATTTAATAAGGTTGCAAATGTTGTTGGACACACTATGCAATATCATCCTCATGGCGACGCAAGTATTTCAGATGCAATTGTTCAGATTGGACAAAAAAATTTATTAATTGATACCCAAGGAAACTGGGGAAATATATTGACTGGTGATTCTGCAGCAGCCTCTCGTTATATTGAAGCTAGGCTTTCTCAGTTTGCACTTGATGTTATTTATAGCCCTAAAATTACAAACTGGCAACTATCGTACGATGGTAGAAGAAAAGAACCAGTGAATTTTCCAGTAAAATTTCCCTTGCTTCTTGCTCAGGGTGCTGAAGGAATTGCTGTAGGATTATCTACAAAAATACTTCCTCATAATTTTATTGAACTCATAGATGCATCTATCAAATGCTTAAAAGGAAGAAAGTTTCAATTATATCCAGATTTTCCAACTGAGGGAGATGTTGACATAACAAACTATAATGATGGAAAAAGAGGTGGAAGGATTAAAGTTAGAGCAAAAATCAACCAGCTAAATAAAAATACACTGGTAATAACTCAAATACCATACACAACAACAAGCAGTTCTTTGATAGATTCCATATTAAAAGCTAATGATAAGGGAAAAATAAAAGTGAAGAAAATTGAAGATAATACAGCTTCAAATGTTGAAATTTTAATTCACTTACCATCTGGAGTTTCCCCTGATAAGACGATAGACGGACTTTTTGCTTTTACCAATTGTGAGGTTTCAATTTCTCCTTTAGGTTGCATCATCGAAAATAATAAACCACTTTTCACTGGTGTATCAGATATGTTGACAAAATCAACTTTTAATACAAAAGAATTACTCAAAAAGGAATTAGAGAATAAATTACGGGAATTAAATTTAGTGTGGCATTCATCTACACTTGAAAAAATATTTATTGAAAAAAGGATTTATAGACTAATTGAAGATAAAGATACATGGGAACTGGTACTTGATGCCATAAGAGACGGTCTTGAACCTTATTTAAAATTACTTAAACAAGTAGTTTCTGAAGATGATATAATTAAGTTAACTGAAATTAAAATTAAAAGAATTTCAAAGTTTGATATTGATAAAGCAGATAAAAAAATAGATCAGATAAAAGATGAAATAAAAAAGACTAATCATAATTTGGAAAACTTAAATGATTTTGCAATAAAATATTTTAAAGATTTAAAATTAAAGTACGGAAAGAATAGAAACAGAAAAACTGAAATCAAAATTTTCGATGATGTTGATGTTAAAAAAGTTGTTGTAAGAAATGCAAGACTTTATGTAAACAGATTGGAAGGTTTTATAGGAACATCCCTTCGAAAAGAGGAATATATTGAAGAGTGTTCTGATATTGATGACGTTATAGTTTTTACTAAGAGAGGTAATATGATTGTAAGCAGAGTTGAAAATAAGAAATTCATTGAAAAAGGAATTGAACATGTGGCTGTTTTTAAAAAAAGAGACTCTAGAACAATCTACAATATGATATATAAAGATGGTAAAACTGGTATAACATATATAAAAAGATTCAATGTTACTGGTGTAACAAGAGATAAGGTATATAATTTGACCTCTGAACACCCAAAAACAAGTATTCTTCATTTAACCTCAAACCCTAACGGTGAAGCTGAGATAGTAACAATAGTTCTAAGACAGTCAGGTTCAATAAAAAAACTGAAATGGGATTTAGATTTTGCCGATTTATCAATTAAAGGTAGATCAGTTAAGGGAAATATAGTATCAAAGCACACAGTACAAAAGGTGCTTTTTAAAGAACAAGGTTTATCTACATTAAAACCAAGAAAAATTTGGTTTGATGAAACAGTTCAAAGAATAAATGTTGATGACAGAGGTGAATTACTAGGTGAGTTTAAGGCAGACGACGATCTAATTATTTTTCAACAATCGGGTACATTTAAAATTGTTAAACCTGACCTTAACATGCATTTTCCTGAAGATATGATAATAATGGAAAAATTAGATAGAGTTAAACCATTCACAATCATATACAATAATCTAAAAAAGAAAAAATATTTTATCAAAAGATTTATTATTGGCATTACAAAAGGAACACAAAATTATATTGAAAAATCAAAAGATATAATAACAGAAATAGTTTTAACAGACTGGAAACCTATGATTGAGATTGTTTATAAAGATAAATCAATTGAAAGTAAAAAAATTGATATATCAAGTTATATAGCTGTAAAAGGATTAAAAGCAAAAGGAAACCAACTTGATCAAAAAGAAATTAAACTGATTAATAAACTTGACCCAATTCCATATCAACCCCCAGTTAACGATTTGAATAATATTGAAGTTGTAGATGAAAAAATTGATTCAAATGAAGATAATGATGGATCAAATAATCAAACTAAACTAGATTTTTAATTTTTGCAAATTTTTATGGCAAGCTCATAATCATTTTCATAGACAAGTAATCTGTGGGTGTAAAATAAATTGGTTATTCCAAAACCAGCTAAAATTGCAGATTTTTTTTGATCCTGAATTATATATTTTATGTTAAAATCGTCAAGTATGGTACAGATCTTTTGAACTTCAATAAAAGATCCTATAAACAGCTCTTTCAATTTACTTTTGTAAATCATTGAATCTATTTTTTCTAAAGATAAAATTTTGGCCTAGATAGACCTTTCTAACAACTTTATCTTTGGCCAAATCCTCTGGCTTGCCATCTTTCAAAATAGATCCTTCAAACATTAAATATGTTTTATCGGTAATCGCTAGTGTTTCTTGAACATTATGGTCAGTGATTAAAACTCCAATATTTTTATTTTTTAGTTGGAAAACAATTTTTTGAATTTCTTCAACTGCAATAGGATCAACACCGGCAAATGGCTCATCAAGAAGTAAGAACTTGGGTTCTGTTGCTAACGCCCTTGCAATCTCAGTCCTTCTTCTTTCACCACCTGAAAGTAAATCACCTCTATTTTTTCTGACTTTTTCTAAGCTAAACTCCTCAATCAGTTCCTCCAGTTTTTTATTCTGTTCAATTTTTGATAAATTACCAATCTGTAAAACTGCTTTAATATTATCTTCAACACTTAATTTTCTAAAAACTGAAGCTTCTTGGGCTAAATACCCTATTCCAAGTTTTGCCCTTTCAAACATAGGTTTATTAGAAATATTCTTGTCATTTAGTAAGACTAATCCCGAATCTGATTTAATCAAACCAACCATCATGTAAAAACATGTAGTTTTTCCGGCACCATTTGGACCCAGTAGCCCTACAATCTCACCTTGAGAAACCTCTATATTGACATTATCAACAACCTTTCTGCTTTTATATTCTTTTACAATATTTGATGTTTTTAGAATCATTTATTTTTAAAAACAATTTTTGAAATATATATACTAATTTGGTATAAAATTAAAATTGGAATTGCGACAATTATTTGACTAGCAACATCTGGTGGGGTAATTATTGCTGCGAGAATAAGAACAAAAACCAAAGCATATTTTCTATATTTTACCAAAATTTCAGGTGTTACTAAGCCTACTTTTGTCAAGAAATAAATTATTATTGGAAGTTCAAAAATAATACCGGCTGACAATGCTGAAGCTCTGACCAGTGAAATGTAACTACTTAAATCAAAATCGTTAAAAACTTCTTGACTGACAGAGTAATTTCCTAAAAAATTGATCGATAGAGGGCAAACAACATAGTAGCCAAATGAAACTCCAATAAAAAACAACAAACTTGAAACAAAAATAAACCCTTTTGCATATTTCTTTTCGTTACTGTAGAGACCTGGACTTATAAAACTCCAAAATTGGTACAAAACGTAGGGAAATGAAATAACAAATCCCGCTGCAATTGATGTCATTATATGAGCTGAAAATTGTCCAGAAACTGTTCTGCTTTGAATTCTGAATGGTAATTCCGTTATACAAAAGCTATCATTCAAACCGATGAGATTAGAGAATTCACATAGTAATCTGTAAGTAATAAAGTTAGGGTCTTTTGGACCAAAAATAATATTATCGAAAATGTAGTCTTTAAATATAAATGCAATTGAACCGGCAAAAACAATTCCCATTAAAGCTCTCAAAATATGCCACCTCAGATCCTCAAGATGGTCTAAAAAAGACATTTCATTAGGGTCAACACTAGCCATATTATATTCCTGATTTTAAAATTTGATGGATGTGAATCATTCCAAAATATTTACTTTTTTTGGTAACAATTAATTGAGAAATCTTCTTAGAATTCATTAATTTAAGAGCATCTGTGGCTAAGCATTGATGGTCTACAAAAAGTGGAGGAGTTTTTATAAAAGAATTTATTTTTAGTGATAGTGGGTCTTTATGCTTACTAAGAATTCTCCTTACATCACCATCTGTAATTATACCAACTATTTTTTTTTCATTCATAACCACTGTCGCTCCTAACATTTTTGAAGAGATTTCATCAATTGCATGCTTAAACGTATCATCAACTGAAACCATTGGTTTTAAATCAATATCTAGAATATCTGCTACAGTCAAGGTTAGTTTTTTTCCTAACGACCCAGACGGATGAAACTTTGCAAATGATTTTTCATCGAAATTTTTCAATTTCATCAAAGAAATTGCAATTATATCACCAACTAGCATCTGAATTATTGAGCTTGTAGTTGGAGCTAAGT
>CABZKA010000014.1 GCA_902526165.1 uncultured Bacteroidota bacterium
CCACTGTCATCACATTCAGTACTTAATGAAGGTGTAAACGAAAATCATGGAAGTATATTCCTTGTTGGAGACCCTAAACAGTCAATTTACAGATGGAGAGGTGCTAATCCTGAAATTTTCTCATCATTAAAACAAAGCTCACCCTTTTATATAAAACCTGAACTTATACCTAAAAAAATTAATTTTAGAAGCTGTGAGCAAATTGTAAGCTTTAATAATAACTTTTTCAAATTTATATCTTCAAAACTAAACCTGGACAGGGTTGATGAACTTTATGGAAACTTAGACCAGAATTCAAATAAAAAACCGGGTGGAATAACAACAATTACATTTATTGATCAAGAAAAAGACTACAAAGAGCAAACTAGTTTAAGTGTTTTGAACATTATTAAAGATAAAATCAGAGAAGGTTTCGATTATAAAGATATTGCCATATTATGTAGAAAAAATGATCAATGTAGCCAGATATCCTCTTTTTTAATTGAAAATAATATTGATGTAAGGTCTGATGAAATTTCTACTTTTTCATCAATTGAGGAAGTAAGAATATTAGTAAGATTTTTAGGCTTGAAGGTTGACCCTAAAAACAAGGAGCATATTAAGGAAATTCTTAAGTATTACACTCATGTTAATAATCTGCGTGATAAATATGATTTTGTTCAAAATAACCTTGAGGATGAAACAGAGTTGATTTTTTCAAATATTCTTGATTTAGATTTCAAAATTTTTTACGGCTCTAGTGATTATGAGTCAATAGTTTACCTGATCAACAATCTTAAATTCTTTGACAAAAACCTTTTACATATCCAATTTTTATTGGACGAGATTCTAAATTATGAACTATCAAGTTCATATAGAAAGGAAACCTTTTACAGTTATTGGAATAAGAAAAAAGACAAAATAAAAGCAACGTTCATAAACAACTCCAATTCAGTTAACGTCCTAACAATTCACAAGGCAAAGGGGATGGAATTCAGCTTGGTAATACTGCCATACTTTGATTTTAGTTTGCAAAAGTCAAATTTTAAAACATGGATACAGTATCAATCTTCAAAAATAACCACACCAATTTTCGTTGATTTTAAAAACTCTTTGAAGTACTTTGATAATAAATCTAAAGCTGTTTTTCAAGAAAAAAATAACGAAATGATTTTAGACTCATTAAATCTTATTTATGTTGCCTTATCAAGGGCTATTTCCCAAAACCACATCATAACAAATACCTCTAAAGGTGAGAATTTCTCAAGTGTAGCTGATATTTGTCACTCATACTCCAATCAGAAGACTTACACTACCACCAATATAAATGGAACACTTTATAATTTTAGATGGGGGAACTCAAATAAACAAAAAAGTAAAGGTCAATATTTGTCTGAAAAATCAATTAAAACTTTATGTAAAGTAAAAGCTCATGATTTTAATGCTGTTAGAAAAAACTTAAATAGGTCAAAAAAAACATCACATTTTGGAAGTGTATTTCATGACGTTATAGCAAAAACTGAAAGTAAAAAGCAAATAGAAATTGTAGTTAATGATTTTTTTAACAGAGGGTTGTTTTCAAAGAATGATAAGAATAAAATGATTAAAATGGTAAAATCAGTATTTAATAACAAAAAGTTGAGTCATTTCTTTGTAAATAGTGATAATATATACAGCGAAAGGGAAATATACCTTTCTGATGGTAAAGTGATTAAGCCTGATAGAATGATTTTTCATGAAAATAATGAAGTTTCAATATTAGATTATAAAACTGGGAAACCCAAAATATCAGATAATAATCAAATTATAAACTATATTTCTGAATTAGAAAAGAATTCATATCGAGTTAGAGAGGCATTTCTAATATATCTTGGTAATAAAATATCAATTATTGACCTAATTAGCACCTAAAGTCATTAATTTAATGGGGGTTGAATCATTGCAATAAGGTCAAAATATTGATGTATTTCATTGAAATTCATTAAGTTTGTGGCAAAATCGATTTAAAAACTACTAACATGAATAATTTCGTAAAAATATTTTTTGTCTTTTCAATGGTTCTTTTTACAACAAAATCATTGTCTCAAGATAAAAATAATCCATGGCAAATCAGCTTGGGAACTAGTGCTGTAAACTTTTATGGCACCGCACAAGAAGGTTTGTGCGACGGATGTAATGATTTATTTCAGGATTACTTTGCCGTAGATAAATACTGGAATATCCAAACATTTTTTAGTACAGCTAGTGTTTCCAGATATACAGACAATGGATTTTCTATTGGTTTAAGATTATCATTGAATAAATTTGATCAAATAGGTAATACCAATGCAATCCCAGGTTATGTTGATGGAAAGGGACCAGAAAAAACAATGATCACCACAGACCTGTTTGTTTCTAAAGCTCTTCCAAAACTAACATTTTTCAAGTTTTCACCTTTCCTAGAGGGTGGTCTAGGTCAAGCAAATGTTGATGACATAAATGCCTACACACTAAACGCTGGTGTTGGTGTTGATTTCCCAATTGGCAATAAAGCATTTATAAAGCTTAATACTGTATATAGAAAAGCATTTGAAAATGATGGTGGTCCAGGAACAGTTTATTATGCACCTGGCGTCAATACACATTGGCAACACAATGTATCATTAGCGATCAATTTTGGAGGTAAAGATACCGACGAAGATGGCATATATGACAAGTTTGATGATTGTCCTTTTGAACCAGGATTAGAAGAATTTAACGGATGTCCTGATACAGATGGTGATGGAATTCCTGATAAAGATGATTCATGCCCAACGACTGCTGGTACAGCAGAGTTTAATGGTTGTGCAGATTCTGATGGTGATGGTATTGCTGACCCAGAAGATAAATGTCCAGATGTTGCTGGTTTAGCAAAGTTTGGAGGTTGTCCTGATACAGATGGTGATGGTATTGAAGATGCTAAAGATGCATGTCCAGAAGAAGCCGGATTAAGAAGGTTTAGGGGTTGTCCCGACACTGATGGTGATGGAATCGCTGATCCAAAGGATAAGTGTCCTACTGAAGCTGGTCTTGCTGATAACGAAGGTTGTCCAAATCCAACTCAGGAAGCAATTGATGCACTGAATGAATTGGGAGCAACAGTTCAGTTTGAATTAAACAAGGCTGACCTTAAGGACGAAGCAATAGACCTGTTGATTAGTGTTTATGATATCATGTCAAAATTTGGAAATACAAATTTCTCAATTGAAGGACATACTGATACGTCAGGACCTAAAGCTTTTAATCAAAAACTTTCTGAGGAAAGAGCTGGTAAGGTAAAGTCTCACCTAGTTGAAAAGGGTGTTGAGGAATCAAGGCTTTCTACAAAAGGATTTGGTGAAGACAATCCAAAAGCCTCAAATGATACAAGAGACGGAAGAATTACCAATAGAAGGGTAGAATTTAAGGTTGTAGAGTAAAACAATCACCCTTAAATCATAAAACAACAAAAGAGCGCCTAAAACTTAGGCGCTTTTTTTATTTTTAATAAACAATGAATTCCTTTTTTGAAAAAGCAATTAAAAAGTCTTTAGATGTAAATTCTCTTGAAAGGACTGTAATTGTCATTCCCAATAGAAGGTCAAAAATTTTCTTAAAAAAAGCAATTCAAAGTAAGCTAAACAAGATTTCAATATCGCCTGAAATTTATAGTATAGATGATTTTATAGAGCGAATTGCAGACAATAAGGAAACGGAGAAGACTACGATTCTATTCTACCTTTATGAAAGCTACATGCAGATTTCAAAAAAAAATGATTTTGAAAATTATAATTCCTTTAGAAAATGGGCAAACATTTTTTTAAAAGACCTGAATGATATTCAAATGTCAAACAACAGTGATCAGGAAGTTTTAAATTATCTTTTTGAGATAAAAAAAATAAATGCGATCAATGAAGAGGATGAATTTAAATTAGAGTTTTGGAAAATTCTACCAAAAATCTCAGAGCTATTTATTCAAAAGCTCAGACAAAATAATTGCGCAAACAAAGGCTTAATTCACCTGGATGCAGAAAAAAATATTGAATTATATAGCAATGCACATAAAAATTATAACTTTTTAATTTTAGGATTAAACTCGCTTTCAAATATTGAGGCTTATATAATTGAACACTTACTATCTAATAATAAAGCCCAAATCTTTTGGGATTGTGATCAGTCATTTACAAATAACACAATCAATCAATCAGGACATTTTTTTAGGAAATATAAAAACAGCTGGGATCATTACAAGTCTAATATATTTGACTTTGAACACAATGAACTATCTGAAAAAAAAATAATCAACATATACCCAGCTACAAAAAATGTAAATCAGATTAATATTGTATCTAACATAATTAGTGATTTAAGAGGAAAAACTGCCATTATTCTTCCCAATCAAGATCTGGTTTTACCCATGCTTAATGCCATTCCTAAAAAACTCAAATCTTATAATTTATCACTATCATTTCCAATGTCTGAAATGCCATTACTTAAATTTTATAACTTGTTTTTTGAACTGTATGGAGGAAGAGAGGGCTCCAGCTTTTATTTTAGAGACGTACTTAAAATAATAGAGAACAATATTTTCAACACCGTATTCCAAGAAGAAAAGGATATCGAAATATTTAATCTTAAAATCAAGACATTAAACATTACTTATTTGTCTAAAAAATTTATCGAGTCATTAAAACTATCTCAAATAGGTAGGTTTTTTAGAATGACAAATAAGACAATTGTTGAAGAACTATTAAATTTTACTGACTTATGCGAGGATAAGTTAAACGTGGACATATATTATGATCAGCTAATAAGTTTGCGTAAAATATTATTTATAGTTCAAAAATTTCAAATTAGCTATGGCTTTGACATTAGTTTCAGGTCTTTAAAAGAAATATTTAATGATATACTTAAAAACCAGAGCATTAACTTATATGGTGATTTAAATGCAGATATTCAAATAGTGGGGCTTCTGGAATCTAGAGCTCTTGAATTTGAAAACGTAATTTTTTGCTCTGCAAATGACGGCATCTTACCTAATAATAATTTTACAAACTCGTTACTTACCTATGATCTAAGAAAAAAATTTGAAATCCCAACAATTGATGAGGCAGACGCAAGAGAGGCTTATGACTTCTTTAGGTTATTATTTAAAGCCAAAAACGTAAGTCTAATTTATAATTCAGTTAGCGAGGGGGTAAGTAGCGGTGAGAAAAGTAGATTTATATACCAGTTAGAGTTGCTCAAAAAAGACAATTACCAGATAAACTATTTCAATGCCCAGTTTGAAATCCCGACAAAAGAAGCTGTTAATTACTCATTTGATAAATCAAAAGGAGTTATCAAAAAATTAAAAAATATTGCTGATTCTGGATTTTCACCTTCCTCTTTAACTACTTACATTGAAAATCCATTGACCTTTTTTGATAATTATTTGTTAAAAACAGATGAATATAAGAATGTTGTAGAAAATCCTGAAGCTTTGGGTATTGGAAGGATATTCCATAATTCAATGCAAGATTTATATAAACCTTTAGTAGGTCAAATTCTAGATGAAAATAAATTAAAAGGGCTTAAAAAAAATCATGAAAAAGTAATTAATAATAGGTTTCAGCAAGAGTATGGAAAAAGTTTTAAAAGAGGCAAGAACCTAATTGCCTTTGATGTTTTAAAAATGGCAATTATCGCCCTGATAGACCTCGATATAAAAAAAATAAAAAATGGTATTGAAATAAAACTTATTTCAGTGGAAGATCAGATATCAACTTCCTTTGTCACTAAGAAATCCAAAATAAAGTATAAATTAAGAGGATTTATTGATAGAATTCAAACGGAAAATGGTCATATGAAAATAATAGACTATAAAACGGGCGGGAGTATAACTTCTTCTTCACTTTCATTTGAAGAATTTGATCAATTAACTGAAAAAAGGAAAAAAGAACTTTTTCAGTTACTGTGTTATTCACTAATATATTTGGAATCAAATAAAAAAATTAAATCAGTTGAGCCAGGTTTAATTTTGCTAAAATCAATAAACTCAGGCACTAACGTAGTCAGAAAAAAGCTATCGCACAGAAAATATGATTCCATTTTTGATTTAAAAAACCTTTCAGAATTCAAACTTTTGGTAGACGGGTTAGTTGAAGAAATTTTTGATAAAAATTTAAATTTTGAATCAAATTAAATATTTAACGAATAGTATTAAATTTGCCAAGTTAACGGTCCCATAGCTCAGTTGGTTAGAGTAGATGACTCATAATCATTTGGTCCCTGGTTCGAGCCCAGGTGGGACCACCCTTAAACCCTCTAAGTCATTGACTATGAGGGTTTTTGTTTTTAGTGATTTAATTATCGAACCATTTTCGAACCAAGTTAAGGTTGAGAAAGTATATGTTTTCTATCAAATAAACTTTAATGATTCCTGCATTTCTTTACCTCCTTTTTTGAAGATAATTTTATTAGCTTTTTTAAGCTACCATCAAAATTCCAATTATAGCCCCAAACAAAAGTGAAATTAAAAATACATACCAAAATCTCTTCGGGTTAAGACTCCACTTAGCCCAACGGTTTAATAGAACAAATTTCTTAGGATAGACATTCTTATCTTTTAGCGAACGAAACACCTTGACAGCTTTGAAAATCCACAAAAGAGAAAAACTTAAAAAAAGAAGTGCTAATAGATTATATTCTTTAAAAAAGATTATAATTACAATTCCAATCGCCAAAAATAAATATGCTATTAAAATCTGAATCCAATAATCTTTTTTTGTATGCACGATTCCTTTATTAGTTGTTTTGTAAATGTATAAATATTTGTCAGTTTGATCTTACAGTAAAACTAGAATTGAAAAAATTTATTAATCAATTATATTTTGATAGATAATTTTACATAAATCTTTAAAAAACGTGTAATTTTTTAATGAAGCATTAATTTTTACAAACAATCCTAGTTTTAAAAAAAAGTAATCTTAAATTTTGATAATTTAATGCTTATTAACAATAAACTATTTACAATGAAAAAAATAATTATTTATATTTTTATTACTTGTTACTCTGTTTCATTTGCTCAAAAAAAAGCAAATGGTAAAATATATATTGAGCACCCAGCCATAGAGATCGTAAATCAATTCAACGAAGCGTTTGTTAAAGGAGATTTAGAAAAAATTAAAAGTCTCGTTGCTGATGGATTTGTGTGGAGAAACTCTACTATGAGAACTAAGCCTGGAACACTCCAGCAATTGTTAGGAAGGTCAAATTACTTGAGCAAGAATGTTCAAAACTTTGAGATTAAGCATTACGGAGGTTCTTATCCGGACGTCTTTGAGTATAAAAAAGACGGGATACTTGATGTTTCAACCTACACTTGGATGACTGGATATGATAAAAATACTGGATTAGAATTGAATATGCCTAGGCATGCTAACTTTAGAATGACAAGCGATGGAAAAAAAATTGCTTACGTAAGTATTATGGATGATCAAGTTCTTTGGAATAAAGGTTACGATGCTTATCAAACTACAAAAAATGGTATCATCTATAAAGATCACCCATATGTTTCCAAAGTAAGATTACTTATTCAAGCTTATGAAACTATGGACCCTGAAAAAATCAAAAGCCATTATTTACCAACAGCAAGGTTTTACGACGTAATGAATAGCGTTCCTTTCAATAAAGCTAAAACACTAGAAGAGGAATTTAAAGACTTTAGTGCATATGCGGAAGTTTTGGAATTAGTTGATATTAGGGAGTTTGGATACCCAGATCTTTTAGAGTATGAAGGAGATGGAACAGTTGTGATTTCTTGGTGGGAAATGGATTTTAAAAATAAAAAAAGTGGAAATACATCTACAATTTTTCAACACTTGGTGCATCATTTCAATGATGAGGGAGAGATTTACAGAGAAGAGTATTACTTTAACCCAGCTCAATTACCAAAATAGATATTATCGAATTTTTAAAATACAAAGCCCCTTCAAATAAAAAAGGGGTTTTTAATTTATTGCTTATAATTGTGAGTCAACTATTTTTTTCACAAAATCTCCAATTTTTGATGAATCAATCCACCTTGCCACAATAACAAGGTTGTAATCTGGAATAACAACAACATAATTTCCGCCAAATCCAGCACCGTAGTAAATATTTTCTGGCAGACTCTCCCACTTTCTTTCGCCCTTATTTAACCACCACATATATCCATACGATTCATTGTTTTTTGAGGGCACTTGAACTAGTTCGATCCAATTAGGACTCAATAATAATTTGTTTTTCCACTTACCTTTGTTTAAGAATAATAACCCAAATCTAGCATGGTCCAATGAGTTAATAAAGAGGCCACCTCCAAAGTGGCCACCACCACTAACGGAGCTAACAACAGATCCGTTTAAATTTAACTTAGATTTTTCGTATCCGTACCACCTCCAACTTGAAGATGCCCCGATCGGATCCATTATTTCTCTTTTTAAAATTTCCGGAAGAGGTTCCTCCAATATCTTTAATAGTGAAAATGAAAGTAAGTTTACCCTAACGTCGTTATACTTATATGCTTTTCCTGGTTTAGCAATTTCTTGTGTTTTTAGCTCTTCAATACTTAGATTTCTAGTCGGTCTATCAGCCCAATCAAAGGTCCCAAATAAATTTCCTTTCCATTGTGAAGATTGGTTTAGTAGGTGATGCCATGTAATTTCTTTATTATGGTCAGAAGAAAATTTCCCATCATTTATGTAGGTATTTATTTTTTCATTCAGATTGAATAAACCTTTTTGGTAGGCCAACCCAGCTACAGTTGAGAGGTAGCTTTTAGTAACGCTAAATGTCATATCCACCCTGCTTACATCGCCCCACTTACCTATGATATATCCATCTTTAATTATTAGTCCATTTGGGCCTTTTCGAGGTTTTGTAGGGCCTTTTATCTCAAACCCTGGCTCGTAACCGAATGCTGAAATAATAGCATTTTTTAAATTCCTATCTACTGAGTTTTCATTGCCTATTGCAAATTGAATGGCCTCTTTAATTTTTTCATTTGAAAACCCCAATGATTCAGGCTTCCTTTCTTCCCAGTCTTGACCAGGGAAATACAATTCCTGAGCATTAACTGTAAGACTGAGAAAAACAAAAACAATCAATTTTAGGCTGTTCATAATGTTAATTTAAAACGAATATTAATTTCTAATTTGACTCAATCTATCTATTAATGCATCCTTGTTTTGACTGTCATTACTTGACAATGGAAGTTGATTTTGCATAAGCAAATTTGGTCTTTCAAATTCGTTAACGGATAAATTAAATAATGCCTCAGTTCCATCTTCAAAATGTATGTATTTGTGTGTAGAGTTTCTGATAGCATATTCGTTGTTTCCAAATTCAGAATAGATGTAATCTCTACTATTACTTGATGAATTTGAATTAAGAATTCCAGCAAAACTTTTACTGTCGTATATATCACTATTTTCAATACCACATAGTTCTGAGATTGTAGAGAACAAGTCCGTTGTGTTAATCAAAGAGTTATCACTCACACTTAGTCTGGTTACCTTGTTTCCTGAAATAACCATAGGAATATTGATCCCACCTTTGTATAAAGTTCCTTTAACTCTCCTTGAGTTGTATTGTTGAGCTACTTGGTTTGGTGTTCCATTGTCTCCTATAAAAATAATTGTTGTATTATTGAGTACATCACTTCCAATACTTTCAATTAATCTACCAATTTCAGTATCCATAGCCTCAATCATTGAAAAATAATAGGGAAGAGGATTTTGTTCAATACTAATATCATCATCTGGCAAAGCACCTTGGCTGTGCAGATCTGTTGGTGCAAGATGAAAAGGTGTATGGGGCGCATTATAGGAAAGACATAGAAACCACGGATTACTCTGATCATTAATCCAACTAATAGCATCATCGGTAAAAAAAGATGTTATGTATTGATTCACGTTTGAGTTTTGTCCATTTTTTGACAACGTCCAGTTAAAATAATTTTGAACGCCGCCTCCAAGAATTCCAGAATAATATTCAATTCCCATATTATTTGGATGATTACGATCTGGTGGTCTACCTGAAAGATGCCACTTCCCAATGAAAGCGGAGTTGTAGTTGGTATTATCATTGAGTTTTTTAAATATTGAAGCCTCAGATGTTGATAGTACATCATCAACTTTTAATACGGAGGTTCTGTAGCCATATTTACCCGTTAAAATTGTGCCTCTAGTGGGCGTGCAAACTGGGTTGGACCAAACATTATTGAATTTTATTCCACTGTTAATTAGCTTTTGAAGTGTTGGCATACTTGGTTTTTGATTTCCAATATTATAGCCTACAGTTGCATCTAGGCCAAGATCATCAGCTATAATTAAAAGAACATTGTTTTTTTCTTGAACTTGGTCATCGTCAATATTATTATTACTTGAACCTTCTTCATTACCACAACCAGCAACTATAAACAAAATTAATAGCAGAAAAATTCTAGTTCTGTAAAGAATCAATTTGTACGACATAGTGATTAATTTCTTCTGAGCATTTTTTTACAATATATAAATTTGAATTTACAGTATCATTTATTTGATTATAGTAGTTGTCTTCTATTAATTTATTTACAAAGCCTGGAATTGTATTACTATGTCCAACTACTAGAACTTTATTTCCTTTTTCCTTTTTCAGAAATGATTCATAGCTGATATTAGAGGCAGAATAAATTGTTGGCTTAATTCCTTTAGCAATAGAGACAGGAAGAACGGTTTCTATCGTTCTATTGTAGTTTGTTGAATATATGCTGTTAACTTCTTTGTTTTCAAAATATCCATTCCACAATAAAGATCTTTTTATTCCCTTTTCACTTAAATGAGGATTTTTATTCAAGGGATCAGACCTATCCTTTTCTGCATGCCGAATTAAGTAAACTTCTATGCAGTCATCAAGTGGTAAATTACATGATAAAAAAAGGATCGTTAGTACTATTAAGTGTCTCAAAACTTATTCTTCAAATCCTTGTTCCCAATTACCATAAATTAAATTAGGAAATAAAATAAATTTATCTCCAAAATCATCTTTATGCCTTAAAGTAGCATCCCAACGCCCTAGGTTATCTTTATCAAAAAAATCCTGATGGAAATCTCCAAGATTATCTCCAAGAAATAAAATAATTTCATAATTACTGAGTTCATTTCTTCTTGGTTCTTTGTCTCTAGTTTCAGTTCTTAACAACATTTTTGTTGAATGATTGAATGGAAAACCCAAGTCAATTAAATTCTCTTTTGTTGGTTCGTAATTTTCAACTAATCTATTGGATAAATAAATTATTTCAACATTTTTTTTGGAAGCATAATTGAAAAAATCTAATGATCCAGGTACTGCTGTAGCGATCTTTTTATTAACCCAAACAGACCATAAATCTTGATTATAATCAAGCCTTTCATCAATTAGCATCTCGTTAAAGGGGGTGTTATTTAATACTGTTTCGTCAAGGTCAGCAACAATTGCAATTGGCTTATTATGAGTATTTAAAAGCTCTTTATCAAGTTTGGCTTTTGCAACATTATAGGCTTGAACACAGAGGGCTTTGTATTCTGCAGATTTTCCATGCCAATAGATTGAGTGTTCTTTTTTTGAGAACTTTGAATTACAACTTAAAATGATAAAGGTTAATAAAATCAGCACATACCGCATCTACTAAAATTATGAAATTATAAATTTAAAATAGCAAATAGCTATATTTAAAAGGTGAAGAAATCAAACAATAAATACTCTTTTTTGTTAGGACTAGTTTTTTTAATTCTAGGAATATTTTTTTATCAGGAATTCAAATCCTTTATAACAGCTGTGTTTTTTTTTGTAATAGCAATTGGTTTTTTTTTTCGATCATAGTTTTTTGAGGCATAGTATTTGAATTTATAGATTAGGTTACAGTCATGAATTTTAAATCAATATTTTCAATTTTATTAATATTATCATTTATGATTTCATTTTCTCAATCTTACGAATCTCATAAGTATGAAACCCTTTATTCACAAGACAACTTTGAAGTGAGGAAGTATGAGCCTGTGTTAAAAGCTAAAACTTACTCAGATAAAGGATCAAATAATAATTTTGGAAAACTGTTTAGATACATTTCAGGTTATAATGAAAAAAATCAAAAAATTTCCATGACAACACCAGTATATATGAAACAAGAAAGTGAAAAGTCAATGATGGAATTTGTATTACCTTCAAAATTCAATCTAGAAAACGTTTCTCAACCACTATCAAATCAAATAGAAATTTATGAAGATCAAGGAGGCCTTTATGCTTCAGTTCGATATTCTGGTTATTCAAACGCTTCAAAAAGAAATAAGCATAAAAAATTATTGATTGAAAAATTAAAGGAATATAATATTAATCCTTTAGGAGATTTTCTCTATCTTTCATATGATAGCCCGTATAAGTTTTATAATCGTAGAAATGAGGTTGTTGTAGCTATAAAAGATTTTGAAAAGAATAATTAGAGATATTATCATTTTATTTTTTCTAGGTTTTTCATCTATTTCATCTACCCAAGAACAAGAGCTTTTCGACTTGATTGTTGTTGATGAAAATGCTACACCCCCGCTTCTTCCCGAAAGAATGATTTTTACACAAAAAATGCTTTGGGGAGAAAAAGGCTTGATGCGTAAAACAGGAATATCACCGTTAACCATCCAGAACAGGGAAAAAGAACTTAGGTTAAGAAGATCGTTTTTAAAAACTCATCAGATTCTAGGGTACACCACATTAGCAACAATGATTGCTCAGGGCATTATCGGAGGAAAGCTGTATAACGGTCAAGGTGATTTATATGAAACGCACAAAACAATGGGTAAAATTGTAAATGTGGGATATTTTACTGGCGCAGCACTGTCTTTATTTTCACCCCCACCATTAACCAATAAAAAAACCAAGGGTTTTAGTTCAATAAAAGCTCATAAAATTCTTGCTAATATCCACTTTAGCGCGATGGTGATTACAAATGTTGTTGCTGATGATAATAGAAAAGCTCATAGAGCTGCAGCATACACTGCATTTGCAAGCTATGCAACTGCTGTTATCGTATTTAAATTCTGATGATTAAATTTTTAAACATATCACTGATTTTTATTCTAAGTGTTTTCAACTTGAATGCTCAGCAGACAATAATGTTAGATAAAGAGGAGTCTTACATTAAGTACGATGCCAAACACGTATTACATGCTTGGGAGGGAATTAATCAAAATATAAAAGGAGTTATTGTTAAAGACAAAAAAATTGAAAAAATTGCCATTGCTGCACAGGTCGTAGATTTTGATAGTGGCAATTCTGGAAGAGACGCACACTCATTGGAAGTTTTGGAAGCTCTAAAATTTCCAAGCATTAAGTTTTACTCTGAAAAAATAAAAACACAAGGAGATGTTATAATATTTGATGGTGAAGTGGAATTCCATGGCCAAAAAAAATCCATACTAGTTTATTCAACTTTAAATGAAGAAGAGGACTCAATAGTTATCAATGGAAAATTTACATTAAATCCTAGTGAATTTCTAATCGAATTACCTTCATTTATGCTTGTGAAGATGGAAGACTTTATAAATATTCAGTTTGAATTAAAATTCTAAGGTCTTATGAGTTCGATAATAGGAATTTGAACCCGAAAACCGCAAGGATTGAACCAATTAAAGGAAAAACCACGTAATACCATGCAAAATAATGAGATACCCCATTACTGGTTATTAAATCTATAATTGAAGGACCAAGAGAAACTGCTGGATTGAAAACAGCGCCAGAAATTGGTCCCACAGAAAATATTCCTGCCATTACCGTTAATCCAATGGCAAGTCCATAGAACGAATTTCCTTTTAAATTTGGATGGGTAGCAACGTTTAGTATTACAAACACCAATAAAAACGTGAATATTATCTCCGAAAAAAATATGGGATATATTGAATCACCCAAAACAGGTTGAACTTGCATATTGCCTTTCATTAAATAAATTGAAAGAGCAGCTAAAGTAGATCCTAAAATTTGGGAAATGAAATATTTGAATGAATCAATAACAGAAATTTCCTTTTGAATAAGCATTGCTAATGTTACAGCAGGGTTGTAGTGAGCACCAGAAATATGGGCTCCACAGTATACCAAAACTACAAGTCCAAAACCTATCGCAAGTGGATTACCTGATGTCAATCCAATAATTAAGACAAGGAAATATGTCCCAAAGAATTCTATAAATAATTTTTTGTTCACAAATTAAAGTTATTAAAATGATGTAATTACTGAAAAGGAAAGCCCCTTAAATTCAGGTACATATCTGCAAACACCACCATAACACATAAGCCCTCCCCTTTGTTTACCATATGATAACATAAACTTACTGGCATTTTTTGAAAAGGACATCCCAAAATTGGAATATTCAGGTTTATCTTCTAGCTCATTTCCATAATTAACGATACTGTTGAAATAAGCCGAAAAATTATAATTAAAATTATATTCAGCACCATATCCCAACCAATTCTTTTTATCATCTTCAGTAAAAAGATTCTGAATTTCAAATCTCATCGATTTTTCACCATTTAAACGCAGGGTATTATCAAAAACTAATATTTTAGAATCTATTTCACCAACCTTTTCTTCAACAAATCTTTTGTTGTAGTACCTATTTACAAAAAGTATAATATTGCTAAATTTTTCTGACCATTTCTTTCTTATCTCTAAACTTTGCTCTGAAAAATACTTTTCTCCGAAACCTAAAAAATCTAAATCATAATCCTCATTTTCGTAATTATAATTTCCACTAATATTATTCCATTTAGAAATATTTAAGCTAATTTTTGTTCCATATTTTCCGCCTAAAAAAGTTTCTTTTTTGATGTTATAATATGCATCCAATTGAAATCCAATTTCACCTGCCTTCATAAGGCTAGGGTCTTGAAAAGAGATATTTGGTTGTGATTGATAAACATTTATGTTGGTCAATAAATAATCATGCTGTTTAGTAAGTGCGGGTAAATAATTTAATGTTGTTTCAAAAAAAGGACTGCCAAACTCAATTCTCTCACTGTAAAATCCCATATTTTCAAGTCTTCTGAATGTAAAATCTAAACCAAGCCCATCTTTTATCAGACCAGCATTTAACAGATGTGCATTACCTGTTTTTATAAAGGTCTCTGAAACAGTATTAAATTTGACAACACCGTCTTCAGATTTATAGGCATATTCATAATTTAAATAAAAGGAATCTGTATTGTAATCAACTCTTGCAGAAAACGAATTTGTTAAATCATCAAACGGATAACTGACATAGTGAGGAGACTCTAACCTCCCAAGATAAGTTAGGCCAACTAATAAACTATTAAAAGTGTTTTTATCTTCATGTAAGGTAAATTCTGAATCAAATCCAAAAACCTTACCCTCAGAAATAGTATTGGCCTTCTTTTGATATCCGCCTAGTAACACAAATCTTAAATTCTGTTTTTTATATGAGGCTCTTATCCCCCATAATGAATTGTTAATACCCAATTGCCTGTCCTCCCAAGTTCTTAAAAGCATTCCACTTCCAAATTGCTCATAAATTGTTCCAAGTGTAAAATTAAAATCATTTGGATTGAAATTGATACTAAAAGTGGAAACAAAGGTATCTTCAAGTAGATCTGAATAATTTTGAAGTGCTAATGGAAGATAGGATTCTGTTTGTAGATCAAAAACCCATTTATTATTCAAATTATACTTCAAATTTAAATAGTTATTCGATGCAAATTTTTTATCATAGTCAGTAGATTCACTATCCTCGTAGTAAACTCCATTTGATTCAAAAGACCCATAAAAGAAATTGTTAGACTGTGAAACTCCGTTTATGATCCAAAAATTTAAAACTACAAATAAGGCAAATCTATTCACGCTCATATTCCCTCAATTTATCTAAAAGATCCAACTCCTCACCAGGAGCATATCCAACCCTTCTGTGAAGAATTTGATTTTGTTTTGTAATTACGGTATGAGGTAAACCAGAGATATTAAGGGCCCTTTTTAAATCATGATTCTCATCTAGTAAAACATCGAACTTCCAGCTCTTGCCATTCACTAGAGGCCTAACCCTTCTCTTAGTTCTAGCATCGTCAGTTGATATTGCAAGAACTTTAAAATTTAATTTATCACTCAACTCATCATATACCTCATTGAGCGCATCCAGTTCGTTAATACATGGCACACACCAAGTTGCCCAAAAAGAAAGAATGTAAAAGTTATCTTCATTCAATTCTTTATTCATCGTTGTATAAGTTCCTTTGAATGTTTCTAGTGGAATGTTGGGCACAAGTTTTTGCGCATTAAATTCAGTCAAATAAAAAGCTAAAATCAGTGTAAAAAATAGTTTTTTGAACATTTTTTAAATTTAAGACTAATTTATTAATTTAGCAGGCTATGAAAAAATTTTTACAGAGAAGCGGTTTTTTGTTTTTACTTCTAATATTATCATGTAGTGGAAGTGATGAAAACGGGAGCGAAGATCAATTTAATCAATATATAGATTTATTTGTTTCAGGCACTGAAGGTTTTATTGGAGAAACAATTATTTTTACTGTCTTTGATCAAGATGGGAACAACGTTTCAACATCTTCAGATTTTTATGTCAATGAAACGAAAATACCATCTAATACACACACCTTTAATAGTATTGGCACATTTGATGTATATGCAAAATACGGTCAATTAACATCCATAACAAAAACAATTGAGATAATCCCAACACCAATTACATTTAAGCAAAATGTAGTTGTTGAAGATTTCACTGGTACTTGGTGTGGTTGGTGCCCAAGGGTTTCTGAAGCAGTTAGATTGTTAAAACAAGAGACGTCGGATGCTATAGTTGTTGCAATTCACAATGGTGATGCAATGCAATTTTCTCAAGAGGGCGCAATTAGACAAGCTTTTAACGTTACAGGTTTCCCAACAGCACTCATAAATAGACAAGAAAGATGGGCTTCTCCACAACCATCAAATGTAGCTCAAGTTACAGGTAAGATGAGCGGTAAGTCATACGCCTCAATTGCAATGGATTCCAGAGTAGAAGGAGATGGTTTATATCTGAATGTTAAAGTTAAAATGGGATATAGTTATGATTCAATGAAGCTTGCTGTTTACATGTTAGAGGATGGTCTTATTTACGATCAAAGAAATTTTACATCTTACTATGGAGGTGCAGATCCCATTAGAAATTTTGTTCATGATGATGTTTTGAGAAGATCGCTGACTGACATTTTTGGAGATGAATTACCATCTGATGAAGTTGGACATGGCAAAATATACAGCAAAGATTTTGCATACGCTATACCTGGCATGTATAATAAGTCAAAAATTAAATTGGTTGCTTTTGTAACTACTGGAGAAGATAGGTCTATTGTAAATGTTAGACAATCTAAGATCGGAGAAACCCAAGATTTCCAAACTTTGGATGAATGAAAAAATGCATTGATCTTCATGGGAAATCTCATGAAGAAGCATTAATAATTGTAGAGGACTTCCTCCTATTAAATTCATTTGATAATTCATTAGATCTTGAGCTGATTACAGGAAATTCCCCTATGCTTCAAAATAAAATAATTAACAATATTTTAAAAAAACATGAGTTTAGTTACTACATTCCAAATCACAATCGAGGCGTTATGTATATCACCAACTCTAAAATAAATTAAAAACTTATGAAAAAAACTATCACTATCACTATTGTATTAAGCTGTCTTCTAGCATTCTCCCAGACTACAAAAGAGTTTGTAGATAATGTGGTTAATGAAGTGGAAAGCAATTCAAAATTGGAGCAATTAGCACACGAATTATTTGACGTTATTGGTCCAAGATTGGTGGGAACCCCCCAGATGAAGCAAGCTCATGACTGGGCCATCAAAAAGTATGAGTCGTGGGGAATAGAGGCTTACAATCATGAATGGGGTAAATGGAGAGGATGGGAAAGAGGAGTTACTCATGTGGACTTAATTGAACCTAGATTACGAACATTGGTTGGAAGACAATTGGCGTGGAGTCCATCAACAGGGAAGAAGGGCCTTCAAGCAGAAGTGACCAAAATACCATTGGTAGAAAATAAAGATCAATTTAGTGAGTGGCTAGAAACCGTTAAAGGAAAATTTGTTTTGGTTAGTCAAAAAGAAATTACAGGCAGAACAGACTCTCAGTGGGAGGAATTTGCAACTGAGGAATCTTTTGAAAAAATGAAAAAAACAAGGGACGAATTAACCGACCAGTGGTATAATAGTTTAAGAAACACTGGATATGGGTATAGAGATATAAATAGTGCTATTGAAAATGCAGGTGCAGTTGGTTTAATTTCTAGCAGATGGTCTAAAGCATTTGGCGCAAATAAAGTTTTTAGTGCAGGTACAGAAAAAATACCTAATGTTGATTTAAATCTTGAAGATTACACAATGCTTTACAGGCTTGTTGAAAACAATCAAAAACCTGTCATTAAAGTTATTGCTACATCAAAAGAGCACGGAGATGTACCAACATTTAATACAATTGGTATGATCAAGGGGGTTGAAAAGCCTGATGAGTATGTAATGCTTTCAGCACATTTTGACTCGTGGGACGGAGGACAAGGTACAACTGATAATGGTACCGGTTCAATTGTTATGCTTGAGGCGATGAGAATACTAAAAAAACTTTATCCTGATCCTAAAAGAACTATAATGGTAGGCCATTGGGGTTCAGAAGAGCAAGGGCTTAACGGTTCTCGTGCTTTTGTTGAAGATTATCCAGAAATAGTAGATAATATTCAAGCACTCTTTAATCAGGACAATGGCACAGGAAGAGTTGTTGATTTGAGTGGTTCAGGATTTTTACAGTCTTATGATTATATATCTAGGTGGCTTGCTCCAGTCCCTAGAGATGTCAGTAAGCATATAGAAACTGAATTTCCAGGCTCACCAGGTGGAGGTGGAACGGATCATGCTAGTTTTGTTGCCGCTGGAGCTCCTGCATTTAACCTTAGTTCTCTAAGTTGGGCTTATTGGGATCATACTTGGCACACGAATCTTGACACTTACGATAAAATTGTTTTTGATGACCTTAAGAATAATGTAATACTTTCTGTAGTTTTAGCCTATATGGCTAGCGAGGATAATGAAAGAGCGTCAAGAGAAAAAAGAGTTATACAAACCAGGGTCAATCCTTTTACCGGAAGATCAATGGGCGGATGGCCTCAAACTAGAAAACCAAATAGAGACGGGACATCAGCTAAATAGATCCGTCATAAATCTCAAAAAAATCCAGGTTAGGACGATTGTCCATATCCACCACCTGTTTTTTACATACCAATCCATTTAATTGCTTTTGATTTTTGTTTCTAATTTAGTAATAATTTTTCTGTGGTGATGGAAATGCATTTTTATAAACTGAAGAGTCATGTTGATATCAATTCTACCAGTGGTTGGATGCTTTAAAATTCCTTTTTCTAAAATCGACTCATCTAATGCATTAACCAAGACTTCAAAAGATTTTCTTGATTTTATCCAAGTTTTTCTCAGTTTTTTTATTTCAATGTTTTTAGGCATTGAATCATAAGTTATTTTAGGAGCTTTCATTTTTATACCTGTGAAAAATATGAGTTCTAATAATTTCATTCTAAATTTTGAAACAAAGCTCACATTAACCAAAGCCTCAGGATAACTTGTCTTCTTTTTTATATATTTTATTGTAATAAACTCAGAGAGCCACATATGATATAAGTTTTCAGCGATTGACCATTTATCTTTATTGATCTTTTTATTTAAATCCTCATTCGTGTATACAGAAAGTTTCTCAAACAAATCTTTTAAATCTTTATTAATGATTTTGAAACTATTTTTTTTAGACATTTAAATTAATTTTTTTAGTATTGATTCCTCAATATTATGTCCACCATCAAATAAATAAAAGTCATAATCCAATCCATAATTGTCTAATTTTTTTCTTTCATTTAAGATTTTCTCTTCATCTATATATTCATCGTTTTTTCCAATTAAAAATCGTAAGCTGAAATCATCCCACCTAGATTTATAAATTTTAGTAAGACAATCTTCTGGCAAATTGCAACCCCATAAAATCAGCGAATCTAGTTTAAAGTTATTTTTGATAACCCAGCGTGTTGCGGTGGGCCCACCTTGAGAAAACCCCAATATATTCAATTTAAAATCCAGTCCATCTAATCTAAGTGAGCTATAAATTGAATTCAGAAAATTAATATTATCTTGAATATCATCAAGTCTCTCAACCTTGGTCATCCAGCTTGATCCGACCCTTGAATAATTATCTTTTAAATAAAACTTACTGAGAGCTTCGGGCGCTATAATGGCAGTTTCTTTGTTGGAAATACATTGAAATTTTTTTATGAAATATTCAGGCAACATACCATAACCATGTAAAACAATCCAAATATTTTTTGTTTTACTGTTTATCTCACCAATTTGAAAATAACGAGCACTTTTGGTTGTTTGGATTTTAAACTTTTGAACCATTCAATATCTAAATTATAATTAATTTTACGAACATGATAAACAAAACAGAAATTGAGAAAGCTCAAAATTCGTGGGGTAATGGTATTATTACAATAGGCAAATTAAAAGATAACCCAAAAGAATCTAGAATTTTTACTGTGAACTTTATAAACAATCACTACGATTTCGATTTTGGCGATGTTCTTTTTAAGCCAACAAAAGCTTCTGAAAAACAATTTAGAAATAATAATAAATCAGCTCTTTCATATTTTATTGGATCAGACAATGACTTTGCCGAAGACAAAGGATTTGCATTGAAGCCCTGGGTTATGGTCGAATTTAAAAATGAGTCTATAAATATCTACGATAATATAGCAACTGCAATGGGAAATTATTTTTTTACAGATCCTCGAGGGGAAAAGACTAAGGTTGAATTTAGTTTTGTTTACAAAAAGAATAAGGAGGGTGAAATTAAAATCGTTCTTCACCACTCCTCATTTCCTTTTAGCGGATAAGTTTATTCTTGTACTGATTCAGCTTTTGTTTGGACCCAGCTTATTAACTGATCTCCATCAAATTGATACCATTCAATAACAACTGAACCATCGGATCCTGTAAATTGAGCATTAATCCAATCACCTTTTTCATTCCAATGTTCATTTTCAGTTTTTGTGGGCTGAACAGCGAAAGCGTAATCAGTGTTCCACTCCCATGGAACACCATTAGCCAAATCTTCTTGATAAAATGCCTCAACTTTAGCCACAAAATCTTCACCATTGGTTACAACAGTACCATCATAGAACCTGTAATTTCCTTCATCAGCTATGTGAGCTTTCATTGTTTCATAATCTCTTACTAACCAAGCTGCATCAATTTTTTTAAAAACATCAACAGTTGCTTCTGAACCCATAGTTACAGATTGTCCATCTAAAACAAATCCATTTGAACTATCCTTACACTCACAAGGCGTCGTTTGACAAGCGGAAAAAATAAAAAGTCCTGCTATTAAATAAATAATTTTTTTCATTATGAAGTTTTAAAATTAAAGAATGGTAAGTTCGAAAAATATTTAACCAATTCCTAGAAGATCTCTAACATCATTTTCTTCATTCTCAATTTCAGGCGTTATTACTTTAGAACAGTCTAACTCAATATTTAGAACTTCCGGTTCTGGAAAAGGATCCTTGGAAACATTTAGTTCTTCATCTGCATAACATTTGTTCATAAAAAGACCCCATATTGGCAAAGACATAGTAGCCCCTTGACCGTATGCAATTTCTTTGAAGTGAATGGACCTATCTTCACCACCAACCCAAACACCCGTCACTAGATTGGGTACCATTCCAATGAACCAACCATCACTTTGATTTTGAGTTGTCCCTGTCTTTCCCGCAATATCATTTTCAAATTCGTAAGGATATCCCGTAACAACATTATTATACACGTAATTTCTTTCTTCTTCGGCAATGTTGTGTCGTAGTCTAGCCCCAGATCCAAACTTTGTTACACCCTCTAAAAGCTTTAAAGTAACATATGATGATTCTTCACTTATCACATCTTTTGTGTTTGGCTTAGATTGATAAATTATTGTTCCATTTTTATCTTCAATTTTTGTAACCATTACAGGTTCCACATAAATTCCTTTGTTTGCAAAAGCTCCGTAAGCACCCACCATTTCATAAACACTCAAGTCAGGAGTTCCTAAAGCAATTGCGGGCACATTGGGAATATTAGAACTTACACCTAAATTTCTTGCAAGATCAGCAACAGGTTTGGGCCCAACCTTATCAATTAACTGAGCACTTATTGTGTTTTTAGAATTTGCTAAGGCATTACTTAATGTTCGCATACCCCCATATTTATCACTTGAATTGGTTGGACACCATGGTTCGGGGTTTCCGTATTTGTAAGGTTCAACACAATGAATTAAATCAGGTAGCATATCACATGGTGAAAGCTTCAATTGGTCAATGGCAGTTGCATATAGAAAGGGTTTAAATGTAGATCCAATCTGTCTTTTGCTTAACATTACATGATCATATTGAAAATGTCTGTAGTTAATTCCACCGACCCAAGCCATTACATGACCATTTTTGGGATTCATTGACATCATACCTGCTCTAAAAAAATGCTTATAATAACGAATTGAATCAATTGGTGACATTATTGTATCAATATCACCCTCCCAAGAAAAAACTGTCATATCGGTAGGTGTATTAAATGATTCTTCTATCTCATCATTGGTCAATCCTGATAGCTTGGATTTTCTCCATCTTTCGGATCTTCTCATCGATCTTTTCATAATGCTTTCCTCCTCCTCCTCCTCTAAATCTAAAAATGGTGCAGTTGACAATGTGTCACTCTGAATAAAAAACTCCTTCTGTAAGTTAACCATATGCTCTTTTACAGACTCTTCAGCATATTTTTGCATTTTAGAATTTATGGTTGTATAAATTTTTAAACCATCAACATAAAGATTGTATTTTGTACTATCATTTTTAAAGTTTTTTGATGTCCAATCTTTCATAAAACCTCTTAAATATGATCTAAAATATGTGGCAAGGCCTTGTCTATGTGATTGAGGGGTGTATTCTAGTGTTAGAGGTAATGACTTAAGCGAGTCTTCTTCTTTTTTTGTTATATAATTATTTTTAGTCATCTGCATCAAAACTAAATTTCGTCTTTTTTTTGTTATTTCAGGCCTCCTAATTGGATCATATAGTGAGGAGTTTTGTAACATCCCGATTAGCATTGCTGACTCTTCAGTTTTTAAATCAATTGGCTCTTTTGAAAAATAAATATTTGAAGCAGACTTTATTCCATCTCCGTAATAACCAAAATCATAAATATTTAAATACATTGTCAATATTTCTTGTTTTGTATATTGTTTTTCTAAACGAACTGCGATTACCCATTCTTTAATTTTTTGAGTTACAGCCTGAAAAATGTTCCGTGATCTAACCCCAACAAAAAGTTGTCTTGCAAGTTGTTGTGTTATGGTACTTGCTCCTCCTCTTTGATTTAAAAAAATAATTGCTCTCAAAGTAGCTTTCAAATCAATTCCAGGATGACTGTAAAATCTTTCATCTTCAATAGCAATTAAAGCATTAATGGTCTCGGGATTAATTTCTTCGTATTCAATTGGAGTTCTATTATCATTAAAATAATACTTACCCAAAACTTTATTATCAGATGAAATAATTTCAGAGGCAAAATTCGTTTTTGGATTCTCCAGTTGACGAAAATCTGGCATATCTCCAAAATATCCAATAGAAGCTAAGTAGAATACACCAAAAAAAGATGTCACACCTGAGGTGAATAAAAACCAAAAAAGAAAAACCTGAAACCTATATTTTTTCATTGGATTTATTTACTAAAATTCCCACATCTAAGATACCTTGTAATTTCAAAACAGCACCAACACTATCAATATATCTAACAGCATGTGAAACTTCAACAAAAGTTTCCCCATTAACATTAATATTTTTGTGAATCGGAATTTTAAAAGTTTTAATTCTTGTTTGCTTAGACAAAAGATTTTTATTTTCTGCGTCATCAAACCTAAAAGAAATTGTATCAGTTAAATTTAAATTGTTGTTTTCAAGATTTGACAAAAGATATATGTTGGAAAAAGGATAATCTTCATTTATCTTAAGAAACAGATAAATATCAATAGGGCTTTCACTGATTTCTAAACTTGCTTTTACAGGGCTGTCTTTTAACCAAAACCCATTTGTTTCAATGTATGCGGAATGTATTGTAGATTCATCCTTACAGCCAATGATTAGAAAAAAAATAGAAAATAAAAAAAAACTAAACTTTCTCACTTAAACGCCCTTTTTTAAAAAACCTACTTTTTTTCTTTCTACCCTTTCTTGCTTTTTTACGTAACTCAATTGGTAGCATTGAGGTATTTTTACATGCATAACTGCAGTAGCCATTTAATTCCTTATTACATTTTTCACACTGAATAAATAAAACATGACACGCCTCATTATTACAATTTACATGATTGTCTGAAACCTCACCGCAAAGATGACATTTTGCTATTACTTCTGTACCAATTCTTTCACTAAGTCGATTATCAAAAACAAAATTCTTACCTAAAAATTTATTCTCAATGCTACTTTCTTTTACTTGCCTTGCATATTCAATAATACCACCACTCAATTGAAAAACATTATCGTACCCACTCTTCTTTAAATATGAACTTGCTTTTTCACATCTAATTCCACCTGTACAATACATTAATATATTTTTTTTGGTCTTAGCAAAATCAAATTTATCTTTTATTAAGGGTAGAGACTCTCTAAACGTATCAACATCAGGACAAATTGCTCCCTTGAAATGACCTACTTCACTTTCATAGTGGTTTCTCATATCAATTGTAATCGTGTTTGGTTTATCAAGCAAGTCATTAAATTCTTTAGCACTTAAATGGATACCAGAATTTTCAATATCGTACTCATTAGGCTTTAATCCATCAGCTACTATTTTATCTTTGATTTTAATTTTAAGCTTTAGAAAAGATTCATTGTTATGCTCAATACCAATATTAAGACGTGTATTTTTTAAAAAAGTAATTGAATCTAATAATTGCTTTAGTTTTTTTATTTTTTTAGCCGGAATGGAAAGTTGCGCATTAACCCCCTCCATTGCCACGTATATCCGACCAAGAATGTTCAGTTTTTCAAAACTTGTAAATAAATAATTTCTAAAACTTTCAACGTCATCAATTTTATGATATTTGTAAAAAGATAATGTCAACCTTTTTTCGTTGGCTTTCTTTATAAGAGCAGCTCTTTCATCATTGCTAAGCTTATTATATAGTAGCATTTTATTTACAAATTCTGTTTACAAATGTAAGTTTTTAAATGATGATTTTTAACAAATAAAATTGTACTTTTAAAAACTAACATCCCTCTTATGGCATCAGATAAAGACTCTAAATTAAAAGCACTACAATTAACACTTGACAGACTAGATAAAACTTACGGGAAAGGTACTGTTATGAAAATGGGAGATGTTTCTGAATCCGAAGTTGAATTTATTTCTACAGGTTCAATAGGTTTAGATTACGCTCTTGGCGTTGGGGGTTACCCAAAGGGTAGAGTTATTGAAATATATGGACCTGAATCGTCTGGAAAAACGACGTTGACTTTACATGCAATTGCAGAATGTCAAAAAGCTGGTGGTATTGCAGCTTTCATTGACGCTGAGCATGCATTTGATAGATTTTATGCTCAAAATTTGGGAGTAAATATTAATGATTTGATTATATCTCAGCCTGATCACGGAGAACAAGCTTTGGAAATTACAGACAATTTGATCAGATCTGGTGCTGTTGATATAATTGTAATTGACTCAGTAGCTGCATTAACTCCAAAAAGTGAAATTGAAGGGGAAATGGGAGACTCAAAAATGGGATTGCACGCAAGACTCATGTCACAAGCTTTGAGAAAATTAACATCAACAATTAGTAAAACAAATTGTACAGTATTTTTCATAAATCAATTAAGGGAAAAAATTGGTATAATGTTTGGAAATCCAGAGACAACAACTGGTGGAAACGCTTTAAAATTCTATGCATCAGTTCGACTTGATATAAGAAGATCAACTCAATTAAAGGATTCTACAGGAAATGCAATGGGTAATAAAACAAGAGTTAAAGTTGTCAAAAACAAAGTTGCCCCTCCTTTTAGGGTGTGTGAATTTGATATTATGTATGGTGAAGGGATTTCAAAAATGGGTGAAATTATCGATATAGGTTCTCAGTCTGGCATAATTGATAAGAGTGGCTCATGGTTTAGTTATGGTGATACAAAATTAGGACAAGGAAGGGATGCTGTAAAGAATTTACTTAAAGACAACCCAGAACTTTGTGATGAGCTGGAGAAAAAAATATCAGAATTTCTTAGCTCTGATAAGTCTTAGCCAGATCTTCTTTTAATAGTTTATAGACCTTATTTTTCAGCATATCCCTGTCATTTTCCTTCAAACCTTTTGTTTCTATAAAGTCATGGAATCTAGCTCTTAATTTTCCTGGACCTCCAACAAAGTAATTATATGCAAAAAAATAAGGGAATCTTCTTTCACAATCATAAAATGATAATGGTACAATGGGAATTTGAAATTGTATAGCTAGATTAAAAGCACCATTTTTAAATTCCCTAAGAACAATTCCAGGCTCAGGAACACCACCCTCAGGAAAAATACAGATTGAAACACCTCTTTCAAGTCTTTTTATTGATTTATCATACACATCTTTTCTGCTTTTAGAGTCATCACGATCAACTAGTATACAAACCCTGCTGTAGAAATATCCAAAAACGGGGATTTTATCCAATTCTTTTTTGCCAACAAATACAATCGGATGTTTACAACAGAAAACCATAAGCATTATATCAATCATACTTTTATGATTTGACACCACCATATAGCTTTTACCTTTTTCAAGCTTCTTCCTATTTTCTACAACTGGCCAAAACCCCATTCCAAATAATATAATATTCGACCAAATATTTTTCGCAACCCAATAAAACTGTGGATAGAATTTTTCACTTGATGAAAACAAGACCAGTAAAGGAAATGTTAATATAATTCCAACAAACGCAAGTATATAAAACCAAAAATTCCAAATTGATAGTAGAATGATTTTAAATATTCTTAGCATATTTCAAATGTAGCTATTTGTAATTAATGTTCTGAAAACCATTACTTTTGTTAAGAATGTCAAGAATCTTAACAGGAATTCAAAGTACCGGAACTCCTCACCTTGGAAATATTTTAGGTGCAATTATTCCTGCAATTGAACTTTCAAAAAAGAATAATGAATCATTTTTATTTATAGCAGATCTTCATTCCTTAACTCAGATAAAAGATGCTGAAGAGTTGATGGAAAACACCTATTCGACAGCAGCTACTTGGCTAGCATTTGGATTGAATCCACAAAAAACAATTTTTTACAAACAATCAGATATACCAATAACAACAGAACTTGCATGGATTTTATCATCCTATTTTCCATATCAAAGGTTAACCCTTGCTCACTCTTTTAAGGATAAATCAAATGATTTAAAAAACGTTAATGCAGCACTATTCACCTATCCAATGTTGATGGCAGCAGATATTTTACTTTATGATGCTAATTATGTTCCTGTTGGTAAAGATCAAATTCAACATTTGGAAATTACTAGAAATGTAGCCTCTAAATTTAATAATTTACATGGTGAAACCTTAATTATTCCCGAAGCCATTACTGATGAAAATACCAAATTAATTATTGGAACAGATGGTCAAAAAATGAGTAAATCAAAAAATAATATTATAAATATTTTCCTTTCTGATAAACAACTCAAAAAACAGATTATGTCAATCAAAACAGATAGTTTACCTATTGAATCAATTAAAAATCCAAACACATGCAATGTATTTAAATTATACAGCCTAATTGGTAACGAAGCTCAAGTTAAGCAAATGAAGGAAAATTACGAGAGGGGTGGTTACGGTTATGGTGAAGCAAAGAGTCAATTATTTGAACTGATATTAGAAACTTACAGTAAACAAAGGAACACTTACGTTTACCTAATGGATAATAGAAGTGAAATTGACCAAATTTTAAAAGAGGGTTCAATAAGGGCAAAAAAAATTGCAGAGCAAGTAATTAAAAGAGTTAAATCAAAACTTGGAATTTAAGTAGTCATTTATCCAAAAAAACTTTAAATTTAAAAGTGCAACTTTCAAAAGCAATAACTAATTTACTCTATGATCATGATTGTGTTACAATCCCAGGCTTTGGAAGTTTCATCATTAATGAGTCATCTGCAAAGTATATAGATAAAGAAAATAAGTTTTATCCACCTGGGAAATATGTTTCCTTCAATCCATTAATTAAGTCTAACGATGGTTTACTAGCAAACTATATTTCAAGAAAAAAATCTATTTCTTATGAAGAATCTTTAAAAAAGATACATTCTAGAGTTGTGAAATGGAAAAAAATATTGAGTCAAGAAAACCTTTACGTTCAGGGGATTGGAGAATTAATATTAAATGACTCTGAAAATATTATTTTCACCGCGGATAAAAATCTAAACTTTTTAAAAGAAAGCTTTGGTTTAAGACCGATTAAAGTTCAAATGCTTGAAAAAAGTGTATTGACATACGATAAAAAAACTTTAGAAAAATACAACTCCTTAACCATTAAGAAAAAATCTTTAAGCTTTCCTGCTCCATTAAGAAATGCAGCAATCTTTATACTTCTTTTGGCCGGTGCATACTTCATCAACACAAATTATCAAGAGTTCATTTTTAAAAATGAAATTCTACAAAATAAGATTGATAGAGAAAACTCAATTGCTAGCCTTGAAAAAGCTATTTTTAATTTAGGGGAGTTACCAGCTTTAACAATAAATATTGAACCTAAATTAGAGCAAAACTTTTATATAATTGCTGGAGCCTTTAGTTCAGCCATCAATGCTGATAGATTAGTTTCAGGGCTTGCAAAAAAAGGATATAAATCAACAAAATTTCCAAAGAATAAAGATGGGTTAATTAGAGTTTCATTTGGTTCATTTAATACTAAAGAAGATGCAGTAATTGCCCTTAGATCAATTAGGGATAATGAAAATAAGTATGCTTGGATTTTGACAAAGACCAACTAATAAATTCTTCATTAAATGAGCTTTAAGACTCCTGAACAATCCAAAACTGTCATGACAGACTTAGTGTTACCAAGTGATACAAATGCATTAAATCATCTTTTTGGTGGAGAGCTATTAGCCCGCATGGATAGAGCTGCTAGCATTTCTGCTGTTAAGCATTCTGAAAACATCGTTGTTACAGCATCCATTAATAATGTTTCGTTTGGTGAGCCTGTCCCTTTAGGAAGTATCTTGACAATTGAAGCCAAAGTATCTAGAGCTTTTTCAACTTCCATGGAAGTTTTTATTGATGTTTGGATTCAAAATAAAATGAATAGAAAAAAGTTAAAAGTTAATGAGGCTATTTACACTTTTGTTGCAGTAAATAAAAGAGGAAGACCCATCAGAGTTCCTGAGCTAAAACCAGAGACTGATTTAGAGAAAAAAAGATTTGATTCCGCTTTGAGGCGGAGACAATTAAGTCTTGTTTTAGCTGGTAAAATGAAAGCCAATGAAGCTTCAGAGTTAAAAGCAATTTTTGATTGATTTGAATAGCAGAACCTATTTAATATTATTTCTTTTTTTTACACCATTAATTGCATTTAACCAAGTTAATTCAACGTATACTATAAAAATATTGGGAGTTGTTCAGGATGGTGGATTACCACATTTAGGATCTGATAAGAATTGTTGTGAAGATTTTGAACAAAATAGATATGTTACTTCAATTATGTTAATTAATAATGAAACTAACGAATCATATCTTTTTGACGCTTCACCAGATATTAATAAGCAATTGAATTTTATGGGTAAAGGAATTAAGAAGAATTTAAAAGGTATTTTTTTGACTCATGCTCACATTGGACATTATACTGGTTTAATGTATTTTGGCAGAGAAGCTTTAAATTCCAAATTAATGAACGTTTATGCAATGCCAAGAATGAAAAAATATCTTGAGCAAAATGGACCATGGAGTCAATTGGTTTCTTTACAAAATATTTCAATTACAGAATTAAATAATAATTCAATGATTGAGATCGATTCAGGCGTTGTTATCCAACCAATTGAAGTTCCTCACAGAGCTGAATTCTCTGAAACTGTTGGATATAAAATTTATGGACCAAACAAAACGCTTCTTTTTATCCCTGATATTGATAAATGGTATTTGTGGGAAAAGTCAATTATTGATGAGATTAAGCAGGTTGATTATGCACTAATTGACGCAACTTTTTATGATTCCAATGAAGTTAATTATCGAGACATTTCTGAAATTCCTCATCCATTTGTTGTAGAAAGTATTGAACTTTTCGATTCAATAAAATATGAAGAAAAAAGCAAAATATTTTTTATACACCTAAATCATACAAACCCTTTGCTTGATAATGAAAGTGACCAATATAAATTTGTTAGGGGAAAGGGCTATAATGTTGCTAAAGAGGGTATGAAATTCGATCTTTAGACTAAAGATGCATTTAAGTTAATTTCACAGTTTAAGGCACCAGAAATTGGACAATTATTTTTTGCTTCCATAGCAAGTAGGTCAAACTTCTCTTTATCAATACCAGCTACTTTTGCTTTTAAATTTAAGTCAATTGAAATAATTTTTCCTTCTTCAAAAGTTAGTATGGCCACAGTATTTAATTCATCGGGATTAAAATTTGATTCATTTAGAACAAAAGCTAACTTCATATTGAAACATCCAGAAAGTGCACCAGCTATAAGTTCCTCTGGATTTGTTCCAAGTTTTCCATTATCGTTTTCAAATCTTGTTTTAAAGCTGTATGGCATTTTATTAAATGCGCCACTTTGAGCTGATAAAACCCCATTACCATTAGCGCCACCACCTTTCCAAATTGCAATTACTTCTCTTTTCATATATTAAATTTTATAGTTAATAACCTATAAGTTATTTTTCTAATTTAGTAATTATGAGAAAACTCTTGTACATATTTTTTTTATTTTCTCTCCACCTAAGTTTTTCACAAAAATTTTTTTCAGTTCAATACAAATCACAAGCAGATTTAAAAATCTTTGTTGTTGAATACAAATCGCAAGCAGACTTATCCGTTTATAAGGTTGATTATAAATCTCAAGCAAAAGGAAATGAAGGTCTCTGGTACTTTGAAGATTATAAATCGCAAGCTGACAAAAAAATTTATTTCACAGAGTATAAATCAAACAGTGATTTAACAATTTTCTTTGTAGATTATAAATCTCAGGCTGGTTGGCAAGACAAATCAAAAAAGTATTTGCTTTACTAGAATCTTTTACCAATTGAAAATCCACCTCTCCCAGTGCCCCTGCTTCTGAAGGATGTAATTTCAGGCCCACCTAATAATTGTTCAGGATCCTTAATAAAGAGGTATCTTCCAAAACCCAAAGAAAGTTCAAAAGTCCAACCTTTCTTATTTACCCATTTTTGACCGATTGCAGCCCCTAATGCTACATCAAAAAAATCCTCCTCTTTGATTTCTGTGTAAGGCTCAATATTCGGATTGTTTAAACCATAATAGTACTCCATATCGCTTTTACCGAAACTAAACTTTGAAAACACTTCAGTAAAAAATCCACTTCCTCCAAAATCTCTTTTGTCGAAAAAATAAAATCTGTAAAATGGCGTTAAGGCTAATTTGTCGGACCAGCTTCTAGATGTATTAATATCATTAAAATTTAAAAAAATATCAGCTCCGAATGACGAATAGGGGTCATTGATTTTTTCATAAGTTATTTGCAATGCAGGTTGACTCAATATATCTAATATGTCTAATTTTAATTCATCAGAGCCAATTTCGCTAAACAGGTCATCTATTTGTTTATCATCTTTAACTACTCGGACCTCTTTAATAGTATTTTGGCCATAAATATTGAAATAGCACAGAAAAAAAAATAATGTTAGTTTTTTCATAATAATTTAATTTCTACAAAATTCATCTCCTACATTAAAAGAATTATAAGTTTCCAAGTTGACTTCTGCATCGGCATAACCAATTCCCCCGCCAGGGTTTTCATCTCCACCTCCTCCACTTTTTTCTACAATTATTACAAAATAATATTTTCCATCTTGAGTATATTTTTGAGTAATATCACCACATTCATCTAGATCATTACAAGAAATAAATACAAGAAATAAAAATGGTAGTAAAATTTTTTTCATAAAATCTTTGAGTAAATTTATGAATAAATATTTCTTTTGCTCAATCTAAAAAATACACATTTAAACGATTCCCGAGTAGTTTTTGATTCTATGAATCATGAGTATTTTGTGGATGGCAAGAAAATTAAGTATTCAGTAACAGCACTAATAGAAAGTTTTTTTCCAAAATTTGATTCAGACTATTGGTCTAGTAAAAAAGCAATAGAACGGATCCAAATTGAAGGTGAAAAGCTTACCAATGAAAATATTTCTAATGTTAAAAAGGATATTTTAATTGAATGGGAAGGTAATAGAAAGGATGCTGCAGATAAAGGCACTCTTCTTCACGAAAAAATAGAAAATTTTTATAATAATATTGAGGACAGTATTGATGCACCAGAGTTTATTTATTTTAAGAATTTTATCAAAAAATACCCCAAACTAAAACCCTACAAAACTGAATGGAGAATATTCGACTCTAATCTTTCATTGGCAGGTTCTATTGACATGGTATATGAAAAAGATAATGGAGATCTTTTTTTATTTGATTGGAAAAGAAGCACAAAGATTGTTAATGGTGCTGGTCATTTAATTGAAAGTGATTATGATTATGGTTTTGATGAATTATCACACATAGCTGATAATAGCTACAACAGATACTCACTTCAACTAAATCTTTATAAATACGTTATCGAAAACAATTATGGAAAAAAAATCAGCTCCATGAATCTTCTAATTTTGCACCCCCACTTTCATACTTTTTTCCACCTTCAAATACCTAAACTTGAAAAAGAAACTGAATTCTTAATTTCAGCAGCGAGAAATAAATCTATTTAAAAAAAATCATCAATAATCTTGAAATCAAACCAATTAATAAAATGGTAATAAAAAAAGTTATTGTTATTTCAATGATTAATATTATTAGAACAATTCCGCAGATAATTCGAATTGTATTTCCAATTTTTTTAGGTAGATATCCAAAAAAATATTTGTCAAAAAAATTCACTTCTTTTGGTTAAATTACAAATTCAAATTACACAATGTGAACACTTTTTTCAAAAAATTCATTTTACTAATAATATTCAATTACTCTTTTGCTCAGAATGAGTGCCCGCCTTGTGAAATTATCGCGAGCAAGAGTTTAGAAATAACAAAGTCAAAAAGTAAATGGCCTGAACTAAAGAAAGGTGAGATAATTAGAATAAATAGCTTAACTAATATTTATTATGATGATGAGGACATATATTGGCCTCTTTGGAAAATATCAAATATATATAATACGGATTGGTGGACAAATAAGAATTCTGACCCGTGGTCATTGACAACTGATTGGAAAAATAATTACAAAGTACCAGATCATAATTTTAAAGATTGTGTGAACGATGAATTAAGATGGAAATGTGGATATTCTTACACTTTGAGACTACCTAAAAATTTTGATAAAGATAAAAGGTATCCACTAGTAGTTTATTTACATGGCAGCGTTCAGGAGTCTGCAAGTTCTTTAACAGGTAGAATATGGAGCTTAAATAATTTTTACATGTCTGAAAATGATGAATATATAATTGCAGGCCCAACAAAACTAGGTATTGACTGGAGCCCAAAAAAAATTCAGGATTTAGTTGAAGACATCAAAAAAAATATAAAAATTGATGTTAATCGTATTTATTTGACTGGATTAAGCATGGGTGGGAGGGGAACATTTATAGTTGCTTCTAAATTACCAGACGTTTTTGCTGCCATAATGCCACTTAGCCCACATCACAGACCCTATTCCTATTTACCACTTGCTCAAAAAGTGAATCATATACCAACATTTATGCATCATAGTACCAATGATGCTACTTCATCATTTTCCCTAGCACAAAAAATGTTTGATAAACTTTCAGAAACAAATGAAAATATTGTTTTTGATATTAAAAATTGGAATCACAGCGGATGGCATCTTATTTATAGAGATAAAGAAAAAATAGATTGGTTATTATCATGGGAAAAATAAATATCTTTAATAAATCGTGAGGCACCTAAGCAATCAAATTATTTTATTCTTTTTTTTGTTTACACTCAGTAATCATTCTCAAGATTTAATTTCCGTTCATAACTCTGGAAATTTCCAATTAATTCAGAAACTTTCATTTTATGATATCAACATTAAGGGTAGTCCTTTTATCTATGAAGATTTTGTTACAGGACAAATAGTATTTGAATCCGGAAAAAATATTACTGGAGATTTTAGGATGGATTTACATGCTCATAAAATCCAAACCAAAAATAATGATGGAAAAATATTTGAAATAAACATTGACAGTACATTTGAATTAATTATTGGTGGAAAAAAGTATAGTTTTCATAAACTTGATTTAGTGGAGACAAATAATTTTATAATACTTAGAGAGTGTTTAAAACTTGAAAATATTAGTTTATATGAGTTTTTTAATAAAGACCTGAAAAAACCGATTGAAGTAACTGGTAGCGCAGCTAATTTTGGATATGGAAAAACTGCTGATCCTGAATGGGTTGATCAATCAGTTTATATTATTTATTATAAGAATAAATACCATGAAGTTCCTAAAAACCATAAAAAAATGATTGGATTAAAATTATTTAATGAAAAAACTTATACTAAGTTTAGGAAAGAAAATAAAATTAATCTTAAAAAAGAAGAAGATTTAAAACAACTAATTACTTTTTTTAATTAATTGATTTTATGGGGATGTAGCTCAGCTGGCTAGAGCGCTTGACTGGCAGTCAAGAGGTCGTGGGTTCGAGTCCCATCTTCTCCACATATAAACAGCCATCATTTCAATTATATTTTGATTTACCAATCTAGGACTTTTTCAGAAATTCCTGCTTTATTTCTTATTGCTTCTAATATCCCTTTTTCTACCCTCTCAGATCTTTTAGCTCTAACAAATCTATCCCACTTCATCTTTTTTGTGTTATAAACCTGATCAGTAAAATTATAAGTTTGTTCGGTTGATGCGCCAAATCCCACAACTCCTATTATTGATCCTATTCCTACATTTTCACTTCCCATTTGAAAATCATACACCAATACTCGAGTCTTTCCCTCCTTCTTTTGAACTTTAATTGATGCACCTTCAAGAAAGCTGGTAATATAACCGGTTCGTGTAATTTTTATATCAATATATCCATCTTGTACGTCTAGGTCGTTATTATAAATTATTTCATAATATAATGTATTATCATATATCCATTTGTTTCCAAGTCTACTAGTAGAGCTATCTTGCCCTAAAGAAACAAGTGGAATAAATAGTAACAGAATAATTATCTTTTTCATATTCTATTCACTTATTGGTGTATGTGGAATCATTCCAATTATTTTATGATTTCCATTATATTTTCTTAATATATATGATGCTCTTCTTTCATTAGCGCCCATAATTGTACTGTCTTTTAAATATCTAGTGAAATTCATTTCAATTATAGAAAGATTTTTATCGGATTTGAAATGCTCCCATTTGTTTCTGATTGAATATCCATAATTATTAGAATCTAGGGTTTCAAATGCTGAGATTAAGAAATCTTTAACCTCTCTTTCTGTATTCATAACCATAGTACTATCTTGGGAATATAGTACAAAGGGAACTTCATAAATTTCGTTTACTATTTTGTCAAAATCACCCTCGCTCCAATATTCAACATAATTTGAAAATGTTAGTTCAATTGTATTATCTACCTTTATATCACTTTTTGAATCACAAGAAACAATTGGAATTAATAGCAATAGTAGAATTAGTTTTTTCATAATATCAATTTACAAAATATTTAAGATGTCAATGCAAGTACAGAATCATGCAAGTTATTAGTCTAAGAGATTATAGAAATGAAGAGTTTTGGAATGTTTTGACGCATCTACTTGGTGTTATAATGTCAATAATAGGTATTCCTTTTTTATTCTATTTTAACAGTGATATCACTACCCTTAGTACTATCTCAGTTATACTGTTCTCTTTGGGTTTATTGCTTGTATACTCATCCTCATCTGTTTATCATTATGTTCTAAATACAAAAGTAAAAAAGCGACTTCAAGTCCTGGACCACATAAGTATATACTATCTTATTTTAGGCTCCTACGCCCCTGTATGTTTTATAACACTTTATGACTACTCAGGTATAAATATTTTTATTGCTGTGTTAACGTTGTCAATAGTTGGAACTTTAAAAAAGTTATTCTTCGCGACTAAGTATGAATTTATCTCTCTCTTTTTTTACTTAGCAATGGGATGGTTAATAGTTTTTGATATTAACTCTCTGTTTAATTTGATCAATTTTAATGCTAAATTATTGTTGATACTGGGTGGGGTTTCTTACACTTTTGGCATTATATTCTACGCTTTTGATAAGACAAAATATTTCCATTCGATATGGCATTTATTTGTATTAGTAGGTTCGGTTTCACATTACTTTATGGTATTGCTTTACATCATTTAAATCAATGGTATATATTCTGCATCAATTTGAATTCTTCATATCATAGTAATGATAAATCTTATTCCCTAAAATAATCTTTTTAGATTCATTTACTATAGACTTAGCAACATCAACTGCTTTAATCGGTTTATATTCTGATTTCATTAAAAAAGAGAATAGAGGCATAATTTTTTGAGCTATAATTTCACCAAACCTAAACTCATTTCTTTTTCCAAGAAGAAGAGATGGTCTGAAAATTAGGCAAGTGTTTAAACCAAGATGCATAATTGAATTATCAATCTCGCCTTTAAGCGCTAAATAAAAGTTTTTACTTTTTTCATTGGCACCAGCAGATGAAACAAAACAGAAAGAAGACGCTTGGTTAGTTTTACAAGCCTTAGCTATATTTAAATGAATATCATAATCAACTTTCCGATATTCCGATTTATTAAAATTTACCTTTGATTGAGTTGTGCCAATTGATGCAATTACAATGTGGTCTTTACTGATAACTTTTTTATACTCCTCTAAATTTGAAAAATTAATAGTATAATTTTTTATTTTTTTTGAATCTAAACTTATTTTTTTTCTTGATATTATATTTATATTTTCAAAATAATTATCATTTATTAATAGCTTTAAAACTTCACTACCGATCAGTCCAGTGGAACCAAATAAAGTAACGGTTTTGTTCATAGATTTAAAGTAAATTTAAGTGATTAAGACCATTTATTTATGAAATCAAATCTTAAAAAAAACTTTCTAGCATTTTTAGGTATAATGTTATTTAGCTCAGGCTTATGTATTTTTGGTGAAGCTGTAATATACAAATATGAATCAAAGGATTGGTTTTTTATTGGTACCATTTCCTTAATACTAATTAACTCTGGATTAGTTTTAATAATAAGTAATAAGTAGAAAATTTTCTATAGAGGAAGAAGTTCGTTTTTATTTACCTCGCCTTTAATTTTTAAGTAATCTTTATAGTTATATCTTTTACCACGAAAGTATATTGAGTGAACTACAGGGATTTCAATTTTAGTTAGTGCTTTATCTCTTTTACTTAGTCTCATAAAAATTAAGTGGAAATTTCAAGGTAATAATTTTTTATTAAATCAGTATAATTAAAATAAAAAATCTATGTCTGTGTAGAATGCAACGGAGGTCTGTCCACTTTCTAAAATAAAACCAGGTTCAATTGTTGTTTTTCCAGCATTAATTTTGATATTTATTGAAGCATTAGCTAGTTCATCAGAAATTTTCAATTTGTATTCTTCATCACCTATTTTTATAAATGCAGAAGAAATTTTCATACTCTTACCATTTAATTGCTGATCCCAGTTCTTGGTTGCAGGAACGTAGTCGTTAATGCTGTCTTTTAACTTTAAACCACTTTCTTTTGGCCACCGCCTTAAGGTTAATTTGTATTCACCTGATTTTTTGAAATCAACATAAAATTTCCCAAGCTCATACGGATCACCTCCTCTTATAGCAGATTGATCCCATGCCGTAATTGAACTTACTTGAACATCATGAGCAGTTACTGTATTAGATATATTTGGCATTATATCTATATAAGAATATTGAAATTCTTTAGATGCGTCTTCCCACCAATCATCATAAAACCTTTGCATTTTATTTGATAAATCCTGATTCTCGTTTATAATGTTATTTTTTTGACCAGGATCATCCTCAATATTATAAAGTTCATTACCATTAACCAACCTCCAATTTCCATACATCACGCAGCTTTGCTTTCCTTTTTCAGGCCATAAATTTCTTTGAGTATCAGTCACCAGCATCCTATCTGCTTCTTTTTGGTTAAGTATATATTTACTTAGATCAGTTCCATCAATTTTTTTTCTAGAGCTAAAAGGGATTTTCGCAAGACTCAATAATGATGGTAGCATATCTACGTGTGCCGACAAACCAGAGTAATTTTGTCCACCAAAAAGCTTTCCATTTTTCCATTTAATAATGAATGGAACCCGATGGCCTCCATCATACTCACTTGTTTTAGTCCCCCTCATTCCCGCATTAAATCCAAGCCATTTCTTTTCTTTTCTTGAATATTTGTAGCCGTTGGAGGTGCCATTATCAGTCGTAAATATTATTATTGTATTATCCAGAATTCCTAAATTTTCTACTTGTTGATGTAGTCTTCCAAAGTTGTCATCAATATTTGTAATCATACCGTAAAATCTCTTCTGGCTTTCTAACAAATCATTTTCATTTTCATACATATCATAATATTCCTTTGGAACATTAAATGGGCTGTGTGGAGCATTAAGACTTAAAAAGCATAAAAAAGGCTTGTCCTTATTTTTATTAATAAATGAAATAGCCTCATCAAAAAATACGTCAGTACAATATCCGTTAGTTTTTTCAGGTTCTCCGTTTCTAAAATAAACATCATCTTGATAATTGTTATTCCAATAATCAGGTGTCTGGCCAACACCTCCCCCCTTATGGTAAAAGGTTTCTTTAAAGCCTCTTTGCTCCGGTAAAAAAGAGTAATTATCTCCTAAATGCCATTTTCCAAACATACTGGTTTCGTATCCAGCTTCTGAGAATAAGTCAGCTATTGTAACTTCATCTTGATTGAGTAAAGAACACCCTGCGTTGGTATGCCACACACCATTTCTTAAACAATTTCTTCCTGTAATAAAACCAGCTCTAGTCGGCGAACATGTTGTGCCTACATGATAGTTTGTGAAGTTGATTGATTCTGATGCAAATTGATCAAGATTTTTTGTTTTAATAATCGGATTTCCATTATAGCCAAGATCACCGTAACCCTGATCATCAGTCATCACAATAATAATGTTAGGAGTTTGATTAATAGATTTAGAAGAAGAAATTATTACTACAAATAATAAAACCGCAAGGGGTGTACAAATAAAAGTCCAAGCGTATTTTTTCATATAAAAACTAAAGTATTAAAAATCTTTTCACTTTTGATTCCAAAACTTAAATGGATCTCCAACTTTTTCCATTTCTGAGAAAAGTAATTTTTCCATTTTTTGTAATTTGGATTTGTACCGTGGGTCATTTGCTAAGTTAATTTGATATTTTTTCGGTGTATTTTTAGTGATAGTAATCACATCCTCACTTTGGTGTTCCAATAAAAGCTCATTTGGGTTTTGCTTTAAATTAAAAAGTTGATTTACCTGTACTTTTCTTGGCATCGTAAAGGCTCCATCCATAACATCATATTTTATGAGTTTCCAATTCCCTTTTTTAATTGATCTCATACCAGGTTTAAAACCACCTGAATACGCCCCGTATAATACATTCCTAACTTTATCTTTTTTCCCATTTAAAACACTATTGAAACTTAAACCGTCAACAGTTTCTGGAATATTGATACCTGCTATTTCACATAAAGTTGGTAAAACATCCAGTAAATAAATATTTCCTTTTGCTTGACTTTTTTTCTTAATCTTGGGACCTGAAACAATAAAGGGTATTTTCCAACTGTGTTCATATAGATTTTGCTTTCCCACTAAACCATGTTTACCAATTGCAATACCGTGATCGGAGGTAAAAAATATATAAGTATTTTCGAATTCACCGGTTTCTTTCAGAGCTTCCAGTACCCTTCCAATTTGAAAGTCCATATCTTCAATACAGGCAAAATCTTTTCCCTTTTCATTTCGTATGGTTAATTCGGATCTGCTTAAGTATACGCCCTCTACAGAGTTTTCATCTCTAATATCTGGATCTCCATATGGAAATGGGTGAGTAGGTAAATAATTTACAGGAACTGACGGAGATTTGGGGTTGATTTTTTTTGGCGGATTAGGATCATTTGCCCCATATTTTTCTAAAAGATTTTTCTTCCCTCGCCTTGGATCATGTGGATGTGAAAATCCTAAGAATACCATAAATGGTTTTTTGTCTAATTCTGTTTTACGTTTTTCAAAGTATTCAAT
>CABZKA010000015.1 GCA_902526165.1 uncultured Bacteroidota bacterium
TCTTCAGATCTTTAATCATATTTGCGCTATTTCTTTTTCTAGATCCCATTTTACTTACCTTTTTTACCTCCAGCATGTCCTCTGAATGATCTTGTTGGTGAAAATTCTCCTAATTTATGTCCAACCATATTCTCTGTAATATAAACAGGGACAAATTGCCTCCCATTATAAACAGCAATGGTTTGACCAACAAAGTCAGGAATAATCATCGAAGATCTAGACCATGTTTTAATAACATTCTTCTTGTTTGAGTCAAGATTTTCTTGAACTCTTTTCAATAAGCTTTTGTGAACAAACGGTCCTTTTTTTAGTGATCTCGGCATAATTATTTTCTTCTTTCGATTATAAATTTGTTACTAAACTTCTTTTTATTTCTTGTTCTGTATCCTTTAGCGGGTATACCATTTTTAGATCTTGGGTGTCCACCTGAAGCTTTACCTTCTCCACCACCCATTGGGTGATCAACTGGATTCATTACTACAGGTCTAGTCCTTGGTCTTCTTCCTAACCATCTAGTTCTTCCAGCTTTTCCTGAAACTACTAATTGATGGTCAGTATTAGAAACTTGGCCCACAGTAGCCATTGATTTGACAAGAACCAATCTTGTTTCACCAGAGGGCAACTTTAACGTAGCAAATTTTCCATCACGAGCCATAAGCTGAGCAAATGAACCAGCACTTCTGGCTAAACTTGCACCTCTACCAGGATTCAGCTCAACACAAGAAACTGTAGTTCCAAGTGGAATTGCTGAAAGGGGCATTGAATTACCAATCTTTGGTTCAACTTTTTCACCTGAAACAACTTTGTCTCCAACTTTAAGTCCTTTGAGAGCAACGATATATCTTTTTTCACCGTCATTAAATTTTGTTAGGGCAATAAATGCAGATCTATTTGGATCATACTCAATACTTAAAACCTCAGCTTCATCATTAAATCTGTCACGTTTAAAATCAATTAATCTATATTGTTTCTTATGGCCTCCTCCTCTAAATTTCATAGTCATTCTTCCTTGATTATTTCTTCCGCCAGATCTCTTTTTAGATACCAATAAACTCTTCTCAGGTTTAGATGCAGTAATAGTGTCAAAACTATTGACAGTTCTGCCCCTTTGGCCTGGTGTTATCGGTTTAAGTTTTTTGACTGCCATTTATAAATTATTATAAAAATCAATTGATTCTCCATCTTGGATATCAACTATCGCTTTTTTCTTAATATTTGTTTTTGTTCTTTGAACTCCTCTCTTTGTAAACTTTGTTTTTCTTTCTGAACCATAAATTTGTGTTCTTACTTTCTGAACAGTAACATTATATTTTTCTTGAACAGCGTTTTTAATTTGTATTTTATTAGCCTCTCTGCTAACTACAAAAGAATAGCGATTTCTAAGTTCACTATCGTTTGTAGCTTTTTCTGTGATAATTGGTTCAAATATAACTTTCATAATTATGCTAATATTGATTCTAATTTAACAACTGCATTTTCTTCAATCACTAAATGCTGTGCATTTAAAATATTATATGTTGTTGCCTCCATTTCAGAAACTACTTCATATCTATCCAAATTTCGCGCGGACAAATATACATTTTTATTACCTCCCTCAAGAACGAACAATGTTTTTTTGGTGTCCAAACCTACAGACTTCAAAATATTAACAAATGATTTAGTTTTTGGTGTTTTTAAGTCAATTTTTTCGATAATAGAAATTGCTTTGTTTGAGTACTTTTGAGATAGGGCAGATTTACGGGCTAATTTTTTAACATTTTTGTTGACCTTAGAATTAAAATCTCTTGTTCTCGGTCCAAAAATTGTTCCTCCACCCCTAAATAATGGATTTTTAATACTACCCGCACGGGCAGTACCTGTACCTTTTTGCTTTTTTATCTTTCTAGTACTTCCTTTAATTTCAGCTCTTTCTTTGGTTTTTGCATTTCCTTGTCTTTTATTGGAAAGATGGTTTTTAACATCCAGATATTGAGCATGTTCATTAGGCTCTATACCAAAAATATCTTTTGAAAGTTTTATCTCTCTTCCAGTAGATTTCCCTTTGATATTTATAACTTCTATTTTCATTATTTTTTTATAGATAAATAAGAATTTTTATGGCCTGGGACACACCCTTTTAATACAATAAGATTTTTTTCTGTTATAACTTTAACAACTTTTAGATTTTGAACAGTTACATTTTCGTTGCCAGTTTGACCAGCCATTTTCATACCCTTAAAAACTCTCGCAGGGTAAGATGCAGCTCCGATTGAACCTGGTGCTCTCAGTCTATTATGTTGGCCGTGAGTTGCTTGTCCAACGCCTGCAAAACCATGTCTTTTTACAACTCCTTGGAAACCTTTTCCTTTGGAAATTCCTGTAACATCAACATATTCGCCCTCAACAAATAAGTCGGCAAATAATGTATCCCCAACATTAAGTTCTTTTTCGTAATTAGAGAATTCCATCAACTTCGATTTAGGAGGTTGCTTACTATTTTTAAAATGACCAAGCTCAGATTTAGTAACTAATCTTTCTTTCTTATCCTCAAAACCAATCTGAACAGCATTATAACCATCCTTATCTAAATTTTTAATTTGAGTTACTACACATGGACCAGCCTGAATGACTGTACATGCGAGGTTATTACCCTTATCATCATATAGACTTGTCATTCCTATTTTTTTACCAATTAATCCTGCCATTTTATTTATACTTTTATTTCAACTTCAACGCCACTAGGTAATTCTAATTTCATCAAGGCATCTATTGTTTTGGATGATGAACTATAAATATCCAGTAACCTTTTGTACGATGAAAGTTGAAATTGTTCTCTTGACTTTTTGTTAACGTGAGGTGATTTTAAAACAGTGAAAATTTTCTTTCTTGTTGGTAAAGGAATTGGACCTGTAACAATTGCACCTGTTGTCTTTACAGTTTTCACTATTTTTTCAGCAGACTTATCAACCAAGTTGAAGTCATAAGATTTTAATTTTATTCTAATTTTTTGACTCATATTTATTCTTGATTGTTTCCTTTGATTGATGCAATTACATCCTCAGAAATGTTAGAAGGTGTCTGTGCATAGTGTGAAAATTCCATAGTAGATGTAGCTCTACCTGAACTTAAAGTTCTAAGAGAGGTTACGTAACCAAACATTTCAGATAGAGGAACTATGGCCTTAACAACCTTAGCACCTGCCCTATCGTCCATATTATTAACTTGGCCTCTTCTTCTGTTTAAGTCACCTACAATATCACCCATATTAACCTCAGGCGTAAGAACCTCTAACTTCATCATCGGCTCCATAATCACAGATTTCGCAAGCTTAGCAGCTTCCTTAAATCCAATTTTAGCAGCTAACTCAAAAGATAAAGAGTCTGAATCAACTGGATGGAATGAGCCATCGTTTAAAGCAACCTTAAGTGAATCAATTTCAAATCCAGCTAAAGGACCATTCTTCATAGCTTCTTTGAATCCTTTTTCAACAGATGGAATATATTCTTTTGGAATATTACCCCCTTTAATGTTATTAGTAAACTCTAATCCAGCTTTACCTTCATCAGCTGGCTCCATGGTAAAGACGATATCGGCAAATTTTCCTCTACCACCGGTTTGTTTTTTATAAACCTCTCTATGTTTGGCCAATGAAGTAACTGCCTCCTTATATTCAACCTGAGGTTGACCCTGATTGACTTCAACCTTAAACTCTCTTTTTAAACGATCAACAATAATGTCCAAGTGTAATTCACCCATTCCAGAAATAATTGTTTGTCCGGAAGCCTCGTCAGTTTTAACTTGAAAAGTAGGATCCTCTTCAGCCAGTTTTGCTAAAGCCATTCCTAACTTATCTACATCAGCTTTTGTTTTAGGTTCAACTGCAATACCAATAACTGGATCCGGGAAAACCATACTTTCTAATACAATTGGATGTTTTTCTGAACTTAACGTATCTCCTGTTTTGATATCTTTAAAGCCTACAGCTGCTCCTATGTCTCCAGCTTCAATAAAATCAATGGCATTTTGCTTATCAGCATGCATTTGATATATCCTTGAAATCCTTTCTTTTGATTCAGATCGATTGTTAAAAATATATGAGCCTGCATCCAACCTGCCAGAGTAAACTCTGAAGAAAGCCAATCTTCCTACATATGGATCTGTTGCAATTTTAAAAGCCAATGCAGAGAATGGTTCAGAGACAATCGGTTTTCTGGAAATTTCAGATCCGTCGCCGGGATGAGTTCCTACAATCGCTTCTTTATCCTCAGGTGAGGGCAAATATCTACAAACACAATCGAGTAAGAATTGTACACCCTTGTTTTTAAAAGCTGATCCACAAACCATAGGGATAATACTCATGTCTTGAGCTGCTTTTCTTAAGGCTTCATGAATTTCATCTTCTGATATAGAATCTGGATCATCAAAAAACTTTTCAAGTAAATTATCATCGTATTCAGCAACAGCCTCAATCAAATTTGCTCTGTATTTTTCTACCTCAGTTTTCATTTGATCTGGAATTTCTACAACATCAAAGGTTGAACCCATATTTTCTTCGTGCCAAACGATTGCTTGGTTTTTAACTAGGTCGACTATTCCTTTGAAGTCTTCCTCCTCACCAATTGGTAAAACAATAGGAACTGCATTTGACTTAAGCATATCTTTAATTTGTTTACAAACAGCGAGGAAATCTGAACCTTGTCGATCCATTTTATTAACAAATCCCATTCTAGGGACTTTATAATTATCTGCAAGTCTCCAATTGGTTTCTGATTGTGGCTCCACACCATCGACAGCACTAAATAAAAAAACAAGACCATCAAGAACTCTTAATGATCTATTTACTTCAACCGTAAAATCTACGTGACCAGGTGTGTCAATAATATTAAAATGATAAGGTTTTGATAAATCATTTTTTTTACCTTGATCAGTTGGAAAATTCCAAGTACAGGTGGTCGCCGCAGATGTTATTGTAATTCCTCTCTCTTGCTCTTGCGCCATCCAATCCATTGTTGCTGCACCATCGTGAACCTCACCAATTTTATGACTGACACCAGTATAATATAAAACTCTTTCAGTTGTAGTAGTTTTCCCTGCGTCAATGTGTGCTGCAATTCCAATATTTCTTGTGTATTTTAAATCTCTTGCCATGATCTAGAATCTAAAGTGTGAAAATGCTTTATTGGCTTCTGCCATCTTGTGTGTATCAGCCTTTTTCTTAACAGCAGCTCCCTCCTCTTTTTCAGCAGCTAAAATTTCAGCAGCAAGCTTTTGGGCCATGGACTTTTCGTTTCTTTTTCTAGCAAAACCAATTAACCACTTAATGGCTAGTGATATTTTTCTATCAGCTCTAATTTGCATTGGGATCTGGAAAGTAGCACCACCTATTCTTCTACTTCGAACTTCAACATGAGGCATAACATTAGATAAACCCTCTTTCCAAACGTCAAGAGAGGATTTCTCTTTGTCTTGCTTTTTTGATTCAACAATATCTAGGGCATCATAGAAAATTTTGAAGGCAGTAGATTTTTTACCACTCCACATTAACATGTTAACAAATCTTGTAACAAGCTGATCATTAAATTTTGGATCTGGAAGAAGTGGACGTTTTTTTGCTTTTCTCTTTCTCATTTTTATATAGTTGAGCGGTTCATCATTAGAACATCATTAACTTTTTGCTTTCGCTTTTTTTGCACCATATTTAGATCTTCTTTGCAGTCTTCCTTCAACACCAGCTGTATCAAGAGCTCCACGAACTATATGGTAACGAACACCTGGAAGATCTTTAACTCTACCGCCCCTAACTAAAACAATTGAATGCTCTTGTAAATTATGACCTTCTCCAGGTATGTAAGCATTAACCTCAATACCATTCGTTAGTCTAACCCTGGCAACCTTTCTCATTGCTGAATTAGGTTTTTTTGGTGTTGTAGTATATACTCTAGTACAAACACCTCTCTTTTGAGGACATGAACTGAGAGAAGCAGACTTACTTTTCTTGTTTATCTTCTTTCTACCTTTTCTTACTAATTGCGATATTGTTGGCATATATTTCCTTCTTTAAAGGTGCGCAAATGTAGGATTTTTTTACAATTATTCAAATCTATTTCAAAAAAAAAAGGACCAAAAATTTGATCCTTTTTTTTCTTGAGTAAAACTCTAAATTTAATATCCAGGATTTTGAGTCATTAATGAGTTACTATCCATTTCGGATTGAGGTATTGGACAAACTAGTCTCGGACTGTTTGCAGGTAAACCATAAATTGACTTACCAAACCTCTTTTTATCAAATAAAACGTGACCTTCAAAACCAAGCTCTAGTTGTCTTTCGTTAAAAATTAAATCTAGGCTTAAGGATGATAATGCAGGAGCACCAGATCTTCCTCTAAGCGCATTAATTTCAGTAAGAGGTGCAAGACCTGTGCTAGAACCTAGTCTAAGGTTGGCCTCAGCTCTAATCAAATGCATTTCCGCAACTCTTATTGTGGGAACATTTCCATATTCATTGGTATACTTACCAGTCAAAATTCCACCGTTAAACCCACTGTAGTAGAAAAAGAAAAGTCTAGAGTCAAGAGAACTATCAAATAAAGTTCTGTATGTATCAACTACTATATCACCACCTCTACCACCATAAGGTTGGTCAGCATAATGACTTATAAGAACATTAGAACCGTCCTGTGAAGTTACTTGAAAAGCAAAAATATCTTCGGAACTATCAGAATCATTATTAAAAGCACCAGCAAATGTAGATGCTAGAGAATGACCACTATTTTGTAGCACATCATTCGCCGCGACTAGTGCACTAGCAAAATTACCTTGTTGCAAGTAAACTCTTGCAAGAAGAGCTTGAGCAGCATATCTATCAGCAAATTCACCATTGGATAGAGGTAATTTTGCATATGCGTCAGTTAAATCTGAAATTACCTGAGCATAGATATCATCAGCGCTTGATCTAGCAATATCCAAATCAGCACCATAATTTGTAACTCCAGCTGTTCTTAATGGAACACCACCAAAGAATTTAACTAAGTCAAAATAAGTTAATGCTCTTAAAAATAATGCCTCACCTTCAACAGTGGCTCTTTCAGTTGCGTCTGAAATATTTGAACTATTGTCTAAAACAAGATTAGCTTGGTTGATAACTTCATAAGAATTATTCCAATGACCACCAACTAAACCATTATCACTTAACATTGATTTTGTAAACATCTGTCTTGGTGCAAGGAAAGTACCTTCCCATGAAACTTCATCATCATTTCCTAATAATTCAGACATGATGTGAGAATAACCACCAAAAGTTGAACTTTGACCAGCTTCAGCATAAGTACCAATCAAAACTTTTTTAACACCATCTGCAGTTCCCAAGGCAGCACCAATAGAAACACTTTGAGCGGGTTCTATTTCTAACTCAGACTCACAATTAACAAGTCCAAAAGAAAGAAAGATTACAAGTAAAAATTTTAAATTTTTCATTTTTCTATAATTTATAAATTAAAATGTTAGATTAACACCTAGTGAAACAGTTCTTGGCGCAGGTGCAGAATAAAATGTCTGACCATCACTAAAAGAATCAGCTCTTGACTCAGGATCATATCCATCATAATCTGTAATAGTTAACAGATTGATTCCTGAAAGATAAATTCTAGCTTTTTCTAAACCAACAGATGAAATCATGTCCTGTGGTACAGTGTAAGAAAGATTTAGATCTTTTAGTCTAATAAAATCACCATCCTGTAAATATCTTGTTGAATGCTGAGTACCATTACCACCAGCAATCGCTGCGGCAGGAACATCAGTGATATCACCAGGCTGTCTCCATCTTCTTAACTGGTCTCTTGTTTGGTTATCAAACCAGTCACCAGCGGTCTGTTGATATCTACCACCACTATTGTATATGCTAGCACCGAACTCAGCTGAGAATGTAAATGATAATTCAAAATTTTTGTATGAAATATAGTTTGTCAACCCACCTAGAAAGTTAGGAAATGGATTTCCAACGACTTTTCTGTAATCAGCAGAATAACTTTCTGTTGCGACACCATCAGCATCATAAAACAGAGCATTACCATTGTCAGGATTTACACCAGCAAACTCCACCAGGTAAAAAGCGTTGATAGGTTCTCCTTCTCTAAGAATTAATCTTCCGCTAATTGCGTCCTCACCGTTAGGTAAAGTTACAACCTCATTTTCATTGGTTGCAAGGTTTAAACTTGATGACCAAGTAAAGTCATTATTTTTGATATTAACTGTATTTAGTAAAAACTCTACACCTGTATTTTTCACAGCACCAATGTTCTTTGTTAAGGATGTAAATCCTGATGAACCAGGTATTGGTTCACCAAAAAGTAAATCATCTGTATCCTTATTGTAATAAGTTAATTCACCAGTAATTTTATCATCTAACAAACCAAATTGTACAGAAACATCAGTTTGTGTGGTTGTTTCCCAAGATAAATCTTGATTTGAAGGTTGTGTTGGTTGTAAACCAGGTCTTTGGTTAAATGATGTAGCACCAAATAAACCAAGAGCGGCAAAGTTTCCAATCGCTGCATTACCAACTTCACCCCAACTACCTCTAAGTTTCAAGAATGAAAATATATTTTCTCCAATGAAATCCTCATTAGATAAAATCCAACCAGCACTAAATGAAGGAAAGTTTCCAAATTGAACGTTTTCACCAAATCTTGATGAACCATCTCTTCTTAAACCTGCTTTAAATAAATACTTGTCTTCAATGTTATAAGTAGCTCTAGCAAAATATCCAACAAAACTGAATGAAGTGAAACTACCAGAACCAGCAGTAATTTCTGCAGCACTGGCAATTGTTTGAAAATCATCACTTGGAAATTGCTCACCACTAACACTAGAAAATCTTCTTTTACTTTTGTTTAAGGAAGATCCAACTGTAACATCAAGTGTTGAGTAATCATTAGCCGTATTGTAATTAAGATAATTAGTTACAATGTAATTTTCAGTTGTAGCATTAGAGGCGTAACCTGAACCATTGGTAGACATAAAGGGGGTTAAACTTCCTCTAAATTGATCTTCACTTTGACCATACAAATCATAAGCAAACTCTGAGGTAAGTGTCAATCCACTAAATAAATCCAAATCAGCAGAAACTTTTCCTGTATTTCTTCTAATAATTGTATTATAATTTGCGTATTTGTCTTCTAATAGGAAGTTTACATATACTGTGTTAGAAAATGGTTCACCATCTACATATGCAGGTGAAATCGGAGATTGAGCAATCGCTTGCAATGGGGTAACAAAAGCATTATCATTTGCTACTCTATTAATGTCAGTTCTACCGTAACCCAAGTTGAAATTTAATGTTAACTTATCAGTGACTGCAGTACTAATGTTTGCTCTAGCACTTATTTTATCTAAGTTGTTTCCTAAAACTATACCTTCTGTTTCATTGTAAGCAACTGAGAAAAAGTAATTTGTATTGTCAGAGCCACCAGAAACTGAAAAATCAGCATCTTGAACAGAACCTTCCACTAAAGCAATCTTTTCCCAATCTGTATCATATGTACCTTCACGCCAAGTTCCATTAGAATATCGATCAAATCTACTTTCCATAAAACTAGTGAAGTCTATACCAAGGTTGTATCCATTTCTACCAGCCTCTGAAAATATTTCAATATATTCAGCTGCGTTCATCCAGTCTCTGTAATTTGATGGATTGCTTACACCACTTGAAACATTTAAATTAAATTTAGCTTTACCAGCTTTACCTTTCTTAGTTGTAATAATTACAACACCGTTAGCTCCCTGAGATCCATAAATAGACGCAGCTGATGCATCCTTTAAAATATCGATTGACTCGATTTCATTTGGACTTAGGGTAATTAGGGGGTTAGTTGGAGCACCATTACTTGATTCATTATAAGTAATTAATGGTATTCCATCAAGAACATATAGTGGCTGAGAACTGGCACTTATACTCGCTTGACCACGAATTCTAAAATTGAATCCTGATTCAACTTTACCATTGGTTTGTGTAACTTGTACACCTGCAACTTTACCAGCAAAGGTATTGAATACGTTGGGAGTTGGAATTTCAGAAATATCTTCAGATCCAAGCGAAGCAATGTTATCAGTCAATAGCCTTCGACTTTCAGATCCATAACCTGTTACGACAACCTCATCCAATTGACCACCTTCGGATAAAACAACATCGATTGATGTATTGTCTCCGACAGCAACTATCTGAGTTACGTAACCTAAGAAACTGACAGATAATGAAGCATCATCAGAAACAGAAATTGAGAAATTTCCATCAAAGTCCGCAACAACACCATTATTGGTACCAACCTCGACTACAGATGCACCTGGTAAAGGAACACCATCCTCGTCTGAAACACTTCCTGTAATAGATTGTTGTCCAACAGCAACAGAGATTGCCAGAAAGGACATCATAATACAAAGTATTAGTTTTTTCATTTTTTTAAAATTTTAAGAGCGCTAAACTAAACTATGTCTGTTAATTAAAAAAGAAAAAAATGAAGTATTTGCTGATAAAACATAATATGAACAATTTAAAAAGCTGATTATTAGATAGTTAAGATATTAACAATAACAAAAAAAAATTAATTGTTGCAAATGAAACATCTTTTTTCTGTTTTTAGTAAGTTTAGTACACAAAAATAACATGTTAAATGATAGTTTACGGTCGAAGGTCAGTTATTGAAGCTCTTAATAGTGATCTAGAAATTCAAAAAGCATTTATAAAAAAAAATGCTGTCAATATGGAAAAAATAATTTTTAAGTTGGGGAAAAAAAATATCCCAATTTCTTTCGTACCCATTGAAAAACTAAAAAAATTAACCACCAATAATCATCAGGGAATTGTTTGTCAAATTTCAAAAATCAAGACTTACAACCTAAATGACTTAGATCTTTATTTACAGAACAAGGATTCATCAAGGCTTGCTTTTTTAGATGGAATAACAGACACAAAAAATTTTGGTTCAATCATTAGAAATGCTGAATGTTTTGGTATTGATGGTATTGTTATTTCCAAAACAGGAAGTGCTCAAATTAATGATGAAACAATCAAAACCTCAAGTGGTGCAATTTTTAATATTCCAATTTACAAAGTTGATCACCTGTTGGATGCTATATTTCTTGTAAAAGAGCAAAACTTTATTATTATGGGAGCTGATGAAAAATCGAACAAACAGCTAAAAAGTTTGAAATTTAACAACAAAACAGTAGTAATTCTAGGATCTGAGGGCAAAGGAATTAGTTCACCCGTTTTAAAAAAATGTGATGATACATTCAAAATACCCTTACATGGAAATATCGAGTCATTAAATGTTTCAGTAGCAGCTGGTGTTATAATGTATGAAATCAGTAAATCAAAAATTAAAGGATAGATTTCAGCTCCATCAATTTATGAATAGTTTCATTTTTATTGTGAATTTTCTCTCCGTGAGCAACAAAATGAATGGTGTTAATATTAAGTTTTTTTGCCCCCAAAACATCAGCCTCATAATTATCACCTACCATCAGTGATTCATTAGGTCCAGATCCAGAATCTGTCAGTGCATGTCTAAATATTTTTGGGTCTGGTTTTTTTACACCCACTGACTCAGAATCATAAATAGCTTCGAAATAATGCTTTATGTTTGAATTTTTAAGCTTCTTATCTTGTACGTCTCTAAATCCATTTGTTATAATAAAAAGTCTGTATTTGGGTTTTAAATATTCCAAAATCTCAATTGCACCGTCCATCAATTTATTATTCTCAGGTAAAAATTCAATGTAGTCATGTGAGATTTTATCGATTATTTTATCATCGATTTCATAATCAAATAAATTAAAAACTTCTTTTAATCTATTGTATCTGAGAAATTCTTTTGAAATTTCTCCATTTCTATAAAGTTTCCAATACTTAAAGTTAATAGGTATGTAAGATTCAATGAATTTTTCAAAATTTATAGTAATGGTATATTTTTTAAATATTTTTTTAAATGATAGCTCGGAATTTTTTTCAAAATCCCATAAGGTGTGGTCCAAATCAAAAAAAATACTTTTAATTAACATGTCTACAAAAATTTTTTCCAATTAAACCAATATCAAGTCCGCCGAATTTTCCAGAGCTCATTAACAATAAACATATATTTGGTTCTTTAAAATTGAGTAAATAATCATACAATTCATCTTTATCGTATTTAAAAACTACTCTATCATTTTTGAACGATTTTTTTAAACTTTCTTCATCAAATCTTATATTTTTTAATTTTGGGTTTAACTTATCAATAAAAATAACTGGATAATCTGATAGATCAAAACCTCCCACATATTCATTTAGAAATTTTTCATCGAAACTGCTAAAAGTGTGCAATTCATAGACTGCCAATAAATCAAGTTTAAAATTTGACTTTACAGCATCAATACTAGCCTTTAATTTACTTGGAGAGTGAGCAAAATCTTTTATTACTATTCTTGTAGAGCTAGTTTCAACTATTTCAAGACGATTGCTAGCACCCTTGAATGATGTTATTGAATTGTAAAACTGATCATCCGTCAAACCGATTAAGTTACATACCTGTTTAGCAGCTGATAAGTTTTCCATATTATGTTTACCGAAAATTTTAAGTGGTAGTAATCCTTCATCAGTTTCAATAAAAAACCTACCGTCTCTAATTAAAAAATTATGTTCAGTGTAAGGTATTTTTCTAATATAATTTTGGTTACCGTTTAACAAGCTCAATATTTCTAAATCTTTATTGTTGTAAATTAAAACCCCACCGTTAACAATTTTATCAATAAAGATTTTAAACTGATTTTTGTAAATATTAAATGTTGGAAAAACATTGATATGGTCCCATGAAATACCTGAAATCAGCGCAATATTTGGCTGATAAACATGAAATTTTGGAACATTATTAATTCTAGAGGAGAGATACTCGTCACCCTCTATTACAATGAATTCATTTTTTTGAGATAAAGAGACGGAGTTGGATAAACCTTCAATTTTTGCACCAAGAACATAATCAGCTATTTTACTATTATCTTTTAACACATGAAGAATCATTGAGCTTATAGTCGTTTTTCCGTGACTACCAGCAATTACAACTCTTGTTTTATTTTTTGAATATTCAAAAATAAATTCAGGGAATGAATATATTTTTATTTTTTTATGTTTTGCTAGTTTTAGTTCAGAGTTATCAATTTTTGCATGCATGCCCAGTATTACAAAATCCAAATCGTCTGTAATTTTTGACTCATACCAACCTAGCTTTTCTGGATAAAGATCATTATTAATTAAACTTGATTTTGATGGTTCATAAATTACATCGTCGCTACCTGTGACAGTAAAACCAATTCTTTTTAATTCAATAGCAAGACTGTGCATAACACTTCCGCCAATAGATATAAAATGAACTCTTTTCAATACTTTATATTAGGGAAATTTTCGTAAACATTTTGTGCCTTTTTGCCCTCATCTTCAGAAATGTTTGAAATATTTTCGACAATTCTTCTGGCTTTTCTCTTTCCTCCACCAAGAAAGCGTGGAACCTCAAGATAAACCTGCAACATAATCCAATTTAAGCTAAGGGATGAATTATCTAGTTTATATGTTCTTTCTAATTGACTTAACATTTCAGGTACGTATGCCGCTGCTCTTATTCTGGGCATTATTTCAATCTTTGCTGCTAATGTAGCAGCCAATTTGTAATTGTAATTAAAATTATCAGGTTTTAAATTCACCAACTCTTTATATAGTTCTACTGGTTTTTCGAATTCACAAAGCTCCACCAATGAATCAGCAATTTTTTCCATTTTAATTAGTTTAATACTTATTCCATCATTACTCTGAGATAGTATGGATGAAGTAATTAAAATTAAAGCGATTGAGTATTTAATTTTTTCCACATTATATCTTTTAAAGTTTCGATTCCCATTGATGTCACTGAGGATATGAAGTGAATATCAATATTTAATGATTTTAGTTTTTTACTAGATTTCAAATCACTAATCATAAATTTTTCAATCAAATCACATTTAGTCACCACGAGAAGTTTTTCCTTGTCCAACAATTCTTTGTTGTAATTTTTTAATTCATCCATAAGAATGTTAAATCTTTTATCAATATTTTTTGATTCGCTTGAAACAAGAAAAACTAATATTGAATTTCTTTCAATGTGTCTCAAAAAATGATGACCCAAACCCCTCCCTTTACTTGCGCCTTTGATAATTCCGGGTATATCGGAGATGACAAACGTATTGAGGTCTTTATATTTAACTATTCCTAGGTTGGGTTTTAGAGTTGTAAATTCATAATCTCCAATTTTTGGTTTTGCATCGGTCAAAACACTTAGCAGAGTAGATTTTCCAGAGTTTGGAAAACCAACAAAACCAACATCAGCTAAGACTTTTAACTCAATAGTTAATTTCTTTTCTTTACCCTGTAGACCAGGTTGAGAATACTTAGGAGTTTGGTTGGTAGAGGATTTAAAATGCCAATTGCCTAATCCACCCCTGCCACCTTGAACAGCATTAAATTCTTCTCCATCTTCAATAGATTCAAATATGACTTTACCTGTATCAGTATCCTTTATTACACTTCCTACTGGAATTTTAATAAATTCATCCTTACCATTAGCGCCAGAGCTTCTAGATTTGCCTCCATCCGCACCATGTTCAGCTTTAAAATGTTTTTTAAATTTAAAATGGAATAATGTCCATAGATTTTTATTTGTTTTAAAAATAATATTTCCTCCATGTCCTCCATCACCCCCATCTGGACCGCCTTTGGCAACAAACTTTTCTCTTCTCAGGTGCGAAGATCCTGATCCACCATTTCCCGATCTTACAATAACCTTTACATAATCTACAAAATTATCTTCTGTCATTACCTAACACTTTCAATTAAATCAAACAGTCTTGAACTAATTTCATTAATTTCACCAACTCCACTTACAGAGTGAAACCTGTTGATTTTGCTGTAGAAATCAATCAAAGGTTCTGTTTTGTTTCTGTACTCGTTAAGTCTTGTTAAAATTTTTTCTTTGCTCTGGTCATCAGATCTTCCAGAAATTAACCCTCGTTTTAACAATCTATAAGTAAGCAAATCATCATCAACTTCTAAAGCAACTATTGCACTTAATTCCATTTTATATTTAAATAGAATTTTATTCATTTCATTAGCTTGATTCAAGGTTCTTGGAAATCCATCAAAAATAAACCCATTGCAAGGTATGTTTTGCTTAATTTCATTTTCTAACATTGAAACTGTTACATCATCAGGAACTAATTCACCGTTTTGTGTGTAGCCTTGAGCTTTTACACCTAATTCCGTTTGATTTTTAATATTTTTTCTGAATATATCACCTGTGGATATATGTATAAGATCATATTTATCTTTCAAGAAATTTGCTTGAGTGCCCTTTCCACTGCCTGGTTTTCCAAACAAAACTAAATTAAGCATGATAATTTTTTTACAAATATACCGAATTACAAATGATGAATAAATTATTACTCATCTATAAATTAGTGTATTTTTGAAATCTGAAACTTAATACTTTGGACAGAAAAATTGGTATTATTGGTGGCGGTCAATTGGGCAAAATGATATTAGATGAAGCTAGTAAAATTGGGCTTTCCCTAAGCATATTGGACCCAAGCAATGATTCACCATGCTGTAAATTATCAAATAATTTTGTTCAAGGTGATTTCAATGATTACGATACCGTTGTAAATTTTGGAGAAAAACATGATCTTATTTCTTATGAAATTGAACATATAAATATTGATGCATTGGACACATTAGTTAAAAATGGTATTGAAGTGCAACCATCTCCTAAAATATTGAGGATAATACAAGATAAAAACTTACAAAAATCATTTTTTAAAAAAAATAATTTTCCAACATCAAATTTTACATTTTTTAAATCTAAAAATGAGCTTATTAATTCCTTGAAAAAAGATAATTTGAATTTTCCATGTGTTTGGAAAAAAACAAGATTTGGTTATGATGGCTATGCGGTAAAAGTTTTAAAATCATTTAATGATTTATCAGTGATAGTTGATTCAGAAATGATTATAGAAGATTTTATTCCTTTTACAAAAGAATTATCAGTAATTGTTGCCCTAAACAAAAATGGTGATTTAAAAACTTTCGAAACAGTTGAAATGGAATTTAATTCAAATTCTAATCAAGTTGAATTTGTAATTAGTCCAGCCAACATAAGCAAAAAAATTAATCAACGTGCTAAGAAGATAGCTTCTGATTTAGCAAAAAAAATGAATCTAATTGGTTTACTAGCGGTTGAAATGTTTTTAACTAATGATGGAGAAATATTAATAAATGAAATTGCACCAAGACCTCACAACAGCGGTCATTTTTCAATAGATGCATGTCCTACCTCACAATTTAAACAACACATAAATTCCATTATGAATTTTAAACTTGGTGAAACGTCACATAAAAGATGTGCAATAATGATAAATTTGGTTGGAGAAAAATCCCATATTGGACAGGTCAAATATGAAAATATTGATTTAATAAAAGACCAAAAAGATGTTTTTGTTCACCTCTATGGGAAAAAAATAACTCGTCCAAATCGGAAAATGGGTCATGTAACTGTAATTTGTGATAACTTTGTGAAAGCTTACAAAAAAGCAAAAGAAATTAAAGAGATTATAAAAGTTAAAAGTTACTAGTATGGCAAAAATTGGTATTATCATGGGGAGTAAATCAGACTACCCAGTAATGAAAGAGGCAACAGAAATTCTTGATGATTTTGGAATTAGTTATGAGACTGAGATTGTTTCAGCACACAGAACACCTGAGAAGATGATGGATTACAGCAAAAATGCACACAAAAGAGGTATTAAAGTCATTATTGCAGGTGCAGGTGGTGCAGCTCATCTGCCGGGTATGGTCGCATCTAATTCTCCTTTGCCAGTAATCGGTGTACCAATTAAATCCAGAAATTCAATTGATGGCTGGGACTCTGTGTTATCAATTTTACAAATGCCAGGTGGAGTTCCTGTTGCAACTGTAGCCTTAAATGGAGCAAAAAATAGTGCAATTTTAGCTGCTGAAATCTTAGGTGTAAATGATTCTGGAATTCAAAAAAAAATTATTGAATATAAATTAGAACTTGAGAAAAAAGTTAATTCTTCCAAACTTAAATAACATTGTCAATAAAGAGTTAAAAACTTTATTGAATATCAATGATTTTTTGCGTTAAATTTTACTTGAATTGCATAATTTTGAAGCTTTAAAAAATGAAATTTTCAAACAGACACATAGGCATAGATTCAAAAGCTGAAAAAATCATGCTTGAATACCTAGGCCTCAAAAACATTGAAGGCCTAATAGAAGAAACGATCCCTGAGGAAATTAGATTAAAACAAAACATTTCTCTTGAAGCCGAGATGTCTGAAGCTCAGTTTCTTGACCATATTTATAAGTTATCTTTGGAAAATAGGTATTTTAAAAACTATATTGGAATTGGATATCATGAAACGATACTTCCACCAGTAATTCAACGTAATATACTAGAAAATCCGGGGTGGTACACTGCTTATACGCCATATCAGGCGGAAGTTGCTCAAGGTAGACTTGAAGCACTATTAAACTATCAAACAGTAATATGCGATTTAACCGGAATGGAATTATCCAATGCATCACTTCTAGATGAAGGTACCTCAGCAGCTGAAGCAATGACCATGCTTTTTTCAAGCAGGTCTCGCGACAAAGTAAATCGTAACTGTAATAAATTTTTTGTTAGCGATGATATTTTTGAACAAACATATAATGTTTTAGTCACGAGAGCAGAACCTTTGGGAATTCAAATTGTAAGAAATTGCATCGATAAAATTGTTTTTGATGATAGTTTTTTCGGCTGTGTAGCTCACTACACTGGAAAAGGAGGAAAAATTCATGATTTAAATTTGATTTCAGATAAATTGAATAACCATGATATAAAATTAATTGTTGCTGCAGATTTACTTTCACTTTGTGTACTAGAAAAACCTTCAATTTTTAATTGTGATGTGGTTGTTGGCACATCTCAAAGGTTTGGAATACCACTTGGATATGGAGGGCCCCATGCTGGGTATTTTGCAACAAAAAAAGAATATAAAAGATCCATACCCGGAAGAATAATAGGTGTTTCCAAAGATAGAAATGGAAATAGAGCGCTCAGAATGGCTCTACAAACGAGAGAACAACACATCAAAAGAGAAAGGGCAACGTCAAACATATGTACAGCACAAGTTTTATTAGCCGTAATGGCGGGTATGTATGCAGTTTACCATGGGCCTGAGGGATTAAAAAAGATTGCCAAAAAAATAAATAAATTAACTAAAGTCCTTTACTTAAATCTAAATATTTTAGGGATTAATGTGATTAATAATACCTTTTTTGATACTATTCATTTTAATATAGATGCTAGTAAAATCAGATCAGTTGCTGAAAAAAATAAATTAAATTTTAATTATATAAATGAAAACGAAATTTCAATCTCAATAAATGAATCATCAGAATTAAATGATATTAAACAGATAGTTGAAGTTATTTGTGAAGGAATTGGTAAAGGCTTTTCATTTGAATATGAAACTCTTTTTGAATCAATACCTGACAATTTTTGCAGGAAATCAGATTTTTTAAAAGGAAAAGTGTTTAACAAATACCGATCGGAAACTTCAATGATGAGATACATTAAATCACTTGAAAGAAAAGATTTATCGCTAAATCACTCTATGATTGCTCTAGGCTCTTGCACAATGAAATTAAATGCTGCAGCTGAGATGCTTCCTATAAGTTGGAAGAGATGGAATAACATTCATCCCTTTGCTCCTGAAAATCAAACTAATGGATACAAACTGATGCTTAATAAGCTTGAAAAACAACTAAATGAAATTACAGGTTTTCATGCTACTTCCTTACAACCAAACTCAGGTGCTCAGGGTGAATATGCAGGTTTGATGGTTATAAGATCATATTTCAAAAGTATTAATCAGACCAATAGAAACATTTGCATAATACCTTCATCTGCACACGGCACAAACCCGGCCTCAGCGATAATGGCAGGAATGAAGGTAGTAGTTGTAGGAACGGATAAATATGGCAATATCAACGAAGAAGAATTAAAACTTAAAGCTGAAGAACACAGTGAAAATTTAGCTGCACTAATGATTACTTATCCATCAACCCATGGAGTTTTTGAATCTTCAATTAAAAGAATTACCGACACTATACATAAAAATGGTGGTCAAGTGTATATGGATGGAGCAAACATGAATGCACAAGTAGGCTTGACAAACCCAAATGAAATCGGAGCAGATGTTTGTCATTTAAACTTGCATAAAACATTTGCAATTCCTCATGGAGGGGGTGGTCCTGGGGTAGGGCCAATATGTGTTAGGGAACATTTGAGTGATTTTTTACCTCAAACAGATAGGACAAATCACAAAGAGTTTTCTGTTAAAGCCATTTCATCTGCACCATGGGGATCCGCAATGGCTTGTTTAATTTCATATGGATATATATGTATGATGGGTTCTAAAGGGCTCAAAAGAGCAACAGAAATTGCAATATTAAATGCCAATTACATCAAAAAGAGAATTGAAAAAGATTACAAAATTCTATACACCGGAGAATCTGGAAGATCAGCTCATGAAATGATTATCGATTGTAGAGATTTCAAAGAAGATTTTGGTATTGGTGTTATGGATATTGCAAAAAGATTAATAGATTATGGATTTCACGCTCCTACCGTATCATTCCCGGTTCCTGGAACAATGATGATTGAGCCTACTGAGAGTGAAAATTTAGACGAAATTGATAGGTTTTGTGATGCATTAATTTCCATCAAAGGTGAAATTATAACATGTTCGAAAGATGATATCCAAAATATTTTAATGAATTCACCACACACTCTAGAAACCTTAACCTGCGATAAATGGAATAATAAATACAGTAGACAAGAAGCAGCTTATCCCCTTTCATACATTGAAGACAATAAATTTTGGCCAAGCGTTACAAGAATTGACGATGCATTTGGTGACAGAAACTTGATATGCACGTGTAATCCAATAGAGGATTATATTGAATCTTAATTTATTTAATACTTTTATAAAAACTATTTATGTCAATTAAAATCTCCGGAACAGGATCTTTTATACCCAAAAACATAATCAAAAATGATTTTTTTTTAGATTCAGAATTTTACGATAAAAATGGTGAACCCTACCCAAACTCAAATAAAGAAATTATTGAAAAGTTTGAATCCATCACAGGAATAAAAGAAAGAAGGTATGCTGATAAAAACCACAATACATCTGATCTTGCTACTCTTGCATCGAAAGAAGCCATAAAGGATGCTGGAATTGATAAAGAGGAAATTGACTACATAATTGTAGCTCATAACTTTGGTGAAATTGATCACAACACTAACCAATACATAGCTCTCCCATCTGTGGCCACCCTTGTTAAACACAAACTTGAAATTAAAAATGATAATTGTGTAGCATATGATATAATATTTGGATGCCCTGGCTGGGTTGAAGGCATAATTCAAGCAAAAGCATTTATTAATTCTGGGATGGCAAAAAAATGTTTGGTTATAGGTGCAGATACACTTTCAAGAACAGTTGATAAAAATGATAGAGATTCATTGATTTTTGCAGATGGTGCTGGAGCTTCAATTATCGAAGAGAGCCAAGAACAAGGAGGGATATTGTCTCACAAAACGATAACCAAAGCTGGCAAAGAAGCTTTCTACTTATTTTGTAAAAACTCCTACCATCCAAAAATAAAATCCAAAACAAAGTTTATAAAAATGAATGGTAGAAAAGTTTATGAATTTGCAATATCTATCATACCGGCTGCTTTAAAATTTTGCATCGAAGAAAGTGGCAAGAATATAGATGATGTAAAAAAAATCTTTTTACATCAAGCAAATGAAAAACTTGATGAGGCAGTACTTAAATATTTTTATAAACTCTATGATAGACCAATTCCTGAAAATATAATGCCCATAAGTGTTGATGTGCTTGGTAACACATCTGTAGCGACCATACCTACATTATATGATATTGTATTGAAAGAAAACTTTAAAGGTCATCAGCTGAAGAAGGGTGATATAATTGTTTTTGCAAGTGTTGGTGCAGGTATGAATGTAAATGCAATTACCTATCAGCTGTAATTATGAAATACCTGAGAGATATTGGAAAATATTTTTTGATGGTAAAATCATCTTTTATAAAGCCATGTAAGAAAAACATTCTTTACAAACTAATTTTTAAGGAAATTAATGATTTGGTTTTAGATTCTATTCCAATAGTATCAATATTGTCTTTTTTTATTGGAGGAGTTGTTTCAATTCAAATGGCCCTAAATCTTGAAAGTCCGTTACTTTCAAAAACCTTAATTGGTTTTGCAACCAGGCAATCTGTGATTTTGGAATTTGCTCCCACCTTCATCTCCATCATAATGGCTGGTAAAGTAGGATCCTACATCACATCAAGTATTGGTACAATGAGAGTTACAGAACAAATTGATGCCTTAGAAGTTATGGGAATTAATTCACTTAACTATTTAGTTTTTCCTAAAATTATTGCAATGTTGATGTATCCTTTTATTATAACTTTTTCTATGTTTTTAGGATTATTAGGGGGTCTTCTTGCTATGACACTAACAGGTGTGCCAAGTGAAGCTTATATACAAGGAATTCAGATGGATTTTGATATATTTCATGTGACATATTCTTACATAAAAACTTTGGTTTTTTCTTTTATATTGGCTACCGTTCCAGCATTTCATGGATTTTATATGAAAGGTGGTGCTCTTGATGTAGGAAAAGCAAGCACACAATCATTTTACTGGACATCCATTATAATAATCATTGTTAACTATATAATTACTCAACTGCTATTGTCATAATGATTGAAATAAAAAACATATTTAAATCTTTCGGGTCAAGTGAGGTGTTGATTGATATTTCTGCAAAATTTGAGAGAGGGAAAACGAATTTAATTATTGGACAAAGTGGATCAGGAAAAACTGTTCTGCTAAAATGTTTGCTTGGTCTTTACGTAACTGATAATGGAGAATTGATCTATGATAATATTTATTCATCGAGAATGAATGATGAAGAAAAAATTAATATAAAGAAGGAGATGGGTATGGTATTTCAGGGTAGTGCACTTTTTGACTCAATGACAGTTTTAGAAAATGTTAGATTCCCTCTTGACATGTTAACAAAATATTCTGAGAGGGAAAAAAATGAAATTGCTCTAAAGTTTATTGATAGAGTTAATTTAAATGATGCAATTAATAAATTACCCTCAGAGATTTCTGGTGGAATGCAAAAAAGAGTTGGAATTGCTAGAGCGATTGTCTTGAATCCCAAATATTTATTTTGTGACGAACCTAACTCTGGACTTGATCCCAAAACTGCAATAGTAATAGACAATCTAATTCAAGAAATCACTAAAGAATATAATATAACAACGGTTATAAATTCTCACGACATGAACTCTGTGATTGAGATAGGTGAAAATATTATTTTTTTGAAGAAAGGAATAAAATTATGGCAAGGAAACAATAAAGAAATCCTGAATTCAAAAAACAAAGAAGTTGAAGATTTTGTTTATTCCTCTGAGCTGGTTAAGAAATTAAGAAAAAACTAGTTCTTTTCAACAATTTCAATATTTTTTGATTCAAACTTTAAACCAATCCAATTTTTTATACTTTGATTTAGCTGTAATTTATTATTATCATTAATAATATCAGACCAAGATACTGAGACTACAACAACTGTATCAGTTTTTTGGAAATCAGTCCGAATTGTTTCATAAATTTCAAATGAATTTAAATTTGGATAAATTAGTTTTGCCTCATTAATTATAGAACTGAATAAAAATTTTTCTTCACTCAAAAATCTCAGCTGATTAATTTCTTTGTTTAAGTTCTCAATTTCATTTTTTTTCAGGGCAATATCAATAGAGTCCCTGGATCTAAGCTCTTTTAAAAAAGTATTATTGAGTGTGTATGAATCTTCAATTTCTTGTTGAATAAAAAGGAGTTTTGTAGATTCAAGTTCTTGATTAGTCTTAATTTTTTTATTGAGTAAATCCATAATATCCTTTGATATTGGTTTTTGACCAAAAGTATTGATTGTTATTTTGGATTCTCCATCATTATATTCAACCTTTGCAGATTTACTTAAATAATCACCATTTGATAGCATAGAAAGCTCAGAGTTTAAAAAATTTCTTGCTTCAGTCTCAAACGTTGATTTCTTTATAACTCCTCTAAATTTATATCCTGCAAAGATAAATGACGAAATTGCAATTAACGCAATTGCATTAGCAATAAATCTCCTCTTTCTCGAGTTAGCATAAACAATCAGTGGAAAACGCAAAACTTTTAGAGTCAAGTATGTTGCGACTATAATGTATAGTGTATTAATTAAAAATAATAAAATTGCGCCCTGAGCTTTTGAAAAGTCGCCCTCCGCTAAATAATAACCTACTGTGCATAGTGGTGGCATTAAGGCAGTGGCTATTGCTACACCAAAAATTGCTGAACTTATATTTTCTTTTTTAGTCTTTGCAATAATTAAAGCCAAACCCCCAAAAAATGCAATTAGAACATCTCTCACATCAGGGTTTGTTCTTGCAAGGAGCTCTGAGGACTCTTCTTTAATTGGAATAACAAGAAAAAATATATAAGCTGCTCCAATACTTAGCACTACCATCACAAGTGTATTGATTATTGAGGTTTTCAGAGTATCAATATCATTAATGGAGATGGAAAGGCCTAAACCTAAAATAGGTCCAAGCAAAGGAGATATTAACATAGCACCAATAACGACTGGAATGGAATCTGCATTTAAGCCTACTGAAGCAATTAGAATTGAGCAGACAAGAATCCACGCCGTAGTTCCTCGCATGGATATATCATTTTTTATAGAATTTATTGTCGCATTTTTATCAACATCTTTATAAAAACTAAAAATACTTTTTATAAAAATTAAAATACCCTTGAATAACCCTGAAGCATTTTTTTTCAGATTTTTTTCAAGATTTTCATCTTCAAAATCAAACTTAGTTTCCAATTTTATTTAATTTCTTTAATCCCTGTTAAATCGGATGAGCTTCTTATCTTGTCTCCTAATCCATCAATAATTTTTATGCCGTGCAAATTACATATTTTGGATTCAGGTATTTCATAATTTTTTCTATCACCACCATTTGCAAAAACTGAGGGTTTTAATTTTTCTAAAGATTTACTAACAGTTTTATCTTTATCAATTGAAAGAAAAACTTCATCTACAGATTTCAAATTTTTTACAATTTCTACCCTATCCTTCTCATCCATAAAAAACTTACCTTTTTTTAATTCACACTGGAAGTTATTATTAACGATCACAACTAAGTAATCACCCAACTCTTTAGCTTTGCTGATGTATTCTAAATGTCCAACGTGTAATGGATCAAAATATCCACTTATACATACTTTTTTCATAGTGTAGTTACCTTAGCATGTGATACAAAAAGGTAATTCCTTTTATTTGTCAAGCATTCACAAAGATATCTTTTTCTTTTTTTTTGAACTTTAATGTACTTTTTGTCTCTGTAGATAAAAGCTGAATTTAATGGCAAATCATCAAGATAAACTAAATCTTTACTATGGTAATCATCATATTTATCTAGTTCTTTTGAAAGCTCAGAGTCATATGAAAATGAAGACTTGGGGTCTTCCATATGTTTTCTTAGTGAAACTAAAAGGCTCTTGGGAAAGATATTAATATTTAAGAATGGATCAGTAATTTTTTTAAATATATTTTTCCATTTTAACCCGTGAGGTTTTGCAAACTTGTTATCTCTGTATGTATAGTAATGAGCAATTTCATGGATTAGGGTCATTAAAAAACGATACTTATTGTTAGATTTATTAACTGTTATTACAGACTTTTGATTATTTAATTTTCTAAAATCTCCATGCTTGGTTATTCTTTCTTTTACAACTTTGATAGATAAATTTTCATTTTGAATCAAGTTTGTAAGGCCCTCAACAGACATTTTAGGAATGTAGGGAGTAATATGATGCATTACTATGGATTCGATTTTGAAATTGGTATGACCTTTCCATTGAATAATTTTTTACCGTTAACAGAAAAATTATATATGTACTTTGCCATTTCGGTTGGGCTGACTTCTGCCTGATAACCAGGAAATGCTTTTTCCAACATTTTAGTTTGTACAGACCCAAGACACAGGGAATTAAAACTTAATTCTGAGTCTTTATATTCTTCGGCTAAGACCTCAGTTAATATATTTAAAGCACCTTTACTAGAGGAATAGGCAGTTAAACCTTTAAACTTCGATGATCCGATCAATCCCCCTATACTACTAATATTTATAATGTGAGCATTTGATGAAAAAAAGCCAAAAAGATTTTTTATCAGATTTACAATTCCAAACAGATTAACATTATATATTTTTTTAAAATCATTCACAGTTATTTCATCAAAGGTTTTATTTATTAATAAGCCTGCATTATTAATCAAAAAATCAATTTCTATTTTATTTTTTTTACAATAATTGACTAATTCAAGGTGATCATCATCATTTGTTATATTGAATGACATGTGATTTATATTTTCTAAACCAAGCTCCACAACATTTGATGACCTTGATAGTGATATAACTTTGTAGTTTTTTTCAGAAAAGATTCGTGCTAGTTCAAAACCAATTCCAGCACCAGTTCCAGTGATGATGACTGTTTTCATTATACTAAAATAGTTACAGGATTTTCTAAATAACCCTTTAATGTTTGTAGAAATAAAGATCCTGTGACTCCATCAATTGTCCTATGATCGCATGCAAGTGTTAATTTAATCGTATTACCAATGGTAATTTTATCATCAATTACAACAGGTTTTTTTCTAATACTACCAACTGAAAGAATAGCAGAATTTGGTTGATTAATAATTGAGGTAAATTCATTTATCCCAAACATTCCTAGATTGGATATTGTAAATGTGCTTCCCTCAATCTCATCAGGTCTTAATTTTTTTGACTTAGCTCTTACAGCAAAATCTCTAACCATACTATTTATCGAATGCAGTGATTCAGAATCTGCAAATTTTATAACGGGGACAACCAAACCATCTTCTACTCCAACAGCCACTCCAATATGAATGTGGTGATTTAATCTTGTTTTATCTTCAGACCATTGAGAGTTTACCTTAGGGTGTTCCCTCAAGGCAATAGCGCAAGCCTTAATAACAATATCATTGAATGAAATTTTTGTATTTGGGATAGAATTATACTGTTCCCTGAAAGCAATAGCATTATCCATAGTAAATTCAACACTCAGATAATAATGAGGGGCAGAAAATTTTGATTGACTTAATCTTTTTGCAATCGCTTTTCTCATCGAATTATTATCTATCTCATCAAATGATTCAGACTTTGTGATATTAGCTGATTGTTTTATCGCAGGTGTAATTGTTTGCGCAGTATTCTCTGTATCATCAATAGCTATTTGTTCATTAATTGGAGTTGCATCAACATTATCTAGATCACTTTTTATTATTCTACCGTTATCTCCTGAACCAGTAATTGTACTGAGATCAATGTTTTTTTCAGCTGCAATTTTTTTTGCTAGTGGTGATGCAAAAACTCTTTTATCTGAAATGGTTAAATCTGGCACCACTGATTCAGTTTCATCAACTATTCCCGTTGGAGTTTCTGAGGGGATGTTTTCTTTAGATTCTGGTAATGCAGATTCAGAGTTGTAATTGGCTAATGCTTGTTCAGTATCAATATCAACTTGTGAGATGATAGCAATGAGCTCATCTACATTTACTGTTTCCCCTTCATTAACTCCAATATGAATTAATTTACCATCATGGAATGATTCAAATTCCATGGTAGCTTTATCAGTTTCGATTTCAGCTAAAATATCGCCCTCTTTTACTTCATCACCTACTTTTTTTAACCAAGTTGAAATTGTACCCTCTTCCATAGTATCACTCAGTCGAGGCATTGTGATGTATTCAACTTTTGAGAAATCTATATCATTCTCTAGAAATGATTGAGCTAACTCATCTTGTGTGTTTTCTATTTTTTGTTCATCACTTGAAATTAATACGGGTTCGAGGCTTACAGATTCCTCTTGCTCATTAATTTGATCAACTAAATCAAGTTGTTTTGGTTCATCTTCAGTTTGGCTTAAGTGTTGTGAAATATCTTCTCCCTCATCACCAATTATGCATAGAAGTGAATCAACATCAGCAGTAACACCTTCCTCAATCGCAACATGTAATAAAGTTCCATCATAAAAAGATTCAAACTCCATGGTAGCTTTATCAGTCTCGATTTCAGCTAAAATATCACCTTCGCTAACCTTGTCTCCAACTTTTTTTAACCATTGAGAAACAACACCCTCCTCCATGGTGTCGCTGAGTCTTGGCATTTTAATTACTTCTGCCATTTAGTCTAATTTGTGTTTTAAAAATGGATAGTCTTTTTGTTCATAAACAGCATCATACATCACACTAATTTCAGGAAATGGAGATTCCTCAGCAAATTTTTGACATTCTAAAACTTTCTCTTTAACTCGAGCATCCATCACTGAGATTTCATTCTCTGAGGCATAACTGTTTTGTAATAATATATCTTTCACCTGACTAATGGGGTCAATTTTTCTGTACTCTTCAACTTCTTCTTTTGTTCTATATTTTTGAGCATCTGACATTGAATGTCCTCGATACCTGTAAGTTTTCATTTCTAGTAAGGATGGTCCCTTTCCAGACCTTGCTCTGGAAATTGCCTCATCCAAAGCTTCAGCTACCTTAACAGGGTTCATTCCATCAACAGGTCCACAGGGCATTTCATACCCAAGACCTAATTTCCAAATTTCAGTATGATTACTAGTTCGTTTAACGGATGTACCCATTGCATAACCATTATTTTCAACAATAAAAACAACAGGAAGATCCCATAACATAGCTAAATTCAGCGTTTCGTGAAAGGATCCTTGTCTAACAGCACCATCTCCCATAAAACATAGTGTTACAGCCCCTCTATTAAAATACTTGTCCCCAAAGGCCATTCCAGCTCCTAATGGAATTTGTCCTCCTACTATACCATGTCCTCCATGGAATCTGTGCTCTTTTGAAAAAATATGCATTGATCCACCGAGACCACTAGATGTGCCTGTTGATTTTCCAAAAAGCTCTGCCATAACTTTCTTTGGATCCACTCCCATCCCTATTGGCATAACATGATTTCTGTATGCTGTAATCATTCGATCCTTTTCGAGGTCCATAACATGAAGAGCACCAGCCAAAATAGCTTCTTGTCCATTATATAAGTGCAGAAATCCTCTTACTTTTTGTTGAATATATACTGATGCGAGTTTATCTTCAAACTTTCTCCAAAAGAGCATTTCCTCATACCAGTTTAAATAAATCTCTTTTGTAATTGGCCTCATATATTAATTGCAAAGATAATTTAAAAAATCCGGTTTTTAAACTGGAAAATTATCTTAATCAAAAGCATATGCCAGGCCTACTCTAAGTGTATTTTCTAAAGGGCTAATAACATCAGAAGTAGAAATTAAGTATGATAAATCAATCTTCAAATCATTAGTAATGAAACCTGCTCCAGCAGTAATAAATTTTCTTGAACCTTTTAATTCGTGTTCACTAAAATATCCAGATCTTAAGAAGAATGAGTCATTAAATGAATATTCTAATCCGATTGAATAAGTTAACTCCTTCAGCTCTTCGCTAAAACCGTCAGGGGCATCATTAAATGATTTAAACAATCCAGATAAAAAGCTAATATCTGGTTGCCTGTATGCAATTAAATCTCCAGATGTATTGTATACTTCTTCACTTGGCGTGGGCACAAGTAGTTTGTTAATTTCAAAAGTAGCTGATAAGCTATTGTTACTATCAAAAATAAATTCATAACCAGCACCTAGTCTAAGGTTTGTTGGGATAAAACTTTCATTTCCTTGCTCTGCATATTTCATTTTAGGTCCAAGGTTAGAGATATTAAATCCTGCTCTCCAAATTCCTTCAGATCCGCCGGTTTGAACAATATCTGATTGGTAATAACCTGAAATATCAACTGCAACAGAGGATGCTGCTTCAGTCTCATCCCCCAAGGACTGGATTTTTACATCAGAAAGTAAAAATCTTCCTGCAACGGCCATAGAAAAGTTTTCACTCAACTTCAATGAGTATGCAGCATCTAAAGTAAATTCGTTGGGATTTTCAACAATAGGAATATCAAGTGGATTTTGTAATATATCAATATCACCCAAATTAAAGTATTTTAAACTTGCACTCCAAGCAGATCTTTCAGATATTTTATTGTAATATGAGATATTTGCAAGAAATACATCATTGACCAATTTACTTAGGTAAGGTGTATAGCTGAATCCAACTCCTCCACCTTTTTCGCTAAAGACATATTTAGCAGGATTCCAATGTTGGGAAAAGTTATCCATTGGAGTTGCTACTCCTTGTTCTCCCATTCCTGCAGCCCTTGCGTCTGATGCAATCATAAGAAAGGGAACAGCTGTTGTAATCACCCTTCTTTCCTGAGAATAGCTACTAACTATTAGCAATGAAAAGATCAATATGAAAATTTTTCTCATAGTTTATTTATTAAGTAATTTACTTTTTTAATTCCTCGATTTCAGCTTTTAATTTCTCAATTTCTTCATTAAGTTCTTGAACAGCTTTAATTAATGGAACTACTAATTTAGAATATTCAACACTCATGGAATCTTCATCACTTATAGCTTTGCTGACAATTTGATTCTCAATTTGCATTTCAGAATTGACTTTTTCAATATCCTGAGCAATTAATCCAATTTGCCTGGTGTCATCTTCTGAGAAGGAGTCTTTCCAATAGTAAGTTACAGGGGAAAGCTTTAAAATATATGACAAACCATAATCTAGTGGTCTTATAAAGTCTTTAAGTTTTAAATCTGAAGATGAATCGAAACCTGCAGCATACACTGTTGCTCCTTTGTCTTCAGCTGCCCACAATTCAGTAATGTTATCATTACCAATTATAGCATAATTATTTTTAGCACTAGTTCCTGGACCAACATTTGCGCCAATAAAAATTCTGTTACTTGGTGTCGCATTTCCAGTAGGAGGATTTGCATTATGACCAATCATAACATTTCCATTTCCATTTGTAATGTATCTACCAGCGGCATGACCAATTAAAACATTAGTTCCACCAGCTTGAAGCTGTCTACCAGCATTATATCCAACAGTGACATTTTGTGAACCTGTTGTCAAATCTTTTTTTGTGGTTCCACCATCCATCAAACCTAATCTTGTATTTTTTGTTCCAGTTGCAGATGACGAAGTAATATCACCGATAAATATATTATCAGTTGTTGAGAAACCATCGCTAAGATCATTAACTGCTGCAGATAAACTGACTTCACCATTTGAGACTGCAATTCCTGTTCCTGCTGTAACTGTAGCATCACTACCAGCGGCTCCAGTTTCACCTTGTGGACCCTGAGCTCCAGTTGCTCCAGTATCACCTTTTTGACCTATTTCGGTTCCATCAGTTAGATAATACTTAGCTGCATATACTACAGCTCCTTTATCACCTGCCATCCAAACCTCTTCAACTGAACTATTTCCTAAAACAACAGTCTTATTTTTTGTGGCTTGCGCCCCCGCTCCAATTGCAGTTCTGTTAATTGATCCAGCTAAATTCGTACTGGCATTGTGACCAATTAGGGTATTTGAAGTTCCACCAATGAGCTCATCACCAGCAGTATTACCAACTGCAGTATTAAAGCTTCCGTTTGTAACTAGCTTTAATGCATCTTTTCCAATTCCTGTGTTTGATGAGCCAATTTTAGCAGCACCTAAAGAATTATATCCAACTGCAGTGTTATTGTCACCGGTTGTAATCGCATCAAGTGATGTTACACCAACCGATAGGTTAAAATTTGCAGCATTAGTCGTTGAAGATGGATCATTACCTACATATAGAGAATTACTCTCGGACAAAACATCATCCAATCCAAGAAGTGTAGAAGATCCACTACTACCACTTCCAGTAGCAGCAGTTGTCATTGAGGTTCCATCAGCGAAAGCAATTCCATTCAAATATACAGTGGCCCCTTGGTCTTGCGCCATGTATATCTTGCTAACATTTGCATTACCAATTGTTACAACATTATCACCATCAACACCAACCGCGCTTGGACCTATAACAACTTGGCCTCTGGCACTAGTAGAACCAGCCTGAGCATTATATCCTAACAATACATTATTATTTCCAGTTGTAAGATTTGATCCAGCAGACATACCAACAGCAACATTATTGTTGGCATTTGAGTTTTTTAATGCACTGTGACCAACTGCAACTGATCTTAAACCTGAGGATGAACTGGTTAAAGCATTAAAACCAATAGCAACCGTATCGTCAACATTGCTAGCTGAGTCTAAGGCATTAATACCTACTGCAACATTGGTATTTGAACCCTGAGAGTTTGTTTCAGGGTTACTACCACCATTAATCCATACACCATTTAAATAGGTGCTAACATCACTCAAATCATTAAGCGCACTTGCACCACCTGATC
>CABZKA010000016.1 GCA_902526165.1 uncultured Bacteroidota bacterium
ATTGATTCTGAAAAAAATAATGTAAGGTGTCCAGATGAAAATACTGCAAAAAAAATGGAAGAGTTAATTATTAAAACAAGAAAGAATGGAGATACTGTAGGAGGTGTTGTTTCTTGCGTAGTAAGTGGAGTTCCTGTTGGCCTAGGTGAGCCTGTTTTTGATAAATTACATGCTGAACTGGGTAAAGCCATGCTTTCTATAAATGCAGTCAAAGGTTTTGAATACGGAAGTGGTTTTGATGGTACTAAGATGTTTGGAAGTAAACATAATGACCAATTTAATAGTGAAGGAAAGACAATAACAAATTTTTCAGGTGGAATTCAAGGTGGTATTAGTAATGGTATGGATATATTTTTTAATGTTGCTTTTAAGCCTGTAGCTACAATTATGAAGTCACAAAAAACCATTAATAAGGAAGGAGATTCAAAAGAAATGAAAGGCAAGGGCAGGCACGATCCGTGTGTGGTTCCACGAGCAGTTTCAATTGTAGAATCAATGGCCGCGCTTGTAATTCTTGACAACATGTTGATTAACAATTCAAATAATATTTAATGTCACTTCATTTAAAAATTTTAATAGGTATGGTCGCGGGTGTTGTATTTGGCTTTATTATGAGTACAATCAATGGAGGAATAATTTTAATAACCAATTGGATCAAGCCTTTTGGTACAATTTTCATTAATTCACTAAAACTCATAGCTATACCTTTAATTCTTGCATCCTTAATTAAAGGAATTTCCGATTTAAAGGATATTTCTAAACTGTCATCAATGGGAGCAAAAACAATTACAACATATCTTTTTACTACCATATGTGCAGTTTGTATTGGGTTGTTAGTTGTTAATTTTATAAAGCCAGGTGAAAGCGTTAGCGAGAAAACTAGAATCGAACTTATAGAAGCATACGCATCTGATGCTGAAGAAAAAAGAAAAATCGCAATTGATCAAAAATCACAAGGTCCTCTTCAACCTCTCATCGATTTAGTTCCATCTAATATAGTAGGCGCTGCATCAAGTAATAAAAATATGCTGCAGGTAATCTTTTTCGCAATTCTGTTTGGTATTTCGATGATTTTAATTCCTGAAAATAAATCTAAACCCTTAAAATTATTTTTTGATTCATTAAATGATGTTGTTTTAAAAATAATTGATTTGATAATGCTTTGTGCTCCGTTTGGAGTGTTTGCTTTATTAGCTACTCTTGTTGCTGAAGCCCCTAACGCTGACCTATTAACCAGTCTGTTGCTTTACTCGCTAACATTGATATTAGGTCTTGTTATTTTATTGGTTTTTTATTTAATAATTGTAAAATTATTGACTGGAAAATCACCGCAATATTTTCTAAGGGGAATTTTACCCGCACAATTAGTCGCATTTTCAACAAGCTCAAGTGCAGCAACACTTCCAGTCACAATGGATAGGGTCACTAACCACTTAAAAGTTGAAGAAGAGGTTTCAAGTTTTGTTTTACCTATTGGAGCAACTATTAATATGGACGGAACAGCAGTTTATCAAGCAGTTGCTGCAGTATTTATAGCCCAAACATTTGGACTAGAGTTATCTATTGTAGATCAACTTGGTATAATTTCAACAGCAACACTAGCTTCTATTGGAGCAGCAGCAGTTCCTAGTGCTGGAATTGTAATGCTTGTTATAGTATTGGCTCAAGCGGGTATTCCTGAGGCTGGCCTAGCTTTAATATTTGCTGTAGATAGACCACTTGATATGTGTAGGACAGTTGTAAATGTCAGTGGAGATGCAACCGTTTCAATGATTGTCTCCAAACTTCACTATAATAAAAATTGAGTATAAGAATTACAGAATCCTGGCAAAAAATTTTACAAAAAGAATTTAATTCTGAATACTTTTTGGAAATCGTTCAAAAAACCAAAAAAGAATACAGTAGTTTTAAATGTTTTCCTCTTGGAAAAAACATCTTCAGATCCTTTGATTTATGTCCATTTGAGAAAGTAAAAGTAATAATTATTGGACAAGACCCATACCATGGAGACCAACAAGCAAATGGTTTATGTTTTTCAGTTGAAAATGAAATTGATAATCCACCATCTCTAGTAAATATATTTAAAGAGTTGGATAAAAGTTATGGTGAATTAAGATTAAAGAGTGATTTATCAGATTGGGCTGAACAAGGGGTGCTGTTGCTAAATTCTGTATTAACAGTAAGGAGAAGATTTCCTGGAAGTCATAAATATATAGGATGGGAAAAATTTACTGATAATGTTATTGATATAATTTCTAAGCAAAAAAAAGGTTTAGTTTTTATGTTGTGGGGAAATTACGCAAAAGGTAAAGAAAAGTATATTAATGAAAATCAACACCTAATTTTAAAATCAGGACACCCCTCTCCATTGAGTGCCAACAAAGGTTTTTGGTTTGGGAATAATCACTTTAAAAAATGTAATGAATTTCTAATAAAAAACAATTCTGCCCCTGTAAAGTGGATATAATTTTGTAATTTAAAAATAAAAAATGAAAAAATATTTCCAATTCAGTGGAACCATTAATGGCACTACATACTTATTAAGACTTTTGTTTACAATCCTAATGTCAATCCCTTTGCTGATAATTTCATTGATGGGGATGGGTACCGCAGTATTCGGATACCTTGGATATGATTTGGAAGAAGCAGCGACATTTGATCCTCAGGAACAGCAAGAAATAGGTGAAAAACTTGGAATGGCAATGGTTGAAAATCCTAACGAAGTAATGACTGGTCTAATTTCAAATGTAAGTTCTGGACTTATCATTGCATTTATAGTTTTTTTAATTCCAGTAATATGGTTCTACTGGGCTACATGTTACAAAAGAATTTCTGCTTTATTTCCATCTAGTGCATTCAAAATTTTTATTGGATTTATTATCGTTGAAGCACTACTAGACATTTTACCAATTGCTATTGGTGTAACATCAATAGGTGTTTTAGCATTTGTTGTTGGATTTGGAATTTTTATTTACCTTCTTAGCAAGAACTCATCGTTTACAGAGCATGATGGGTAATAAAAATGAGTTTATGTGCACTTGACAGAACAAAGTAAGATAATATTTAACCTCCAATTCTTTTAACTGAATGTCCTTGTGATTCTAGGATTGATATGATTTTTTCTCTTTTATCTCCTTGAAAAAATATCTCATTTTTTTTAACACTTCCTCCAATGCCTAACTTATTTTTTATTTGTTTAGCAAGGTTTTTTAGATCATCCTTTTTTAAACCTGAAAAACCTTTCAAAATTATTACTGGTGTACCAGCTCTACCCTTTACAGAATAGTGTGCTTCAAGATTTTGTTTGGACAAGTTATTTTGAATCTTAAATTGTTTTATTAATTTAGATTTATCGGGCATTAAAGAACCCAAGTCTTCAAATGAATTTAGTTTTTTCATTTAAAGAACACCAATATCTTTTAGTCTTTGAATTAAAAATTCGTGAGCAGTAATATCCTCATATTTTTTAGGATTTTTTTCATCAATACATGAGTCTAATACATTTAAACTCATTGTTCCAATTGGATGAAGGAAAAAAGGAATAGAGTACCTAGATTTTTTCCACAACTCTTTTGGGGGATTTATAACCTTATGTACAGTAGATTTTAATTTATTATTTGTATAACGTGACAGCATATCACCAACATTAATTACAATTTCATCTTCTTTTGCAATTGCATCAATCCACTCACCATCATTTGTTAAAACCTGTAAACCTCTACCATGAGCACCCATTAGTAGTGTGATTAAATTTATATCACCATGAGCTGCAGCTCTTTCAGCACCCTTAGGTTTTGTTTTTATGGGAGGGTAGTGAATTGGCCTCAAAATACTATTCCCCTTTTTAACATATTTATCAAAATGATCTTCTTCCAAATCTAAATAAAGTGAAATAGCTCTAAGAACATATATTGCTGTTTTCTCAAGGGACTGAAATACTTTTTTTCCAATATCATTAAACTTTGGTAACTCCTCAACCAATTGATTCTTTGGGTAGTTAAATTTAGAATATTCATCATTATCTAAATATTGTCCAAAATGCCAAAACTCCTTTAGATCTCCTTGTTTTTTTCCCTTTGCGTGTTCTTTTCCAAATGAAGTATAGCCCCTTTGACCATCAAATCCTTCAAGCTCATATTTTGATTTTATATCGTCTGGTAGATCAAAAAACTCTTTGATTGATCTATAAACCTCTTTTATATATTCATTATTTAAAAAATGACCTTTCAAAGCTACAAAACCAATTTCGTTATAAGCTTTACCAATTTTTTTTACAAAACTTTTTTTTCTATCAACATCATTGGATATAAAATCATTTAAATCTACCGAGGGTATATTTCTCATTTATTAAAAATTTAATTTAGTGTATTTTATATTAAAAGCTTCTGCAACTGCTTCATAGACAACATGCCCATTAACGATATTTAATCCCTTTTTCAAAGGTTTATTTTGAATACATGCTTGTTTCCAACCCTTATTTGCAATTTCTTTAGCATAATTAATTGTCGCATTGGTCAAGGCCTCGGTTGAGGTCATTGGAACTGCTCCAGGCATATTTGCAACGGAATAGTGAAGGACATCTTCGATTATATAGGTTGGATCACTGTGTGTTGTTGGTTTTGTTGTTTCAAAACATCCACCTTGATCAACCGCAACATCTACCAAAACGGTTCCCTTCTTAAGATCTTTTAGCATTGCTCTTGTAATTAAGTTGGGTGCTTTTGCACCAGGAAGTAAAACAGCTCCAATTACTAAGTGAGCATTTTTAATACATTCTTTTATATTATAATGATTAGAAAATTTTGTTTTAACATTTTTAGGCATTGTATCATCCAATTTCCTCATTCTATCCAAACTAATATCTAAAATTGTTACATCTGCACCTAATCCAGAAAGCATTTTTGCAGACTGAGCTCCTACAACACCACCACCAATAACAACCGCTTTTGCTGGACTAACACCAGGAACGCCACCTAGTAATATACCACATCCTTTCTGATGCTTCTCTAGAAATTTTGCTCCTTGCTGAGCAGCCATTCTACCTGCAACCTCAGACATTGGTGTGAGTAGGGGGAGGGAACCATCAGAATTCTCAACAGTCTCATAAGCAATACAAATTGATTTATTATCTATCATTGCTTGAGTTAATTCATTAGATGATGCAAAATGAAAAAAAGTATAAATAATTTGACCTTCTTTGATTAGTTTATACTCTTTTTTTAAAGGCTCTTTGACCTTAATTATCATTTCTGAAATTTCATATACTTCTTCTATTGATTTCAGAATTTTTGCACCAACTGCCAAATAATCATTATCTAAAAATCTACTACCTGTTCCAGCTCCAGATTGGACAAAGACATCGTGTTTACTCTCAACTAGGGTTTGGACACCTGACGGGGTCATTCCTACTCGATATTCATTTTCTTTAATTTCTTTTGGAATTCCAATCTTCATATGTCAAAATTATAAATATTAATCAAATAGTGATCTGTCAATGGAAGGAAACATTTTTAATGCATTTTCATAATATATTTTTTTTAAGACATCATCTGGCAAACCCATTCCGTATAATCTCCAAAGACCATGTCTTTTTCTGTAATACTGAATATATTCGTCACTAGTTTCTAAAACTCTAAAATATATATAATACTCGTCCTTATTATAAATATCTTTTCCGAAAAGAATTCTATCTTGATATTCAATAAAAAATTTTTTTGCTGCTCTGGGTTGTCTTCCCAATTCATTAATTACAGCTCCAAACTCCACACTTACATTTTGTAATTCATCCAGAATTTTTGATAATTTACTCAAATCATTTGCATACCAACCGAAATGAGCATTAATAAATGTCGTTTTAGAGTGTTTTCTAAACATATTTTGTTGTTCTAACATTACTTTATCAAAAGCTGGATATTGATCGCTAGATCGAAAACTATTTGGCTTTTCACGAGCATGTAGCCACCTTTCGTTAAATTTATCGATTGGGTCAAAAAAAGCTTTTGGTTCACCTGAATGAATTAAAACTGGAATATTTAACTTAGCGCATTCTTCCCATATAAAAGACAATCTCTCATCATCTACTGGTACTCTTTTTCCTCTTGAATCTCGTAGGTTTAGTCCTAAGTTTTTATAAACTTTTAATCCAATTGCACCTTGATTAACAGCATCGTTTATTAGTAGGGTAGTGGTACTTTTAAAATTCTCATCATCAATTCGATTAAAGTTAATATTGAAAAAAACTCCAAATCTTTTTGGAAAATTTTTCTTCACATTTTTAATTGAACTTGTAAGGTTTTTTTCCATTAAATCTTGTTTACCAAAAAAAGTAGCTAAGCCAGACCCGCTCAGATTAATTAAATATGCCATATTTAAACTATCCATTTCAGAAACTAATGTGGATAAATCTTGTATTGGCATATCCCAATGATGACTGTGGACATCAATAAATGGGAATTTTGATCTGTAAATTTTATTTTCATCAACAATAAGAGTTGATTTTGGTGAATACTCCCCAATATCCATTAGGTTATTTTTCTTTTGAATAGCAGTTATTATATAGTAAGAAAGCCCAGAAATTAATAAAAAAACAAGAAAAAATATTAAAATATAGCTAATTGTTTTTCTGAAAGATTTAGATGTCATGCTATTTGTAAGGTATAATAACCTTTGAAAGACTCCACTTTAATGATATATAATTTAGGATAGAATCTTTTTCAAAATCAATAGTAAACTGTTCAACTTCGTTTAACAAATTAATTACAGGAACTTTTATTGAGATAATATCACCTGAGCTATCAGGTCTAAAGACTCCGAAGTAATTAATATTGGTGTTAAAAAAAACTTCCCATTCATCTTCACCAGGAATAGAAAAAATTGAATATTTTCCTGGATTTAAGAGTTTTCCACTAATTTCAATTTCTTTAGTATTTTCTATATATGTGTGTTTATTAGCTCCGGTTCTCCAATATTTATCGTACGGAACTAATGCACTATCAGATTCCTTTCCAAAAATTATTCTTTCTTTTTTGAAAGGTCTACTATATGTGATCGAAATTGTTGAATCATTATTAACAATGGTTTCTAATGGGCTTACAGGATTATTTATTAAATATAAAGCATAACCGCCGCCAATTAATATTCCTATAAAAAATGCAACAATTAACTTACGAATCATTATCTAATTAATATAATTTAACATAATATATATTATGGTTCATTATAGTTTGTTTATTTTAACAGCATTCATTCCTTTTTCTCCTTTAATTAAATCAAATTCTGCTTTATCACCTACATCTAGTTGATCAGCACATTCACTGAAATGAAAAAAATAAGAATCTTGAGTTTCAGTATTTTTTAAAAAACCAAAACCTTTTTCGGGGTCATAAAAAGTTACTTTACCTGTAACTTTTTCATTGGAATCGATTTTTTTCGAAGTACTTATTTGAATTGACTCGAGATTAACTTCTTCTTTCTCTTCAGGATCAGGTGGCGTATCTCTGAAATTACCCATATGGTCAACGTAGACAAACTCATCTTGTTTTAATTCACCTCTTGCTCTAGCTTCTTTTCTAGCTTGCATTTTTTTACGCTTTTCTTCTCTTTTTTTTGCTTTATTTTTTTCTCTTTCTAACTTATTAAAGGTTTGTTGAGATTTTGCCATAGTACTTATTATTCTTATTAAAATTAAAGATTTTATATGTTAAAATAAAATGTTACCTATTTATGTCTTTTTTTCAAAACATTTACAACATGTTTTAGCTTAAATCCCTTGTCTTGCAATAGTATTAAGTAATGAAATAATAAGTCTGCAGACTCTTCTAAAAATAATTTAGGATTACTATCCTTGGATTCTATGACCATTTCGACAGCTTCTTCTCCCAATTTTTTCGCAATTTTGTTCGTGCCTTTATTGAAAAGATTAGAAATATAACTTGATTTATCGAGGTTGTTTTTTCTCTTCTCAATAATTTTTTCTAAAATATCAATAAAATTATTCGAAATATTTACTTCTTTAAAACAAGTATCATCCCCTTTGTGACAAACTGAACCAACTGGATTTACCTTAATAAGTAAGGTGTCATGATCACAATCCTCTTTTAATAAAACAACACTTAATTCATTTCCGCTGTGCTCACCCTTTTTCCAAATTCTTTGCCTAGTTCTACTGTAAAAATGAACAACGTTAGTGCTTAAAGTTAATCTTAAGGAATCCTTGTTTAAATAACCTAACATCAATACCTTATTTGTATTGTTGTCCTGTATAACTGCAGGTACTAAGCCATCATTATTTTTATTAAAATCTAAATTCATAATCGTATTGGTATATTATTATTTTTTAATTCTACTTTAAGATGTTTTATTCCAATTTCATTGAAGTGAAATACACTAGCAGCAAGTGCAGCATCAATATTACCAGATTTAAAGACTTCATTAAAATGTTCAATTTTTCCAGCTCCGCCTGATGCAATAATTGGAATATTAACTATTTGTGATAACTTTTCAAGTGCCTGACAAGCAAATCCATTTTTAGTTCCATCATGATCCATAGACGTAAAAAGAATTTCTCCAGCCCCCCTATCCTCAGCTTCATTAGCCCAGTCAAATAAACTAACATCTGTTTTAACTCTTCCTCCAACCAAGTAGACAAACCAATCATTATCAACATACTTTGCATCGATAGCAACTACAACGCATTGTGTCCCAAAAATTGTTGCTAACTGATTAATAAAATCAGGGTTTTTTACAGCATAACTATTTATTGAAACCTTATCTGCTCCACTTTTAAGAAGAACATCTACATCTTCAACTGACTTAATTCCTCCACCAACAGTAAATGGAATATTAATATTCTGAGAAATCTCATCAGCAAGTTTAGCAAATGTTTTTCTATTCTCTTTTGTAGCATTTATATCTAAGAAAACAAGCTCATCTGCTCCGTTTGCAGAGTAATATTTAGCAAGCTCCACAGGATCTCCTGCATCTACAAGATCTACAAAATTAACTCCTTTAACAGTTCTAGAGTCTTTAATATCAAGACATGGTATTATTCTTTTGGCTAGCATTTTCTGTCTATAAAATTTAATAAACTTTTCAATTCTATCTTGTTTTCATAAATAGCTTTTCCGAGAATAGCGCCCTCACAACCTGCTTCTTTCAGATCATCTAAGTCTTTAATAGTTGAAATTCCACCTGATGCAATTAAAAAAAAATCATTAAATGAATTCAATATGTATTTGTATGCTTCAATTGATGGACCTTTTAACATTCCGTCTTTGGATATATCGGTTGGGATTACATATTTTATTCCTCCTGAAATATGATATTCTAAAAAATCCATAAGATCATTTCCTGAATCACTTAGCCATCCATTAGTTTTAATCTTGTTATCAAAAAAATCAGCTCCCAAAATTATTTTATCGGCTCCATATTTTTCAAACAGATCATTAAAGGTTTTAGGATCTGAAACAGCAATACTACCTAGTGTTACTTGAGATGCTCCTGACTCAAATGCCACTTTAACATCTTCAATTGATTTTAAACCACCTCCAAAATCTACTTTTAAACCTGTTTTTAAGGCAATTTGCTCTAAAATTTTATAGTTTATAATCTTACTAGACTTTGCTCCGTCTAAATCAACCAAATGAAGAAAAACTATACCATGATCTTCGAATCGCTGAGCCATCTCAAATGGATTAGAGCTGTAAATAGTTTTTTTATTGTAATCACCTTGTGATAACCTTACGCATTTTCCTTCAATAATATCAATAGCTGGAATAATTCTCATTACTAATTATTTATAAAGTTTTTAAGGATAACTTCACCTTGGCTTCCACTTTTTTCAGGGTGAAACTGAACTCCAATGAAATTATTTTTTTTAATAGCAGTACTGTAATTGATTCCGTAATTAGATGTTGCTACGGTAGTTGCTAAAAGCGGTACATAATAACTGTGAACTAAATACATATATTCATTTTCATTGATTGAGTCAAATAGACTAGTTTTTAAATCAAAAACAGTGTTCCACCCTATTTGAGGAACTTTAACTGTGCTCTTAAACCTTTTTACATTTGAATCAAATATTTTTAAACAATCTGTATTACCCTCCTCTGAAAAATTGCACATTAACTGCATTCCTAAACATATTCCTAATACCGGTTGTTTAAGATTAGGTATAAATATATCTAAGCCTTTGAACTTAAGCTTACTCATTGCGCTACTCGCCTGCCCTACACCGGGAAATATAACTTTATCAGAGGTTGATATAACTTCTTTGTCTGAGGTCAACAAACTTTCACAACCAAGTCTTTTCAAAGCATACTTAACGCTTTGAGTGTTTCCAGAACCATAATCTATTATTGCTATCCTCATTATAAAACTCCCTTTGTTGAGGGCAGTATTAGTTTATCTCTATTTTTTGAAACTGCTGTTTTTAAACACCTGGCAAAAGCTTTAAAGATGGATTCAATTTTATGATGTTCGTTTGCTCCCTCAACTTTTATATTGGCATTTAACTTGGCTCCATCACAAAATGATTTAAAAAAATGATAAAACATTTCAGTTGGCACATCTCCTATTTTCTCTCTGTGAAACTCGACATCCCACACTAACCAACTTCTCCCTCCAAAATCTATAGCAACTTGAGCTAAACAATCGTCCATAGGTAAATTAAAAGCATATCTTTCAATACCTATTTTCTTTCCTAAAGCAGAAAGTAAAGATTCACCAAGAGCAATGGCAGTGTCTTCTACGGTATGATGCTCATCAACATTTAAATCACCATCAACTTTTATATTTAAATCCACCATTGAATGTCTAGAAAGCTGATCTAGCATATGATCAAAAAATGAAAGACCTGTATCTATGTTGCTTTTACCAGTACCATCTAAATCAATCTCTATCTTGATTTTTGTTTCATTAGTTCTTCTTGTAAAAGAAGAAAACCTATTTAGTTTACTCAAATACTCATACACTAATTTCCAAGAATTTGTTTTGAGTTTAACAACCTTATTTAACGAATCGTCAAGTTCTGATCCGTTATAAAGTATTCCAGAGCAGTTTAAATTTTTAGCGAGTTGCATGTCAGACTCTCTATCTCCAATAACAAAAGAACTCTTCAGGTCAATTTCAGGATCCTTAATGTACTCTTTTAACATTCCAGTTCTTGGTTTTCTGTAATTTGAGTTTTCATGTTCAAAACTTTTATCAATATGTGTTTTAAAAAAACTAATCTCTTCATTTTTAAATGAATCAATAATAAAATTTTGAACAAGCCAAAAGGTCTCCTCGGGAAAGGATGGTGTTCCTAAACCATCTTGATTAGTCACCATAACCAGCTTAAAATCCAACTCTTCACTTATCTTATTTAAATACTTAAAGACACCTGGGAAAAAAGATAGCTTCTCAAAACTATCTAGTTGTTTATCAATTACAGGCTCCTTAACTAAAGTTCCGTCTCTATCTATAAATAAAATTTTTTTCATAATTCGTTTAGCGTTTTAATTAAACTAGTATTTTCATTTTTTGTTCCAATCGTAATTCTTAAACAATTTTGACATAACGGTTGATTAGATCTATTTCTAACAACAATACCTTTGTCTAGTAATTGATTGTATCTTAAATCAGCATTATCAACTTTAACCAAAAGAAAATTTGCATCAGATTTATATATTTTTTCGACAAAAACTAGTTTTTCTAAACAGGATACCAACAGCTTTCTTTGCTCTAAAACAATACTAATATTCTTTTCAATCTCATAAATTTTATTTAGTTCCTTTAAAGCTTTTCTTTCTGTAAGTACATTTATATTGTATGGTGGTTTAATTTTATTTAAATAATCAATAATTTTTTTACTGGAGAATCCCATACCAAGTCTAATTCCAGCCATCCCGTAAGCTTTGGACAAGGTTTGAGTAATTATCAAGTTATTGTTGTGCTCTATTAAGCTGATTAATGACTGTTTGGAGGAGAAATCTATATAAGCTTCATCAACTACTACAACTCCTTTAAAACATTTAATTATGTCAATTAAATCATTTAAATCAAATGAATTTCCAGTTGGGTTGTTAGGTGAACATAAAAACAAAATCTTGTTACTTGTTGAACTTAATTTTAGGATTTCATTTTTATTTATTGAAAAATCACTTTTTAATGGAATTTCAATATTCTCAACTCCATTAGTTTTGGCAATAACATCATACATTCCATATGTCGGAGGAAGAGTAATGATTTTATCTCTGTAGGGATCACAAAAAACCCTTACAATTAAATCTAAAATTTCATCAGTTCCATTACCAAATATGACTTCATTTACATTAACGTTTTTAATATCTGAAACCACCTTCTTTAGTTCAGTATGCTTATTGTCTGGATACCTATTAATTCTATTATCAAAAGGAGATTCATTTGCATCTAAATAGATCAATTTCTTAACGTTTTCCTCACTAAAATCATCTCTTGCAGAGAAATAAGAGGACATCTTTTTTACATTTTTTCTTACTAGAGTATCTATATTCATTTTATTTATTTAAATCTTTAACTCTAATTGCTACTGCATTTTTATGAGCTTGTAGTCCTTCAGCATCAGCCATGGTTTCAACTGTTTTAGAAATATTTAACAAACCTTCTTTTGATATTTTTTGAAACGTTATAGTCTTTAAAAAACTATCAAGATTAACACCACTGTATTGTTTTGCGTTTCCGTTAGTAGGAAGTGTGTGATTTGTTCCGGAGGCATAATCACCTGCACTTTCTGGAGTATAATTTCCTATAAAAACAGAACCAGCACTTATTACGTTGTTAATAAAAAAAGATTCATTTTCTACATTAATTATATAGTGCTCTGGTGCATAACTGTTAATAAATTCAACCGCCTCAATTTTATTTTTAAAAAATACAAGTTTTGCATTTTTGATTGATTTATATATAATATTCTTTCTGTCTAGATTTTTAATTTGATAATTAATACATTTTTCCACATCATTAATAAGAGATCTGCAAAGACTCACAAGAATAACTTGACTATCAGGGCCATGTTCTGCTTGAGATAATAAATCCGAGGCTACAAAACTAGGATTAGCACTCTTATCTGCTAAAACTAGTAATTCACTAGGGCCCGCGGGCATATCGATCGCGGTATTAAAGTTTATAGATTTTTGTTTTGCATATGTAACATATTGATTTCCCGGTCCAAAAATCTTATTTACCTTAGGTACAGACTCTGTACCAATACTCATAGCTGCTATTGACTGTGCTCCACCAACACTAATCACTTTATTTACATTACATAGCTTAGCGCAATACAATATCGCTGGATGAAGTTCACCTTTATTGTTAGGAGGTGAGCAAAGAACAATATTTTTACATCCAGCAATCAAAGCAGGAATTGCCAACATTAACACTGATGAAAATAAAGGTGCCGTTCCACCTGGAATATACAAACCAATGTTTTCAATAGGTCTTTTTTCTTGCCAACAATAAACACCCACTGTTGTCTCAATTGTTTCAGATTTAAAGGTCTGATTTTCATGAAATTTGTAAATATTATTATAGGCAATATTGATAGATTCTTTTAAATCATTATCTATTTCATTTTCAGAATCATTAATTTTTTTTTCATCCACTAGCAGATTATTTAAATAAACTTTATCAAATTTATAGGTGGAATCAATCAAAGATTTATCACCATATAATTCTACATTAGTAAAAATTTCGTCGACGGTATGTTTCACTGAATCGATACTATACAAAGGTCTCTTCATTAATGTTGACCAAGATTTTTTTATGGGATTAAATACTTTCTTCATTACAATACCATCTTTTCAATTGGACATACCAATATATCCTCTGCGCCAGCATCTCTTATTTTATCAATAACATCCCAAAAGGCATTTTCATTGATAACAGAATGTAAAGAGCTCCAGCCCTCTTTGTTGAGAGGCAAAACAGTCGGACTTTTAAGAACAGGAAGTATTTTTGATATAGCATTTATTTTATTGTTCGGAACATTAAGTAATATATATTTAGACTCTCTGGCTTTTAAGACTGAGTTAATTCTGAACAAAAACCTATTAATTAATTCTTCTTTAAATTTATTTAATTTATTATTAATGGCTAGAACAGCTTGAGATTCATGCAAAACGAAAACTTCCTTTAAATTATTTTTATATAAGGTACTTCCGCTCGAAACAATATCACATATAGCGTCTGATAATCCAATATTAGGAGCAATTTCAACAGATCCATTAATAACATGAATATTAGCCTTAATATTTTGACTATTTAAAAATTTTCTTAGAGTATTTGGATATGATGTAGCAATTTTTAGGTTGTGTAAATCTTTAAGTGAATTAAATTTTTTGTTATTTGGAATTGCAATTGAAACTTTACATTTTGAAAAACCCAATTTTTTTAAAATCCTAATATCTAAATCTTTTTCAATAAGTGTATTTTCCCCAATGATTGCTATGTCAACCACACCATCGTTAATATATTTAGGGATATCACTGTTCCTCAAGAAAAAAACCTGAACAGGAAAATTTGCAGATTTAACTTTCAATTGATCTTTTTCATTATCAATCTTAATTCCACATTTGTCTAATAAGTCTAATGAATGATTATTTAATCTTCCAGACTTTTGAATCGCCAAGTTTATACTTTTCATATCTATAAATAAAAAAACCCGCATGATTTCTCAAACGGGTTGTTATAATTAAATACGTAATCTTCACATTAAACGCCTGAGATAGGAATACAATAAGTGATGATTATGTATGTGTTTTTTCATAAGAATAGCTAATATCAATTTTTTTTTTAAAATGGCAAAATATAAATTCTTATTTATTATTATATTTTTTAATTATGTATTCATAATAGTCTTGCAGCAAAATTATTAAATATTTGATGGGACTTTGCCAAAGATTTTCATGTATATTTTATTCAGTTTTAAATGAGTATATGTTGGAGAAACTACTGTTTGTTCCATCAGATGATTTAACTCTCCAATAATAAGTAGATCCTCCATCCAAAACAGCATCAATTGTTTTGACATTTAAACCAGTCAAGTCACTTGATGGAGTTTGCTTTCCGTCTACTTTATCAACATACAATGTAAAAGTAAGTTGATCCCCTTGATCAGGATCTGATCCGTCCCATTCAAAAGTAACTTTACCTTCAGAGTTTCTTGCAATTGTAGAACCTGATTTGGGAGATTTTAACTCTGCAGGAAAAGGTGCATAATTTTTAGAACCTAGACCTGCTAAATAAAATTTCCAAGTAGAGCTAGATCCTGTTTGAGTGGTTTGACTATTTTTTGAAACGACTTTCCATGAATAAGGCTCACCTTTATCAAGTGTAACAGATGATGTTGTTGTTGTAATTCCTGTTATATTTTGGATAGAATTCGTATTTAAATTTTTTACCTCTAAATCGTATGAATTTGTTGAGCTTGATGATTGCCAAGTAAAAATTACGTTACTCTGTGTATCAGAGATACTTGTACCAGTTTCACAAACTGTATTATCTGCAGGACTTGTTAAGGTTGGATTTCCAGGTGGTGTTGGTGGTGGCGGTGGATCCCCTCCTCCACTATCTCCATCAGCCCCTCCTCCTCCGCAAGAAATCATAACTAATAAGAGGGTAAATATTTTTAGAAATTTTATCATTGAATTGTATAAATATAGTTTATTCTCTAATAATTTTAAAGCTTTGTCTGACTGTTTTGCTCTCCAATGTAACGATGTATGTTCCCGTAATTTGATTGGTTAGATCAATATGGATCTTTCTTGAACCTTGCTCGATATTTTGATCCCTTGTATAAATAAGATCTCCCTTCTCACTAAATACACTCACTTTTACTGATGCATCCTCCCCTCCTACATGTACCTTTACATTGTTGATTGTTGGATTTGGATAATAATGGATCTTTTCTGATATAAACACCTCTTGTTCAACAACTCCCTGACACTCTAAATCAGTAGATATTGTAATAATACTTAGACCCGTTGATAGCTGAGTCTCAAAACTGTCCCCATCAACCGTTGTGCTTACTCCATTTATATTGACATAATACGTACTAGATCCGCCCAGTGTTACACTCATCTTTCCACTGTCATCATCTACATTAATAAATGCACTCAATGGCTTAGGTTCACCAACAACCACCTCAAAACACTGCTCATAACCATCCTGACCAACCACCTTGAAGCAAACCTCATAAGTTCCCTTAGCCAAGCCTGTAACGCTAGCTGTCGTAGAGGTTCCTGTGATCGATAAATCAGACTGACCAGTCACTGTTACAGAATAATCATAGGCAGCATCCTCTACACTTAAGTTAATCACACCATCCGTATTACCTATACAAGTTGCACTACCCACCTCAACCTTGAAGTTGTTGAGAGGAAGCTCAAACACTGGACATCCGTTAACATCTACACGTGTTCCCTCAGGTGTGTCCGGACAATTGTCGTTGGAATCCGAAACACCGTCACCGTCGTCATCGTCATCACATACATCCCCAATACCATCATCATCAGTGTCCTGTTGATCTGAATTAGAAATTAAGGGACAATTATCATCTTCATCTAAAACACCATCATTATCATCATCAGGATCGGATTGATCACAAATACCATCACCATCAGTATCTGTTCCATCATTAGTAGTGTCACCACCAGATCCATCAGAGCCTGTTTGTGAACAATCATCACAACCATCAGAATCCAAATCAGCGCATATGTTTGGATTTAGAGGGTCAGTGTCAAAATTATCGTGAACACCATCATTATCATCATCTTCATCACATTCATCCCCAATACCATCACCATCAGTATCTTTTTGATCAGAATTTGGAGTTTCAGGACAATTATCATCACTATTACCAATTCCATCTCCGTCATTATCATCAATCTGAAAAAATTCATAAGCTCCAATATCAACGATATCGCCTACTGTGTTAAAATCGATTTCACTAGTACCTTGGTTAACAAGTGAAAAATCATCTAAATAATAATCAATACCATCAGAACCAGAAACAGGTGGTCCTTTTACAAAAAGGAAACTATTGCTGTCCATTTCAGAGTGTGTATAGTCGGTAGATAATTTTGTCCACTCGTCACTATTAATTTCAATTGGACTTGTTAAAGAATTTGAAACACCTGGTTGATCATCAACAATTTTTCTTAACATTAGTTGAGCAGTTCCAGATTTTCCCTCAGGAAGTTTAGCATATATATATAAAGTATAAGAATTACCAACTTCAAGTTGACTAATACTAAATTTAGCACTATGAAAATCTTTAGTTCTTCCAAAGACCTTTAAACTTTGGTTTCCAGATCTTGAGGTTTCATCACTTAATGAAACTTCATTATTGTCATTTGCCGTTGACCAGGCTGACCATCCTCCCAATGAACTTTCAAAACTTGAATATGAAACAGCATCTGATGGAGGCAATGGTCTGGGATTTCCAAGTATATCCTTTTCAGGTGTGTTAGCCTGTTCACCAGCATTTATTGCAGGTGAGTCACTTTGCAACTGGAAGTTTGTTGAGTTTATATCTACAGGACCATTTACTTTTGGAGGAGCATTAACAAAAGAAATAGGGTCCTTGTAATTATTACTACTAAAATCTACATTGGTGATAATTTGGTTATCATCTGTTATCCAATTGTGAATGACATATTCTCCACTCTGATTTGTATATCCTGGTAATTTACCATTTACAAAAATATTATTATTTGCCTCCTTAACATTACCGTCTGACTGCTGATTTCGAATTTGCATCGCATAAAAATCATACTCCCTTGTGACAACAATATTATTTACCACAGTTACATTTTTGAAATAATTGGCTATTATACCAGCAACTTTTTGACCTCTATGTGCTGGGTTACCTTCGCTGACAGATATATCTTGAATAATTTCATGAACTCCATTAAAATAAATTGTATTATTTCTTATTATTGCTGAGCTACCCTCAGATCGATCGAAATTAATCCCATTTTTGCCATTATTAACACACAAATTATTTTCAAATAAAAAAGTACCATAATAATCATCATCACTTCTTGTAACATAAAGACCTTGACCATCTAAAATAGTTGAGTAATCAGCGTTGCCATAATTTCCACTTGGGGGATTTCCATTTGGGGGAATTTTCCCAGAAGTCATATAAAATGGTATTCTATTCCAGTTATTGTAGACTGTGTTTCCACGAATTATCATTTTAATATCTTCTCCGTTGTCAGAACTGTCAATAGCCTTACACTCAGCAAATACTATTGCACTTGAGGCATTTGATGTCCACCAGGTTGTATTATAAACCGTATTATTTTCAATTGTTATATGGTCACTATCATTAAACCTAATCCCTGAGCCAGTTGTATGATGTACTACATTATTTCTAACAATTATATGATGATGAAGAAAATCTTGGCTAAAGCCTCCCCATATACCAAAACTTGCGAAATAACTATGATTATAATTTAAATCTTCTTGATCTGCTTTAACTTTCCACTGTCTATCTGTAATTGCTTGATCATAGGTAATAGATGCACCTGGACCTTCAATTTCAAATCCCTCAATAATAACATAACTTTGTGGGCCATTTATTAATATACCTCCTCTACCGTCATATTTAATTTTTGGCTTATGTCCAGGAAGGTTTCTTAAAGTAATATAATTTCCTTGTGTTCCTGACTTGTTTACAATTACAGCAGGCGGATTATTCATTTTTGTACTCTGTGACCCATCTGTTGCGTGAGGGCTAGCAGTACCATAATCTACGTTGTGGTATAAGCCATTCATAACATTTATGGTATCACCAGGTTGTAGGTTGTCAAAAGCTCTATTTATTGTTTGGAAAGGGAAATTTTCAGATGTTCCTGAGTTACTATTATCACCAAGTGAATTGGAAACATAATAGCTATTTTGAGAAGAAATTGAAAAGCAGAAAAGAAATGTTAATATAAATAAAATTTTTCGCACAAAATAAAAATAAAAAAAAAGCCTGTGGAAACAGGCTTTTAATTTGATTAATATAATTTACTGATTTCCTAGAATAAGTGGAAGACCATCCTCTCCTGAACCTACAATTACAATTTTGGAATTAGGTGATTCAGATAGTTTTAAAGTTGCCTCTATTCCTTTATCTCTCAAAATATTGGATGTTAGTGAACTATTTAAAATTCTGTTTGCATTTGCTTTACCTTCAGCATCAATTTTTAACTTTTCTGCTTCCTGTCTTGCCTTTTCTAATCTAAAAACATACTCTAACGCTTCTTGCTCTTGCGTTAATTTTCTTTCGATTGCAGCTTTTATATTTGAGGGCAGAGTAACATCTCTAACTAATACAGAGTTGATTTGAACGTACTGTTCTTCAACGTCGCCCTTTAATCTGTCAAAAATTTCTAGTTGTATTGCATCTCTTTTAGTTGAATATAATTGCTCGGGCGTGTACTGACCAACAACACTTCTAGCTACAGCTCTCAAAGAAGGGATAATAACTACCTGAAGGTAATTTAAACCTTTTGTTTGGTGGAGTTTTCCTAAATCAGCAATTTTTGGTTGATAAAGTACTGAAATATCAAGTGAAATATCTAAACCGTTAGAAGATAAAACTTGCATTTTACTTTCAAAAACCTCTTGTTGTTTTACATTGTATACGAATAGATCATCCCAGGGTGCAATAACATGAAATCCTTCTCCTTTTGGTGGCTTGTCAGTTACAACACCTCCCCCAAAAGTTTTAAATAAAACACCGGCTTCTCCATAGCCAATATTTACAAATGATTTCATTGCGAAAATGAATAATAAAAGTCCACCCACTAAAACAGGTAAACCTAATTTTGAATAACGTTCCATAGTTTTATTTTAAGTTAATAGTCCACCATCAACATTGATGACTTGACCTGTTATATAAGTTGACAAATCTGATGCCAAAAAAACACATACATTAGCAACATCGTCCGGATTTCCTGATCTTCTGAGAGGAATATTTTTAACCCAATCCTCTGTCACAGACTCAGACAACTTGTCAGTCATTTCAGTGACAATAAAACCTGGTGCAATCACATTACATCTTATATTTCTTGAACCGAGCTCTAGTGCGATTGACTTTGAAAAACCTATTATACCAGACTTGGAGGCTGAATAATTAGATTGGCCCGCGTTACCTTTTATCCCAACGACGGAGCTCATATTTATAATACTACCGCACTTGTTTTTTAGGAAGTGTCTCAAGCAAGCTTTTGTCATATTAAAAACGGAGTTCAAATTAATTTTTATTACTTTTTGAAAATCATCTTCAGACATTCTCATAAGTAGATTATCTATTGTAATTCCAGCATTATTTATTAGTACATCAATTGAACCAAAATCATTTAAAACATTATCAACCAATTTTTCGCAATCAAGTAAAACAGATGCATCACTTTGGTAAGATTTACATTTATTTTCAGAGCTATTTAAATTATTTACAATTTCATCAGCAAGTGATGAAGATGAGGAATATGTAAAAGCAACGTTTGCACCTTGATTAATAAAAGAACTAACTATTCCTTTTCCAATACCTCTACTCCCACCAGTAATTAAAACATTTTTTTTTGATAATAATTTCATTATTTTAAAACTTTTTTAACCATTTCACCAATATCCGCAGGAGAGTCCACAACATTAATACCACAGTTACTTAAAATTTGTTTTTTTTCCTCTGCTGTGTCATCTTTTCCACCAACTATTGCGCCCGCATGACCCATTGTTCTTCCTTTTGGAGCTGTTTGTCCGGCAATAAAGCCAACAACAGGTTTTTTTACATTAGATTTTTTAATCCAAAGTGCAGCATCAGCCTCTAGTTGACCGCCTATTTCTCCAATTAACACAACACAGTCAGTTTTCTCATCATTGAAAAATAATTCAACTGCATCACGAACTGTAGTTCCGATTATTGGATCTCCACCAATTCCAATCGCAGTTGATATCCCATAACCAGCTTTTGAAATTTGATCAGCTGCTTCATATGTTAGGGTTCCTGATTTTGAAACTAGACCAACTCTACCAGGATTGAAAACAAATCCGGGCATTATACCTACTTTTGTTTCCCCTGGTGTAATTATTCCAGGGCAATTTGGACCAATTAGCCTACAATCTTTATTTTTTAAATAAGCAAAAACTTTTGACATATCATTTATAGGAATACCCTCTGTTATTGCAACAATAACCTTTATACCAGCATCACATGCTTCAAATATCGCATCTGGTGCAAAAGCGGCAGGAACAAAAATAATTGATGTATTAGCACCAGTTTGTTTTACAGCTTGAGAAACAGTGTTAAAAACTGGTTTTCCTAAATGTGTCTTTTCACCCTTGCCTGGTGTGACACCTCCAACAATATTAGTTCCATAATCAATCATTTGTTCTGAATGAAACGTTCCCTCCGAACCAGTAAACCCTTGAACAATTATTTTTGAATTTTTATCTACTAATACACTCATTTATTACTTAATTCTTTCTATATAAATACCTTTTTCAGTATCAACTTTTATTTTATCACCCTCATTTATAAATAATGGAACATTAATTTCTGCTCCAGTTTCTAATTTAGCTGGCTTTGTGGCATTAGTTGCTGTATTGCCTTTAACACCGGGTTCTGAGCTCGAAACTTGTAAAACAACATTCTGTGGCATCTCAACTGAAAGAATATTAGAATTTTCTGTATTTATAATTATTGTAACAATCAAACCCTCCTTCAAAAACTTTACACTTTCTATTTGATTTTTATTTACTTCAATCTGATTATAATCATCATTATTCATAAAATGAAATGTATCACCATCAGTATATAAAAACTGATATTTTCTATTTTCAACTCTTACATCCTCAATTTTATGACCGGAAGGAAATGTTTTATCAACTACTTTTCCTGTAGTTACACTTTTAATCTTGGTCCTAACAAATGCAGGACCTTTTCCAGGTTTTACATGTAAGAACTCAATTACTTTAAAAATATCACTATTAAGTTTAATACAAAGACCCTTTTTTATGTCTGAAGTTGAAGCCATTTAATTCTGAATGTATCCTTTCATTATACCTCTTTGAGAATTTTTGATAAACAATAAGATTTCATCCCTTTCTTTTGTTGCTTCAACCTCCGCCTCAATTATATTAATAGCTTGCGTGTTGTTGTATCTTTTTTGATATAGTATTCTGTATATATTTTGAATGCTCGTAATAGTTTCATTTTTGAATCCTCTTCTTCTTAGACCTACAGAATTTATTCCTACATATGAAAGTGGTTCACGAGCAGCTTTTACATAAGGTGGAATATCTTTTCGCACAAGAGATCCACCAGCAACAAACGAATGTCTACCAATTGAACAAAACTGATGAACAGCAACCATACCAGCAAGTGTTACATAATTACCAATAGTAACATGTCCTGCTAAAGTTGAATTATTAGAGAAAATGCAGTAATCACCAAGAATACAGTCATGTGCAATGTGCGAATATGCCATAATCAAGCAATTTTTTCCTATTTTAGTGCTATTCCTGTGGGATGTTCCCCTATTTATTGTGACACATTCTCTAATGATGGTATTTTCACCTATTATTGCAGTAGTTTCCTCACCATTAAATTTTAAATCTTGTGGTACTGCTGATATTACTGCACCAGGGTAAATTGAACAATTCTTTCCAATTCTGGCACCTTCCATTATAGTAACGTTTGATCCAATCCAAGTTCCCTCACCAACAATAACATTGTTACCGATTGTTGAATACGGTTCAATAACAACCGTTTTTGCAATTTTAGCACCTGGGTGAACATATGATAACGGTTGATTCATATTATTTTTTTATAATTTTTGCTTTCATTTCTGCTTCAGTAACCAATTCATCTTTGACATATGCTCTAGCCATCATGTGGCTTATTCCTCGTCTAATAGGTGAAATTAATTCTAATTTTAAGATTAGAATGTCACCTGGTAAGACAGGGCGTTTAAATTTAGCATTTTCAATTCTTCCAAAGAAAGTTAAATACTTCTCAGGATTATCAAATGTACTCAAAACTAATACACCTCCAACTTGAGCCATAGCCTCAATAATCAAGACCCCAGGCATCACAGGCCTTCCAGGAAAATGTCCTTTGAAGTGTGGTTCGTCTGCAGAAACATATTTTACGCCTGTTATGGTGTTTTCTGTTAAATCAATAATACTATCAATAAATATAAAAGGAGGTCTGTGGGGAAGAATATTCATTATTTGTTCTTGATTCATTATTACTTTGTCTTCCAAAATATTTTTCTCAAGTTCAAGTTTTTCTTGTTTTTTTATTATTTCTGAAACTTTTTTGGCAAATTTTGTGTTTACATGATGGCCAGGTTTTTTTGCTATGACTTTACCTCTTATTCTTTTACCAATTAATGCTAGATCGCCTAAGACATCTAATAATTTATGCCTTGCAGCCTCATTTTGGTAATGCAAGTTTAAATTATCAAGAATTCCATTGGGTTTAACTGAAACTTTACTTCTATTAAAAGCTTTCTTTAATTTACCCATTGTTTTATCAGAAATTTTTTTATCAACGTAAACAATCGCATTATTTAAATCACCACCTTTTATTAAATCATTTTCAAGTAACGTTTCAATTTCATGTAAAAAAACTAAAAGTTCTTGCGTTGGCAAAATCAGTTTTAAATTCTTTTAAATTATTCAATGTAGCATTCTGTGTACCTAAAACTTTTGTTTCATAATTAACCATAGTTGTTACCTGGTAATTATCGGCAGGAATTATTGTAATTTCACTACCAGTTTCATCATCACGAAAATTAATTACATCTTTTATAACAAACTCACTTCTTAATTTTGATTGCTTGACTATCCCGACTTCCTCAAGTGCTTTTACAAAAAACTTAGATGATCCATCCATAATTGGTGGTTCTTCACCATCAATCTCAATTATAATATTATCAATCTCTAAACCAACCAGTGCAGCTAAAACATGTTCAGTAGTTTTTAGTTTTACACCATCTTTCTCTAATGTTGTTCCTCTTTGTGTTTCACAAACATACTCAGATAAAGCTCTTATTAATGGTTTATTTGGTAGATCAATTCTAGAAAAAACATATCCAACGTCTTCTTCTGCAGGTTTAAAAGTTATCGATACATCTTTTCCGGTGTGAATACCGACACCCTTAAGATTTATCGACCTTTTTATTGTTGTTTGCAGATTAGACATCTAATTTTTTTAACAATTTATCAATATGCTTCATAATTTTAGGGAGGTTTTTAAAATGTATGTAAGATTTATTATAATCCATATAGTTAATCGCAGGGAATCCCATAACCTTACTGTCTGAATCAAGATTTTTTAAAACACCAGTTTTAGCTTGAACATGAACTCTATCTCCTATTTTTAAATGACCTGCAATACCTGCCTGTCCACCAATTAAACAATTGTTACCTAAAACAGTTGAACCAGCAATACCAACTTGAGCAGCAATACAAGTATTTTTTCCAATTACTACATTATGAGCTATTTGAACTAAATTATCAATTTTAACCCCACTCATTATTATTGTTGAACCTAAAGTTGCACGGTCAATTGTACAGTTAGATCCTATTTCAACATTATCTCCAATATGAACATTCCCGGTATGAATAACTTTTAAATTGTTTCCATGACTATCTTTATTAAAGCCAAAACCATCAGATCCAATTACACTCCCCGAGTGTATAATACAATTATCTCCAAAAACAGAATTTTCATAAATACTTACATTTGAATAAATTTTAGAATTTTTTCCTATTGTAACATTTTTACCGATGTAGACACTAGAACCTAATCTAGTTTTTTCACCAATCTTTACACCACTTTCAATTACAGAAAATGGACCAATATAAGTATCATTTCCAATTGAAGATTCTTTATTTATCTCAGCTGATTTCGCAAAACCAACCGCTTTGTCTTTCTGATTATCAAAATATTCTAAGAGTTTGGAAAAAGCAATATTTGGGTCTTCTACTCTGATTAAGGTTGCATTGACTTTCTTTTTTGTTTCAAGATTTTTTTCAACAATAATTATCGAAGCGCTAGAAGAATACAAGTAATCATTATATTTAGGATTACCCAAAAAAGATAGCGAATTGGTATCGCTGTTTTCTATCTTCGATAATTTTGTAATTGTTGACTTCTTATCCCCATCTACTACTCCACCAACAATGCTCGCAACATCAGACGCGCTTAATTTCATTTGGGCAAAAATAAAAAAATTAATTATGAAAAAAGGATATTGAACAATTAGTGGTTAATTTAGTGTAAATGGAATTTAAGTATCATCTTAATAATATTGATGAGTTAGTAAAAAAAATTAAGCCCTTTTTAAAAAACAAATTAATTTTTTTTGAAGGAGATTTAGGTAGCGGTAAAACTACATTAATAAAAAAAATTTGTCAAGGATTAGGGTATGACAATCATGTAACGAGCCCTACATTTCCAATACTTAATATTTATGAGAACAAAGCAGATAAAATTTATCATGCAGATTTTTACAGACTAAATAACATAAATGAAGTCAATGAATTAGGTATTTATGAAATAATGGACAAAGGCTATTGGTTTTTTATCGAATGGCCAGAGTTATTGTTTAATAATATTGACAACCCATACACCAAAATAGAAATAATAGCTTTAGATAAAGACACAAGAAAAATAAATTTAACTAATCATGAATTTTAATAAAAGACTTAGACTATATCTATTCGGTTTTATTTTTGGATGTATTTTCGTTTTGTTTATTTATAATAAAAAAGATACAAAATTCAATTATTTACCCAATGACAGGGTTATTGGTGACTTTAAAAAGAAAAATATATCTTTTGATAGCAGTTTTTATGGTCTAGACACTATTACCATTTTAAATAATTCTAATATCAATTTTTCAAAGAGTATTATTAATAATAATAATTGCAATAGCTATTTTGTTGAAACCAAAATAAGCAAAATACAATATAATTTTACTGCAATTAGTTGCGATGATGAAGTAAAATTTGAAAATTTAATTGCTTCTCCTTAGCAATTCTTTTTTTAAAAGATTTAGCTCACGATTTGTTTGCCCATCAACTGAACTATTTTCCTGAGCTCTTCTTATAAGATACGGAATTAGATTTTTGACTGGACCAAAAGGTAAGATCTTGGCAACATTATACCCTCTTTTTGATAAATTATAGGTAATATGATCCCCCATTCCAAAAAGTTGACAAAACCAGATTCTACTAGAGTTATTTTTAATTGAAGATTTTTTCATAATATCCAGAACAAGGTAATTAGATTCTTCATTATGAGTGGCTACAAAAATATCAAGAACTGAAATATTATTAAATAATAATTTTAAAGCTTCATTAAAGTTTTTATCAGTTTCATATTTTGTTTTACATATTGGTGATTCATAACCCATTTCTATTGACATTTGTCTTTCTTTTTCCATATATGCACCTCTGACTAATTTAAAACCCAACCTGTAACCATTTCTCAACTTTATTAATTTCTTTAAATACTCTATTCTGTCCCACCTATATAGTTGGACTGTGTTATAAATAATAGCTTCATCACCATCATTATACTTCTTCATCATTTCCAATATCAATTCGTCTATGGCATTTTGAACTTCAAACTCTTCAGCATCAACTAAAACTTTAACATTTTGGTTTTTGGCATACTGAAATATTTTATCAAATCTTTTTTCAATTTTTAACCAATTTAATTTTTCTTCATCTTCCAGAATATCCTTGGATGACTTCTTCTTGAACAATTCATAACTCCCGATTGAGGTGGGTTTAAAAACCGAAAACGGTAATTTGTTCTCTTTTGACAACTTAATAATTGTTAATTTTTTTTGACAAGCATTATCAAAATCTTTTTCGTTTTTAAGTGATTCAATCGAATAGTCAAGAATGGAGTAAACATTTTTATCCCTCATTTTTTTAATAGTTGCAGAACATTCATTTATACTAATACCACCACAGAACTGCTCATATATTGTTGCTTTTAAAAGCCATTTAATAGGTATTCCTATTTTAAGAAAAAACAATGTAATACTAGATAATATTTTTACTAAAAAACGTTTTGTAATTAACCTAAACAAAAAAATAGATTTTCTAATCTGAGAAGTCTTTTTTAGTTCATATGCAACTTCAGTATTTTGAAATAGATCATACATTAATCCAAATTTAAACTTAATTGTTCTTTTTTTAAAATGTTGTTTCTTTGCATAATCAGAAATGAGAAATATTGCAACAGAAAATTATGTTATTGAATTTGACTCTGGTTATAAATCACTAGCAAATATTATTAATGAAAGAAATTATACAAAAATCTTTTTGTTGGTTGATGAGAATACTGAAAAATATTGTTTAAATACTTTTATAAAAAAAACAAAATTAATACCTCATTTAATCAAAATAAGTTCTGGAGAAGAAAATAAGAACATTGATAGTTGTATAAAAATTTGGAAATTCTTAATAAATTTTAAAGCTGACAGAAAAAGCCTGCTTATTAATTTGGGTGGAGGTGTTATAACTGATATTGGTGGATTTTCAGCAAATACATTTAATAGAGGAATTGACTTTGTTAATGTTCCCACGACCCTTCTCTCCATGGTTGATGCTTCTGTTGGTGGAAAAACTGGAATTAACTTTGAAAGCATAAAGAACAAAATTGGAACATTTTATGATCCTAAGCTAGTGATTATTGATCTTAAGTATTTAGACACACTTAAAGAAAGAGAAATCAGAAGTGGTTATTGTGAAATTTATAAACATAGTTTAATATCCCAAACAAATTCAAAATTTAATCAACTGACTAATTGTGACAAAATTAACTTTTCATCTCAAATAATAACAAACTCAATAGAAATAAAAAAAAGTTTTATTAATAAAGATAAATATGAAAAGCAACTTAGAAAAGGTCTAAATTTTGGGCATACTATAGGCCACGCAATCGAAACATTTTTTATGTCAACAAGTAATAATCTGCTACATGGCGAATCAATCGCAATTGGTTTAATAATAGAATCTTACATATCAAATATGATCTGTGGTTTTGAAATTAAAATGGTTGACAAAATTAAAAATCATCTTCTAAAAATATTCCCAAAGATTGAATTTAATGCTTCATCTATAAATAGTATCATAAAATTAATGTATCACGATAAAAAAAATATTGATGAAAAGATAAAATTTGTACTTCTCAAAAACATAGGTGATCTTATTTTTGATGTTGATGTTCCCAAATCGACTATTTTAAAAGCTTTCAATTATTACAGTAGCTAAACTTACGCTGAATTTCTACTTGCATTTATATTTCCAAAGAGAGATCTTGTGACTATTTTTTCAAATGTGTTAATTTCATTTAAAGACTTAGGGTTATTCCTTTTCAGGAAATTTATGTGTTGAAGAGCATATTGCTGAATTGTTACCAAGGGTAAAATTATTTTTTCTCTAATATCAACCGAAGCTTTGTTAGCAGGCTCATTTTCCATTAACTCATTATAACCTGTAAGTATTAACAGCATTTTTTTTGTTAATAAATACTCATCATATATTATATTCCAAAATTCTCCGTAGATTTCATTTTTAGACATATAGGCAGTTAGTTCAAAAAAAGATTTATTTAAACTCATCATACTATTTGAAACCAAAGCCCTAAAAAATGGAACTTCTTTATAAAGCTTTTTTACTGATTTAAAATTATTTTTTTTGTGAAATTGATAGAGTGCAGTTCCTAACCCGAAAAAACCGGGAACATTTTGTTTTAACTGTGCCCAACTACCAACGAACGGAATTGCTCTTAAACTGTCAAAATCGAACTTAGATTCATCGCCTGACCTTTTCGAAGGTCTACTTCCAATGTTTGTCTTAGAATAATATTTAATTGTTGTCATATTTTCCAAATAACTTAAAAAACTCGGATGGTTTTTAAATTTTTGATATGACTTGAAACTTGTAGTTGAAAGTTGATCCAAAACCTTTCTATTTTCCTTACTAAAAGCTTTTAAATGTTTGTTTTTTTTGTTTTTGACTGCTGAGCTAACCAATTGTTCTAAATTATACTTACATGAATCAACTGTACCAAAATTTGAACTTATTGTTTGACCCTGTATGGTAACCTGTATATCGTCAGACTCAACAAGACTTCCAAGTGAACTATAAAACTGATGTGTATTACCGCCACCTCGAGCGGGTGGCCCACCCCTACCATCAAAAAATTTAACTTTTACTTTATGCTTTCTAGAGACTTTTGTTAAAGTTTCTTTTGCGTTTAAAATTTTCCAATTTGCCGTTAAATAACCGCCATCTTTAGTGCCATCAGAAAATCCCAACATAATTGTTTGTTCATCATTTCTAAATGAAAGATGATTTCTGTAAAAATAGTTAGAGTATATCTTGTCCATAATTTCTCCAGCAATTTCTAGATCTGAAATTGTTTCAAATAGAGGTATTATATCAAAAGTATTATTTTTCCAGCCAGATATTTTAAACATTGTAAATACCTCTAAAATATTTATTGCAGTTTGATTATTGCTAATTATATATCTATGACAGCCACATTCACCATTTGATTTTTGTATTTTTTGCATTGCTCGAATTGACCCAAGTGTTGATGAAACTAATTCATCACTAAAGAATGATGGTTTATATTCTCCTTCAATAGAAGACAAAATTTGAGATTTTATCGTATAATCAGAATATATATATTTACTGTAATAATCAGGTTTTACCTTTTTAATAATCTTACTAAAAACATACGAGTGAATTCTTGAATCTTGTCGGATGTCAAGTGTTGCAAAATGATAACCAAAAACTTTAACCTTAAGTATTAAGTCATCCAGTTGTTCTAAAAATAAAGACTGGTGATCATTTATTAAAATTTGTCTGATTTTATTAAGTCTTAATTGTAAATCATTTAGATCGAGATCAACATTAATAGAGTCTTGATTCATACTTGTGTAAAGTCTATTTTCAATTTCTGATATTTCAGATTCTATATTTTTAAAGGTTAACCTTCTTCTTAATTTTCTGACATCTCGATAATAGTTTTTAAGGATGTCAGACCTGAGTTTAAAGGCTGTTTTTAGTGTTATTTTTGTTGTTACAAAAGGATTACCGTCTCTGTCTCCACCTGGCCAAAATCCAAGAGAAATTAAGTTAAAATTTTTAAACTTATTTTCAGAAATATTCGATCTTACATATTTTAGAATATCAGCTATGGAGTTATAAAAAACATTTTCTAAGTACCAACATAAATTTACTGCCTCGTCGTAAGGAGTTGGTTTTTTAGATTTAAAGAATGGAGTCTTTCCAAGTTGAGACAATAAATCTTTAATGTTTTTTAAATCATTTTCTTTGATAGATTTTGATAAATCTGTTATAATACCGAGGACAGAACCAGGATAAAATTGAGTTGGGTGGGCTGTTAAAACAGGTCTTATGTAAATGTTATTTAGGTATTTAGCTAGATCCTCTTTGGTATGATTATTTTCAAATTCCTCCTTGAGATTTCTAAGGGTACCTATTCCATCAACGTTATTTATGTCTTTGAAAGATGCATCTTCTATTGCATCAAATAGAACAACTTGTCTTTCTATGTACTGAATAAACCTAAATAATAAAGAAACTCTTTCTTTGTTGGTATATTCATCACAGTACTTTAAAAAAAAATTTTCAATAATATCTTTTGGCTCAGACTTATTTTTAAAGCCTTGTTCACACAACCTTGACAGTATTGGTAAAAGTTGTCCTGTGTTTGAAATTGAATCATATGGAAGTGTAGCAAAAACACTATTGTATACTTGATATCTTGAAAGTACCTTTTCCTGAAATCTCTCCTTTTTAGTCAGTTTTCTCATAAAAACTAACCAATTTCATTGAAAATTTTATGCATTAGTCTTTTTTTATCATTAATACTTTCTTCAAGGGAAATCATAGTTTCAGTTCTTGATACACCATCTATGTCATCAATCATAAAAATAATTTCCTTTGCATGATTGGTATTTCTAGATCGAATTTTACAATATATATTAAAACGACCTGTTGTTATATGGGCTACAGTTACAAAAGGGATAGAGTTTAATTTTTCCAATACCTCATTAGTTAAATGAGTTTTTTCAAGGAAAATACCTATATAGGCAATAAAAGTGTATCCCAATTTTTTATAATCAAGTTTTAAAGAAGAACCACTAATTATTCCAGCGTCTTCCATTTTTTTTATTCTAACATGGACAGTACCGGCAGAGATTAGTAATTTTTTTGCAATA
>CABZKA010000017.1 GCA_902526165.1 uncultured Bacteroidota bacterium
TAAAATCCCAAACTGCAAAAACATGTGTCTCCATGAATTTGGCAATTGCATCTTCACTGTTCAAGTTTAAGTAGATATTATGATTTAATAAATTTTCTCTGGTTTTAGATATTTTTTCTAAAAGTGTATCAATGTTACTCATATTTATTTAATAAGTGCAAAGTAAGCTAAATTATTCATAGCTTAAATCAAAAATTATGCAAATAGACATTCTTTTGTTTTTTTTATTTTCGGCTATTGTTTTGACTGTTAGCCCTGGACCTGATATTGTTTACGTTTTTGTTAAAAGTAGCTCAGATGGTTATAAGGCAGGACTCAAGACGGTACTTGGTTTGACTAGTGGTCTTTTTTTTCATACCCTTCTTTTGGTTTTTGGTATTTCTGCAATTATAGAGTCTAGTCCATTTATATTTAAATCTATAAAGTTTTTTGGTTCATCTTATTTTTTGATCTTGGCAATACAACTGTTTATTTTTAAAAAAAATCAGGAGAGCAAGAAAAACCTAACCCAAAATGATTTTTTTACTGGATTGATGATGAATCTGTTAAATCCAAAAGTTACTGTTTTTTTTATAGCTTTTTTCCCCAACTATATCTTTCACGACAACTTAAGTGTTGAAATTCAATTTACTTTGCTGGGAATTATTTTTTGGATAATTGCAAATCTGATTTTTTTTATTGTTGTTTTTCTTTCAAACCGTTTTGGTAAACACATTAAAAAGTATGTAAATAGTAAAAAAATAAAAATAGTAAAGGCTGTTTTTTATCTCTTCATTTCAGTATGGATCATGCTTTAGTTTTTAAGTTTTTTATACAGTTTAATAAGTAAGAATAGAACTGTTGCTATAATGATAAATACAATGATTGATTTTAGCCAAGATAAGCTTGTTTTTAAAATGGCTATAGAAATTAATGAAATTAATAGCAACGTAGCAAACTCGTTGAATAGTCTCAATTTAAAATCACTAAGTAATATATTATTCTCATTGGTCATTTGGTTTAGAATTTTTTGACAATAAAATGTGTAAGCAATAAGAATAAAAACGAAAACTAGTTTCACCTTCATCCAGTCAAGATAGATCAAAGTATTGTTTTCGTGAAGCATGTAAAGCCCAAAAATCGTTGTTAAAATTAGTGATGGCCACGTAATTATATACATACATCTTTTTGACATTAGTTTGAATTGGTCTTGTAGAATACTTTTCTTATTATTTTTAAAACTCGCGGATTCTTTAAAGTAAATAAACATTCTTCCTACGTAAAAAAGACCAGCAAACCATGATACAACAGCAATTAGGTGAATTGTTTTTAAAACTAAATAATTCATTTTTTAGCCCAAGTGGAAATTAATTTTGCCCAAGAGTCATCATCATTTAAACAAGGCACATAATGATAATTCTCACCACCAGCCTCAATGAACTCTTCTTTACCTTCCATGGCTATTTCTTCTAATGTTTCCAAGCAGTCTGTTACAAATGCTGGTGTAACGATAACTAAATTTTTTACTCCTGACTTTGCTAGTCTTGCGAGCTCATCATCAGTGTAGGGTTTTAACCAAGCTTCATTTGGTAATCTTGATTGAAATGCATCACTCACTTTCTTTGGATCAATTTTAAGTTTATTTATTACTGCTTTTGTAGTTTCAAGCACTTGATGTTTATAGCAAAATTCATGAGCATCAGATTTTTTATTACAACAATCCTTCGCTTTGTAGCAATGAGATTTTGTTGGATCAGATATTTTTAAATGGCTGACAGGTATTCCATGATATGAAAAAAGAATATGATCGTAGTTTATATTTTTGATCGTATCATTTATTTTATTCGAAAGTAGATTTATGTAATTATCATCCTTGTAAAAAGGTTCAATTATTTTGATTTCTAGATTAGGAAAGTGGAGCTCAGCCTGTTCTTTAACTTTTTCAACCACAGTCTCGTATGAAGACATTGCATAGTGGGGGTAGAGTGGAAGTACGGTAATTTTTTTAACCCCTTTTTTGTTCAGTTCTTGTAAGCCTTTAAAAATAGTTATTGATCCGTAACGCATAGCCAAAGCAACAGGAAAATTTACAAGATTTGAAACTTTATCAAATAATCTTCTTGAAAGAACAATTAAAGGAGAACCTTCTTTCCACCATATTTTTTTATAAGCTTTTGCTGATTTTCTAGGTCTTGTGTTTAAAATAATAACTTTAACAAGAAACCATCTGAACCAATAGCTTTTACCGATCACTCTTTCATCCATTAAAAATTCGTCCAAATACTTTTTTACATCTTTTACAGATGTACTGTCGGGTGATCCCAAATTAATCATTAAAAATCCTTTCATTTAAATTGTATTTGAATATGTTCCAACTTTTTGTTTTATCAATGGATCAAAACGCATTGCAATATTTCTTGTAAATAACCTGCCTTTTTCAAAAACACTTAGCTTATTTTTTTCAATCTTAAGTAATCCATCAAAGATAAAGTCTTCAAACTTCTTTGGATTAAAATCAATGACTTCAATGACTTTTTCTTCACTGCAACGATGCTTATTAGCAATTTCATTAATATCAAGGTAGTAATTGCACATTATTGAGTTAATTGCATCTCTAACAATTTTTTGTTCTTTAATTACGGAATACCCCCTGAAAACAGCCAAATTATTTTTTTCTATCTCAGCAATATATTTTGCAGCATTTTTAATATTTTGACTGTATGCTGAGTCAAGTTGTGATATTGATGATGCCCCAAATGCGTAAACTTGACCTGTTGTTTCTCTTGTGCAATAACCTTGAAAATTTCTATGAAGTTGTTTATTTTTAAGAGCAATTTCAAACTCATCGCCAGGCTTTGAGAAATGATCCATGCCAATGGAAACATAACCTGATTTTATAAACATTTCATACGAATTTTCATACATAAGTGCTTTTTCTTTAGAACTAGGAAAGCCAATCTTTTCTAAGATTTTTTGTCTAGGCAACACGGATGGAACGTGGGCGTAGGAAAAAGTTACAATTCTTTCTGTGTTCAAGTCAATAGCTTTCTCAACAGTTTTTTTAAAACTATCAACTGTTTGTAAGGGAAGACCATATACCAAATCAATATTAGTTCCAGTAAATCCTTCATCTTTAATTTTTTTTATAATATCATAAATAGGAAGTTTTGATGGTTTCCTATTTATTGCATTTAATACATCATCTCTAAAATCTTGAATACCAACGGATATTCTATTAAAACCAAATTTCTTAAGTAATTCAATGTGTCTAAATTCTAAATGAGCTGGATTACACTCTATTGCCATTTCATAGTTTTGAGAAAAATCAAAAACCTCATATAATTTATTTGTAATTCTTTCAATGTATTTATAAGAAATTGCATTTGGCGTACCTCCTCCCCAATGAATTTGTGTCAATTTTCTGTTTTTGTTAATTAGTTTTGAAACATAAGTAATTTCCTTGATAACAGCATCTACATATCTTTCCAAGAATGGTTTTGTAAACCCAGACTCAGTTGTACATCCACAAAAATGACATATTTGAGGGCAAAATGGAATATGTATGTAAACAGAAATATTCTGCGGGTTTTCATCATTTGATTGAATAATTTTCTTTTCAAAATCAAAATTTGAAAAATTTTCTTCAAAAAAAGTTGCAGGAGGATAAGAGGTGTATCTAGGTCCTGTTTTGCTATACTTTTTAATTAAGTTCTCGTCAACTTTCATCTATTCCAATTAGTATTTTTAATCCACTCTACAGTTTTTTTTACTTTTAAATGATCAATATCAGGGAGAAAACCATGTCCAAGATTGAAAATCCAGTTAGAATTTTTACTGCCAAAATCTCTCAAAGACTCAAGGTATCTTTCTATAAAATCAAATTCATGATAAAATATTCTTGGATCCATGTTGCCTTGAATACCTACACTGCTATCAACTAATTTTCTGGCTTCTAACAGCGACATATGCCAGTCTATACTAACATAGTCACATAAGTCTTTGTTAATATTCTTTAGACCTAATGAATAGTCTTTAGGAAAGAAAATTGTTGGGCACTTCAAGTTTTTTGCACTATTTAGTATTTTTTTTGAGTATGGAAGGAATAATTCTGTGTACAAATCGTAGGGAATACTACCACAATATGTTTCAAAAAGTTGAAAACATTGAATTCCGCTTTTAATTTGATTTTCAACATATTCAATTGATGCTTCTGTGATTTGCTCAATAATTTTGATGCTTTCTTTTCTGTTTTTATAAAAATATTTGATAGCATTTTTAAAGCTTTTTTGGTTTTGATTTCCTCTAAACATAAATAAAAATGTAGTTAATGGTCCTCCACAAAAACCAATCAATGGAGTGTTTTGCTTGTCTTTAACAGTTTGTCGAATATTATTATATATATATTCCAGCTTTTCAGGATTAAAATTTAAATTAGGTCTAATTCCTTCTTCAATTGCATTAACAAATTTTGGACCATTATTTGTAAAAACTAAGTCTAATCCAAGTGCATCTGGAATCACCAATATATCGGAAAATAGAATTGCTGCATCAACCCCTAAATCATTAACGGGTAACATGGTGACTTTTGATGTTAGCTCAGCATCTTTCATCATATCATAAAATTTATGAGTCTGTTTGAGTTTCCTATAGGATGGTAAAATTCTTCCTGCCTGTCTCATGAACCAAACTGGGGGTCTTTTTTTTAGTTTTCCATTAAGAGTGTTTAAAAAAATATTATCCATTTATTATGTTTTTTAAAGCGATCTTGTTGGAATTAATTAATTTTTCTATATCATCATTATCCAGTACTGATGATAAAAAAAGACACTCATACTGAGAAGGAGGTAGATAAACACCTAGGTTTAGCATCTCTTTAAAATATTTTGCATATTTATCTACATCTAGAGTCAATGCATCCTTATAATTTTCAATTTTTTTTCTTTTAGAGAAAAATAGAGTTAGCATAGAACCTTGTCTTGAAATGTGCGCATCAGTATTTGTTTCAGCAATATTTTTTTTCCATCCATCTTCAATTTTCTTTGATATTGTTTCGAGTTTATTATAAACATCATCATTTAACATATTTAAAATTGTTAGACCTGCAGACATAGCAAGCGGGTTCCCAGACAACGTACCTGCTTGGTAAACAGGACCATTTGGAGCTAACATGTCCATGATTTCTTTTTTACCCCCATATGCACCCACCGGTAATCCTCCTCCAATTATTTTACCCAAAGTTGTAATATCAGGATAAACATCATAAATCTGTTGTGCACCACCTTTAGAAACTCTAAATCCAGTCATGACTTCATCAAATATAAGAACCGACAGGTTTTTATTACACAGGTCTCTGAGACCTTGTAAAAAGTTCTCTATTGGTTTTACTAGACCCATGTTGCCAGCAATTGGTTCAACGATAATTGCTGCAATTTCATCTTGATTCTCATTAAATAATTTTTCAACTGAATTTATGTCGTTAAAATTTGCAATGAGTGTATCTTTCGCAATATTTTTTGTTACACCAGGACTGTCTGGAAGTCCTAGAGTAACTGCACCTGACCCCGCTTTGATTAAGAAACTATCTCCATGACCATGATAATTGCCTGCAAACTTTATGATTTTCTCTCTTTTGGTATAGCCCCTAGCTAGACGAATTGCACTCATTGTTGCTTCAGTTCCTGAGTTTACCATTCTTACTTTATCAATTGAGGGAACCATATCAATTATTTTTTTTGCAACCAGGGTTTCTATTTCGGTTGATGCACCATACGTTGTTCCATTCTTGCTGGCATTAATTACAGAATTAATTATTTCTCTGTTAGCATGACCAAAAATCAATGGCCCCCATGACGATACACAATCGATGTATTCATTATCGTCAATATCAATCATTTTACTTCCTTTTCCACTTTTAAAGAAAACAGGGTTCATGTTAACACTTTTAAATGCTCTTACAGGTGAATTTACTCCACCAGGAATAAAGGTTTTTGCCTTATCAAAAGCTTCTATACTTCTACTAAATTTCATTGTTTTTTAAAATTTCAGCAATTTCTAACGCATGATAGGTAATTATTGAATTAGCTCCCGCTCTTTTTATTGAATACATGATTTCCATGATTACACTTTTTTCATCAATATAGTTTTTTTGATTTCCTGCTTTGACCATGGAATATTCACCACTTACGTTGTAAGCGATAATGGGTACATTGAACTTGTTTTTTGCACGGCAAATTATATCTAGATATGCAAGAGCTGGTTTTATAATGATAGCATCACAACCTTCATTCAAATCTTGCTCAATTTCTCTGATGAACTCAAAAGAGTTTTTGAAATTCATTTGATAGCTTTTTCTATCACCCATTTTTGGGGAACTTCCGACAGCGTCCCTAAATGGTCCATAAAAAGAGGACGCATACTTTACAGAATAAGGAAAAATAGGAATATCAACATGTCCGCTCTCATCTAGTTTTTTTCTAATTAATTGTACCCTTCCATCCATCATATCTGAGGGTGCAAGAACATCAGCGCCAGATTCTACCAAAATTTTTGACTGTTTTGCTAATGTTTCAATTGTCAAATCATTATCAACCTCATCGTTAACAATTTTACCGCAATGTCCATGTTTTGTATAACTACAATTACAAACATCAGCAATTACTAAAAACTCATCTTTAAATTCCTTTTTAATTTCTTTAATTGCCCTTGGAACTATACTCTTTTGATTGCATGAAATTTCACCAGAATCGTCCTTTTTTTCCGATACACCAAAAACAATAATGTTTTTGATCTTGGATTTTAGAAGTTTTTCACAAAGTTTCAAAGCATTATCAATTGATAGCTGAAATTGTCCGGGTAGTGTCTTAATTTCATTTTTTACTTTTCTTCCTTCACAAATAAAAATCGGATAAATTAGGTCTTTCACAGACATAGAAACATCCTCTACAAGTTCCCTAACCTTGTTGTTGTATCTTAATCTTCGAAGTCTAGACTCAGGATATTTCATAATTATAATTTTTGAGAAATTTTAACAAAGATTCACTAATTCCCTCATAAGTCTGCATTTTTGATGTTAGCTCTGGTCTAAAACCATTCTTTTCAATTGTTGCAGAGGTTGTTCTCCCAATGCTGATTATGTGAAAATCTTTTGGGTTGTATAAACAACTGAATGCTTCAAAAGCTGATGGGCTAGAAAAAACTACATAAGGTTTATTTTTTTGTGAAAGCATTTTAATTTCTTTGGATTCTTTTTTCGTTTTTATTGTCTGATAGAAAACTTCTTTTTTCACTGAACTAAATTTCGAAAGGGAATTATAAAACATGGGATTGGATAAGGTTCCTTGTATTAATAACGATTTTTTTGATTCTAATACTTTATTGATTTTAAGCTCCTTCGACATTTCCTCTGAATAGTTTTTACCACAAATGTATCCAGGTTTATAACCCATTTTTATTAACTTATTGGCAGTTTTTTTTCCAATACACACAAAATATTTATTTGACAAATCATATTTTTTTGTATTCTCATTTTCAAAAAAATACCTTACGCCATTCTTTGATACAAATATTATGCAATCAATTAAATCAAGATTAATTTTAATTTCATTGATTGCTGATTTGGTTTTAATCATAGGAAAATGAAATGTACTTAATCCACTGTCTCTTAGCTTTTGAAATCCAGGTTCGAAATACTCATTTGTCAATATTATATTTATATTACTTACTGATTTCAATATCTATCTTATTAATTATTTGAACTACATCTTTTTTAATGAACTTCTCCGAGAGTTCTTGGCTTAAATTATCAGTGAAGTTTTTGGTTGATACCATGTCTTTAATACATTCTTTCCCATCAAGTGATAAAACAATTCCTTCCAAATAAAGTGTATCCCCATCAAAGTATGAGTATGCTCCAATTGGATAATTACAGCCACCCCCCATAGTTTTCATAAAGTTTCTCTCATGATTTACACATAGCATGGATTTACTGTGATTTATTTTTTTTACAATCTCTTTAATTCTATCATTATTTTTGGAGTGTTCTACAGCTATTGCTCCTTGGCCCGGTGCATTTAAAAATTTCTTATGATTAAAATACTCCGTAATGTGATGGTCTAGATTCAGTCTTTCAATTCCAGCAGCAGCCATAATCAAAGCATCAAATTCTCCCCTTAACATTTTATTTATCCGAGTGTCTACGTTTCCCCTAATATCTTTAACTGTAAGTCTAGGGTTGATTTTTAAAAGTTGTGCTTTTCTTCGAAGTGAGGTAGTGCCAATAATCTCATCTCTGCCAAATGAGTCGAGTTTTTTTTTTCTTTTACTAATGAAAACATCTTGAGGGTTTCCTCTTTTTAAAATTGCAGAGATTTTTAAACGATCATCATTTTCAACTGGTAAATCCTTTAAGCTATGTATTGCAATATCAATTTTTTCTTCGATGATTAGTTGTTGAATTTCTTTTACAAAAAATCCTTTATCTAAATTTCTGTCTAGAGTTTGATTTAGTAAAATATCTCCTTTGGTTTTTACTTCTTTTATTTCAAACTCTAAATTTCTAAAGTTTTTTTTTAACTCAAAAATAACTTTGTTTGTCTGAAAAAGAGCAAGTTTACTTGTTCTGGTACCTACAATAACTTTATTTTTCATCAAGAAAAATTTGATTAATTACCTCTAAAGCTTTCTCATCTTTTCCGTTATCACTAGCCTTTTTGATTTTTTTTACCAAATTATCAGAGAATTTATCGTAGACTTTAGTGAGTTTAGAGCTTATGTCGGAACTATTAGCATCTAATGATAGAGTTTTGAGGTTTGAAATAGTTTCATTTATAATCAATTCCCTCACTTGTTTCTTTAATGATAGTATTGATGGTCTTAAAGATCTAGAGTTTGTCCAGTCATCAAATTCTATTAAAAACTCTTCAATGTAAAGCTCGGCTTTAATTACCTCTGCTTTTCTCTTTTTATAGTTCTCATTGACGGTGTCTTTTAAATTGTCGATGTTTATGATTTCAACATTTATTATATCACTTAAATCATCAGATAAATTCCTTGGAACAGATAGATCTACCAACAAAAGTTTACTTTCTCTGTCTCTTATAATTGGTTTAAGATCTTTTTTTGTCAATAGTGGACTTTTGGAGCTTGTAGAAAAAATTACAACATCAGAGTTTAAAATTTCTTTCTTGTAATTATCAAACGGAATAGATTCGTAACCTAGTTCAGAGCAAAAAGAATCTAATTTGCTTTTGGTTCTGTTTGTAATTTTAATTTTACTGATCCCTTTTTGATGAAGGTGTCTGATTGAAAGCTTTGACGTTTCGCCAAGCCCTACACATAGAAATTTTGAATTTTTAAGGTCGTATTTATTAGTTATTTGTTCAACTGCAGCATAACTAACAGAAACAGCACCTCTTCCAATTTCAGTATTGGTTCTAATATATTTACCAGTTTCAAGAGATTTTTGTATCATTCTTCCTAAAATTGGACCAAGCATTTTGTGTTTTTTTGAAAAATAATAAGCATCCTTTAATTGTTCAACGATTTGGAATTCACCGATTATCATGGATTCAAGCCCTGAAACTAGTCTGAACAAGTGATTAGCAACTTTATAGGATCCGGTTAAATTATTAAGGTGAGGAGATAAGCTATCTTTGTATTTTTTAAATACAACCAATTCTTTAACGATTGAATGAAGGAATTTATTTTCTTGTCCTATATGGTTTTCAAATTCAAAATAAATTTCCGTTCTATTGCAAGTGGATATGATCATAAGACCTTCAATACCAAGAACTTTCTTCAGGTAATTATGAAAAACTAATTTCTCAGAATTGTCAAAGAAAAAGCGTTCTCTTATATTGAGGGGAGCTATTTTGTAATTGATGCTTATTAAACCGACCAAGTCTAAATTTTACATGGCAAATTTCTTCACTGTCAGCTGTTAAAAATAACGCAAGAGGTTCTAAAAATATAGGTATATGCTTTATTACTTAATATATAATCATTCTAAATAAGAAAAACATGGATTTTTCTTTTTTTTTCAAATTATAAAAAATACTTTTGAACTTTATTTATAATAATTCTAAATAATTTATTTATTTAATTATTATAGTTCTTTCTAGCTCACACCGATGGAACTCGACTGAAAATTTCTTCTTTCGAGTTCCTGTTTTTTTAATCAATAAAGTTTTTTTTAGTTTTTTTATCAGGAATAAAGCAAGTATCATATTTACCAAAAATTCTGTACCGTGAACTTGCTACTAAATCATAGCAAAAATTTGTTAGAAATAACGGTAGAAGTTTTAATATAATTCTTAAAATCAAATATCTTTTTATTTTTTTTAAAATATAATATACAGCTTGAACTTTATAGATTTTTTCACCATTTAACTTAATTACAGCAACAGAGTTAATATCTTTAAGTCTTAAATTATTTTCTTTGCTATAATTACTCTGAAAGTTTGTATACATGAACTGCTTTTGTTTATCGTTTTCAATCAACCATTTAAAAACACCATTACATAATGCACAAACGCCATCAAAAACTACTATGTCTTTGCTAATTTTCATTTGATAATATATTCTAATGTTAAATAATAGTTTCTTGGTGCTGAGGGGATAATTCCTGGTCCAGGGTAACCAGTAGCTCTTCTAGTGAAATATTTCTCATTAAGAAGGTTGTTTACTCCAAATTCATAACTTATTTTTTTTGCATTATATGAAAATGATAAGTCTGCAATTCTATATGAGGGAATCTCACCAATAACTCCACTAAGGTTTCCATTTATTGCATTTGATGAATCAGTAAATTGATTTGACATATACAAATATTGAAAATTAATTGATAAGTTTTTAAAACCATATTTAATTCCTGTCTTAAGATTATGGTCAGGTACGAACTCAACTGATTTGCCCTCAATACCAATTTCCTCTGATTTCAAATATTTTGAGTTAATAAATGAGTAGTTAATGAAAAAATTCATTTCATTATTATTATTAAGTGATAGTATTTTTTTTAGGTTGAAATCAATTAGATTTTCAAAACCTAATATTTGAGCATTTCCAACGTTACCTCTCTCACTTTTAACATTACCATCTGGAAATACCCTTTGAACAAACCCTATTCTATCTCTATATATTAAAGCAAATAGACTTGAATCAAAAGACATGATATCTTTTATTTTTCCTCTCAAACCAAAATCAAAAGTATACCCTTTTTCATCATCTATATTTGGATTTATAGCATATGCTGGATTTATTATGCTAATATCAGCAAATGTTACCGATCTATAATTCTGACTGAAGTTTGAATATAAATCAAGGTCAATATTTACTTTATATCCAATTCCTAAACCTAATAAAAGAAAACTTCTTTTTCTAGAGTCATTTTCATCAAACCTTTCATTATAAATTACATTTCCAGCTGCATCAGTATTTATCCTTCTGTAAAAACCAATATTTTTTGTTACTATATTTTCATACCTAAATCCAGGGGTAATAGAAAGATTTTCATTTAAATAAAAAATATTTTCTCCAAATAATGCAAAGTTTTTATTTGGATATCTATACTTAGATTGGTTTACATAGTTAGGATAATTGTTAAAATCAAACTCAAAATCAGCAGTGGAGTTTCCTGATCCTGGTCCTTGCTCACTCATTGAATTCGAGTTGTATATTTTAAATCCCAAAAGTAGGTAGTTTATCTTATTTTTTATTTTATAATTTTTTAATATCCTGCCTTCAAAACCATAGTTGGAAAAATCACCTTTAATTAAATCTCTTTCTTCCCCTGGATCTATTTGATCAACTCTATTTGTTCTAAAGCCAAGTGAGTTTCTTTTTGCTTCTAGTCCAAAGAAATTTAAACTCAAGTTTAACCCATCATTTACTTTATGAACATATTTTAGATTATATAAAAACCAATTTATATCAAACCAGTTTCTTTCTCTATTACTCTGAAAAGGATTATCTCTAAACATTATGTCTGAAAGTCCTCCAGCTTGATGTGCTAAATAATTCAAGTAAGTTAAATCAGCGCTTATCTTTATTTTTTCATTAATTTGAAAATTGAAGTTCTGATAATAATTTATGGAATTAAATTCTGAGTTTTCCCTAAACCCATCGCCTTTTTTATAGTTTATAAAACCGAAATAACTAAAATTATTTTTTTTATAGCTTGTACTAGTAAAGTTTGTATACAATCCATTTGTACCCAGAGTATTTCTAGTTATTATTTCAAGTTTTTTCTCTTGATTAGGTTTTTTCATTATAAAATTCACAAGTCCTCCAAATTGAGTTCCATATTGTAATGATGCAGCCCCTCTAAGAATTTGAATTTCTTGAAGACCTTCATTAGCCGGAGTATAATAACTTTCAGGATATCCGAGAGCATCTGCACTAATATCGTAATTGTTCTGCCTTGTATTAAAATTTGATGACCTATTTGGGTTTAATCCTCTTCCTCCAATATTTAATTGTAATCCTGCGTCATCGTTTTGAAATATGTTTATTCCAGGGATTTGACTGTATACTTGTCTTGCATTGTTAGACGCGAGGTTAGCCATTGATAGGTCCATCAATATTACTTCATTTTTCTTACCAGCATATACGTAAGTCTCTTCAAAATCTTTTAATCTTTCGATTTGAAAAACCTTTTTTTTATTTGCTCTTACTATTACCTCATCGAGTTTTTCAATTTGAGAATTAAGCTCTATGATACTGTAGTTTTTATTTCCAGAAAAAATTACAGATTTTAAATTATAACCCTCGATGTAGAATAAAATTTCAGTATTATTTGATTCTATAACTAAATCAAATAATCCATCGCTATTGGTTTTTGATAACTTATTTTCAGTGGAATTATAAACACTAACGTTTGCAAGTGGAGATTTTGTTAGTTTATCAATTACTTTACCACTGTAATTAGTTTGGGAAAAGCCAAAAAATGAAATTAAAATGAATATTTTATAAACCAGTAATTTCATCATCTAATGCTAAAACCCATTTTTTATGTTTAAAACCCCTTTCTACGTCTAATAAATTAACTTTTGGGTCAATAAATCTTTGACTTAGTCTTCCGTTGAGAGTAACATAACTATCTGCATAAATTTCAATTTCTTTCAATCCGTTTTTTTTATAATATTCACCAACATGATGAGCATATTCTAATATAAAATCAGGCTGAAAGCTCATTTGTCTTTCCTGAAATTCAGAAAGAAATTTATCATTCATAACTATAAAACTCTTACCATTGTTTTTATTTAAAACCTTAAGATTTGTAATCCCTTTCTTTTCCATTAGCATAACCCTCCATGAAAATCTGTAACCTTGCTCATTCCAAAACAATTCACCTGGATACAATAAATATCTAAATGGGAAAGATAATTGAATTACAAAAAAAATAGTAACAATAGCCAATACAAATGGATTTTTATTTGATTTGGTACTTATGATACTCTTTTTTTTGTCCTTGAGACCAAAAAATTTTACAAGTAAATCTATTTTTTTTATCATTCTATAGTGTGTTTGTGACTCAAAGAAAATCAAAGAACCAACAATCATTATGTAAGGAAACATACCTATTGGAAAAAGGATTGCAGTAAAAACATGGAAGAAAATAACCAAGCAAAAAGCAATAATTCTTGTTCTAGAATACAACAGTAAAAAAGCAATTAATAAATCATAAAACATACCTCCCCAACTCATGCCATAATGAACCCAATTTTGTTGCATTAAAGTAGATCCTATTATTGGTAAATCATAGCTTGAAGTAAGCCATATTTTCAAAGGTTGTGCCTCCAAAAGCCAATCACTATTAATCTTCGCTATTCCAGAGTAGAAATAAACAATAAATAGCAACATCTTAATGCAGTCAGTACACCATTTGGGTATTTTTTTAAATTCAAAACCCCGATTTCTTGAGTCCAATGAATAATAGGCATTTGCAGGAAGAAATATCATCAAAAAGCTCAGAATACTTATAAAATAATAGTGATTTAGATAAGTTGTTTTATCCATCAATTCAATGTAGGTAAAAGAGAGAAAGAAAATTATTATTGATATTCTGTATTTGTAGCCTAGTGCAATGAATAGTGCAGATATTGTACAAATAAAAAAGAGCAAGTAGGTTAAATCTCCTATGGGCTTGATCCATTCAAAACCATAAAATGAAAAGTGAAATGATGGTTCAAGATAAAGTTTTTCAACCCAACCTTTGGTCAAAAATCTTATCATACCAAAAGTCATTAAAACACCAAAGCCTATCCGGAAAAGGGCTAGGCTTGATGAGTCTTGAGTTTGATTTAAATAATTTTTGATTTTAGAATTCAAAATCAATAGTTTGCTTTTTAATCACCATCAGCATCTGTATAGTCTACAGCAACATTAAACAGTGATAACATATCTGTTTTTAAATTGACAACTATAGTTTGCAGGGCATCAAAAGTGCCCAGCATTTTGGTGTTATCATTGTCAATTTGATTAATAAAGTTTTTATCAAGACTTAAAATCTTTTGATTAGCAGTTTCTATTTTATTTACAACAATTGATCCAATATCCTCTACACTTACGTTATTTGTTTTTATATAATCTAAATATGTTTTAAAGCTTGGTCCAACAGGTGATTGGTTTGTAGATTTTCCCTGAAAAACAAGATTAACGGCGTTCAGTGCATTTTCGATAAGATCCCTTGATACATCCTCAATTCCGTTTTTAGATGAGTAATATGCTTCAACTTTATTAGATAATGGATTGTTTGAAAAAACACCTGAGGGTATTCCTATTTTATTTGTTCTAAGGCCTTTTTCAAAATAATAAACAAAATCATTTGTAAGCATATTAAATGCCGAGGTTGCAGTATTTTCAACAGAGGCTACAAATGTGTTTCTATAAGTACTCCAATCATTTATTACTAAGTCTGTATTTTTATTCAACTCATGAGCAACAACTTTCAAATATTCTCCATTTGCTGGATACTGAATATACTGGTTTATTATTTCTTCCTCGGAACTTGCTAATCCATGAATCATATAATCTAATCCCGGAAATCCTTGACACGACCAATCATTAGGGTTGCTTAGATCTGTCTTTTGGTTGTTGATATTTTCTTGAATTCTACCCTCATTGACAGGGTAGGTGTTGGACTTACTGAAAAACATAATTTCCTCTGCTTTGCCGATATTAAACATTTCAACGTATTGCCAATTAATGTATGCTTCTAACCAGCTATTATGAAGTTCTGTATAACTTGTAAGGTCTGGTGAATTTACAAAGGCATCTGCACTCTCTTTTAAATATTCTACCGCGGACTTGAAATTATTTAATCTTGGTATAATAATATTGTCTGCATAGTTGACTAGAACTGCTGAACGGTCAAATTCTGGGATTGCAGATGGATCATCATCAGAACTGCTAGAGCAAGAAATCAAAATAACTGATAAAATTGCAATGCTTAAGAATTTATTTAAGTTTTTCATATTTTAAAATTAAAAAAAACAGTGAGACTTTAGCCTCACTGTTTGTTCAAATTATATAACAATGATAATATTAGAAATTAAATCTTCCTTTAATATCATTAACCATTTGTGTTAAATCACTGTCTTGTACAGTCCAAAAGTTCGATAGTTTTGAAAGCATTGAATTTACTTCTGCTTCTGAAAAATATGGTGATCCAGTACCATCATTAGTAAACATTAGACTTAATATAAAACCATATCCTTCCGAAAGTGCATGAACAGCGTCAGCAGGTGTTGCTGCTTTTTTGGACATGTAACTTTCCAAATAATCTATTGCTTTGTATCCAACTACTTTTGATAAATTAACTTTAATGATTGTTGCTTGAGCATCACGAACATCGTAGTTTCCAGCAACAATTGCAGCTCTACCTAACTTAAAAGCATCGTAAACAGTGCTTGCAAGACCTGGTTCGTTACTGTCATTAATTTTTTTGAAATATTTATTCAAAGTAGTTCCGTTTCCTGTCGGGGAGGTGCCAAGATCTGCTCTGGTTGCATCAGCTTCTTGTCCGTATAGATATCCAAAACCTTCGTCCCACTTGTGTTCCATATCGGTGTAGTTTTTACCACTTGTTAAAACTCCATTATCGTTATCAGCTCTTCTTGTTCCAGAGTCTAATTGACATGCATCTAAATAATTATTGACAATTTGATCAACACACATTCCACCAATAATTCCTTTAATAAATGTTTGATCAACTTCCCAGCCATTAGCATTCACATTAATTGAACGTGCACTATCAGTTAATAGACCTGCTTGGCCATTTGCCGCAGTTGCAGTCCATGCGGGAATAACATTGTCGGCAAAATCTTCAAGCATACTAGTGTATCTTGCTTTTGTCGTAGCTAATGGCCCGTGCGAACAACCGGCAGCTGTCTTTGATCCTACTTGTTTCCCAGAGCTATTAAGTGAAGCGTCAGAAAAACCAGTTCCTTCATTAAACATCTCCAAAAGTTGAGCTTTAGTGAAAGTATTTGTATTTAAAGCAGAATATATTTCATCGGCCATATTAAGTCTTGCCGTTTGACCTGAGAAAGAAACAGTTGATGCACCATCACGTGTAAATTCATAAGTGTCAGGTGCAACCACGATGTTATTTTCATCATCGTCGTCACTACAGGATATAAATATTAATGGCAGGGCTAGTAAGAGTAATTTAAAGTATTTAATTTTCATAATATTAGTATTTATAAATGATCGATTAACTCTAAATTCTAGCTCTCATTAATTAATCGAAGCGAATATAATAAATTATTATTTAGATTTAGTCTAAATAAAAATAATTTTTTTATTCAATTACAATTATCTATTTTCGTGCCAAAATTTAAATGAAAAAACTTACTATCATTTTTCTCCTTTTTTTTGCTTTTGTCACTGCTTTTTCACAAAGTAAAAAAAAGAAGGACATTGATGCTATCAAGTCAATGTGTGGATGTTTTGAAATAGAATTCAACTTCGCTGAAACTTTTGTTCTCAGTAATGATGAGGATTATCAGAAATCAAAAATTTACAAAGCTAAAGCACTTGAATGGGGACAGCTTGTTGAGGATAGTAAGGATAAAATATCCATTCAACACCTCTTGATAGTAGGAAGTAAACAATTTCCAACAGTAATTAAACATTGGAGACAAGATTGGATTTATCAAAATGTTGATTTGTATAGATTTTTTAAAGAAAACACTTGGCACTATGTAGAGTTGGATAGAAGTGCTGCAAAAAAGGCTTGGACTCAAAAGGTATACCAAGTTGATGATAGTCCAAGATATGAAGGATCAGCTCGCTGGGTACACAACAATGACAAAAGCTATTGGGAAAATTTTACTTACGCTCCTCTACCCAGGAGAGAATATACCAAAAGAAGCGATTACAATGTCATGTTAAGAGGAAATAGGCATGAGATAATTTCAGGTGGATGGATCCACGACCAAGACAATAAAAAAATAATACGTAGTAACAGTGATGATGAACCAATTGCTTATGAAAAAGGATTTAGTACCTATACCAAGGTAGATGATGAACGATGTATCGCTGCAGTAAAATGGTGGGACAAAAATAAATTGAAGTGGAAATCAGTACGATCGCATTGGGATGAAATATATGCATTGAAATCAACTTTAGAATTGAATGAGACGGTTGATGGAAAAAGACTATATACGTTACTTTTTAATCCTTCTATTTCTGATGAAAAAGAAACAAAACAAATAATTAAATCATTCATAAAAAATAAACCATGAAAAAAATAAACTACTTAATACTTATATCAATACTTTTTTCATGTGAATCTGTTAAAGAAGTTCAAGAGGTTAACCTTTACAGTCAAAGACACTATGCTGTTGATGAGTTACAATATGAAAACTTTACAAAATTGACAGGAATAAAGGTTAATGTAACAAAAGCAAACGCTGATGAGTTAATACAAAGGCTTAAAAACGAGGGTGATAAAACTGAAGCTGACCTTTTTATAACTGTAGATGTAGGAAAGTTATGGCAAGCAGGAGATATGGGATTATTACAAAAAATCAATATCGATATAATAAATCCAAATATTAATCAATCATTACTTGATAAAAATAACTATTGGGTTCCAGTAACATACAGATCAAGGATTTTGGTGTATAGCAATGAAAGAGTCGACAAATCCGAGTTATCCTCTTACGAAGATTTGGCAAATGATAAGTGGAAAGATAGAATCTTAGTAAGATCATCATCGAACTCATATAATCAGGCATTAATGTCTTCATTAGTGGCAAATCTTGGTATTGAAGAAACACAGAAATGGTCTGCGGCAATTGTTAAAAATTTTGCAAGAAATCCGAAAGGAAACGACAGGGATCAGGTAAAAGCTATAGCCGCTGGTCAAGGTGATGTTGCTATTGTAAACTCGTACTATATAGGTCTTTTACTATCATCTCAAAATGAAGAAGAGTTAAATGCTGGAAAATCTGTTTCTGTTTTTTTTCCTAATCAAGGAGAAAATCAGAGAGGAGCTCACATTAATGTTTCCGGAATTGCATTAACAAAAAATTCAAAAAACAAAGAAAACGCAATCAAACTGATTAAATATTTACAAACTGACGAAGCTCAAAAAACATATGTTAATAACACATATGAATATTCAGTTAATCCATCAATAAGTCCAAATGAGATAGTTCGGGGCTGGGGAGATTTTAAAATGGATGATTTAGACCTAAACCTGTTGGGCTCAAAAAGAGACGAGGCAATTCGTATATTTGATCAGTCCGGCTGGAAATAAATTATATTCAAATTGAGTTCAAAAAAGAAATTAGTTGTTTTATTACTGATTACTTTAATCCTAACCATTCCAATTATTGTACTCATTTTCAGTACTATTGGAACCAACTTAAGTAATTTTAATTATCTGTGGGATTATTTATTAATTGATTACTCAATAAATACAATTAAGCTTGTATTTATGACAATATTTTTTTCTTTGATATTTGGGGTTCTTCCTGCATGGTTTGTTAGTACCACTGATTTTAAATTAAAAAAAATATATGATCTCTTACTTTACTTGCCACTTGCAATACCAACATACATTATGGCTTTTACCTATAGTGATATAGTGAGTTACACAGGTCCACTTCAGAGTTTTTTTAGAAATTATGCTCCAAAGTTTGCTGAAATCATTAATGTGGATTATCTCCAAATTGAATTACTTTCCATTCTTTTGTCCTTATCACTATATCCTTATGTTTATACAACATGTAGAATTGCATTTTCTAGAATCGGAACATCGTACATAAACTTGTCTAAAACATTAGGTTTGTCAGAGTTTTCAACATTTTTTAAAATTGCAATACCCATTTCAAGAGCAGCAATTTTTTCAGGTCTTTTTTTGATTGTTATGGAAGTTTTGAACGAATATGGGGCTGTAAACTATTTTGGAGTAAATACCTATACAAGTGGGATATTTCGTGCCTGGGGTCCTATGGTTGATATTCAGACAGCATCATTACTTGCCGTTTTTTTATTTATCGTTGTAGCGCTATTTTTTATTTTGGAGAGATATGTTAATAGCAAATACAAATTTAATTATGCCATAAACACTAGTATTAGATCTTACTTCCCAAACACCAAAATTAAATATGTAATCATAAATTTAGTTTGTTTAGTGCCAATAATTTTGGGTTTTATAATTCCAATTATTCACATGCTTAAAAACATTCTAAAAAAATCCCTAAATCACGATTTTTTCGACGTTTTGACTTTAACTGGAAATACAATTTTTGTTTCAATCATTGCGAGTGTTTTTATTATTATTTTTTCAATATTAATCCAGTTCATAAATAGAATTTCTAAATCGAGATTAAATAAAATTTTGGGCGATGTCGTATCTCTTAGTTATGCTATGCCTGGGGCGGTTATTGGTATTGCACTTATTCTTCTTTTTACAATTGTTGGTAAATTTTTTGAAACCTTATTTATTGGCTCATTTTTAGTTTTGATTTATGCCTATGTAGTTCGATATATGGCTGTAGGTATTTCACCCATAAAATCAAGTTTTGAAAAACAACCTGAATCCATCGATCAAACAGCACAAAGTCTAGGGCTAAAAACAGCTAATCTTCTAAACAAAATTTATATTCCAATTAATCGCTCAGCAATTATAATTGCTTTTTTATTGTGTTTTGTAGATATAATGAAAGATTTACCATTGACACTTATACTACGTCCATTTAATTTTGATACACTCGCAACTCAAACATATGAATATGCAATCGAAGAAATGTTAGCTAGATCTTCTTTATATTCTTTTGCTATTGTATTTTTAGGGACGTTTATGTTAATAATTTTAAAAAATACACTTAATAAAGAGATTGATGTTTCTTAATGTAAAAAACTTAATTAAATCTTACAGTAATTCAAAGCCAATTATTAAGAGGCTTGATTTTTCTGTCAAAAAAGGTGAAATCATTTCTTTTATTGGTGAAAGTGGTTCAGGAAAAACAACTTTTTTAAAGTGTTTAGCTGGTTTAGAGAGTACTGATTCAGGACTTATTGAGCTTAACGGAAGAGTTTTGAATGATCAAAATATATTTATCAATGCTAATGAAAGAAAAATTGGTTTTGTATTTCAAGATAACCCTCTATTTCCGCATTTAAATGTAATTGAAAATATTAAATTTAACTTGACCTCATATAATGAATCAGAATTTTCTCAAATATTAAAATTGACAGGATTGAATGGCTTTGAAAAAAGATTTCCCCATGAGTTATCCGGAGGTGAAAAACAAAGGGCATGTATAGCTCGATCATTGATTAGAAAACCAGATCTACTATTATTAGATGAACCATTCAGTAATTTAGACTCAAATATTAAAACCAAAATTAGAGAGGAAACTTCCAGAATTATAAAAGAATCTGGGATAACTACAATTTTTGTCACTCACGACATCTCTGATA
>CABZKA010000018.1 GCA_902526165.1 uncultured Bacteroidota bacterium
CAGATTTTTAGAAATTGCCTCATCATATTCAAGTTCATTAAATTTTATGGCATTATTATTTATTTCAGGATCATCATCATAAATACCATCAACTCGAGTACCCTTTAAAATTACATCGGCTTCAATTTCAATAGCTCTCAAAACAGCAGCTGAGTCGGTAGTAAAAAATGGATTTCCAGTACCAGCACCAAAAATCACTATTCTTTTCTTTTCGAGATGACGAACTGCTTTTCTTTTAATATATGGTTCAGCAATAGCTTCCATATTAATTGCCGTTTGTAACCTGGTTTGTAATCCAATTTTTTCCAGACTACTTTGTAAGGCAAGACCATTTATTACAGTAGCTAACATACCCATGTAATCGCCTTGAACCCGATCAATTCCATTATTTGCACCAGATAAACCTCTAAAAATATTACCACCCCCAATTACAATAGAAACCTCAACCCCCAAATCTACTATTGATTTAATTTCTCTACTGTATTTATTAATAGTGTTTGGATCAATACCATGACTCCTGTCTCCTAAAAGAGCTTCTCCACTTAGTTTGAGTAAGATTCTGTTGTAAATCATCTGTGTCTATGTAAATATAGGCATAGATAATAAATAAATAAATTTGTATTTAAATGAAATAAGTCAGACTAGTGACACCCTTTTAAAATCAGAAATAGAGCAATATTGATTTACAGATTGGAGGTAATTCATAACACTAATTTTAGTATCCTTAATATAGGCTTGGTTGACTAATGTATTTTCTTTAAAAAACTTTTTCAGTTTTCCCTTAGCAATATTTTCAAGCATATTTTCAGGTTTACCTTCTGCCCTTAGTTGTTCCTTAGCTATTTCGATTTCCTTTTTGATAACTTCTTTAGAAACACCGTTTTCGTCCAAAGCAATTGGACTCATGGCCGCAACCTGCATCGCTATATTTTTAGCAACATCATCGCATCCCTCAAAATTTTCTGTCAAACCTACAAGTGTGGCTATTTTATTTCCAGCATGTATATAATAACCTACAAATTTTGAGTTAAGCTTTTTAAAACTACCAATTTCAATTTTTTCACCAATAACTCCGGTTTGTTCTGTGAGCTTTTCTTTAACAGACATTTCACTATCAAATCTAGAGTTGAAAAGATCATCAATTGTATCACAACCTATTGCAATCTCAGAAATTTGTTTGGCAAGATTTATAAAAGATTCGTTTTTACCTACAAAATCAGTTTCACAATTTAGTGAAATAATAACACCCGAATTCTTTTCATCATTGACTTTAGCTAAAACTGCACCGTCGCTGGACTCTCTGTCAGCTCTTTTTGCTGCAACTTTTTGGCCTTTTTTTCTAAGATTTTCGATAGCAAGATCAAAATCACCATTTGATTCAACCAAAGCATTTTTACAATCCATTATACCAGCACCAGTTGCTTTTCTCAATTTATTAACTTCAATAGCAGAAATATTTCCCATAATCTAATTTTTTTCCCTGATATTCTCTTTCTCAATTTTAGCTTCTTCCTCTGCTTTTTCTTTGTTTCTTTGGTCAAGTCCTGATTTTATTGAGCTAGTCACTTTGTTAAGAATAATTTCAATTGATTTAGATGCATCATCATTTGCAGGGATCCCAAAATCAACTAATCTAGGATCAGTATTAGTATCCACCATAGCAAATATTGGAATATTTAATTTAATAGCTTCTCTTACAGCAATGTGTTCTCTTCTAATATCTACAACAAATATTGCCCCTGGGAGCCTAGTCATGGAATTGATTGAGCCAAGGTTTTTTTCAAGTTTAGCTCTTGTTCTATCAACACTTAATTTTTCTTTTTTTGATAAAGATTCAAAAGTACCGTCTTGCTTAGATCTGTCTATTGCTGACATTTTTTTAACTGCCTTACGAATAGTAACAAAATTTGTTAACATACCGCCTGGCCAGCGTTCTGTGATGTAGGGCATTTTAACTTCTTCTGCGTATTTGGAAACGATATCTTTTGCTTGTTTTTTGGTAGCAACAAATAATATTTTACGACCTGATGAAGCAATTTTTTCCAACGCTGAACATGACTCTTCTAGTTTTTGAATTGTTTTGTAAAGGTTAATTATATGTATCCCATTTTTTTCGGAATATATATAGGGTGACATGTTAGGGTTCCATTTTCTTGTGAGATGTCCGAAGTGAACACCTGCTTTTACTAATTCTTTTATTTCCATATTGTCATAATATATTTAGTTTACTTTCTCAATTAGCAACAGATTAAAAACTGTTTAGATGCTAAACTAAATTTCGAAAAACGAAATTTGACTGTGAAAAAATTCAAAATCTCCTTCAAAACTAATAACATATTATCTTTTGGAGAATTGGAACTTTTTTCTTGCTTTTTTCTGACCAAACTTTTTTCTTTCAACCATTCTAGGATCACGCGTTAGCAATCCTTCAGCTTTTAAAACACCTTTATTATCATCAGATATTTTACACAAAGCTCTGCAAATACCTAGCCTTATAGCTTCAACTTGCCCAGTTGTACCCCCGCCATAAACACTTATAGAGAGATTAAATTTTCCTAAATTTTCGGTTAACTTAAATGGTTGTAAAATTTTATATTGTTGAGATTTTGTTGGAAAGTATTCTTTGTAATCTTTATTGTTTACGGTAAATATGTCTTTACCACTAGAAAGATATATTCTAGCTACTGATGTCTTTCTTCTTCCTATCGTGTGAATTGTATCCAATATTTAAAATTCTTTTAGATTGATTAATTTTGGATTTTGAGCTGAATGTTTGTGTATATCACCTGTGTAAACTTTGAGATTGGAAAATATAGATGAACCAAGCTTATTTTTTGGTAACATTCCCTTAACTGCTTTTTCAATTAATATCGAAGGGTTTTTATCAAATATTTGCTTAGCGGTCTTTATTTTTTGACCACCTGGATAACCTGAGTGTGAAATATATTCTTTAGCTTCAAACTTTTTTCCACTGAGCATAATTTTTTCTGCATTAATTACAACAACGTAATCACCACAATCAACGTGTGGGGTAAATGAAGGTTTATGTTTCCCTCTTAATATCTTGGCCACTTTTGATGAAAATCTACCTAACACTTCATTACTTGCATCAACCAATAGCCATTCTTTACTCACATTCTCTTTTTTTAAAGATTTTGTTTTAAAAATTTTTGAACTCAAAACATGTATTTTGGGCGACAAAACTACAATTTTTAATCAAAACAGCAAATGATTTGAAAAAATATAAATCAAATTTCTAGTGTGCTACCAACCAGTTATCACCGAAACCAATATCAACCTTAAGTGGTACATCCATTTGAATCACATTTTCCATATTATCAATAATAATTTTTTTTACAATATCTATTTCAGATAAGTGAACATCAAACACAAGTTCATCATGCACTTGGAGCAACAATTTAGAACTCAAAGATCTCTTTTCAAATTCATGGTCAATTTTAATCATAGAAAGTTTTATTATGTCAGCAGCACTTCCTTGAACGGGCGTATTAATTGCATTTCTTTCTGCTGATGATCTTAATATTGCATTCCTAGAATTAATTTCTGGTAGATACCTTTTCCTCTTTAAAATAGTTTCTACATAACCATTATCTCTTGCGAAAGATATCTGATCACTCATATATTCTTTGAGCTTTGGATAAGATTTAAAATAGTTATTAATAATTTCTTTGGATTCGCTTCGATTCAAATCTGTTTGATTACTTAAACCAAATGCTGAGACGCCATATATTATTCCAAAATTTACAATTTTAGCATTTCTTCTTTGCTCTTCATTAACATCATCAATATTCACATTAAAAACACGAGCAGCAGTGCTTCTATGAATATCCTCATTATTAATGAATGCATTTTTCATATTTGAATCTCCGCTCAAAAAAGCAATAATTCTTAATTCAACTTGAGAATAATCTGCACACAACAGAGTATGGTTTTTATCTTTTGGGATAAAAGATTTTCTAATTAGTTTTCCCCTTTCTGTTCTTACTGGAATGTTTTGCAGGTTAGGGTTAGTACTGCTAAGTCTTCCAGTTGTTGTAAGCGTCTGATTAAACTCTGTGTGAATTTTATTTGATTTAGGATTGATTTGCTTAGGTAAACTGTACACATAAGTGGTTAATAGTTTTTGCAATGACCTCCATTCTAGAATAAGCCTTATAATTTCATGTTTTTTAGCAAGTTTAGAAAGTGTATCTTCTGAAGTTGAATATTGTCCTGTTTTTGTTTTTTTTGGATTGGATTCTAAAACTAGCTTTTCAAAAAGAACTTCTCCAAGTTGTTTTGGAGATGCAATATTGAATTCTGTTTCACTAATACTGTATATTTTGGTTTCAAGTTTATTAATTTCAAATTCAAAGATGTCCTTTATTTCCTTTATTAGATCTGAATCTAGCCTGATTCCCTCGAACTCCATTTTCATCAAAACATATGAAAGTGGGTTTTCAATTTTTTCAAGAAGATCAATTAAGTTTTTATGTTTTAAATTATTGTAAATTTTTGAGAAAAGTTCCTCAAAGTAGTAAATACTATCCAAACTAAGATTATTGTCATTTGAATCAACATCTAAATTAAATTTTAAAATTGTCTTAAAATCATTTCGTGATCCTGGTGAAATTAAATATGCTCCAATTTTTATGTCAAAAAAATTATTGATTTTAATTCCATAGGCATAAAGAATTTTGGACAAGGATTTATGATTAAAAATGATTTTTTTTGTACTACTTTCAATAAAGTATTTAAATGAATTTAGGAGTTCTTCAGTTTTCTTTTTTTCAGCTTTAATATAATATACAGATGCTTTGCTCCAGCAGAAAAACAAATAAATATCATTTTCATAATATTTTACGTCAAAACTAAATATTTTTGTTTTTTGAAGACTTTGTTTTAAAATAAGAATTCCAGTTTTTCCACTAATTTGTTGATTAACAAATTTACCATTAAGTTCTAATTTAGAGTTAGTTTGTTCATTTATCTTGTGATCATCTTTTTGTTTGAATAATTTAAAATAATTTTCCTTCAATCTTTTAAATTCTAACTCTTCAAAGATTGAGATAATTATCTCGTTTGATGGTTTGGAGATTTTTAGATTTTCAAGATTATATTTTATTGGAACGTCAGTAATAATTGTAGCAAGTTTTTTTGAAAGCATTGCCAGTTCCTGATTGCCCTCTACCTTTTCTTTTAACTTACCTTTAAGGTTGTGGGTATTTTTATATAATCCTTCTATTGATCCATAATCTTTTAAGAATTTTTTTGCAGTTTTATCCCCAACGCCAGGTATACCAGGAATGTTGTCAACTGAATCACCCATCATTCCCAAATAATCAATTACTTTAATTGGTGAGTCAATTTCAAATTTTTTATTAATTTCTTCTACTCCCATAATTTCTATATCATTTCCAAATCTTGCTGGTTTGTAAAGAAAAATATTCTTTGTAACTAATTGTGCAAAGTCTTTATCAGGTGTAACCATGTAAACTTCAAAATCTTTTTTTTCTGCCCTTTTCGCAACAGTTCCGATTATATCATCAGCCTCATATCCTTCTAAATCTAAAGTTGTAATTCCTAAACCATTTAAAATATTATATATGTAAGGAACTGAATCTAAGATTACTTCAGGTGTAGCATTCCTGTTGGACTTATATTCATTGTATATAGCTGATCTATCTGCTGACCCACCCTTGTCAAAAACTACTGATAAATAATCCGGATTTTCTCTTCTCTTTAAATCAAAAATAGAATTAAAAAAGCCTAGAATAGCACTTGTTTCAAAACCTTTTGAATTAACAATTGGATTTTTTATAAAAGCATAGTATGCTCTAAAAATTAAAGCATAAGCATCAATTAAAAAAAGCCTTTTTTTTGACATTAAAACTAATTTACAAAGTATTAAAGTAAATTAATTAGTTTTTTATGAATACAGTAAAAATTATAGATTTTCATATTAATATTTAAAAAATGCTATTTTTACCTAAAATTTTAATGGCAAAATTTGGAGAATTAATAAAATCTGATTTACCTATATTATTAGATTTTTACACTGATTGGAATGAAACTTCTTCGTCAATGCACCCAGTACTTAGAGATGTTGCGGCGGCCATTGGTGATAAAGGAAAAGTTATAAAGATTAATGTTGATAAAAATAATGAGTTAGCCCAAGCATTAAGGATAAAAGGCTTACCAACTCTTATGATTTATAAATCTGGTGAAATGATGTGGAGGCAAAGTGGTGAGCAAGATGCCAATACATTAATTAATTTAATTAATGAATTTATTTAATTTATTCATTTCCTTGATTAAAAAGCTTTCATTTTCAAAACTTGAAATAATTTCTAACAAACCTTTCAAGTTAGTTATCTCATCATCAATTAAGTTTTGAATATATTCTTGGTTTACACTATCCTCCGAATCCTTTAAAAGTCTTAATCTTTCAAGTATTTGAAATGAAATATCTTCATATAATAATTTCCCTTTTTCTTTATTTAACAAATATAGAGGCTCCAGAAAACTAATTAGATAGTTGAAATAATCGTAACTACCATAAAGATCTTTGTAGATTTTCGTATTCTCAATAAATCTCACAATTGAATTTTCAATTTCACTAAACTTATAGTTGCTTCTAATTTGATCTTCAATCAGACCTCTCAGTCTTTCTGTGTAGGTAAATATATTCTCAGCATTATCACTTATATCAAAGCTTTTACTATTGTAAGACTTAGAGTAGTAATAAATATATTCAAAATATTTATTTTCAATTTCCTTATAAATCGAATAACCTTTATCATACTTTTTTAAAGAATAATAGGTTTTGATGTAAGGCTCACTTAATGAGTAATAACCATAAAAATCAATAGGCATTTTTTCAATAGACAAGTCTAGAATTTCCTCTGCTTTTTCAATTTCGCCAATTTCAATCAACGACTCAGATAGCCTGTGTAAATTACTTCTAAATGATATGCTATTTTTTCTAGTTTCAGGATCATGATAAATTTCGGAGCTCTGACTATTACCCCATTCCCATTTTTTTACAATATTGTACATTCTGTTTGCCTCTATTCTACCCATTTGATAGGGATTGTTTTCATCAATTGGAGTCTTAATAGGAACCAATTTATAAACTAGACCATCTAGTTGTAGATAGTCCTTCATCCATATATACTCTGAATCTTTATAACTTCCACCAGTAAAATATATGGGTCTTTTCCAGTCATTTTTTGACAGAATATCTAACATTAAAATTTGATTTTTATACAAACCGCTTTTTGGAAGATTAATATCGATATAGTTTACAATTTTATCATAATCAACATGATCAATTATTCCACTATTTATAACATTTTCTTTATTAACATAAAATCTAACTTTATTTGTAGGATAATACACCATATTTTGTGTAAAAAGGGGAATATTTTTTAATTCGTCAGATTCATAACCATATTGCTTTAATAAAAACTTGTATTTAGTTCTTTCATTATCACTACTAATCCAACTTATGAAATCCTTCAAATCCCATCTTGTGGAATCTATTATATTTTCGAATTTTATGTAATCTCGAACACCATAGGCATATTGACTGTGTTCAAGAGTCGATTGTATAGGACTACTGTTATAAGCTTTTCTCTTCATCTGGTCCATGTACCAATCGGTTGCCAATAAACTTGTATTTATTGTTCTTACATCAGTTCTGTAGTTTTCAATTTCCTGTGCGTACCAAAGTGCAAATGTATCATTATCTCCAATTGTATAAATTATTGCTTGCCTATCCTCATCGATAGAATCTAAATAAGCTTTTGCTAAACTTTGTGCGGTATATCTTTCTGATCGATCATGATCATCCCAATTATTAATAGCTAAAATTATTGGACAGGAAAAACATAAAATTGAAGTTATAATTAATGTTGAGTAGCTATTAAGTTTTTTTTCAAAAAAATTGAATATTGATAAAAAACTATAACCAATAAAAATACAAAAGGTATAAAAGGATCCAACTAGAGCGTAATCACGTTCCCTAGGCTCATAAACTCTTTCATTAAGGTAAAATTTAAGCGCCAACCCCGTGAAAAAAAATAAAATAATTAAAGGCCAAAAATTCTTAAAATCTATTTTATATAAAAAAATCAAACCAATTAAGCCTAGTATCAATGGAATAAAATAATAAGTATTTCTAGCTTTGTTTGTTTTTAAATTAGTCGGTAAATTTTCTTGAGGCCCTAAACGATACTCATCAATAAAATTTATTCCACTTAACCAATTACCGTTCTCTTTACCACCTCTCCATTGCATATCATTTTGACGTCCTGCGAAATTCCATAAAAAATATCTGACATACATTTTGTTGACTTGGAATAATAAAAAATATTTTAGGTTTGAAAATAAAGATGGTTTACTAACATCAAGATACGATCCATAATTCGTTAAAAATTGATGATATTCGTCAGGGCTTACATCATTTGAGTCAATATTTGATTTAAATTGCTCAACAATCTGAACTAGTTGTTCTTGATTTCTGAATTCACCTTTAATTGAAAAATCTAAAAATCCACTAAATTTTAGGTAGTTGACTGCATTTTCTGAACTCCACATTCTCGGGAATAAACCAATATGTTCTCTGTTATTATTGAGTTTCCCTTTTTTCCAATCATTAACAATTATATATTTATTTTTTTTATAATCACGTTCATATTTTGGTTTGTCGTCCCTGTATGGTTCTTTCTCATCTTGACCTGAATAAATATCCGAGAACATAGGCCCCTTGAACAGATAAGTATCAGGGTATTGTTCTAAATTGTAGTAAGCTAAAAGAGATCTCGCGTCGGAGGGGGCATTTTCATTAATAACGGTATTAGCATTTGATCTTATGGGAATCATTAACCATGATGAAAATCCTATGAATATAAAGGTAATACAAAGAGTTATAGTGTTTAGTAAATACTCTTTTTTGCGTTGACTTCTATGTAATATGAAATAAATGATGAATATCATTGATATTGCTGAAAAGACAGTTCCAACATTGAAAGGAAGCCCTATTTCATTTACGAAAAACACCTCTACATAACCAAAAATTGATAGCGTAGATGGAAGTAGAAGTTTAAATATAAAAAGTAGTATAGATATTGAAATAACATTTGCTAATAAAAAAGATTTTATAGTAAAAGAAAACTTTTTAAAATAATAAAGTAAACCAATTGCAGGGATTGCAAGAAGACCCATGAAATGAACTCCAAATGATAAACCTATAATGAAACATATTAAAATTAACCATTTATCACCTCTTTGAGAGTTTAAATTTTCAACCCATTTTAATCCAAGCCAAAAAAGTAATGACAATATCATTGTTGCCATTGCGTATACTTCAGCTTCAACAGCATTAAACCAAAAACTATCTGTAAATGTAAATGTCAAGCATCCTAGAATTGAACTGCCAAATATTTTAATAGCCTCATTCACTGTAATGCGCTTGTCTTCAGTGCCAAGGTGTTGTTTTATTAGGTGGGAAATAGACAAGAACAAAAATAATAGGGTTAATGCACTTGATGTTACTGACATCATATTTACAGTTAGTGCAATATGGTCAGATTCGAATGCAAAAGTTGAAAAAATAGCTCCAAGCATTTGAAAAAGTGGAGCTCCAGGAGGATGACCAACTTGTAACTTAGCTGAAGTAGAAATATATTCTGCACAATCCCAATAACTTGCAGTTGGTTCAACAGTCAACGTGAAAATAATAAATGAAAAAACCATTACAATAACCCCAATTATTGTATTTGTTGAATTATAATTAACTTTTTTCATTTAGAACACGAAAATAAGCATAAGAAATTAATTTGGAATTAAACAAATTTAGTTTGTGCAAGCACGAAGTTTTACTAAATTTGAAATCCAATTGGCCTATGGTGTAACTGGCAACACGTCTGGTTTTGGTCCAGAAGAGTCTAGGTTCGATCCCTAGTAGGCCAACTATTGTTGTATTTTTTTATATTTGCACAGCAGTTTGAAAATTTGAGGGGACATTGTCCCCTTATTTATTAAATATACTTAAATAAAATTGATATGGATAATTTATCACTTATAGAATCTTTTTCGGAATTTAAAGATGAAAAGTTAATTGACAGAGTAACATTAATGTCAATTTTGGAGGAGGTTTTTAGAAATACTCTAAAAAGAAAATTTGGCGACGATGAAAATTTTGACATTATTATAAATCCCGATAAGGGGGACTTAGAAATTTGGAGAAATAGAATCGTGGTTAAAGATACAGAGGTTGAGGATGAGAATAGTCAAATCTCTTTGACGGAAGCTAGGATAATTGAGCCTGATTTTGAAGTTGGTGAGGATGTCTCTGAAGAAGTTAAATTAATTGATTTAGGCAGAAGGGTAGTTCTTTCACTAAGACAGAATTTAGTAGCAAGAATCCATGAACATGACAATGCAATTGTATATAAACAGTTTGTAGATTTGGTTGGAGAAATATACTCTGCTGAAGTTCATCATATAAGGCATAATGTAGTTATCCTTATTGATGATGATGGTAATGAAATTATAATGCCTAAAGACAGGCAGATCTCTTCAGATTTCTATCGAAAAGGAGATACTATTCGCGGTGTAATAGAACTTGTCGAACTAAAGGGCACAAAACCTGTCATAATAATGTCAAGAACATCCCCTAAATTTCTTGAAAAACTATTTGAACAAGATATTCCAGAAGTATTTGATGGTCTTATCACAATTAAAAAAGTTGTAAGAGTTCCTGGAGAAAAAGCTAAAGTTGCTGTCGACTCATATGATGACAGAATTGATCCAGTTGGTGCTTGTGTAGGTATGAAAGGTTCGAGAATACACGGGATTGTAAGAGAGCTTGGTAATGAAAATATTGATGTTGTTAATTTCACTAATAACACTCAGCTCTACATTACCAGAGCATTAAGTCCTGCAAAAATTACTTCTCTTAAAATCGATGATGAGAACAAAACTGTTCAAGTTATTCTAGATGCAGATCAGGTTTCTAAAGCTATTGGAAGGGGAGGTTATAATATTAAATTAGCGGGTCAACTTACAGGATTTGAAATTGATGTTTTCAGAGAAGGGTCAGAAGAAGATGTTGAATTGACTGAATTTTCAGATGAAATAGATTCGTGGATAATAGATGAATTTAAAAAAGTTGGACTGGACACTGCAAAAAGTATTTTAGAACATGACATTGAAGATTTAGCTAAAAGAACAGATCTTGAGGAAGAAACAATCGCAGATGTTAGAAAAATTTTAAGTGAGGAGTTTGAAGATTATTAGTAATTAACAAGGTGGCAGAAAATAAGGTAAGACTAAATAAAGTAATTAGAGAATTCAATATTTCCTTGGAGCGTATTAAAGAGTTTTTATCTTCAAAAGGTTATGAAATTGATGCCAGACCTACATCAAAAATCTCTGATGAACAATATTCTTTAATCTCTCAAGAATTTAGCTCTGATAGATCCAGCAAAGTAGAGTCATATGATTTAAGTGAGGAGAAGAAAAAAGAAAAGGAAGAGTTAAGAGTTAAATTTGAAAATGAGCAACTTGAAAAAGAGAAAAACAGAGTTATAACGTCTAGCTCATCCATACCTAAGTTCAAAAAAGTAGGTGAAATAAATCTTGGACTAAAAAAGGAAAAGCCGATCATTAATAAAACTAGCCCGATACCTAAAAAAGACCATGAAAAAAATGTTGAAAAAGATGAACATAAAATAAAGACCAAATTTGAAAAATTAAGCGGTTTAAAGAAAACGGGTGAAAAAATTGATCTTGATAAAATTAAAAAAACTGGTGAGAGTATAACTAAATCCAAACGAAAGAGAAGAAGAATAGCAAAAGATATTGTTGCTAATAATAATCAAAGTACTGAAAAGAAAGATAAATTTAAAAAGCATCAAAAAGATCTAGCTGGTCCTGCAGATGATGTTGTTCAAAAACAAATCAAAGAAACACTTGAGAAACTTCAATCTTCGTCAAAATCTAAAGCCTCTAAGTACAGAAAAGAGAAGAGAGATGTTCACAAAAAAAGAAGTGAAGATGATTTAGAGAAAATTAGTTCTGAAAAAAAGTCAATTAAGGTAACAGAATTTATAACTGTTGGTGAGATTGCTACCATGATGGATGTCTCATCTAATGATATAATATCAACATGTATGACCCTTGGCATAATGGTTACTATGAACCAAAGGTTGGACGCTGAGACATTAACTGTAGTAGCAGATGAATTTGGTTATAACGTAGATTTCGTAACTGCTGAAATTGAAGAATCAATTAAAGAAAAAGATGAGGATGAGCCCGAAAGCTTAGAAACTAGACCCCCAATTGTTACCATTATGGGGCACGTAGATCATGGAAAGACTTCCTTGTTAGACTATATCAGAAAAGAAAATGTTGTTGCAGGTGAATCGGGTGGAATAACACAGCATATAGGAGCTTATAGTGTTAACCTGAAAAATGATAAAAAAATTACATTTTTAGACACCCCTGGTCATGAGGCATTTACTGCAATGAGAGCAAGGGGAACTCAGTTGACCGATATAGTGGTTATAGTAATAGCTGCTGATGATGATATTCAACCACAAACAAAAGAAGCAATTAGCCACGCTCAAGCCGCTGCAGTTCCAATAATTATAGCAATTAATAAAATTGATAGAGATGTATCTAATCCAGAAAAAATCAAAGAAAAACTTTCTGGTATGAACCTTTTAGTTGAAGATTGGGGTGGGAATATTCAAAGTCAAGACATTTCTGCTTTAAAAGGTATTGGAGTTGATGAGCTTTTGGATAAAATTTTGTTAGAGTCAGAATTGTTAGAATTGAAAGCTAACCCTAATAAGCTTTCAGTTGGTTCTGTGATTGAAGCTAGATTGGATAAAGGCAAAGGTTATATTTCTACTTTACTTGTTCAGTCAGGAACTCTCAAAATTGGAGATTATGTCTTAGCTGGAAAATACAGTGGAAAGGTAAAAGCTCTATATGATGAGAGGGGTAATCAAATAAAACATGCCTTACCATCAACACCTGTTTCTGTCCTTGGTTTGGATGGAGCCCCTCAGGCTGGTGATAAGTTTAATGTTTTTAGCGATGAAAAAGAAGCAAAAACAATTGCATCAAAAAGGACGCAGCTTGTTAGAGAACAAAGTGTTAGAACTCAAAAACAATTAACTTTAGATGAGATTGGAAGAAGAATTGCAATTGGAGATTTCAAAGAGTTAAATATTATACTTAAAGGGGATGTTGATGGTTCCGTAGAGGCACTTTCTGATTCCTTTCAAAAACTTTCATCTGATGAAATCCATATTAATATAGTTCATAAAGCTGTTGGTGCTATAACTGAATCGGATGTTTTATTAGCCTCTGCATCAGAAGCTATAATTGTAGGTTTTAATGTGAGACCAACGGGAAATGCAAGAATAATTTCGGAGAAGGAGGAAGTTGACATTAGAAACTACTCCATTATATATGATGCCATCAATGATTTAAAGGATGCAATTGAGGGAATGTTATCTCCTGAATTAAAAGAAGAGATTACTGGTCAAGCTGAAATCAGAGAAATATTTAAAATTTCAAAAATCGGATCGATTGCTGGATGTATGGTAACAAGTGGAAAAGTTTTTAGAAAATCTAATGTAAGGTTGATTAGAGAAGGAATTGTTGTTTTAACAACTACTCTTACCTCGTTAAAAAGATTTCAGGATGATGCAAAAGAAGTTTCAAAAGGCTATGATTGTGGCCTTCAATTAAAAAACTATAACGATATTAAAATTGGAGATAATTTAGAGTTTTTCAATGAACTACAGGTAAAAAAGAAAATTAAAAATTAAATTCCCTTTGGTTTTAAAATAAAAGCTGATTTAAACTTTTTTTGAATTTCTTTAAGTTTCTTCTGTGCCTTTAATTTATCCCAAAACTTCCCGACCTGAACTTTGTAGTTTGGAGTTTCATAAAACAAAAAAATAGAATCTGAAATAAAAAAATCTTTTGAAAATTTAAATAGTGAGTCAGCTTTTTTGTAGTTTCCATTATAGATTTGTATGGAATAGTAGTCAATATTATACTTTTCTTGATTAGCGATTTTGTATAAAATCAACAGCTTTTCAAAGTTCTCACTTTTACTTATTTCATTATTAATTTCTTGAGCAAAACTTAAAGTACTGATTAACAGTAAAATTATATACATTATTTTGTGCATTACGGTCATTTGTACTTTTACTAAAAACAATTAAAATTATATCTGTATTTTTTTTAAATATTATAATTTGTTTAGTATCTTTATGCGATTAAAAAATTAACCTTTTTTTTTAATTTTTGAAGGCTAGAAACTACAATAATTACAAAGGTAAAAATAACGTTCTTTTTCTAAAAAATGTTATAAAAAATTTTGCTGCTTTTTTTCTCCTCCTATTTTTCACTTTAAATGCTCATTCTCAGGATGTTGACATTTCAAAGGGTAAATCTTTATTCAATGCAAATTGTGCTGCATGCCATAAATTAAATAAAAATTTGATTGGACCAGCCTTAGCCGGTGTCTCCGAAAAATATGAAAGAGAATGGCTTTACACTTGGATCAAAAATAGTTCAGCCATGATTAAATCCGGAGATGAACGAGCTGTTGCAATCTGGGAGGAGTGGAATAAAGCTGCAATGAATGCTTTCCCTCAGCTCTCCAATCAGGATATTGACAACATACTAGCCTACACTGATTATGTACCAGAACCAGTTGCTGTTGCAGCTAGTGTTGCGGTTCCTCAAGCTACAGGCACTACTAGCTCTTTTTCTCAAGATTTAGTTCTTGTAATTCTTGTTATCGTTTTGATTGTGCTTGTTGTTATGTTGTTCTTGGTTAATAAAACCCTGAGAGCGATTGTTGCCAACAATGGAATTCATATAGAAAAAAAGGAAACTAAAATTTTCTCAGAGCCAGTTTGGAAACTCTTCTTGAAAAATCAATTTCTAGTTTTCTGCAGTGTCGTTTTTCTTCTACTATCCAGTGCCTATTTTACTTATGGTTGGTTGATGCAAATTGGAGTTGACCAAGGCTACATGCCAGTTCAGCCCATTCATTATTCACACAAAATACATTCAGGTGCTAATGAAATTGATTGTCAATACTGTCATTCATCAGCAAGAGTTTCCAAGCATTCTGGTATTCCATCATTGAATGTTTGTATGAACTGCCATCAAAATATTGCAGAATATAATGGAGAAGAAGACTTAGAAAAGGGTTACACAAAAGAATTTTATACAAACGAAATAAAAAAATTATATAAAGCTGTTGGATGGGACGAAGAAACTAGACAGTATACTGGGGAAACTGAACCTGTGAGATGGATAAGAATTCATAATCTTCCTGACCATGTCTATTTCAATCATTCTCAACATGTAAATGTTGCAGGAATTGAGTGTCAGACTTGTCATGGTCCTGTTGAAGAAATGGAGATTGCTTATCAGCATTCTTCATTAACAATGGGTTGGTGCATAAACTGTCACAGAGAATCTGAAGTAAAAGTTAAAGACAATGATTATTACACTAAGATTCATGAAGAGTTATCAAAAAAATACGGAGTTGAGAAGTTAACCATTGCACAAATGGGAGGCCTAGAATGTGGCAAATGTCATTATTGATTTTAAATGAGTAGAGAAAAAAAATATTGGAAAAGTGAAGTTGAGTTATCTAATAGCTTAGATATTACGGACTTAAAGCATAATGAGTTTACAGAAAAGCTTCCAATCGACTTAGAAATGAGCGATGAGTTGGTACAGAGTTCTACAAACAGAAGAGATTTTCTCAAATATCTTGGCTTTAGTACATCAGCTGCAGTGCTTGCAAGTTGTGAAGGTCCGGTTCACAAATCTGTACCATACGTTATTCAACCTGAGAGAATTAGACCTGGTATTGCAAACTATTATGCAACCACAATGTTCGATGGTTATGATGCTGCCAATATTTTGGTTAAAACACGTGAAGGAAGGCCGATTAAAATCGAAAGCAATAAATTATCTAAATATCATGGATTTGGTAATGCAAGAGTTCACTCATCAGTGTTATCTATGTATGATAGCGTAAGGGTTCAAGGTCCAGTCTTCAATGGTGAAGATATTTCTTGGCAAAATCTTGATGATCAACTTGTTTCGCATTTAAAAAAATCAGATGATGCGAGTAAAAATGTATACCTGCTTACTAACACAATTGTAAGTCCGACATCAAAAAAAGTAATCGAATCTTTTATCAAAAAATTTAAAAATGTAAAACACATAGAGTACGACGCCGTTTCTGAAACAGCAGTCTTGGACGCGCATGAAATCATATATGGAGTAAGAGCACTTCCCTTTTACAATCTTGATAAAGCTAATTTTATTTTATCATTTGGAGCGGATTTTCTTGGCGATTGGATGGGTTCAAGTTATGATAAAGACTATGTAAAAAACAGAGTGCCTAAGAAAAATAACAATGGAAAAGCTAAAATGTCAAGACATATTCAGATTGAATCTAACATGTCTATTACTGGATCAAACGCCGATGTTAGAATTCCTTTGAAACCTACAGGACAAAAACACGTTTTAGCCTATATATATAACAAACTAGAATCTAATAATTCTCCTGTTCCTGATCTGGAGGATTCATTGAAGCAGAAGGTGGACACCATAATTGAAGAGTTAGTTTCAAATGGTAAAAGCTCCGTTGTGCTTTGTGGTCACGATGACATCGACTCTCAAATAATTTCTTTTAGAATAAATGAAATTCTAAAAAGTGAAGTCAAAAGTAGATCTAAGGTTTCTATGCTCAGAAAAGGTGATCACAAAAAGCTTAACAATATTATTAAAGATTATGAAAATGGTGAACTTGGTGGAATCATAATGAGTGGTGTTAATCCAGTTTACTCCCTACCTGACTCTTTGGACTTTAAATCTTTGTTATCTAAAGTTGATTTTTCAGTAAATTTTTCAATGAAAATGGACGAGACATCTGTTGACTCAATGTACGTTGCTGCTTGTCCTCACTACTTGGAGTCTTGGGGCGATTTCGAATTCATCAATGGTGAGTATAGCTTATGTCAACCCACTATAAAACCACTTTTTGATACCAGGCAGTTTGAAGATTGTTTGCTAAAATGGACAGGTTCTGAAAAATCATATTATGATGAAATTAGGACTAATTGGGAATCAAATATTTTGAAGAATGGTACAATATGGAATAAAGTTCTTCATGATGGTATTTGTTCAGTAGATAATAAAATTAAATTAACGCCAAACCGCAATTTAAATTTTACATCACATGTTGAAAGCTTACTTTCTGATAAATCTGATGGCTTTGAATTAATCATATATTCAAAACCTGGTATGGGTGACGGTCAACAGGCCAACAACCCATGGCTTCAGGAGTTCCCTGACCCAATTTCTAGAGTTTCATGGGATAATTATTTAACAATATCAAAATTCGATGCTGATAATATCGGTTTAAAAAATTACAATGAATCTAATGGCGCATTAAACAGTAATTACGCATCGGTTAGTTGTGATGAAATAGAAGTTAAAATCCCAGTAATTATTCAACCCGGACAAGCACAAGGAACTGTTGGGATATCTTTCGGTTATGGCCGAACTCAAGGTCTCAAACCTGAAATGAAGACAGGTCAAAATGCCTTTAGACTATACAATAATTTTTCAAAGCTTCAATTTGTAGATATTAAACCAGTTTATGAAATTCATGAATTTGCTTGTGTCCAGTTACACAATACTTTGATGGGTCGAGGTGATATTATCAAAGAAACAACCCTTGAGACATTCAACACAAAGCCAAAAAATTATTGGAATGCAATACCTGTAGTCTCTAAAAATCATATCGAAACTGCTGTAAATAAAAAAGAGGTAAACATATGGGAAGAGTTTGACAGATCAATTGGTCATCACTTCAAGTTATCCATTGATTTGAATGCATGCACTGGATGTGGCGCTTGTGTAATTGCATGTCATGCTGAAAATAATGTCCCTGTGGTGGGAAAGAGAGAAATAAGAAAATCAAGAGACATGCATTGGTTAAGAATAGATAGATATTATTCTTCGGATGTGTCTTTTGAAAAAGATAAAGAAAAGAAAGAAAATATTGATGGCCTAGTGGAATCTTTGAATGTATTTGGAGAATTAGAAGATCCAAATGAAAACCCCCAGGTTGTATTTCAACCGGTTATGTGTCAACATTGTAATAATGCACCTTGCGAGACTGTTTGTCCTGTTGCTGCTACTTCACACGGAAGGCAGGGGCAAAATCATATGGCTTATAACAGATGTGTTGGAACAAGATATTGTGCAAACAATTGCCCTTACAAAGTCAGAAGATTTAACTGGTTTTTATATAATAATAACGAAGAGTTTGATTTCCATATGAATGATGATTTAGGCAAAATGGTCTTAAATCCAGACGTGGTTGTTCGTTCAAGAGGAGTAATGGAAAAATGTTCGTTCTGTATTCAATCAACTCAAGCTATAATTTTAAAAGCTAAAAACGAAGGACGAGAGGCTAATGCAAATGAATTTAATGATGCTGTTGCATGCTCTGCTGCTTGCTCAACAGGTGCTTTAAAATTTGGAGATATTAACAATGAAGAAAGTGAAGTTTTCGAAAGAAGTAAAGATGATAGAGTTTATCATCTACTTGAATATGTAGGTACAAAACCAAATGTTTTTTATCATACCAAGGTTAGAAATAATGGCAAAATGAAAAAAACTTAATATATGGGTTCTCACTACGAAGCATCGATCAGAGCACCATTAGTAACTGGTAATAAATCTTATCACCAGATAACAGTTGATGTTGCGCGGCCTATTGAAGGTTCAGCAAATAAACAGTGGTGGATTGTATTTATTATTTCATCAGGACTTTTCTTATGGGGAATAGCTTGTATTATTTATACGATCACAACTGGAATTGGAACTTGGGGTGTTAATAAAACAGTTAATTGGGCTTGGGATATTACAAACTTTGTTTGGTGGGTTGGTATTGGTCACGCGGGTACTTTAATTTCTGCGGTATTACTTCTTTTCAGACAAAAATGGAGAATGGGTATTAACAGATCTGCTGAAGCTATGACAATTTTTTCTGTAATCCAAGCAGGTTTATTCCCTGTAATTCATATGGGTAGACCTTGGCTTGCTTATTGGATTGTCCCAATACCAAATACGTTTGGTTCATTATGGGTTAATTTTAATTCACCTCTACTCTGGGATGTTTTTGCTATTTCTACTTACTTAACAGTTTCATTGGTTTTTTGGTGGACAGGCCTATTGCCAGATTTTGCAATGATTCGAGATAGAGCCGTGAAACCCTTTCAGAAAAAAATATATAGTCTTATAAGTTTTGGATGGAGTGGTAGAGCGAAGGACTGGCAAAGATTTGAAGAAGTATCACTAGTTTTAGCAGGTTTGGCAACACCCTTAGTTTTATCCGTTCATACAATTGTATCATTTGACTTTGCGACATCTGTAATTCCTGGGTGGCATACCACAATTTTTCCTCCTTATTTTGTTGCAGGTGCAATCTTTTCAGGATTTGCAATGGTTCAGACTCTGCTTCTAGTTATGAGAAAGGTTTGCAACTTAGAAGATTACATCACACTTCAGCATATTGAATTGATGAATATTGTAATCATGATTACTGGATCAATTGTAGGTTGTGCCTACATAACGGAACTCTTTATTGCGTGGTATTCTGGAGTTGAATATGAACAGTACGCTTTTCTAAATAGAGCAACTGGCCCCTATTGGTGGGCATACTGGTCAATGATGACATGCAATGTGTTTTCGCCGCAGTTAATGTGGTTCAAGAAATTGAGGACCAGTATTACTTTTTCTTTTATTATTTCAATTGTTGTAAATATTGGAATGTGGTTTGAAAGGTTTGTAATTATTGTAACATCCCTTCACAGAGATTATTTACCATCATCATGGACACAGTTTTCACCAGAATTTGTTGAAATAGGGATATTTCTTGGTACAATTGGCTTTTTCTTTGTTTTATTTCTGCTTTACTCAAGAACATTTCCTGTAATTGCTCAAGCAGAGGTTAAAACAATACTAAAATCATCAGGCGATAATTATAAAAAAATCAGAGACAATAATGGCAAATAAACATGTACATGCTATATATGATGATGATGACAAGCTATTATCAGCTGTTAAAATCCTGAAATCTAAGGGGGTAAATATTAATGATGTTTTTACTCCTTTTCCCGTTCACGGATTAGACCATGCTCTTGATTTAAAGCCAACACGAATCGCAATAGCCGCCTTCATTTATGGGTTTATAGGCTTTACTTTTGCCATTCTCATGATCAATTATATAATGATTGTTGATTGGCCTCAAAATATTGGAGGAAAACCAAGTTTTACACTTATTGAAAACCTTCCTGCATTTGTTCCTGTAATATTTGAACTAACAGTTTTTTTTGCAGCTCATCTTATGGTGATTACATTTTATGTCAGGAGTAGTTTATGGCCATTTAAAAAAGCTGAAAATCCAATTCCTGAAACCACTGATGATAAGTTTTTAATACAAATTTCTTCATTTAATGATCAAAAAAAATTATTATCAATCATTAAACAAACTGATTATTATAACATTGATTTAGTTGAAGATAAAGCTGTTCCTGTTGAACAAACTGTGGAGTTGAATGATCCCCAACA
>CABZKA010000019.1 GCA_902526165.1 uncultured Bacteroidota bacterium
TCATCTAAATATGGATTCTTTAGAACATCTTCATAATACGGCTCCCAGCCATAGTGCTTCGAAAGCATTTTTGTCAGGGTAGTCTTTCCAGCGCCAATATTTCCTGCGATAGCTAAATGCATGGTTTTTGATTATTAATAAATGTAAAATATAAATTTGAAAAATTTTTAAACTTTTTAAACTTTTTTCTGTCTTACAACTAATAACAAAAAATATGAAAAATCTACTTTTTATAGTATTATTTATTCCGATCTTGTGCTTTTCGCAAGACTTCCAAGGAAAAGCATACTACATGTCAAAAATATCTTTTGACAAATCATGGATGGATAACCCAAGATATGCATCAAGAAAAGGTTATATGAATGATATGATTAAAAGAAATACTGAAAAAGATTATGTATTGGAATTTAACTCGATAGAGTCTACATACAAAGAGATTGAAAAATTAGAAACTGAGGGTCAAGGCTATAATTGGATGGCTAATTATGTAGGTGAAAATATTGGAAAAATTTATAAAAATGCACAAGATAAAATTTCCATAAATGAAACAGAAATGATGGGTAAATTCTTTTTGGTTACAGAAGACCTTGAAAATACAAAATGGAAAATGTCAGGCGAATCAAAAAAGATTGGGCAATATACTTGTTACAAAGCTACATACTTAAAGAAAGTAGAGGAAAAAGTATTCTCATTTGGTGGTTGGGATCAAAATAATAAAACCGGCCAGAGTAAGAAACCAAAAAAAATGAGAGATGTTGAAGTTGTTGCTTGGTTCACACCTGAAATACCTGTCTCAAGTGGACCCTCTTGGTATCAAGGTTTGCCCGGACTAATCTTGGAGGTTAGTGATGATAAAACAACAATCCTTTGTACAAAAATTGTAATGAACCCCAAAGAAAAAACAAAGATAAAGAGACCAAAAAAAGGCAAAACTATCTCAATTCAAGATTTTGTTACTCTGCAAGATGAAAAAAGAGCTGAATCATTAGAGATGTGGAGAAAAGCAAGGCAGAAAAGACAATCTTCAACAGCAAGACTTCGCTAGATGAGATATTTACTCTTTCTAATTTCCCCTTTTTTTTTATTTAGTCAGGTCAATTTAAGCGGAGAAATTAAAGATCAGACTGGATATTCAATAATGGGAGCTAACGTAATAGCTGTGGACAATGAAACTCAAATTTTAGACGGATTTGGCATATCAAATGAAAATGGGTATTTCAGTTTGAACTTAAAAAAAGATACTGAGTTTAATATTAAAATTACATTTATTGGTTACAAACCAATTGAATTTAATATTTCACTAAGTGAGGATTTAATTAGAGATTTTGTTTTAGAAGAACAGGCTGAGGCATTGGATGAGGTCGAATTGGTTTATGAAATGCCTGTGGAAATCAAAGGTGATACGATAGTATATAGCGCTGATGCATTTAACACAGGAACTGAAAAAAAATTATCCGATGTATTAGCAAACATGCCAGGAATTGAAGTTAATGAAGATGGAAGAATAGAAGTTGAGGGTCAAGAGGTAAAAAAAATACAAATAGAGGGTAAAGATTTTTTTGATGGTGACACAAAACTAGCTGCTCAAAATTTACCAGCTAAGGCAGTTGGAAAAGTTGAAGTACTAAGAAATTTTACTGAAGTAGGACAATTAAGAAATGTTCAAAATAATGAAGATAATTTTGCTATTAATATTAGACTCAAGGATGGAAAAGATAAGTTTTGGTTTGGAGAGATTTTAGCTGGAACAGGACCAGATGATATTCATTTGATTGCCCCAAAAATATTTTACTATGATAAAAAATTTAATTTTAGTGTTCTTGGTAATTCAAATGATGTCGGGTCTCCAGCTTTAAGCAGACGAGATTTTTACAGGTTTTCGGGTGGATTTAATAATCTTAACTCTAGAGCTGGAACATCAATCAATATCAGTTCAGATTTAGCAGGAATAGGAAGTCTGCAAAATAACAGGGCTAAGTTAATCGAATCTGAGTTTGGTGCAGCCAATTTTTCTGTCAATAATGACAAGGGGCTTGAAATTTCTGGATTTAGTATTTTTACAACAGTCACTAATAATATTGAGGAACAAATCAAAAGAACTTATAATGCTACTGAGGTTGAAGAAAATACCAGAGAATATTCCCTTCAAAAGAGTACACTCGAACTTTACAAGTTTAGTCTTGAGTACGAACCAAACGAAATTTTTCAGTTGGAATACAATATATTGTATAACAGCTCTGACCAGTCAGAGGTTAATGATTTGACTTCAATTTATGGAAGATTGAATAATAGGGTTGAGGAAAACCTTGATTTGACAAGAACGCAAACACCTAATGCTTTGAACCAGGAACTAAAAGTTTACTACACCCTTAATGATAATCACATATTTTCGTTCGAAGCACAGCACTTGGACCAAACCGAAGATCCTATTGGCAGAGCTGTTAGGGACAGGAACCCATTCTTATCATTAATCCCTTTTGACTCTAATGTTCAGAGATTTGATATTGCTCAATACAGATTTATTGAAACACAAAAACTTGAGGCCAAGCTTGACTATTTTTATTTAATTAATGATCAATCAAATCTTAACCTAAGCATTGGTTTCACCAAAGTTGATCAAAATTACTTCTCAAACTTTAACCAGATTTTAGATGACGGTAGAAGAAAGCTTTTTGATGATGATCAGTTTAATAATGATGTAGATTTTAGTTTCAAGGACTTTTATTTTGCCCTCAATTACAGAATTAGAACAGGGATATTTACAATTGACCCAGGCTTAACACTTCATTTTTATGATAATAACAACACCCAACTTGGCCAAACATATTCAAAAGATATTTCTGACATAAGACCAAACCTGAGAGTTAATATGCAGTTCAAGAAGAATGAAAATTTAAGGTTTACATATAGAAAAAATACTCAATTCACCGACGTCAATAATATTTCGGAGGGTTATGTTTTTAATAATTATAACAGTTTATTTAGAGGAAATAGACAGTTGGAAGCGGCAATCGTAAATTCATATAATTTGAATTACAGAAGTATTAATCAATTTACTTTTACAAATATCTTCTCCAACATATCCTATTCTAAAAGAGAAAACTCTATTCAATCTCGAGCTGCAATAAATGGTATTAACTCACTTAGAACGGCGGACAATTCAATATTTCCGAGGGTAACTTATTCTGCGAGGGCCAGGTTAGATAAAAGGTTTAAAAACCTCAAAATAAATTTGAGTGCCAATATCAGATATAGTGAGTTCTCTAACATAATTAATGATGTGGTCAACAATGCTGAGAGCTTTAATCAAGATTATGAAGCAAGCCTAGAGACCAACTTTAGAGATAAGCCAAACTTTGAGATCGGATTAAAATACAACCTTAACAACTACAAGAACGCGAATATTGAGAACAAATTTGTTAGAGAAACACCATTTATCAGGACTGATGCCTATTTTGGAAAAGGATTCGTTTTTACTGCTGAGTACAGTTATAATAAGTATAAAAATCAAGACCAAGTATTAAACTATTTTAGGTTTCTTGATGCAGATATTTCTTATAACAAGGAAGGCTCAAAATGGGAGTATTCAGTTGGTGTCTCTAACTTGTTAAATGATACATCTACTAACAGAGATTCATTTAACCAGTTTTTCACACAAACTAGAAGCTACATCATCCAGCCTAGATATATTCTTTTTAAGTTGAAATATGATTTGACACTATTTGGGGGAAAAGAGAAAAAGAATGATCAAAATCAAAACAGGAACAGCAGAGGTAATTCTGGTGGTGGACGACTTAAGTAACAATATTTTAGTTAATTAATTTTGAGATAACTAAATACTGTATTACATTTGGAATCATGTTAAAATATTTTTACAATAAAAACATATATTAAAAATCCTGATTTATTAATTTATCTAAGAAGCGGTATTCCAAATCTTGTAGATCAAATTCATAAAAGAGGAAGAGATTATGAAAACTCTATTAGTATTGAATACCTAAGTAGATTGAACGAAAGATATGAAGCTTGGATTGAAAATTATGATAGTAGTAATTTACTCATCATTGAGGTTGACGATATAGATTTTGTTGAAAGTAAAGATGATTTTGAATCAATTATCTCAATGATTGACTCAAAAATAAAAAGTTTCGCTTAAATCCTAATTTTCTTCTTGTATTTCTGCGATTCTTACAAGCAGATCAGCTTTTGAACCATAACATTTTTCGATATCCTCAATAAACACACCATTCACAGTAGTTTTAGTTGTGATAGTTAGCATACTCTCGGTAGGTTTTTCTTCATTAACATTTAAAACAAGAGTTTTATTAATATTTGTAAAATCATTAGAAACTGACTGTTCGGAACCGTGTTCACCTAGAATTGGAGCAATTACAAGCCCTACTAGACATGTAAGTTTAATGAGTATATTCATCGATGGACCAGAGGTATCTTTAAAAGGGTCTCCAACTGTATCACCTGTAACTGCCGCTTTATGAGCATCTGAGCCCTTTTTTTCAATTTTACCATTTATTTCAACTCCTGCTTCAAAAGACTTTTTTGCATTATCCCAGGCTCCACCAGCATTATTTTGGAAAATAGCCCACAAAACACCTGAGACGGCAACACCTGCCATATAACTTCCAAGAGATTCAGGACCCATTATAAACCCAATTAAAACGGGTGTTACAATTGTTAAAATACCGGGTAATAGCATTTCTCTTAAAGCAGCATTAGTAGATATTTCAACACATTTTTCATAATCAGGCTTAGATTTTCCCTCTAAAATACCTGGTATTTCTTTAAACTGTCGTCTAACCTCTTGAACCATTTTCATTGCAGCTTTACCAACTGATTCCATTGCTAAAGCAGAAAAAATAACTGGAATCATTCCGCCGATAAAAAGTGCTGCAAGTACGTCAGCTTTGAAAATGTTGATTCCATCTATTCCAGTGAATTTAACGTATGCTGCAAAAAGAGCCAGAGCAGTAAGTGCAGCTGAGGCAATAGCAAATCCCTTCCCAGTAGCGGCGGTAGTATTACCTACAGAGTCTAATATGTCTGTTCTTACCCTGACTTCTTTTGGAAGCTCGCTCATTTCAGCAACACCACCAGCGTTATCAGATATTGGACCAAATGCATCAATTGCCAATTGCATAGCAGTTGTTGCCATCATTGCTGATGCAGAAATAGCTACACCGTAAAAACCCCCAAGTTCATAAGCACCCCAAATTGCAACTGCGAACAAGATGACAGATGAAAATGTTGATTTCATACCTGTTGCAAGGCCAGCAATTATATTTGTAGCAGCACCGGTTGATGAGTTTTGGACAATATTTAAAACGGGCTTCTTGCCAAGGGCTGTATAGTATTCAGTAAAAGCAGAGATAAGATAACCAACAGTTAAACCAACAATTGTTGAGTAAAAAATATTTATACTTGGTATGTCTTTTGTGCCCTCCCCAAAAAACTTCATTCCGTTAATGGTTTCGGGAAGTAATAATTCTATTAAAACCCAACATGATCCTAGAGTGATCAATATCGATATTAAGTTTCCTAAATTCAATGAGCTCTGAACTTGAGCTTCTTTTGCATCGTTGTTTTTTATTCTAATAACTAATGTTCCGATTATTGAAGCGATAATTCCAACTCCTGCAATAAATAGAGGCAGAAGAATCGGACCAATACCACCAAATGGGTCATCAAATTGCTGTTGTGCATAATCAGTCATATCCTTAATAATGTAGTTTCCTAAAACCATAGATGCCAAAACAGTTGCAACATAACTTCCAAATAAGTCAGCACCCATTCCTGCGACATCCCCAACGTTATCTCCGACATTATCAGCAATTGTTGCAGGGTTTCTTGGGTCATCTTCAGGAATTCCTGCCTCAACTTTTCCAACTAAATCAGCACCAACATCAGCAGCTTTTGTATATATACCACCACCAACTCTTGCAAATAATGCAATTGACTCTGCACCGAGTGAAAAACCAGCTAAAGCCTCCAGAACTACTGTCATATCCAAATAAAAGTTATTGCTGTCGCCAGACATAAATTGGTTCATAAAAAACATAAAAAACAAACTCAGGCCCAAGACAGCTAAACCAGCAACACCCAGACCCATTACAGTACCACCCCCGAACGCGATATCCAGAGCTTTGGGTAAACTTGACCTTGCTGCTTGAGTTGTTCTACTGTTAGCATCTGTTGCTATTCTCATTCCGATATTTCCAGCTAAACCTGAAAAAACAGCACCAACAACAAAAGCTGGTATTATCATCCAACTAGTTGTCTCTACTAAAATTGAAATAATAAATAAGGCAATTGAAGCAACGATAACAAAAACAAACAACAATCTATATTCCGCATTGAGAAAAGCAAGCGCCCCTTTTTTAATGGCTGAACTGATTGTAATCATTTTTTCATTACCAGGGTCTTGTTTTTTTACCCATCTAGCTTTAAAATACATAAATATTAAACCCACGATGGACAAAGCGATTGGGACAAAGACTGGATTGAAATTCATCTTATTAAAATTTAGGGCTCAAAAATAGAATTTATTTTTGATATAGTACTTTATGGACAGATTTAATTACATCATTTTGGTTCGGAAGCCATTCTGCAAGTAAGACAGGTGAATAGGGTGCTGGAGTATCAGCTGTATTTAATTTTTCAATCGGAGCATCCAAATAATCAAAACACTTGTTTTGAATTTGATGAGATATTTCTGTAGAAATATTTCCAAATGGCCAAGCTTCTTCAACTATCACTAGTCTATTTGTTTTTTTGACTGAATTTATGATTGTCTCTATGTCAAGTGGTCGAATTGTTCTCAGGTCAATTATTTCTAAGTCAATATTTTGTTCCTTCAATTTTTCTGAAGCTTTATATACCTCTTTAATAATTTTTCCAAAAGAAACAATTGTAACATCATTACCTTCTTTTTTTACTTCTGCCTCTCCAATTGGTATTAAATATTCTTCCTCCGGAACATTTCCTTTGTCACCATACATCTGTTCAGACTCCATAAAAATAATGGGGTCATTGTCTCTTATCGCTGACTTCAACAAGCCTTTTGCATCATAAGGATTGGATGGTACAATTACCTTCAAACCAGGGCAATTAGCAAACCAATTATCAAATGCCTGTGAATGTGTTGCTGCAAGTTGTCCAGCAGAGCCAGTTGGTCCACGAAAAACAATGGGACAGGGAAACTGACCACCAGACATTTGTCTAATCTTAGCTGCGTTATTTATTATTTGATCTATGCCTACCAATGAAAAATTGAATGTCATGAACTCTATAATTGGTCTGTTACCAGTCATAGTGGATCCAACTCCTATACCAGCAAAGCCCAGTTCACTTATTGGTGTATCTATGACCCTCAATTCTCCAAATTCGTCTAACATTCCCTTCGATGCCTTATATGCACCGTTGTATTCCGCAACTTCTTCACCCATGAGGTAAACAGTTTCGTCTCTTCTCATTTCTTCAGACATTGCTTCACAAATGGCTTCTCTAAATTGAATTTCTCTCATTGACAACAAAAATATAAATATTTATTGTAAAATTTTTCAAATACTATGCGTGCATAGTAAATTGATTTTAATTACCTTTATTGTAAGATATATTAATGAAAATTTTGGTATGTATAAGTTGTGTTCCAGACACAACTTCAAAAATAAACTTCACAAATAATAACACTGAATTTGACAGCAGTCATGTTCAGTATGTTATTAATCCAAACGATGAGTTTGGATTAACTAGAGCCGTATGGTTTAAAGAAAATGATGGTGCAGAAATTGATGTCATTTCAGTAGGATTAGAAAATACTGATCAAATTTTAAGAAAAGCTTTGGCTATTGGGGCAGATAGAGGATATAGAATTAATCAAGAACCTACTGACAGCTACCAAGTAGCAAAATTATTGTCCAATCATATATTAAAATACAATTATGATTTGGTCATTGCCGGAAGAGAATCAATTGATTATAATGGAGGAATGGTTCCAGGAATCATTGCTGAAATTTTACATCTTAATTATGTAACAAATTGTGTTGATCTAAAAATAAATGAAAATAGAGCAAAAATAAAAAGAGAAATTGAAGGTGGAATTGAAACCTTATCATGCAAACTTCCGCTGATAATTGGAGCTCAAAAAGGGCTTGTTGAAGAATCAGATTTAAAAATCCCAAATATGAGAGGAATAATGCAAGCTCGTTCAAAGCCATTTGAAATTATTGAAGACAACAAAGCGGAAACCAAAACAAATACTATCTCGTTCTCCAAGCCTGACAACCATAAAGAAATTAAATTAATATCACCAAATAATTTAGATGAACTCATTGATCTTTTACATAATGAAGCAAAAGTAATTTAGAATGAGCATATTGGTCTACATAGAATCCAACGAAAATGAAATAAAAAAAAGTTCATTTGAGTTGCTTTCATATGCCAAAGAGTTGTCAAAAAAACTCTCGTTAAAGGTAATTGCACTTGTAATTAACTGTTCTAATATCTCAACTCTCCAGGAGTTTGGCCCTGACAAAATATTATCAATAAATCAAACTAAATTAAATTTATTTAATGCTCAAAATTATGCTGAGTTAATTTCCAATGTTTCAAAAAGTACAGATGCTAAAAATATTATAATATCTGACAGTGTCAATTGTAAATATTTAGCATCACTTTTATCTGTAAAAATTGATGCTGCTTTAATTTCTAACGTTGTTTCTATTCCCTCCTCCATATCCCCGTTTATTGTAAAAAGAAGTACCTTTTCTAACAAAGCTTTTTGTGATATCAAAATAAATTCTGATATCAAAATTTTAAGTATCTCCAAAAACTCTTTTGGTGTAAATAAAAATAAATCAGAACCAATTATCGAAAACATTGAAAAAGATTTCATTGAATCTGGAATTGTTTATGAATCTGTTGAACTTTCAAGTGGCTCTGTTAGTATTGAAGATGCCGATATAGTTGTCTCTGCAGGAAGAGGAATGAAAGGGCCTGAAAATTGGAATATTATTGAGGATTTGGCAAAAACTCTTAATGCTGCAACTGCATGCTCTAAACCTGTCTCTGATTTGGGGTGGAGACCCCACAGTGAGCATGTAGGACAAACTGGAAAACCAGTTTCAACCAACCTTTATATTGCAATAGGAATTTCTGGTGCCATTCAACATTTGGCGGGTGTCAGTTCTTCAAAAGTTAAAGTTGTAATTAATACAGACCCTGAGGCACCTTTCTTTAAAGTTGCAGACTATGGTATCGTTGGTGATGCGTTTGATGTTGTTCCAAAATTAAATGAAAAACTTAAGGCTTTCCAAGCTGAAAATAATTAACTTTCTGTAATCATTTAATGATATATGAGCTTAGTTGAGTTAAAGGTAAATAGAATATCGTATAGTCAATCACAAAACGGTGCTTACGCACTTATTTTGGAGGAAAATGATGGTGAGAGAAAACTCCCGATAGTAATAGGAGGTTTTGAGGCCCAATCTATCGCAATTGCATTGGAAAAAAATATTGAACCACCACGCCCTCTAACTCATGATTTATTTAAAAAGTTTGCGAAAAATTTTGAAATTAAAATTAAACAAGTCATTATTCATAAACTTGTTGATGGTATTTTTTATTCAAGTCTTATATGTGAGAGAAACAGTGTGGAAGAAATTCTAGATGCAAGAACTTCGGATGCAATTGCACTAGCACTAAGGTTTGACTCTCCAATTTATACCTATGATAAAATTTTGGAAAAGGCTGGAATAATTTTGAAAAAAGAGGTTTCCAAAAAAAATATTAAAAATGATCTTCAAGATGATTTTAAAAAATACAGTAAAAAACAACTTAATAAGAAAATTGAAAATGCTATTGAAACTGAAAATTATGAATTAGCAGCAAGGTTAAGAGATGAAATAAATACAAGGAAATAGTTTATGTTAAATTTATTATTCATTGATCAGAATATACCTAACGCTGGTTTTTCATTTGATAGCTTTTCAAGAGGATTATTAGGGCTAGCTACCATAATCTTGATTTCTTACTTTTTAAGTAATAACAAAAAAAAAATTAATTGGAAAACAGTGTTTATCGCATTATTTTCACAGATTATTCTTGCTATCTTAATATTAAAAGTAGGTTTTGTTCAAAAGTTGTTTGAAAGTGCAGGCTATGCTTTTGTCAAACTAATTGATTTTACAAGAGAAGGAACATTGTTTGTATTTGGAGATTTATTAAAACCTAACTCAACAAGTTACATTTGGGCTTTTGAGATTTTACCCACTGTCATATTTTTTTCAGCAATTACTTCAATTCTTTTTTATTTAAATGTAATTCAAGTAGTAGTAAAATTTTTTGCAAAGCTTTACACAAGATTTTTAAAAATATCAGGATCCGAAAGTTTATCCGTTATTGGAAATATTTTCCTAGGGCAGACAGAAGCTCCATTAATGATCAAAGCATATCTTCCAAATATGAACAAATCTGAAATTTTATTGGTTATGGTTGGTGGAATGGCTACTGTAGCTGGTGGTGTTTTAGCTGCTTACATTGCTTTTTTAGGTGGTGATGACCCCATTAAACAAGTTGAATTTGCTAAGCATTTATTAACGGCATCTGTAATGGCTGCGCCTGGGGCAATTTTAATTTCAAAAATTTTATATCCACAAACTGAAAAAATTGAAAGTGATGTCAAAATATCTAACTATAATGCTGGATCCAATATTCTAGATGCAATTTCAAATGGAACTGTAGAGGGCATAAAACTCGCCGTAAACATAGGTGCAATGGTTTTAGTCTTTATTGCATTTATAGCGCTGGTTAATTACTTATTTTTGAGCTTTGGGGAGGTAACAGGAATCAACTCATTATTAATGGAAAATACAATTTATGACTCATTGTCGTTAGAAGCGATAATGGGATTTGTATTTGCTCCTCTCATGTGGCTAATAGGAATTGCAACTGCTGATATTATGCCAATGGGTCAACTATTAGGAATAAAACTTTCTATCAATGAATTTATTGCTTACATGCAACTTGCTGACTTTCAAAGTAATTCAAGCCTTGTAACATTAAAATATCAAAAGTCTGTTATAATGGCTACTTATATGTTGTGTGGTTTCGCGAATTTTTCATCAATTGGTATTCAAATTGGTGGTATTGGATCATTAGCGCCAAACCAAAGAAAAACACTGTCAGAGTTTGGTATCAAAGCTTTAATAGGTGGTGCTCTTGCCTCATTACTATCTGCTACTATTGCAGGTATGTTAATTGGTTAATATCTTTTTGTTTTTTTTAATTTTTCTTTTTACACATTTTATAATTTTACAGATGTGAAGCAGTATCTGGATCTTATAAAACATGTTATTGAAAACGGTGATAAAAAGGGTGATAGAACAGGAACAGGAACTAAGAGTGTATTTGGTTATCAGATGCGTTTTAATCTGCAAGACGGGTTTCCACTCGTGACCACCAAAAAACTGCATCTAAAATCCATTATTTACGAGCTGTTGTGGTTCATAAACGGAGAGACCAATATCAAATATTTAAAAGAAAATGGAGTCAAAATTTGGGATGCATGGGCAGATAAAAACGGAGATTTAGGTCCTGTCTATGGTTCACAATGGAGAAATTGGAACAATGAAAAAATAGATCAAATCTCAAATTTAATTGAACTGATTAAAAATAATCCAAATAGCAGGAGGATGTTAGTTTCTGCTTGGAATCCAAGTGTTTTACCTGATACAAAGAAAGGCTTTGGTGAAAATATAATGAATGGAAAGGCAGCCCTACCTCCATGTCATGCCTTTTTTCAATTTTACGTATCTAATAAAAAGTTGTCTTGTCAACTTTACCAAAGAAGTGCAGATATATTTCTCGGTGTACCATTTAACATAGCATCTTATGCACTTTTTACTCATATGATTGCACATGTTTGTAAACTTGATGTTGGTGATTTTGTTCATACATTTGGAGATGCTCACATTTACAATAACCATACTGATCAAATTCAACTACAACTATCCAGGTCACCAAGAAAATTACCCAAACTAAATATTAAACGGAGTGTGAAAAGCATTTTTGATTTCAGGTTTGAAGATTTTGAAATTTTAAACTATGATCCTCACCCTCACATCAAAGGAAAAGTTTCAGTATAATTTGGCATTGTTTCAGTATAGTTTGGCATTGAGTTTGTAAATATGTTTGGCACTGATTTTGCAAATTGATTAGTAGTTAAAATATATATTTTAATTTAAATTTACAGTCTTGAAAACAAACAAAGCAATACTTACCTTTTTTACTTTCATTTTACTTTTCACTTTAGTTGATTATGTCCACATATCCTATGACGAAAAAAGAGTTATTCACAAGGAGAACTTAGAAAAATCAATATTAAGTAAAACTAATAATTTAGATAAAAAAATAAGAAAAGGACTAGAATTGCCTCCGAACCCATACTACGAAAAAATGCTTGAACTTTCGATGAACCCATTGACAGGTAGAGCAGAACCTGAAAAATTATTTGAATTAAGAAAACAACTTGAAAATCAAAGTGACAGAATAAGTTCCAGATCTGGTGCAGTACCAGGAGAAAATGAAGAAATGCAGTGGATTCAAAGAGGTCCAGTAAATGTAGGTGGAAGAACCAAAGGGATTATGTTTGACCCTAACGACCCTAGTAACGAAACAGTTTTTGCTGGTGGAGTCAGCGGGGGGATTTTTAAAAATACTAACATATCAAATCCTGATTCTGAATGGTCATTGGTAACTAAAAACATTCCACAAAATATTGCAGTTTCTTCCCTCGCATATGATCCAAATAATACTCAAATTTTTTATGCAGGTACAGGTGAGTCGTATACTGCTGGTGATGCTCTTGGAAATGGATTGTGGCAGTCAAAAGATGGTGGTGACACATGGAACAAAGTTTTTGGAGGTGATACCGATAATCCATCTACATTTATCAGTGAACCTGATGTTGTTGAAATTGTTGATCCATCAACAAATAGAACTTACAATTTTGGAAGTGCTGATTATGGACCCCCAGTACCATCTGAGCCAATTGTTGCAAATGCTGTATTGGGCGATCCAATTTTAGGGTGTAGTAATTTTTCTAACCCAGCTGAAATAAAAGATAAAATTGTGATTGTTGACAGGGGAGATTGTTATTTTTCAAATAAAAGTTACGCTGCAACAGTTGCTGGGGCTAAATTAATAATTGTTGTAAATCAAGATAATGGATCTGGCGATTGGCAAGATGGTATTTTCACTATGACATCGCCTGGTGCAGATGCCGACCCACCACTTACTTATGATTTAAATTGGATTACAATCCCCTCAATAATGATTTCTCGCGCAGATGGAAATCATTTAAAATCTTTACTCAGCTCTGGTGACGTTACTCTATCCATAAAAAAATCAAGTGTTCAAATTCAGGGATACAGAATTGTTCCAGGTACATATTACATTAACGATGTTGCTGTTAGGTTCACTGACCAAGTGGGTAAATCTGAAGTTTTAGTTGCTGCAGGAACGTCATCATACAGAGATGCCTCTCGAACAATATTTGGTAGTGATGGTGACTATGGATTTTTTAAAGGTACTGAAAATGATAATGGTGAATGGACTTGGCAAAGAATTCCTATTTATGCCGAAAACAGTAACATACTAGTGCAACCTATCGATATTGAAATCAGCCCTGCTGATGAAAGAGTTTGGATTTCAACAACTCGCTGGAGGGGCCAAGGAGGCGGTGCTGTCTATGTAGCCAACGAAGATGTGACGTCTTTTGAGAAGAAATTTCAGGTGACAGAAGATACAAATGATGATGGGCTTGTAGACGCAAACGATTTGGGTGGAGGAAGAAGAACTGAGATCGATATCTCATCCAACAACACCGTTTGGGTTTTGAGTCAGATTGAGAATGCCAATGGTGGTCTTTCAACACCGCCTGTAGGTATATTCAAAGCACCCAATGCTTTTGAGGGAACAGTCACTAGAGTCGAACTTCCGTCTGACATTGATAATGGTATAAGCGATAATGATTTTACACGTGGGCAATCATTTTATGATTTGATGATCAAAGCTGATCCAAGCAATCCAAATATCGCTTATGTAGGTGGCATAGACTTATTTAGGACTGATAACGGAGGAGATAGTAATGGCTCCAATAATACTTGGAATCAAATTTCTCATTGGTACGGTATGTCAGGGCTTCAGTTTGCTCACGCTGATCAACATAGTTCTGTTGTTTCGAGTGTAGACTCCAACAAAATCTTATTTGGGAATGATGGTGGTATATTTTACAGTAATAACCAGGGAACAAATCTTGGTTCACGTAATTACAATTACCACACATCTCAATATTATACAATTGCTGTTGCTCCATCAACAATGTTTGAAAACCATTCTGTAACACAGAGGGGTACAGATAGAAGTGTTAATAGGTCCAGCTCTGTTTTTATTTCCAGAACGGGCCCAAATCAAGATGTTTTTGTTGGTGGTCTACAAGATAACGGGACAATGTTTCAAGCAGACAGAGGAAATGCGAAAACCAGAGCAGTTGATGTTTCAGGAGGAGATGGTGCTGCTACGATGTTCTCTCAAAATGTAAATAACAAATATTATATAACGAATTATGTCTACAATCGCGCTGTTGAGGCAGTCAATTTGAACGGTGATACTTCTAGAACGTGGAGATTGAACTCTGAGGGTAGCACAAATGGTGATTTCATTACAGTTCAAGATTTAGATTCAAATCGTGGTGTTGTTTATTCTAATTATAGATCGGGTGGTACAAACAGGATCATTGCCTATCACAGTTGGGATGATTTTGAAGATGCCGACCGTAACACAAATGCTCCAAACATTATAATGACAGGATCACTAGATGGCAATGTTTCTGCTATAAAAGTTTCCCCTCACACAACAGATAGTTCAACAATTTTTGTTGGAACGGAAACAGGAAGTGTTTTTAAAGTAACTAATGCTGACACAGCGGATGCTAACGATAATTCAACTGCAAATTGGTCAAATATCACAGGTAGTCAATTTCTAGGTAGTGTATCAGACATTGAATTTGGAAAAGATGAGGATCACATTTTTGTGACATTTCATAATTACGGTATAGAAAATATTTTTTATTCTGAGGATGGTGGACAATCCTGGACTGAAAAAGAAGGAAATCTTCCTGATATCCCTGTAAGATGTATTTTACAGAACCCTTTGTCATTGAACGAAGTAATAATTGGAACTGAATTAGGCGTTTGGTATACTAAAAATTTTGAATCAGACAACCCCGATTGGTCAAGAGCAAGTTCAGGAATGAGCGATGTAAGAATCACAGATTTGGATATGAGAGATGATTACAAAGTTTTTGCTGCCACTTATGGTTTAGGAATATATTCTGGTATTTTCACGGAAGAGGAAGTTGCTGTCGAACCTTCTTTATCAATTATTGCTGATCCCAAAGTTTTAAAAATTGGACAAGGAAATTCCGATACTTTTGATATCAATTATGAGGTCAAAGGTGGTTTTAATGAAGAAGTAACTTTTGATGTAAATAACTTACCATCTCTAACAACAGAATCATACAATCCAAACGACATCATCACGATAAATGAAGATGGAACCTTAGTTGTTACAATTGATGTTGGCGATGAGGAAGTTTCAGGTTCTTACAACCTTGAGGTGACTGCTGAAAGTCTGAGTCAATCATTAAGTGTAAATATTACATTAGACATACTATCTGATGATTTTGACAACGATGGTATATTCAATGAGAATGATAATTGTCCCTCCACCGCAAATCCTGATCAGTCAGATATAGATAACGACGGTGTTGGTGATGTATGTGATCCTAATCCAATTCCACAAAATACATTTACACTTCAATCAACTGATGAATCATGTAAATCTTCTGATGATGGTGGACTGAGTATTTCAATTTTAGAAGATGAAATTCCAGGAATAAAGTTTTCAGTCCATGTTAAAAGTGGTCCAGATAGTTTTTCACACAACCCTGAATCTATTTTGGGTAACAAGTGGTCATTAGGAAACCTTGGGGCAGGTAGTTATGAAGTATGCCTAAGCTCAATCTCACTCCCCAGTTATGAGCAATGTTTTAATGTTTTAATCAGCGAGCCTGATGATATTTCAGTTTTCACTGAGAAAAGAGAAGATACTCAGGAGTTAAATATTGATCTAAATGGAAGTGCCAATTATAATATTATTCATAATAACAAATACTATACAACTTCTGACTCTGAATTTGTACTTACTCTTGACAAGGGGCTAAACTTTGTAAAGGTTGTTGGTGATAAAGAATGTCAAGGTGTTTATGAAGAAACCATTTTCAATTCTGAAGAAATTCTTTTGAGCCCTAATCCGACTGTTAGTTCGTCCACACTTTGGGTTGGTGGTAATGATAAAGATGTAACAATTAGTATGTTTGATAGCGCTGGTAGGTTATTATGGGTCAGGTCAAATGATATGAACAGCTCTCGAAACATAGATATACAAGTTTCTAATTTAAGACCCGGGTTGTATTACATCAAAGTTGACTCAGAAACAGTCAAAAAGACTGCAAAACTTGTTAAAAAATAAAATATATTTACCTGTAAGATGTTTGAAAAAAAAATAAAATATATTGCCTTATTTATTGTTTTATTTGCTTTCATTTTTGAGTCTAGACATACAGATAAAATTGAATCTTTAAGAGAATTACATCAAATCAATTTAAACAATAGCCCATTTAAGCATACTAAAAAGCTTTCCAAGTCAGAAAGAAAAGAGCTGAAACTGCCACCAAATCCCTACAATGACAGGATATGGGAATTGACAATGGATCCAGTTCTAGGAAGACCGAAAACAGAAAACTTGTTTAAAATACAGGAGGATTTAGAAGGTTTAGAAAAAATTAGAGTTGCCGGTGTTCCAGGCGAAAATCCTGATATGGCTTGGGTTCCAAGAGGTCCCACTAATATTGCAGGAAGAACCAATGGGATTATGTTCGATCCCAATGATTCATCCAACAAGAAGGTCTTTGCTGGAGGTGTGAGTGGTGGAATTTTTGTTAATGAAAATATTGAAGATGAAAATTCTGAGTGGAATATGGTGCAGGGAGTTCCAAGAAATTTACCAATATCTGTATTGACCTACGACCCAAATAATCCAACCACTTTTTATGCTGGTACTGGTGAGCACTATACCGGAGGAGATGCCTTGGGAAACGGACTTTGGAGATCTACCGATGCTGGTTCGACTTGGGAAAACATTTTTGGTGGTAGATCTGACTCCGAACAGGTTTTTAAGAGCGAAGTCAATGAACTAATTATTACATCACAAACAAATGAAAGTCCGATAAATTTCCTTCAGGCAAGTTTTGGACCAAATCTTCCTGGTCCCCCCCTGAGCTATCTCGAAAATGAAATAGTTGTTGCAAATCCAATTGATGGGTGTTCTACTTTATCAAATTCAAATGATATTCAAGGCAAGATTATATTGATCGAAGATGGTTCAATTAACTCAAGTAATTGTGATTATTTCAAAAAAGTTGCCGAAGGACAAAATGCTGGAGCCAAAGCCGTAATTGTATACAACAAAAACACTGGAGAAACGGATTGGAGTGATGATTTAACAACCATGGGGCCTGGCAGTGGTGATGTTTCTTCCATCACAATCCCCTCAATCTACATCAAATCTGTTGATGGAAATAAAATAAAAGATTATATCTCAAATAGTAAAACAGATGTCAGAATTGTAAAAAAAACCAATATTGGTGTTACAGGGCTGGATATAGTGCCCGGTTTATTCTTTATAAATGATGTTATTGTTAGAGATAATGAAGGTACATCAGAAGTCTACGTTGCAGCTGCTTCAAGATTATGGACAAGAATCCTTGGAACAAGGGGTACCGATCAAAGCACAGTTCTAGGATCTTCACATGATGGCATTTACAAAACTAACGATGGAATCAATTGGACTAAAATAGAACTGTACCACCCAATAGATGTTGATAATGATATTCATAACAAAACTGTTGTGCCAATGGATATGGAACTTGATAAAGACAACAGACTATGGGTGTCATCAACAATGAGCTCTGAATACAAACTGGTTGGTGATTGGATCAATAATCCACCCAAAGGTGGGGGTAAAATTTATCGATTAAATGAAGAAGGTTCGGCTGCAACTTTCATAAATGAAATTAGAGGACACGACAATGATCCTGCAAGAAGAACAGAAATTACCTTCACAGCCGATAATAAACTAATTGCCCTAGCAATAGCTCCTAAAAGCACAGGAGATGGATTCATTAGGGTAGTTCCAAATATATATAGAGGCACAATTGCTGATTGGATAGGGGGTAATTTTCAAGCTCTTGATCTTCCAGTAGACCCTGATTCAAGTGTGCCAGAATATGATTTTGGTCGAGGCCAATCATATTATAGTATTTCCCTGGGTGCCCACCCAACAGACCCAGCTACAGCATTCATTGGAGGTATAAATTTATTTCAATCAACCAATCAAGGAAATGACTGGGGAGTTTTAACAAATAGAAGCGGGAGGGATGCCCAATACCTACACGCTGACCAACACTCGGTTATTTTTAATGATAATAATCCAAACCTTATTCTGTTCGGAAACGACGGTGGTATTGGATATTTTAGTGGAGGTTCTATGTTACCAAGAAATAACAAATTTCATACTGCTCAATACTACACAATAGCTGTAGCTCCACTCGGAATGTTTAATAATTACGTCACAAATGTTAGAGGCACGGATCCACTTATTGGTGACTGGGATCCCACAGCTGATAATGGTGATGGAGCATATGTTTATACTATGACTACGACAATTAATGGCCATAAAGATGTTTTTGCAGGTGGAATGCAAGATAATGGAACATCAATTCAAGCTGACAATAATAACGGATTTAGTTTAGGGAATGATTTTGGACAAGGTGATGGAGCAGGAACAATGTTTTCTCAAAATAACGATAATAAGTATGTAGTTTATGCCCACACTTATAATAATTCTAATTATGTACTAAATATGAATAATCCTGGATCAAATCAGACTAGTTTGTGGTGGAGAATTTCCTCAAATGATGATGATGAAGGAGATTTTATAAACAAACAAGCCCTTGATTCAAACTTTGGAGTCATTTATTCCAATGCTGGTAATGGTAATGTCAGAGCATATCATAATTGGGATGATTTTTCTGGTAACAGAGGGTCGATTAAAGACTCATATATAATTAATGGTTTGGGAACAAGTACTTCTGCGTTAACAGTTTCACCATTTAATGCACAATCATCAATACTCTACGTTGGCAGTGATGCTGGTCAACTTTACAAGGTAAGTAATGCAAATAACCCAAATAATCAACAAAAAGTATCAATTACAGGAAATGGATTTGTTGGTAGTATTTCTGATATTGAATTTGGAAAAGATGAAAATCACATATTTGTAACATTCTACAATTATGGTGTAGATAGTATATGGTATAGTAATGATGGAGGAGAAAATTGGACAGCTAAAGAAGGTGACTTACCAGATCTTCCAGTTTATAATATCATACAGAGTCCACTTGACGAGGATGAGGTTATTATTGGAACTGAACTTGGAGTTTGGTTTACAAATAACTTTAGTTCAAGTAATCCTACATGGAAACAAGCATATGCTGGGATGAAAGATGTGAGGGTCACTGATATGGACTTGAGAAAAGGTGATAACAAAGTCTTTGCTTCGACTTATGGACTTGGAATTTATTCTGGAGTTTTTCAAAATAGCGAGCCTACTTTCACAATAAATTCAAATACA
>CABZKA010000020.1 GCA_902526165.1 uncultured Bacteroidota bacterium
TATCATAGGTTTCAGAAGAATAAATTACTTTGTTTCCCCATGAATTAGAAAACTTAATTTCATTAAAATTTAAAAAAGAAATAATATTTTGATTATTTGAATCCTCCAAATATTTGGAAAATAAATCTAATTCTACTTTATAAATTGATCTTCCATGGGTTCCAATAACCAACTCATTTGTGCCCTCATGTATAACTAAATCGTGAATTGCTACCCTTGGTAAGTTTGATGAAAAAGGATGCCAATTTGAACCTAAATCAAATGAAACAAAAAGTCCGTTATCCGTACCAACATATAATATTTTTTCATCTTTAATGTCTTCTCTAATGACATTTACAGGTGACAGTGGAAGGTTAGTAGAAATTTCTTTCCACGAGATTCCATTATCATCGCTTAAATATAAATAAGGTTTGAAATCATTTTTTCTGTATCCATTCAGCGATAAGTAAATTCTACTTTGAGTGTGTTTAGAGAAAATTACCCTACTAACCCACAAGTTTGAAGGCAGATTATTAGAAATATTTTTCCAAGATTCACCAGAATTTTGTGTTAAATGTACATTTCCATCATCACTGCCGACAACGATTTTGCCAAAGTTAAAAACAGATTCATCAACACAAGTTAATGTCCCATATGGCACGTTTCCTTTTTTACCACCCCTAGTCAAGTCATTTGAGATATCATTCCAACTGTCACCTTTATTAAAGGATCTGTGTAGCTTGTTACTACCAAAATAAATTATATCCTGATTGTGCGGTGATATCAATATTGGGCTTTGCCAATTAAATCTTAATGGAGATTGACCAAGTTGATGTCTTGGTTTTATCATCTTTCTTGTTCCTTGGCTAATATTTAATCTATAATAATTACCAAATTGTAAGCCTGTATACACAATATTATTATCACGATTATCAATTTGTATTTGCATACCATCACCACCCATAATTTTTGTCCAATTATTATGTCCGGACTCATGCCAATAAGGAGACTCAAAAGAGTTATTCTTTGCCATCCAAACACCATTGTCTTGCAAACCTCCATAAACATTATATGGATCTGCATTATCAATATTAATGGAGTAAAACTGTCCAACTGACGGTTGATTTAGCTTCATCCAATTTGCACCTTGATCATACGAAATATTGACACCCCCATCATTACCTAATACTAAATGATCTGTATTTTTAGGATTAATCCATAGGTCATGGTGATCAACATGCACATTGCTTGCTCCAACTCTTGTATAGGTTTTGCCGGAATCATCTGACTTTAAAATAGGTACACCATATACGTATATTTGTTCAGAATCACTGGGTGATACATGTATCCTTCCAAAATAATATCCATAACTATTATAAACAGCATCTAGATATTCTTCATTTTGCTTGTTCCATGTTGTACCTCCGTCTATTGATTTGTAAACCTCTGCTCCTATAACCGGAGTATCAAATAACTCGGCATTTGCATCAGTTAAAAATTTATAAATATCGTTTGGTTTTAACTCACCAGAGTTTATCTTGGACTTTAATAGCTCAGAGTTTAATTCATTTTCAAATCCATTTTTCTTTATGAACAAATTTAATTCTTCATTACCTAAACTCATAAAATCTAGCTTGGTCATATATTTAAAATCCAACCTTTGAATTCCTTGTGTTTTATTTTCTTTTTTTCTTCTGAATTGATTGTCTAATACAGCATATAGAATATTTGAATCATAAATTGCAAGACCAATCCTACCAACACCATTTCCAGTTGGAAATCCAGAATTTTGTGTTGTTATTTTTTTCCAAATTTTTCCACCATCAACTGTTTTGTAAATAGCGGAGTTTTCTCCACTTCCAATAAAGTTCCATTCAGTTCGACTTCTTTCCCAGAGTGCAGCATACTGAATTTCAAAATTATCTGGATCATAAACTATATCAATAGCACCAGTATTGTCATTTATATATAGTGATTGTGACCACGTTTTTCCTCCATCGTAGGAATTAAATACACCTCTTTGCAAATTATTTGAATATAAGTGACCAATTGCAGCAACAACAATATGTTGATTATCATCTGGGTTAATAATTATTCGGCTAATATGATGAGAATCTCTCAAACCAACATTTTCCCAAGTTTTTCCGATATCACGTGATTTTAAAATACCAATTCCTGGATATGAGGATCTTGATGAATTGCTTTCACCTGTTCCAACATAAATTGCTCCAGATTCCCAATCAACTGCAAAATCACCAATATTCTGTGTCATACTATTATCCATAATGGGGTTAAAGGTTGTGCCATTATTAGTAGTGTGCCATAACCCACCTGAAGCATAAGCAACAAAAAATTCAGTTGGATTCTCAGGGTTAACCTCTAAATCTGTTACCCTTCCGCTCATTACACTTGGACCAATATTGGTAATCTCTATATTTTTTACAATTGATTTATTTATACTGGTTTTATATTCAATTTCAGATTTTTCAATTAGTTCAGCAGAGGTATAATTAACTTGAGAAAAAGAGAAAAAAGAAAAAAATATTATTAAAAAGGTAAAATTTTTCATCATTTTAATTTTTAAATTTGAGAGATATCAAAATAAATGAAATACAAAAAGATTGATACTAAATTATTTGTTAAAAATCGCAAAAATTTTGTTAATAAACTAGAACAAAAGAGTATCGCGTTTTTCAACTCAAATGACATCTATCCAATTAGTGCAGATTCAACTCTTCCATTTGACCAACACAGGGATATTTTTTATTTAAGTGGTATTGATCAAGAGGAGAGCATACTAGTATTATTTCCTGAATCAAAAAATATGAGTTATAAAGAAATGTTGTTTATCAGAGAAACAAATGAGCACATTACACACTGGGAAGGAGAAAAGCTAACAAAGGAACAGGCTAAAAATATCTCAGGAATTAATAATATTTTTTGGCTAGGTGAATTTGATGATATTTTAAGAGATGTATTAAAAAAAGTTGATTTTGTTTATATAAACACAAATGAACACTACAGGCAAAATGTTCAGACCCAAACTAGAGAAGACAGGTTTATTAAAAAATTAAAAAAAATCGGTGGACTTAATTTAAAAAAAAGTAATCCTATCCTTCAAGAACAAAGATCTATTAAAGATAATATTGAGATAAAACTAATTAAAACTGCATGTGAAATAACTAAAATGGGTTTTGAAAGAGTTTTAAACTTTATCAAACCTGGAGTATGGGAATATGAGATTGAAGCTGAATTCTCTCACGAATTTTTAAAAAATCGATCTAGAAAATTCGCATACACACCGATTATTGCATCTGGAAGAAATTCAAATTTTTTGCATTATATATACAATAACAAGCAATGTTTAGATGGTGAAATAGTATTAATGGATGTAGCAGCTGAATACGCAAACTACTCCTCCGATATGACAAGAACGGTCCCTGTTAATGGTAAATTTAGTAAAAGGCAAAAAACTATTTATAATGCTGTTCTGAATGTGAAAAATGAAGCAACAAAATTACTCAGACCTGGAATTCTATGGCATGATTATCACGTTGAAGTTGGTAAAATTATGACTTCTGAACTGTTAAAAATTAAATTGTTAGATAAGTCTGATGTTCAAAACGAAACAAAAAAAATACCTGCTTACAAAAAATACTTTAGCCATGGAACATCCCATCATTTGGGTTTAGATACTCACGACTATTGTGATCTGAAAATGCCTATGGAAAAAAATATGGTTTTAACAGTTGAACCTGGAATATACATCAAAGAAGAGGGTTTTGGTATTAGATTAGAGGATGATGTCGTTATAAATGATAATGGTGGTCCAACTAATCTAATGAGTAATATCCCTATAGAAATTGACCATATTGAGGAACTAATGAACTCAAAATGATTTCCATCCCAAAGACTTGATTTCGGATTTAGAACCGTTGCCTAAATCTAAATATGTTTTTTTATCATTTGTGATGTGACCAATGACATGTAAATCAAAATCACTATTTTCAATTTTTTCATAATCACTTGAATTAATAGTAAACAAAATTTCATAATCCTCTCCTCCTGACATGATGACTGAAATTGGATCTAAATTAAATTCATCACATACTTTTAGTAAGGATTGATCTTTATAAATTTTATCAGAATATAACACACATCCTTTTTCTGAACTATTACACAAATGAATAATCTCAGATGATAAACCATCACTTATGTCAATCATTGAGGTTGGAGTGATTGAATTTTTATCTAGAAAATTAATCAAGTCCGTTCTTGCTTCGGGTTTAAGTTGACGCTCAACCAATTCTTTGTAAGGTTCTAAATCTGGCTTACTATTTGGGTTGACAAGAAATACTTGTTTTTCTCTTTCTAAAATTTGTAGCCCAAGATAAGCCAATCCTAACTTACCAGAACAAACAACTAAATCATTATTATTAGCTCCTGATCTTTCACAGATCTTTTTATGATCTACAACACCAATTGATGTAACAGAGATGATTAACCCTTTTTGAGATGAAGTAGTGTCTCCCCCGACCAAATCAACTTGATACCTTTTACATGCTAAATTAATCCCCTGATAAAGCTCATCTAAAGATTCCAGTTTGAATCTATTTGACACTGCAACTGAAACCGTAATTTGCTTACATGTTCCATTCATAGCGCATATATCAGAAATATTAGAAACAACAGCTTTATAGCCCAAATGTTTTAAGGGAAAATAGGTTAAATCAAAATGTACACCTTCAACTAACATATCAGTAGAAATTAAGGAATAAGAGTTTGGAATTTTTAATACTGCTGCATCATCTCCAATACCAACAATAGTTGAATTATTATAATTCTTGACATTCTCTCTTACATGTTCAATAAAACCAAATTCACCCAATGAGGAAAGATCAGTTAGATTCTGATTTTTATTATTTGATTTTTCTTTGTTATGGTCCATATTTTGTATAAAGATTACTTCAAATTTAGATTAATAAATATTTTTTAAAGGATTATATTTGCAAAATATGATTAAGGTAAACCAGACAGCAAAAGAAGAAGTTAGTAAACTAATGGAATCAGACGGTTATAATCCATCAAAAGACTTCATTCGCGTTGGTGTTAAGAGTGGTGGTTGCTCTGGCTTATCATATGAACTGAAATTTGATAAATCTACCAACGATAATGATAAGGTTTTTGAAAATAATGGTATAAAAATTGCCGTAGATAAAAAAAGTTTTTTGTATTTGATTGGAACAACATTAGAGTATCACGGAGGATTAAATGGAAAAGGTTTTGTTTTTAGGAATCCAAATGCAAATAGAACCTGTGGTTGTGGAGAAAGCTTTGCTTTATAAATTATTATTATTATGGCCTACACTGAAGAAGAATTAAAAAAAGAATTAGAAAATCAAGAATATCAATATGGTTTTACAACTGATATTGATTCAGAGACATTTCCTGTTGGATTAAATGAAGATATAGTAAGGTCGATTTCTGAAAAGAAAAATGAACCTGAATGGATGACTGAATGGCGGCTAGAAGCTTATTCAGCATGGAAAAATATGGAAGAGCCAAATTGGCATAATGTAAATTATAAAAAACCTGATTTTCAAAGTATTTCATATTACTCAGCTCCTAAAACAAAAAATAATCTTAAAAGTCTTGACGAGGTTGATCCTGAACTAATTAAGACTTTCAATAAATTAGGGATTTCAACTGAAGAACAAAAAAAGCTCTCTGGTGTAGCCGTTGATATTGTAATGGATTCCGTATCTGTAGCTACAACTTTCAGAGAAACATTGGCAGAAAAAGGAATAATATTTTGTTCTATTTCTGAAGCTATAAAAGATTATCCAGAGATTGTAAGAAAGTATATTGGTAAGGTTATTCCAAGAAAAGATAATTATTATGCAGCACTAAATTCAGCTGTTTTTTCCGATGGATCTTTTTGTTACATACCCAAAGGGGTAAGGTGTCCAATGGAATTATCAACTTATTTTAGAATTAACCAGGCAGGCACTGGTCAATTTGAAAGAACTTTAGTGATTGCAGATGAAGGAAGTTATGTCAGTTACTTGGAGGGCTGTACTGCACCTAGCAGAGATGAAAATCAATTGCATGCAGCTGTAGTAGAATTAATTGCATTGGATAATGCTGAAATAAAATATTCAACAGTTCAAAACTGGTATCCAGGGAATAAACAAGGGAAAGGCGGCGTTTTTAATTTTGTAACAAAAAGAGGTTTATGTAATAGAAACGCAAAGATATCTTGGACTCAAGTAGAAACTGGTTCAGCTGTTACATGGAAATACCCATCATGCATTTTAAGAGGTGACAATAGTGTTGGAGAATTTTATTCAATTGCTGTAACTAACAATTATCAACAGGCAGATACAGGCACTAAGATGATCCACATAGGAAAAAACACAAAAAGTACTATAATTTCTAAAGGGATTTCTGCTGGAAAATCCCAAAATAGCTATCGTGGTTTAGTGCAAGTTGGAAAAAGAGCATCAAATGCTAGAAATTTTTCACAATGTGATTCTTTATTAATGGGTAACAAATGTGGTGCACATACATTTCCATATATAGAAGTCAAGAATAAATCAGCTCAAATTGAACATGAAGCAACTACTAGTAAAATTGGGGAGGATCAACTTTTTTATTGCAATCAAAGAGGAATTGACACCGAAAAAGCTATTGCATTAATTGTAAATGGCTTTAGCAAAGAGGTCTTAAACAAACTTCCTATGGAATTTGCAGTTGAGGCTCAAAAATTACTTGAAATTTCATTGGAGGGATCAGTCGGTTAAAACTTTATTATGTTAAAAATTGAAAATTTACATGTTAGCATTGAAGGCAAAAAAATTTTAAAAGGTTTGTCATTAGATGTCAAGCCTGGTGAAATTCATGCTATTATGGGTCCGAATGGTTCAGGTAAGAGTACTCTATCATCTGTTATTGCAGGTAATGAGGACTATGAAGTTGTAAAAGGAAACATTTTTTATAATGGTGAAAATATTGAGGATCTTTCAGCAGATGAAAGAGCAAATAGAGGTATTTTTATGTCATTCCAGTATCCAGTTGCAATTCCAGGAATTACCGTTACCAATTTCATTAAGACAGCTATAAATTCTAATCTAAAAGCACGAGGTGAAAAGGAAATGCCTGCTGGAGAGATGCTCAAAAAGATAAGAGAAAAATCAAAATTATTGGAGATTGATTCAAAATTTCTATCTAGATCCCTAAATGAAGGATTCTCAGGTGGAGAAAAGAAAAGAAATGAGATATTTCAGATGGCAATGTTAGAACCCAATCTTGCAATACTCGACGAAACCGATTCAGGACTAGATATCGATGCATTAAAGGTTGTTGCTAATGGTGTAAATAAATTGAAAAATGATGATAATGCTATTGTCATAATCACACATTATCAAAGACTTCTGGACTATATAAAACCAGACTTTGTTCATGTTCTTCAGGAAGGAACGATTTCCAAATCAGGAGACAAATCTTTGGCCCTTGAATTAGAGGAAAAAGGATATGATTGGATTTAATTTTTAAAATATGTCACTCAAAGAAAAACTAGTTTCTTCATTTCTGGCATTTGAACTTGATACAGATACCAACTCAAAAGTTCATGAAATTAGATCAAAATCAATCAAAGATTTTGAAAAAATTGGATTTCCACATTCAAAAGATGAATACTGGAAATACACTCCTATAAAAAAAGTTTTGAATGAGGAGCTAACAATATTTAAGAAGAAAAGACATCTTCTTGAATTTGATAAAGTAAAAGACTTTTTTTTAGGTGGAATTGAATCCTATAAACTTGTTTTCATCGACGGAATGTATGATCCGCTGTGGTCAAGTACAACTCACGAGGGTGCTGACATTTGTATATTATCTTCCGTTTTAGAGAATAAAAAATATAGTAATGTTATATCTAAGTACTACAACAAATTGATTAATGAAAAGGAGTCTTTTAGTTTGCTAAACAGTTCATTCACAAAAGAAGGAGCCTTTATTCATGTCCCAAAAAATGTAGAACTTGAAAAGCCCGTTGAAATTGTTCACATCAACTCTGGTGGTGAATCATCATTAATGCTTCAACCAAGAAGTTTGGTTATTCTTGAAAAAAACTCAAAAGCGCAAATTATTGAAAGTCACTACTCTTTAAGTGTTAATGAAAAAATTCACTCTGACAAACCTTCAACATATGTTGATCCCTTAACGAATACTGTAACTGAAATTCATGTTAATGAAAATGCAAAATTGGACTATTATAAAATCCAAAATGATCTTGAAACGACATCAATAATTGACAGCACATACATTGATCAAAAAAGTAATAGTGAAGCAAGTTGTCATACGTTTTCTTTTGGGGGAAATCTTGTTCGTAACAATTTAAATTTCTTTCAAAATGGAAAGAATATTAATTCCATTTTAAAAGGAATTACAATAATTGGATCTGATCAGCATATAGATCACCATACTTTGGTTCATCACTCAAACCCCAACTGTGAAAGCCATCAAGATTATAAAGGTATTTATAATGACAAATCTACTGGTGTGTTCAATGGCCGAGTTCTTGTTGAAAAGGTTGCTCAAAAGATAAACGCATTTCAACAAAACAATAATTTGATAATTGGGGATAATGCAACCGTAAATTCCAAGCCGCAACTTGAAATATTTGCCGATGATGTAAAGTGTTCACATGGCTGTACTATCGGACAAATTGATGAAAATGCACTTTTTTATCTAAAAACCAGAGGAATTAATGATAATGACGCGAAAGGACTCCTTACATATGCTTTCGCAAATAATGTGTTGGAGAATGTCGGGATGCAAGTTTTAAAAACCAAAATCAAAGAGATTATTGCAAGAAAAATTGGTATTAATATTGGCCTTGAATTATGAATATAAGTTTTGACGTTGATAGTATAAGACAAGATTTTCCAATTTTGTCAAAAAAGATCCATAATAAACCATTAGTGTATTTTGATAATGCTGCAACATCACAAACTCCAGTTTGTGTAATTGATTGTATTAAGGATTATTATGAAAAATATAATTCAAATATTCACAGAGGGGTACATTCTCTTAGTGATGAAGCAACCAATGCATATGAAAATGCTAGAAATAAGATAAAAGATCATTTTAATATAAATGAGAGTAAGGAGGTTATTTTTACCTCAGGTACAACTCACTCAATTAATATAGTGTCAAATGGTTTTAGTAAAATATTAAAGAAAGGAGATGAAATCATTGTATCGGGACTTGAACATCATTCAAATATTGTCCCTTGGCAAATGATGATAAAAAATAACGGCGCTAAATTAAGAGTAATTCCTTTGAAAGAAAATGGTGAGTTGGATATGAATGAATTCAAAAATATTTTATCCAATAAAACAAAAATTGTTTTCTTAAATCATGTTTCAAATGCTTTAGGAATAATCAATCCGATTGAGGAAATTATTGACATTTCACATAAAAACGGTGCTATCGTTTTAATTGATGGTGCTCAAAGTGCCGCCCATTTTAAAATCGATTTACAAAAACTAAATGTTGATTTTTTTACAGCTTCTGCTCACAAATTATGTGGACCAACTGGTGTTGGTTTTCTCTACGGTAAGGAAGAGCTATTATCTAGGCTAGATCCTCTAATGGGGGGTGGTGAAATGATTTCTGAAGTAACTTTTTCAAAGACAAGTTATGCAGATCTTCCTCATAAATTTGAGGCAGGAACACCAAATATTTCAGGAGTAATTGCTTTTGGTAAAGCAATAGATTATTTGAATGAAATTGGTTTAGATAATATAGAGCAATATGAAAAAAGTTTGCTTGAGTATGCAAATTCTAGATTAAAAGAAATAGAGGACTTAAAAATTTACGGTGACTCAAAAAATAAAACATCGGTAATTTCATTTAATATTGACGGAATACATTCCTATGACATAGGATCTATTTTGGATAAATTTGGAATTGCGGTAAGAACCGGTCAACATTGCGCCCAGCCTATAATGGATCATTTTGGGATTGAAGGGACCGTTAGAGCATCTTTTTCATTTATAAATACAATTGAAGAAATAGATCATTTCTACGATTCTTTGATTAAAGCTAAATCCATGTTGAGTTAATTTATAAATTTATAAAATGACGATTGAAAATGCACAAAAAGATATAATTGATAACTTTTTATTTTTTGATGATTGGACTCAAAAATATGAGTACATTATTGAGCTTTCAAAAGATCTTGAATTTATGAAGAAAGAGCTAAAAAATGAGGATAATTTGATAAAGGGTTGTCAGAGTAAAGTATGGCTTCATGCCGAACTAAGTGATGGTAAAATTAATTTTTTAGCTGATAGTGAAGCAATTATTACAAAAGGTATAATTTCTATACTCTTAAATGTTTTTAACAACAGAACCCCCGACGAAATACTTAGTTCTAATATGGACTTTATTGAAAAAATTGGATTAAAGGAGCATTTATCTCCAAATAGAGCCAATGGCCTTTCTTCAATGTATAAGCAAATAAAATTTTATGCTATTGCTTTTAGTAAAACCTAAATTATGACAAAAAAAATTGATCCAAAAAAATTAGGTGACCTAGTTGTTAAAGTTTTAAAAACTGTTTATGATCCCGAAATCCCTGTTGATATATATGAACTAGGATTGATATACGATGTTTTTCTTAATGAAAGTAATGATGTTAAAGTTTTAATGACATTAACAACACCAAATTGCCCAGTTGCTGACTCATTACCTGAGGAAGTTAAAAATAAGATAAAAGAAATTCCCGAAGTTAATGAAGTTGAAATAGAAATGACTTTTGACCCACCTTGGTCAAAAGACTTGATGAGTGAAGAGGCTAAACTAGAGCTTGGGTTTTTGTAAATGAAATATGAAATAAAAAATAGAGTTTCAGAAAGTAAGCTTGTTACTATTGATTTTAATGATTTCTTAACAGGCCTTCACATTGAAGAGTTTGATATTAAACCTTGGCTAAAGGATGATTTAATTCTAATTGAAAAGGAATTCAGAAAAAATGTAAGAAATTTTAATTGGTCTTTACTGAAAGGAAAAAATATTTCAATTATCTGTTCAAATTCTGCAATAATTCCTGATTGGGCATTTATGTTGGTTAGTTCTGAATTAACAAAATCTGGAATAGAAAATTTTATTGGAAATATAAAATCTTATAAAGAGTATTTAATAAATCTTAAGATTAATGACCTTGACTTAAGTTCAGTTATAAATAAACCTGTTATAATCAAAGGATGTTCAGATGACAAATTCAGTAAGTTCATATATTCTCAATTAATACAAAAGATACAGGGTGTTGTTTCAAGCATAATGTTTGGAGAGGCGTGCTCAGCAGTTCCAATTTTTAAAAAATAATGAGAAACATTTTTTTAGTATTAATAATCATCTTAATATCTAAATCCTACTCTCAAAATAAACCTACTGACTCTATTAATTCTAATTGGGAAAAGACTGGAAAATTTACATTTCTTGGTAATCAATCAAGCTACAGTTATTGGACCGCTGGAGGCCAATCAAGTGTTTCAGGCACTATAAAAATTTATTATGATTTGAATTATGAAAAAAGTGGATGGGATTGGGATACAAAGATTATTGCGGCCTACGGCCTTAACAGTAGTGCTGGTAGTAAGTTTTTAAAAAAAACTGATGATAAATTTGAGATCAACTCATTAATTGGCAAAAAATTTTCTTCCTCGAGTATTGGTGATTTAAGCTACTCTAGTTTTATAAATTTTAAAACACAGTGGACAAAAGGATATAGATTTAAAAAAGACTCTGATGGAGAAGAAGAAAGAACAGAAAGAACAAGGTTTCTTTCGCCTGGATATCTCCAAATTGGAGTAGGACTTTACTGGGAAAAAAATAAAGATTTTTGGGTCAACTTTGCACCTTTAACAGGTAGGCTAATTCTGGTCAATAAATTTTTTACTAATGGGTTGAATGATGATCAAGAGTACTTTGGTGTAAAAAAGGGTGCAACAAGTAGATTTGAACTTGGGGCATCTGTTAGATCTTTTTATAAATTCGAATTTGTTGAAAATGTATTTGTCACCAATCGTATAAGCTTATATTCCGATTACCTTGAAAATCCTGAAAATATAGATTTAGATTATACAATAAATACATCTCTTAAAGTGAATAGATATTTGACAACTGACCTAATTTTCCAGTTTATTTATGATAATAATGCAGTCAAAAGACTCCAAGTTAGAGAGGTGATGGGAATTGGTTTGAGTTTAGACTTTTAGACTTTGGTTTTTGGATATAAGTAATTGTTATATGGAAATCTGTTTTCATGTATTTTACTTATGTTTTTATATAGAGTATCTTTTAAAAATTTGAAATTCAACTTTTCCAAAGCAGAAATGTAAATTTTATGATTAGTATTTTTTAATCCTCTAACTTTTAATTTATCAAGCTTATTAAAAATAATTATGGTTTTTTTATCCCCACAGTTTATTTCATTTAGAATTAGTTCAACTGAATCAATATGATCCTGATAATTTGGGTGTGAAACATCAACTATGTGTAATAAGATATCAGACTCTTGGATCTCCAATAATGTACTTTTGAATGATTCAATCAATTGAGTAGGAAGCTTTCGTATAAAACCAACAGTATCAGATAGTAAAAAAGGTAAATTTTCAATAACTACTTTTCTAACTGTAGTGTCTAAGGTTGCAAATAATTTATCTTCGGCAAAAACCTTTGATTTAGAAATTTGATTCATAATTGTGGATTTACCAACATTAGTATATCCAACCAAGGCAACTCTTACAAGCTTTCCTCTATTTCCCCTTTGAACTGACATTTGTTTATCAATACTGAAAAGTTTTTTCTTAAGTAATGATACCTTGTCACGAACAATTCGTCTATCTGTTTCAATTTCTGTTTCACCAGGTCCTCTCATTCCAATACCTCCTTTTTGTCTTTCTAGGTGTGTCCAAAGTCCTTTGAGTCGTGGCATTAAGTATTCATATTGAGCCAACTGAACTTGAGTTTTAGCATAACTAGTTTTAGCCCTTTGAGCAAATATGTCTAAAATTAATCCTGTCCTGTCTATTATTTTTGTTCTTAGCGTCTTTTCTAGATTTAACTGCTGACTAGGTGTCAATTCATCATCAAATATCACTGAACTTATGTCATTATTTTTAATAAAAAACTGTATTTCTTGAATTTTTCCAGAACCTATAAAGGTTTTGGGGTTTGGTTTATCTATCTTTTGGATAAATCTTTTTAAAACTTTTCCTCCAGCTGTTTCTGCTAAGAAACACAACTCCTCTAAAAACTCTTGAACCATGGCTTCAGAGTTGTTACTAATTATAGCGCCAACTACTACTGAGTTTTCATAAAAAATGTTTTTATTTTCAATCAAATTTCAGGGTTGAAAAACTTTAAAGTTAGTTCTGAGTTACTAAAGTCCAAATATGAATAATGGTTGAACCAATCACCACAATTGTAATATAATGAATTGTTGCCAAGATTAATTTTTAATGGAATATGTCTATGGCCAAAAACAAAATAATGATAATGATCAGACTTTAATATTTTTTTACAGAAATTATAAAGTAATTCTTTTTCGTTACTTTCAAACTTAATTTCTTTACCTGAAATAACACTATTTTTTCTGGATAAAAACTCTCCTATTCTTATTGAAATATCTGGATGAATACAAGAATATAAAAACTTAAAAAAAGGGTTTCTAAAAATTAGTTTTAAAAACTTATACCCATAGTCACCTGGTCCTAAACCGTCACCATGACCAATAAAAAATTTTTTAGAATTAATTTGAAACTTTTTTGGTTTAAAAAATATATCAATACCTAGCTCATCTTTAAAATAACTCATCATCCATGAATCATGATTACCAACAAAAAAATAAATTTTAATCCCAGAGTCTGTTAACTCAGCTAATTTTCCAAATAATCTAGTGTAACCTTTTGGTACAACTTTTTTAAATTCAAACCAAAAATCAAATAAGTCTCCCAATAAAAAAATTATCTGTGCGTCATCTTTTATGGAATCAAGCCATTTTACAAATATTTTTTCTCTTTCTAGAGAATTAACTTTACCTGGTAGTCCCAAATGATTATCACATGAGAAGTAAGCTTTTTTATTTTCTTCTAAATTAATTATCTCCATTTATAAAATACAAAAGTAAACAATCAATTATAACAGTTTTTCATAACAATTAAAAGGCATATCACTTTGATCTCTAAAATAAATTTTCCCTAATTTTTTATAACCAAGTTTTGAGTATAGATGATTATTTTTTTTATTCTGGCTAAAGGTGTCAAGTCTCACCGAAAGACAACCAGATTCTTTGGCAAAATTTTCAATAAATTTCATAATATATTTTGCAAAACCTTGACCTTGATGATCTGGATGAATTGCAAGTCTATGTAAATAAATATTTTTTTTTGATGAAGTATCCCAAGTAATTTGCTTATAAAAAGCATCCATTTCAAATGATGCGCAAACACAACCTATGATTTTATCTTCATGTTTTAGAACAAATAGATCTTCATTATTTATGTCATCAATGAATGATTGTTTGGTTGGATATTTATCATTCCACTGAAAAATGCCATTTTTAATCATATGATTTGTGCAGGCCTTAATAATTTTCATAATTAAATCAATTTGATTAATTGAAGCAATTTCAATGTTTTTCATGATGTTAATATACTTATTTGATTGCAGAAATTATTGGACTCCCTGTCGATAGTGCGGTAAAACTGATTCCTAAAATTGTTGACAAGGTTGGGGCTATGTCTTTAACATAAATTTTTTTTGAAGTCGATCCATTTTTTATTCCTTTTCCAAAGAAAACTAATGGAACATGTGTATCATAGGTCCTGCCAGTACCATGATTGGAAGCACTAGAAGACCTTTTATGCCAAAGAGGTTTTAAAAAGAATGCTAAATCACCTCTTAAATCTGGATGGCTATTATAATATACCATATTGATACCGTAATCCTCAGAGTAAGAAATGGCTTTATCAAGCTTTTCAAAATCAAATACGTCATAAACCCATGGTTCTTTTTTTAATTCAGATGAAATTAAAGTCTTCATATCCTCAAGAGAGTACTCTGATTGTATAATTTTATCTTTGTTTAAGTATATATTATAATTTGATACATCTTTAACAAATTTTTTTAATTTATCATTAAAAACATTCATAGAATACAATTGGTTGAAGGGCACTTTATTTTCTGACAAATAAGATGGTACGTGAGTAATGCCGTGATCAGATGTTAAGTAAACTATGTAGTTGTTTTCTCCAATTTCTTTATCTAAATAATTTAGAATCTCTTCAATATTCTTATCAAGTCTGATGTACATGTCTAATACTTCAACAGAATTTGACCCAAACCTATGACCAAGATGATCTGTTGATGAGAATCCAATATGTAGAAAGTCTGTTATTTCATCGCTACCTAAGTTTTCAAACTTGATTGCATTTAATGCAAAATCCTTAACTATATCATTACCAAATGGAGAATACTTAATAACATCATAATCAATTTTACCATTCTTTTTTTTTGATATTTTTTCTAAATCGTGTGGAAAGGTTGAATTCTCTTTACCCAAATACTTTATTTCATGTTTATTTAAATCAGGACCACTTTCTGTGTATAATTTAATATTGTAATAGGTATCCCATTTTGATATGTATTTGAATATATTAGATCTGTCATTGAAACTTTCAACCCAATCCGGAAGTTCATCCATGTAGTATGAACTTGAAATAAATCTACCCTCATTTTTTGCATGAAACCAGTAGGTCATATCTGATGTATGTCCAGCTGATAATACTGCAGATCTGTCTTTCAATGCAACGCTAAAGGTTTTAGCCTTAAAATTTGTTGATATTCTATTTTCATCAGAGATTGTGGTTGTTTGTAAATTTTTTGGTGATTTTTTGCCCTCATCAGTCGCTGTACCAACTGATTTTTTAAAAAAGTCATCTACGCAGTACACTTCTTTACCCAAAGACGGGTTAAACCAATCGTTACCAATAATTCCATGGTAATTTGGTGTTGTTCCTGTAACTACAGTTGCATGACCTGGTGCAGTTGATGTAACAGCATAGCTGTAATGTGCATTCTTTGCATTAAAACCATCCTTTACAAGTCTTTTGAATCCTTTAGATCCATATTTATTCCAAAACTTTGGTATGTATTCATATTTCATTTGATCTACAACAATACCTACAACAAGTTTTGGCTTTTGATTAAATTCATCGTTCGATTGTGCGAAGATGATATGAGAAAAAATAATAACTATAAATTTTAGGTAAAACTTCAAAATAGTTTTTTTGCATATATAGGAAAAAAATGCAAGGGAAAATAGTTTTTTAGTTTATAAAAAGATTAAAATTAATCTCGGGAGTTGATCTTTGCTAAAAGTCTTAATATCTCTAAATACAACCAAACTAGTGTCACCATAAGCCCAAAGGCTGCATACCATTCCATATACTTTGGTGCTCCATTTTCAGAAGCTTCTTCAATAAAATCAAAATCGAGTACTAAATTGAGACTAGCAATTAGGATAACGACTAAAGAAAAGATTATACTAAACATAGAACCATTAGTTGGATTTAAAATTGATAAATCCATTCCGAAGAAACTTCCTATAAGGGATAGTAAGTATACTAAAAATATTCCTCCTGTTGCAGCGACAACACCTAGTTTAAAATTCTCAGAGGGTTTGATTAGACCTGAACGGTAGGCCATAAGTAATGATAGTAATATCAACGCTGTTAAACTAACGGCATTTAGTACAATTCCCTCATATTGTTGAGCATACATAAATGAAATGCCACCCAGAGCTAAACCTTCAAAAATTGCATATAAAGGAGCTGTTACCGGAGCAACTTTTTTATTAAAAATTGTAATTATAGCAGTTATAAAGCCTGCTAAAGCCCCACCAATCAAAAGTATTGGTGAATTAATACTATATGAGTAATATCCAGCAACTATTAATAAAAAAAGAGAAATAGCTGTTTTATCAACTGTTCCTTTAATTGTCATGGATTGGTCAGCAACTAATGGGTTAGTGCTTGTTCTACTTAAGTTCTTAAATGTATTTTTGTTTAGTGCTGGATTTCCTGATCTATATGATAATCGTGTTCGCATTTTAAAATTTTAGTAGTTACTTTGTATCTTATATTTTTGTAAGCAATGAAAAAGTTTATATTTATATTTTTTCTAATAATAATCAACAACTATGCCCAAAATTCTAATGAAGTAATCGAAACATACCCTATATTTCCTGTTTGTGAATTGCTCCCATATAAATTTCAAAAAAATTGTTTTAATGAAACTATTGACAATCACATTCAAAAAAACTTTATTTATCCCCAACAAGCCTGGGAGAATGACCTTGAGGCAATTGTTAAAGTAAAATTTGATATTGATCAAAATGGAAGTGTTTCAAATGTAATATCAAATTCAAGTGTAGTTGGTGTTAGCTTCTTTGAGCGGGAGTCTTTAAACCTAGCTAAAAAATTGTTTAATGATGCTGCGTCTAAGCTAATTCAAAATCTTCCTGATGCAATTCCTGCTAAGAAAAATAATATTGCGTTTAAAAAAACTTTTTTAGTTTCAGTTAAATACCAAATTCCAAGAAAACTAGGCTTTGATGAAATCGAGATACCTCCTTTATTTGATGATTGTGCTGAGTCAGAAAATGAAAAGCTTTGCTTTATAAAATTTATTGATGATCACATTTCGAAAACTTTTAAATATCCAAAGCGCGCAATAAAAAAGAGAGAAGAAGGAAATGTTTTTATACAATTTGATATGACCTCTGATGGATTATACACAAACTTTACGACAATTGGTGAAAGTAGGATTTTAGAAGATGAGGCCTACAGAATTATGATTAAACTACCTTACTTTGAGCCTGCCAAGTACAAAGAAAAGTATGTTACAACAACATATAGTACAACCATTTCATTTAAACTAGATCCATGAAAAAAATAACTAAAAATGAAGTTGATGATAAGCTTAGACTATTGTCAAAAAACTGGAGCATTAATAATAATATACTTTTTGCAAAATTTACTTTTAAATCTTTTGACGAAGCTTTCGACTTTATGAAAACTATTTCAGAAAAATGTAAAGACTTAAATCATCATCCCAAATGGACCAATGTTTATAACCAAATCGATGTTGAATTGTTTACACACGATATTGGAGGTTTATCTCCTCTTGATTTTGAGTTGGCAAACTTTATGGATTTAAGTTTTTTACCTTATTCTCAATAATTGTCTATTTTTGTTTACCAAATGGACGATATAAGTTTTCTAAATATTGAATTTTTCGGAAATACAGTACAGAACTATATTATATCAATTTCTATTGTTGTATTGGGTCTCATTTTTAAAGGACTCATAAGCTCTATTCTTAGGAAATTTTTATTCAAAATTGTTGGTGACAGAAATAATAAAGGGGGTAAGTCTGAATTTGATAACCTTCTAAAAAAACCAATCACCTATTTTCTTTTCTTGCTAATAATTTACTTGGCATCTAACATGCTAAGCATTCCGGATTCGTTAAATCTAGTAAGCTCTGATGAACTTGGATTGAGAATGTTTTTTGAAAAAGGGTTTTTACTTCTACTTGTTTCAAGTATAATTTATATCTTATTACAATCAGTGGAATATGTCGGATTAAGGCTGGCTCAGAAAGCAGCTAAAACTGAAAGCAAAGTTGATGATCAGTTGATCCCATTCGCAATAGAGATCGCTAAAGTTTTAGTTGTAATTTTTGGTGTTTTAATTATTCTGGGAAATATTTTTGGAATTGATATAACTGCACTGGCTGCTGGTCTTGGTATAGGCGGTGTTGCTGTAGCATTAGCGTCTAAAGAAAGTCTTGAAAACTTACTTGGATCTTTTACAATATTCTTTGATAAACCGTTTACAGTTGGAGATATTATTACTATTGGTGGAATTACTGGTGTAGTAGAAAAGGTTGGATTTAGAAGTACAAGAATTAGAACTTTTGATAAGAGTTTAGTAACTGTTCCAAACAAGAATTTGATCAATACGGAATTGGATAATTTAAGCTTAAAACCTGTTAGAAAAGTAAAAACTGATATTGGTTTAACTTACGACACGAGTGTAGATCAAATAAAAAATATTGTAGCTGATATTCAAAATTTAATTGATGATCACCCAAATACCAACAAAGATGGAGTTGTTCGGTTTTTAGAGTTTGGGGCAAGTTCCTTAGACGTTATGGTTCTGTATTTTGTGAACAGTCCAGATTGGAAGTTGTTGATTGATACCAAGCAAGATATCAATTACAAAATCATTGAAATAGTCAAAAAATACAACAGTGATTTTGCTTATCCATCTACTTCAGTATACTTAGAGAAACAGTAACATTAAGCCTTACTCACTTTAAATTTTTTATAATTATCATATAAGAATATTGGCATAGCTAGTGAAAATCCAACTAGAAACATACATGCGGTATATTTCAAAAGTTTTAATGGCTGATTCTTAAATGCATAAATAATAAAAATAAAAAAAGTCATTGCTGCGACACCTAAATCAGCTGAGAGCATTGATGATGCAAAATTTACATTAGCGTCGGCAAAAAATTCAGACAGTGACCATTCCCAATTTTTGAATTCTAGGAATTTAAATAAAAAATAGTAAGGGGCTGCAATCCCCAAAAAACACATTAGCAAAAAAATTTTCTTCATGATATTAAATTAAAAA
>CABZKA010000021.1 GCA_902526165.1 uncultured Bacteroidota bacterium
CTTATGGAAAGAGGTTAAAAATATAAAAATGTTTAATATTGAGAATCATAATTATAATTTTAGCTTCATCACATATGATAAAATTAATTAAATGAATGTATTTGTATTCCCCGGACAAGGTTCACAATTTAGGGGCATGGGTAGAGAACTTTACATAAAATCTGACAACGCTAAAGAATTATTTGATAGAGCTGATGAAACACTTGGTTTTTCATTATCAAATATTATGTTTGAGGGTTCTGATGAAGATTTAAAGCAAACAAAAGTAACTCAGCCAGCAATATTTGTTCATTCAATAGCAAAGTTACTAGAACTTAATTCCAAAATTAAACCGGATTTTGTAGCCGGACATTCGCTAGGTGAGTTTTCTGCACTAGTAGCCAATAAAACAATTAAGTTTGAGGATGGCCTAAAGCTTGTTTCCGCTCGTGCAAATGCTATGCAAAAAGCTTGTGATAATAATCCAGGTAGCATGGCTGCAATTTTAGGTATAGATGATGAAGTAATTATAAATGAATGTGAAAAATTTAACAAATACGTTGTAGCTGCTAATTTAAATTGTCCAGGGCAAGTTGTTGTGTCTGGTGAAATTGAGGGAATTAAGGAAATTTGTACGCTATTTGATAATATTGGTGCTAGGAGGAGTTTACAACTAAACGTCAATGGTGCTTTTCACTCAAAATTAATGGATGATGCAAAAAAAGAGCTTAAAGAATTTATTGACACTATTAAATTCAACAATCCTGTTTGTCCAATTTTTCAAAATGTGACTGCTAAGGCAGTCACAGATAAAAATGAAATTAAAACAAATTTAATCGATCAAATGGTTTCACCTGTAAGGTGGTCTGAATCCATCGTTAATATGATTAATTTGGGGGCCCAAAAATTTACAGAAATAGGTCCTGGTAAAGTTTTATGTGGATTAATTAGAAAAATAAATAGAGACATCGTTGTAGAAACGACTTGATTAAAACTTAATAATAATATTGTAAATATTAATTTGTCTCTCATTTCAATTTTGTGATCAAAGAAAATTTTCTAGATATGATATTTCTAAATGTATTACTTTAGTTATAATGAGTATTGCTTATAATATATTAATAGGAATTTTTAAAAAAATTCTACTACCTACATTGTCTATTTTCTCTCAAAAAATAAAAATTTTTTTATTGGTAAGAGTAAACTTACTAGATAAAATAAGTAGAGAGATCGATAAAACAAAAAAACATATTTGGATCCATGCAGCATCACTTGGGGAATATGAATTAGCAATACCATTGATAAAAGAAATAAAAAAGAATTTTAATGAGAAAATTATTTTAACATTCTTTTCGGAGTCGGGATTTAAACTAAAGAAAAGGATAAAAGAAATAAGTTATACATATTATTTACCGATAGACACAATGTATAATGCTAAAGAATTTATAAGAATAGTAAACCCATATATTTCAATATTTATTAAGCAAGAAATTTGGCCAAACTATATAAAAGAGTTAAAGAAAAAGAATATTAGATCTTATTTGGTAAACTACACCTTTAATAGGTTTACAAGTAGAATTTTGTCTAGTTCAATAAGAGAATTTAATAAGATTTATGTACAAGATAAGATCAGTTTGGAAAATTTGAAAAAGTTGGGATTTGATAATGTAAAATATTCTGGAGATTTAAAATTTAACAGAGCTCTATTACAAAAGAATGAAGTTTATCAAAATGATAAGTTACAAGGATACTTGATGGGTTATCAGTGCATGGTATTTGGAAGTACGTGGGAAAAGGATGAAGAAATAATAATTAAGTATATAAAAAATAGTAAAGTAAAAGATTTTAAGTATATAATAGCACCACACGTGGCAAACAAAAAAAATATTGAAAGAATAAAAAATAAATTTAATAACGAAGTTAATTTACTAAATGATAATATTTATAATGCACGTCATAATGTACTTTTGATAAACTCGATTGGTGTACTAAAATATATTTATAAATTTGCTATTATATCATACGTTGGTGGTGGTTTTAATAAAAAGGGGTTACATAATATATTAGAAACATGTATATATGGTAATCCGATTATAATTGGGAAGAATTATAAATTTTTTAACGAAGCGAATGAATTAATAAGGCTAAAAGGAGTATTCACCATAAAAAACTCAAAAGAATTTTACGAGATAGTAAACGAACTTTTGATGAATGAAAAGAAGAGAAATGAAATTAAAATAATTAACACTAAGTTTATTAATGATAACCTAGTATCAATAAATCAAATTATTAAATCAATTAAAAATGAATAAAGCACCCTTATTAATACTAATTATAGTCTCACAATTTTTAAATTCTCAATCAATTGACGGTGCTTGGGGAAAAAATAAAATAAATTTTGATGGAATAAATGAAAGGCACGTTGCTATTTTCTCAAATGGTTTCAACTCCTATACTGTATTCAATAATATTGATGGAAAATTTATTTCTACAAATGGAGGCTCTTGGTACATCAATGGCAATTTATTAACTCAAAAAATTGAATTTGATTCTAAAAATCCTGAAAGGGTTGGATTGACTACAAATGATGAGATAGAGCTAAAAGAAAATAAAATGACGATTATAAGTACAGGTGAAAGTTGGATAAAAATTGACGATGGGAGTCCCGGAAAACTTAATGGTGCTTGGCTTATGTCAGGAAGAATTAGGGATGGCGTCAGAAGCATGAGAAGTATTGATAGACCCAGAAAGACAATGAAAATCCTGTCTGGTAGTAGATTTCAATGGATAGCATATAATACCACAACCAAACAATTTATGGGAACAGGCGGTGGAACATATAAGACAATTGATGGTAAATACATTGAACAAATTGAATTCTTCTCAAGGGATAGCTCGAGGGTTGGTGCTGAATTAGGTTTTGAATATAAATTAGATAACGGTGAGTGGAATCATATGGGTTTTAGTAGTAAAGGAGATCCTTTACATGAAATTTGGATTCAAAGATAATAAAAGTGCGGGTGGAGGGACTCGAACCCCCATGCCGTGAAGCACTAGATCCTAAGTCTAGCGTGTCTACCAATTTCACCACACCCGCGAGGGAAGCAAATATAAGCAAGATAATTTAATAGCTATAAGGGGATTTATTAATTTTACAAATAGAATGGACAAGGTAAAAGAATATATAGAAAGAAATAAAAATAAATTTCTGGAAGAATTATTTGAACTATTGAGAATTCCATCGATAAGTGCTAAATCAGAACACAAAAAAGATATTATTACTTGTGCTGAGTTATTAAAGTCCCATTTGGAAAAACAAGGTTTTAATAATTGTGAAATTTGCAAAACAAAGGGAAATCCGATAGTATATGGTGAAAAGATAATTGACAACAAACTACCTACAGTACTGGTCTATGGTCATTATGACGTTCAACCAACAGACCCTATTGAATTATGGAATTCTGCACCCTTTGAACCAATAATAAAAAAAACATCTATCCATCCTGAAGGAGCAATCTTTGCCAGAGGTGCGTGTGATGATAAAGGACAAATGTTTATGCACATCAAGGCATTTGAAATTTTAAATAATAATGGTGGATTCCCTTGTAACATAAAAATAATGATAGAAGGAGAAGAAGAGATTGGCAGTGATAATCTTGAGATTTTTATCGAGAAAAATAAGAGAAAACTTGAGTGTGATATAATTTTAGTTTCAGACACAGGAATGATTGATAAAAAAACACCTTCCATCACAATTGGATTAAGGGGAATGACATATATGGAGCTAGAGTTGACTGGTCCAAATAGAGATCTACATTCCGGTCACTATGGTGGTTCAGTAATTAATCCTATTAATGAATTATCAAGAATAATTAATCTTCTGCACGATAATGAAAAAAAAATTACCATTCCAGGTTTTTACGATGAAGTTATTGAATACAGTGATTTTGAAAGAAAAAAGATGGGGTCTATTCCATTTTCGGAAATTGAATATGCTAAATCTGTAGGGATAACTAATCCATCCGGTGAAAATGGTTATACATCAATTGAACGAAGATCCATCAGACCATGCTTGGATGTAAATGGTATATGGGGAGGATACACAGAGGAGGGTTCCAAGACTGTGATACCTAGCAAAGCATATGCAAAAATCTCAATGAGATTAGTACCTAATCAAAGATGGAAAAAAATAAGTCAACTATTTTCTAACTATATTAAAAAAATAGCATCTCCAAATGTAACAGTTAAAGTAAGCGAGCATCATGGCGGTGAACCTTATTTGACATCAACAGAGTCAAAAGCATACAAGTCAGCTTCCAAAGCTTACGAAGATGTATTTAAAAAAGAACCAATTCCTACAAAGGACGGAGGATCAATACCAATAATAGCACAATTTGAAAAAATATTAAAAAGTAAAACAATTTTAATGGGTTTTGGACTTGATTCGGACGCCATTCATTCCCCAAATGAACACTACGGGATATCCAACTTTTTAAATGGTATCGAAACAATTACAAAGTTTTATTACAATTATACCAAATAACTATTTGAGCTTGATTAAGAAAAGTTCAGCAGCAATTCCATCAGTCAAAAACTTACCTTTCTTTGAAACAGTATACAAATCTCCATTTTTAACTAAATGATTTGATTTTAAATAACTTTGAGACCTATTCATAAAGTGTTCATAAAAATTTTTACCAAAATTTTTTGAGATATAGCAACCTGACACTCCCCAAATTGTACGTAGCCCAGTCATTATATACTCATTATATATGTCTACTTTTGAGAGAACCTCTCTTTTTACATTTAGCTTGTTAACTTTAACTCCTTTGATATACTCAGAGTTATTTGAAATATTCCAACTTCTTGTAAATCCATCAAAACTGTGAGCAGAAGGTCCAATTCCAATATATTTTTTTCTTAGCCAATATCCAGAATTATTTTTAGAGTAAAAACCATTCTTTGCATAACTATTCATCTCATAATTTTCATAATTTTCATTGGACAGAAAATTATTTATATATATGTACTGCTTATAAACATCATCATCTTCTGGCATAGTTATCAGGTTTTTATTGATCTGAGATTCTAGTAAAGTTTTTGGCTCAACAGTTAAAGCATAGGTAGAAATATGCTTTATATCGTAATATTGCGATAGCCTTAAATCTTGATCTAAACTATTCCTATCCAAACTAGGTATGCCGTAGATTAAATCAATAGATATATTTTTAAAAAATAATAATGAGTTTTCAATTGACTCAATAGACTGTTTAGACGAATGAACCCTTTTCATTAATTTAAGTGCATCATCATTTAATGTTTGGACTCCTAAACTAATTCTATTAATTTTTGTTTTACTGAGGGATTTTAACTTATTTTTTGAAAAGTCATCCGGATTAGCTTCAATTGTGATTTCTACATTATTAGATAAATTATAGTTGTTCTCAATAGTAAAAAAAATATCATCTATGTCTTTAATTTTTAAAAGTGAAGGTGTTCCACCCCCAAAATATATTGTTTCAATTTCATCATGATAATTTTTTGACCTTAGAATAATTTCTTTTTTGATCGCATTAATCATTTCGTGGTAAAGAATCAATGATGTAGAGAAATGAAAGTTGCAATAACTACATGCTTTTTTGCAAAAAGGGATGTGTATATATATTCCTGCCAAATTTAATTTTTTAGCCTATCAGGGTTACTTTTCAAAAACGAATTCCATCCTGAGTACTTATCACTACCAACTATATTTTTTTCATTATAAAAATGACATACTGCAGCAGCTAAGCCATCAGTAGAATCTAATTTTTTTGGAAGCTTTTTAAACTTTAAAATAGATTTTAACATTTTTGCAACCTGTTCCTTGGATGAATTACCATTACCTGTAATTGCCATTTTTATTTTCTTTGGAGAATATTCTTTTATCGGTATTTGTCTTGATATCCCAGCAGCCATAGCAACTCCCTGTGCTCTTCCAAGTTTTAACATTGACTGAACATTTTTACCAAAAAATGGTGCCTCAATTGCAATTTCATCAGGCTTATGTAATTCAATAATCTCAATTATTGATTTATAAACCTTATCTAGCTTTAAAGAATGATCTTTTATTTTACTCATATTTATTTCGCCGAAATCTAAAAGAGACATTTTTTTGTCTTCTACAATTATTAAACCATATCCCATAATGTTAGTTCCGGGATCAATACCTAAAATAATCTTAGAATTCATATTCAATATTTAAAATTATTGGAAGAATAAATTGTGATTTTACTTTGACTCCGTAATCAGTTTTTACAGCAGGTATAATATTTGGTATTGAATCTAGTAGTTCATAGATAATGGATTTTATTTTTTCATTATCATTTTCAGAATTTTTAAAGTCTATTCCTTCGGGATAAATCTTTCCGTTTTTATCAACAATTATTTTTATTTTGAGTGAATCATTAAATTTTAAATCTTTGAGATATGAGTTGTCTTTTAAATTACTAATAAGGTAATTATTAAAGTACTCATGCAGACAACTAAATCTTTTTTTTGCATCAACAAAATTTTCACATTTTGGAACTGTTGGATATTCATCACCAGAGCTCCATATTAATTTTTCTGCTTTTTCAATTTCTTTATCAATTGGCAACTCACATGAAAAAAAAATAAAAAGGAAAAAAACCAAAAAATATTTAATGTAATTTAACTTTAAAATTGACATCTGTTTCAAAATACAAAATTAGTTTAATAAAGTGATATGGACATTTTAATTTTTGCTATTGGGATAATTTTATGCTTGGTTGGAATAATTGGAAGCTTTTTACCTATCATTCCAGGACCGATTACATCATGGTTTGGACTACTGCTTTTAAATTTAACTAATGCTGTCCCTTTCAATTTAAAATTTATTTTTATAACATTATCAGTTGCAGTTTTAGTTTTCTTGCTAGATTTTATCACCCCTATTTATGGTGTAAAAAAACTTGGAGGGTCTGTGGGGGGACAAATTGGAGCTAGTTTAGGTTTACTAATTGGAATTTTTATTATTGGACCTTTTGGGATTTTTATTGGACCAATAATTGGTGCGATTGCGGGTGAAATGATTAATAACAAGAGTCTAAAAAAATCACTTAAACCTGCGTTTGGATCTATTTTAGGTACCCTAACTGGGATTGTTTTAAAATTTTGCTTAAGTATGACTTATTTATTCTTTTACCTGAACATATTTTGGCAATACCGACAAAATTTTTTTTAATAGTAGGCAGTTCTGTTATCAATAATTTTTGATTCAGATTTAAAAGATTCCAAAATTTTAGATTCAGTATCTGATCTTCGTTTATTTGATATTTGATTTTCAAAACTTAAATAAGTTGATGGACTCTCAACCTTATTAATATCAACCAATTTGATCATATATACACCTTCCTCACCTTGGAAAAAACCAGAGGATTCACCAACATCTAATCCAAATGCGTTTCCTATAATAACTGGTTCATATCCAGCTTGAGCAACCACAGGTGAACTTTGGTTGATAGCCGATACAGAAACTATTTCCAAACCTTTCTCATTAGACAAATCATCTAAACTATTGTATTGATTGTTTTCTTTAATAATCATATCAGCTTTTTTATTTTTCCTTAATTCAGGTAAAGCCAATATTGATCCTATACTAACATCCATTAATCCTTCGTTGCTAACATCTTTGAGTTGTGCTATAACATACCCACCGGGGCTTAAGTCAAACCTTTTATAATCTCCAATTTTTGTATCATCTTCAAACAGCCACTTCACTAAATTTCTTTGATTCCCTAGGGCAGGCAATTCATGATCTAAAGGGGTAATACTTGAGAGTGATTTAGATTCATATTCAAATGATTCCGCTGTACTAATTAGGTCCTGAGATTTTGACAATTCAATTTCAAATTTTGAGGCAACATTAAAAACAGAGTCACTCGTAAAGTTTGATGGAACATTTTTTAAGGCAATTGTTGCAACTTTAGCTAAATCTTCTTTTGCAACAACTTTGATAACATGAAACCCAAATTCAGTTTCAACAACACCAATTCTTCCAATGTTACTTTTAAAAACATAATCATTAAAAGGCTTCACCATCATGCCTTCTTGAAAAAAACCTAGATCTCCTCCACTACTTTTCGAGGGACCATCAGAAAACTCTAAAGCTAAACTTGAAAAACTATCAGGATCTAATCTTGCTAGTTTGAGGATTCTATTTGCTTCAGTTTTTGCCTCATTTTTAGATCTCTCAATTGAAGGGTCTGCATTTTGCGAGCCTTTATAAGATATTAAAATATGACTGGCCCTGACATTTCCATTATTTTTCTTTTCAAGCATTCGCGAAATTTTCATGAAACCATTGTCTTTATATGGACCGTAAATTTGATCATTATTTAGATTAAAGATCATTTGTGCGTGATCTGAACTAAAAAAACCCTTTGGCCTAAATAATGAATCAAATGGTATATCAGAATTTTCATCAATATAAAAATCAAAATCATTTGTACTCTTAAAACCCTTTACAAATTCATTCAAATTTGAAACAGGGTTGAACTCCTCGCGATCGTTTAAAAATGAATTTAATTTATCTCTCAAATCTCTTTCATCTTTGTTAGAAGGTAATTCCTCAAACACAACATATTCAAAACCTCTTGTTGGCTTTTGCTTAAAATCGTTAGAGTTTTTATTTATGTAAGACTTTATTTCAGAATTTGAAATCGAAACTAAACTGTCAGGAATTGAACTATATGGAATTTTAACGTACAATATATTTGCAGTTAAATTAGACTTTAAAAATTCTAATTCACCCTCATAATTTGATGAGTTTATTCCAGACTTTATGAGGTTTAGGTAATTGTTCTGTTCAATTTGGCTTTTAAATTCTTTTTCTTGCAGAGTCCATTGACTGTAACCTTGCGGGTTAAAATCTTTTAGATTTAGAACAAAATCAGTAAACTTATCAATGTCAAAGATACCAGCATCATCTAAAAATCTTTCATCACTATTGAAATTAGGATTATTAGCTAAAAAATAATCAAGATGAGCTTTTCCAGATCCAAGTCCTAATTGATCTATCCTTTGTCTAAAAATTTCTTTACGAGTTACTTGATCCCATGACGTATTTAAGGCTTGTAAATCAGAAAAGTTATATGATTTTTTAAGAAAATCAACTTGATTTCTAAAGTCGGTAATTGATATTTTTTCACCATTGACTTCGCCAATTGGATCTTGGGACTGAAATCCAGAACCATCAAATACACCTGCAATTACAAATGCGAATAGTGCCATACCAATTACGGAAATTAAAACAAAAGAGTTTCTTCTTAAACTACCGAGTGCTGCCATAAAAAAAATTTAGAAGACGAAAATACAAATATCTATTATAAGAACAATAAAAGAATTATTTAAAGAATATGAGTTCAAGTTAAACTAATTAGTATTTTTTCTGTTGTTAAACTTTTTTCTGTAATGCCTTCTAAATAGAAACATTAAAAAAGAGAGAAATCCTAATATAAGTAATGGAATATTACCTTCAATTGTTTTTTTTAAAAAAATTATATCAAAAAAGACAATTAAAGATATGGTTAAATAGGCAATTTCTGAGATTTTGTGATACTTCATATTATTTATTTATCATCGAATAAAAAATTTCCGTTTAATTTGCCCGTTTTGAGTAATTTGAAAGATCTATCAGCATCAAGCTTATTCGCATTTATATCATATTCATTACTTGAAAAAACAATATCTTCTTCCGTAAATAACCATTCTTGCTCAGGATCCCAATATATTTGACTTGATTCAATTTTACTGCCATCTGCTGACTGAATAACAACATTACCTTCAAGGCTAACAATTTTTGTTTTGTAATATACTATACCGTAGTTAGCAGACACATTTGTTGAATCATCCTTATTTTCATAAAACCTTATATTTAAACCCTCTGGAAATTCAGCATAGGGAAATGTTTGATTTGTATAATCTATATTTAGAGGTGAATTTAAAACAGCCTTAACAACTGCAGAATCTGTATATTTTAAATTAAAATTTTCAGTAACAGCTACAGGTATTTTAGAATATTTATTGATATCAATAATACTCTCAAAATCATTTTTACAAGATTGGATAATCAACAATGAAAAGATCAGGAAAATTGTACGTATCAAAACTAAAGAGTTGGTACAGTGACAGACAATCCAATCCAACAATTAAATGTAATAACCTTGCCAGAATTACCCTCGGTGAAGATATCAGTTTTTGATGGAGCCCTACCTAAGTAACTCTCTGCGGCTTTTAATGCAGTTTTTCTTATAGTTGCATCAATAGAAGCTGCTTTTCTAGCTTCTCTTTCTGCAAGCCAATAAACTGATCTTTTTTCAAATTGAGTTTTCCCACAGCCATTTGCGCTACTTGCATACAAATTGGCAATTAAAAGATTTGCTCTACCCATTGAAGGCTGAAATTCGAGAGCACGTCTTGCATAATTTCTGGATCTAAAGAACTGTTTAGTATTTTTGAATTTCGTAGCAATTTTGTAAAGAATTCTAGCCTTTTTTATATTATCAGTTTGAAGTTCGATAGATTCGTTGTAAAACCTCAATGCCTCTTCTAAATTATTTTTTTTGTCATTAAGCAATCCTAAATAGTAAGCAGAATTGGCAGATGGATTTAAATTATGCAATAGCTCTACAAGAACAACAAACAGAGGATCATCTGAACACTCCTTACTATCCATTCTACTGGCTGCTCTGTTGAGCCATACTGGATTAGTCTTATTTTCCTCAAGGTTTTTTCTATAGAGTGGAATTAAATTTTCACATGTTGATTCCTTTGCAATTATTGCATTAAGATTCCTTAAATATATATTTGAAGCATTTGAATTTATTTCATAAACCCTTTTATTCCTTTTTTCTCTGGATGTTAATGCAATTCCAGAATTTTCTTTGTTAATAATGATATCAATTTGTTTAGAGTATTCATCAATTATTGAATTATACCTTTCAGACAATTCTTCATATTTATTGAAAATTTGATTTAATGTAATCTTACCATTTCCTAACTTATATAGTTCAAAATATGTTTTGAAATAATTATAAAGCGGTTTTGGATCATCAAAACTTACAGGGTCAATTTGATATGCATTTTCAAATAAATCAAAAATTTCGGTTTTGGTTGCCAATTTATAGTCGATCATTTTTTGGGCTTTATTAGACATAATTTGACCAACAATTGATCTACCATTATAAGCTGGGAAATTTATTAACCACTCATCATAAAGCTTGAGTAAATCATCCTGGTATGCTATCTTAGATTCACCATCTGATGTCTTTATGAATTCCTCCAGCATTCTGGATCCTTGAAAATAAATTGCAGGATTTATTTTAGGGCATTCTTCTCTAACTGACATCCAGGGTTCGTAAGCCGCGTCATAGTTTTTAACCTTGTAATATTCAGCAAAAATTGAAAGATTCGAGTTACAATCTATTGAAGCTTGAGAGTTGAGGTTGGATATTACTAATAATAATGTTAAAAAAATTATTTTTTTCATAATTAATTATACATTGATCTTATAAACCATAGATCATTGAGCGAGACACCAATCATTAAATTAAGATAATTTTCTTTTATCAAACCAAAATCATTTGTACCTCTTTGCCCAAATTCTAAACCAATGTTTGCCTTTGATATTCTACCCACAGGTAATCCAAGTCCAAAATTTATACCAAAATCTTTAATATCTTGGCCATTTACCTCCAATGCTCCATCAATGAATTTGAATCCAACTCTGTAAGTAACCCTGTCAAAAAAACTTGTGAATGAATCAAACTGAGGCAGAAAGAAACCTCCAGCAGAGTATATGTTATGTTCGTTAAAGTTAATGTTATCTAAAGCCATCAACTCATTTTTATAACCATTACCACTAACTGATTTCATATTAACGCCAAAAAACCATTTTTTATCTACTCCAAAACCAATTCCAAAGTTTAAAAAACTTGGGATAGTAAACTTGGTTTCATCCATTCCAGTTAGTGATAAATCCATATTTTCGGTATCACCACCAAAACTACCATCAGTTTTTAAAGTTGCAATTGATTGCGAATTTTTCGAAGTTAAACTTGACTCCAGTTGATATACAAATGAGCTGTATATCAGAGTGTTATTTCTAAATTTTTGTTGAAAAACTGCTGATAAATTATAGCTAAGTCCACTCAAAGATGATTCACTTGAAACTCTCGTATAAAGTTCTACATCAGTCAATAACTTTGAATGATAATGATTTAAATTACCAAAAGAATATGATGAACTTATTCCAATGCCAAAATTTTTAAATAATTCAAACCCTAAACCTACAAAAGCACTATTAATTCCACCATCGCCATCATACCGGTTGGTAATAATCGGGTCAGTTGATTCATCAACTGATTCAAGAAGATAACCTACAGAGGTGTTTGGTTTTAAACCAAAATTAAACCCTAAAATCTTCGTTGGTATTGATACTGACAAATAATTGAGACTTGCAGATGTTGACTTTGCATTATTGTCCTGGGCAGTATATCTATTATTTTTTAAATTGAGTCCCAGCGAATAGTTTACAAATCTAAGCTTAGAAAGTGATGCAGGAACATTCAGGTTAACTGAGACACTATCGTAATAAGACGTATTTCCTCCCATCATTCTATTTTCTGCTGTTGCCGAAAAATTTGTTTCACCAACTCCAAAATAAGAATAAGGAGAATAACTTGATTTTTGAGCAAAACCAAACTGAATAAATAAAATGATAAAAAGCAATGAAATTTTATTCATGTTATTTGTTAGTCTCTATAAGGAATTCTAGCCCTTTAAAAACATAATTTGAAGTTGTAAATATGGTGTTTTTTATCTTACCTGACAAGTAATTTGAATCCCCTCCAGTTATAATTACTTTTAAATCATCATATTGACTTGAATATTTTTTAATGAAACCCTCAATCTCCAGTTGAGTACCCAAAAAAGTTCCGAGATTAACAGATGATTCAGTATCAAATGCCTTCATATTTTTAGGATAACTTGGATTGATTTTTTTTATTAAAAATGCTCTTTGACTAATAGAATCATATCTCAAACCTAAACCTGGTGATATTCCACCAGCTAAATATTCATTATTTTTTGTTTTAATATCATATGTTATACAAGTTCCTATATCAATAATTAAGACATTTTCATTTGGATAATCTTTTTGAGCAGCACAAACCAAAGCCAAACGATCATCGCCAACCAAATCTTCTTTATAAGGATTTTTAAATGGTAGATGATTATTTTTTAGATCAAAAAAACAGCTATTAGTTTTTAAAAATTCCATCAGTTTAATATTTGGAATAGAAACATTTGACAAACAGGAATGGGTTATTTTATAATCTATAAAAAGATTCTTTATTTTTTTCAACAAGTTTCTTAAAGAATGGAATTCCTCAACAACTTTATAATCTTTGGTAATTGCAATTTTAGAATTGGAATTACCTATGTCAACTAACAAATTCATTGATGAATTGTAAAATTAAACAAGTTTTTAGCAATTTGTTAAATATCTAGTAAAACCTTTATATTTACTTCACAAAAATTCAATGGTACCTTAGCTCAGTTGGTAGAGCAAAGGACTGAAAATCCTTGTGTCCGCAGTTCGATTCTGCGAGGTACCACTTTAAGCCCCAATATGGGGCTTTTTTTATACATTTATAAAAATTATTTTTTATGAACAAACAAATATACAATCTAACATCATTAATATTGATTTTTATATTAAGTGCATGTACGGTAAACAAAGATCAAAATAGCAATATGGTATCGTTTGAAAATGGCGATATTATGACTGGTGTAACTGAAGATCCGCTAGGAACTAAATTTTCTTATCCAACTGGCGAAGCCTCAATCACAAGTCAAATTAAAAGATGGGAATCTGGTTTTCAATCACCATGGCATTATCACCCATACACTGGAGTTGCATACGTTGTTCAAGGTGAATTAACTGTAAACTATGATACAGAAACATCAATAGATGATAAAGATGCTGAAAAGAAAATTATAGTTACACAAACATACAAGGCAGGGGATAAAGCTTTCCTAGGAGTTGCAAACATGTGGCACTTGTCAGAAAATAAAGGTTCCAAAGATTTGATTTTTATTGTTTCTTGGCTTGGTGAAAAAGATAAAGCGTTAGCAGTTCTTGAGTAAGCTTCAAATAATTATAAATGTTAAAGCCGTCTAGTACGGCTTTTTTTTATGAGATTAAATTACCGTGTTCATCCCACTTGGCAACATCAAGTCTTTTTGATTGATCTACGAATTTTGACAACCATTCCTCATCATAACTTAAGCCGTGGTCATCTAACACCTCTTGCGGGACTCCGTCCCAAACATTTGGACTGTTTCCTTTATAGCCAAGTTCTTTAATTCCAACCTGTGAAGTGAAATATCCTGTTACGGTTAAATTTCTTAAAAGATTAAACCATTGGACTTCATCTGGTAAATCATTCATGTCCTTATTTGGGTCATAATAAGCTATTTTGTCAAGTATTTTTTTTTGGGAATCCTCAGGAATGTCTGTAAATCTTAGGTTAAAATTTAGAGCACTTTCCTTGTTTATCCAATTAATTCCATCTCTTAAAGGTTTTTGATATGAGGGAATATCTTTGGCCATGAATTCGATTAGTTGGACAACTTCAGCCTCTTTAATTGATCCATTCTCATTCGGTGGTAAAATTAAGTTACATAATTTATCAAGGGTTATCAATTCATCATCAGTAAAAAAATCTTGGTTAAAAAGTTGATCATCATATAATTTTTCTTGTGGTGTTCTGCCGTATTGATATCGGGTTAATGACCTCTTTATTTTTTCTTGAGTAACACCATAACAACCATTTAGAAAATATGAAGCACCTATGGCTCCGAGAGTAATTGTTTTTATTGAATCTCTTCTTCTCATTGAAAATTTTGTTTTTTAAACTCTGAAACAATATGATCAGAAGCTCTCCAAGCTAAAGCCATAATAGTCCATGTTGGGTTTTTATCTGCCTGTGAAACAAAAGGTCCAGCATCAACAACAAAAACGTTATCAACATCATGCATTCTTTCAAATTTATCAACAACAGATTCTTTTGGATTGTTACCCATTCTTGTTGTACCAACCTCATGAATAATTTCACCAGGTTTTGTTAGACCGTAATTTGATTCAATACCAGGCTTATTCAATAATGGCTGACCACCCATATTATGAATAATTTCTTCAAAAGTATCCTGCATGTGTTTTGCTTGTTTTATTTCATAATCAGTCCAATTATAATTAAATCTTAATACAGGAACACCATATTTATCAACCTTATTTGGATCGATTTCGCAATAATTACTCTTCATTGCTACTGATTCTCCACGTCCTGAAAATCCAATTGTAGATCCATAATATTTTTTCATATCTGATCTTAAAATATCACCATACCCACCTGCTTTAAGTCCAAAAAATTTATTGAAGTGGTTTACATTGAAGCCTGTACCATAAGTTGGGGCACCCATTCCTCCCCATACCTCGATGTGATAGCCTCTGGGAAAATCTAAACTTTTATTATCAAGCCACCAAGGTGAATATACATGCATTCCTCCAACACCATCCTCATTATATGTTTTTCTATTTGTGAGCTGTGGTAAAAATGCCATCATGTCACCACCTGTTGAATCATGAAGATATTTTCCTACTAAATCACTACTATTACCTAAACCATTTGGGTGTTGTTTAGATTTAGAATTAAGTAGTATTCTTGCGGAACTGCATGCAGATGCTGCTAAAACTACTACTTTTCCTCTCAACTTATATTCTATACCATCGTCTTTATTAATGTAGGAAACTCCAGTAGCTTTTCCCTCAGAGTTAGTTTCGACTGTTCTTACCATTGAATTCACAAAAAGATCAATTTGACCGCCAGCATTTTGAGCAGGGAATATTAAACATGATCCGGATGAAAAATCAGCATAGACATTACAACTTCTCGAACAGCCATTGCAATAGAAACATACACCCCTGTCATTATTAATTCTTTTCGTAACTACTGATAGTCTTGAGGGTATTACTTTAATATTTGCTTTTCTGGCTGCATTTACATAATATAGTTCATGTAATCTGGGTTTTGGAGGCGGTAAAAAAAAGCCATCAGGGTCATTATACAAATTTTCTTTAGTTCCGAAAACACCAATTAATTTATCTACTTGGTCATAATAAGGCTTTAGATCATCATAAGTTATTGGCCAATCTTCACCCAAACCATCTATTGATTTTTTTTTAAAGTCATTAGGTCCAAATCTTAAAGAAATTCTTCCCCAATGATTGGTTCTTCCTCCAAGCATTCTGGATCTGAACCACCTAAAATTAGTATCGTCTTTTTGTGTGTAAGGTTCTCCATCAATATCCCAACCACCATAGGCCTGATCAAAATCTCCAAATGGTCTAGTGGTACCAGCACCCCTTCGCGGAGATTCCCAAGCCCACTTTAACTGTGTCATTTGTTCAGGGTTTGCTGGGTCATAATATGGTCCAGACTCAACAACAGCTACGGTCAATCCCGCTTCAGATAGAACCTTGGTAGCCATGCCGCCTCCAGCACCAGAGCCAACAATTATCACATCATATTGCTTAGTATTTTTTTTTATTTCCATTAATCAAGCTCAAGTATTTTCATATTTCTGTACGAGATAGTTCCTGGATGATCCTGTATTACCAAATGACCTTTTTTAAATTTCCCAAAATCACCATGTCTAAAACTTTTGTCTTCATAATTTGAAAATTTTGAGTTTCTCACCATTTCATCCCAAGTTTCTCCACTCAAACTAAAACTAGAAACTTTCGTGCCATTATGAATTACTTCACCATAATTTTGTCTGTGGTCAATAGTAATCAAAAATGAATTCCAATCACCCGCTTTTTTATTTACATTTTTTTTTGGTGCGATTAAATCATATAGTGCCCCTGCGCTGTGCTTGGGATTTGGCAAAGAACCATCAGATTGTATAAGATCTAATATCTGTATTTCAGGTCCTGTCGAAAAGGGATGTGTATATTTATAATCTTCATTTACTCCCCACATAAATCCACTATTACCACCAGGGCTTACCATCCACTCAAAATATATTTTAAAACTTGTGAACTGTTTATTAG
>CABZKA010000022.1 GCA_902526165.1 uncultured Bacteroidota bacterium
ATAAAACCAGTAAGAATAAAAAGGAAAATTAAATTTTAAATATTAATAACTTCTTAAGATAAACTTCGGTTTATCTTTTTTTTTATATTAATTTTAATGAAACATCCTTGTTAAGTTGAATAAATACAAGTCCCGTAGAAAAGCCTTAATAATTCTTGAAGATGGCACTATTTTTTACGGGAAGTCTGTTGGTTTTGAAGGTTTATCTTTTGGTGAACTCTGTTTCAACACAGGAATGACTGGATATCAGGAAATTTTTACAGATCCATCATATAATGGTCAGATAATGGTTATGACTAATGCTCATATAGGAAATTATGGTGCTGTTAAAAACGAGATTGAATCTGACTCAGTAAAAATTGCTGGTTTAGTTTGCAAAAATTTTAGTTTTTTTCATTCTAGATATGGTGATACTGAATCTCTTCAAGACTTTTTAAATAAAAATAAAATTGTTTGCATTTCGGATGTTGATACTAGAGCACTTGTAAGTTACATCAGAGATAATGGTTTTATGAATGCAGTCATATGCACTGAATTAAATCCCGATATTGAAAAATTAAAAATTCAGCTAAAAAAGACACCATCAATGGCAGGACTTGAACTTGCGTCTAATGTTTCTACAAAAGAGTCTTATTTTTATGGTGATAAACAATCGAAATACAAAGTTGCTGTATTAGACTTGGGGGTTAAAATGAACATTTTAAGGAATCTTTCCAAAAGGAATTGTTATTTAAAAGTATTTCCACATTCTTCATCATTCAAAGATATGGAAGGGTGGAAGCCAGATGCTTATTTTATATCAAATGGTCCAGGTGATCCTGAACCATTAGAAAATGCGATAAATGTTACAAAAAAAATTTTAGATACTGGAAAACCTTTGTTTGGAATATGTTTGGGTCATCAGGTAATTGCATTAGCTAATAATATAAAAACTTATAAGATGAAAAATGGTCATCGTGGAATCAATCATCCTGTTATTAACTTAAATACTGGAAAAGGTGAGATAACTTCTCAAAATCATGGTTTTGCTATTAATAAAAAAGATGCAGAAAAGAATAAAAATGTCGAGGTTACTCACATGCATTTAAATGATAATACTATTGCTGGAATTAGGATAAAAGATAAAAACTGTTTTTCAGTTCAATATCATCCCGAAGCAAGTGCTGGTCCCCACGACTCCTCATATTTATTTGATGATTTTATTGCAATGATTACATAAAATGGCATTTATAAAAGATATAAAGGCAAGACAAATTTTTGATTCAAGAGGAAATCCAACTGTAGAGGTTGATGTAATTACATCTACAAATCATATAGGAAATGCAGCTGTACCCTCAGGTGCATCAACAGGTGAAAAAGAAGCAGTTGAGTTAAGAGATGGAGGAGTTGATTATATGGGAAAAGGAGTAAGAAAGGCAGTTTCTAATGTAAATGGTATAATCGCAAAAAACTTAATTGGAATTGATGTTGAGGATCAAGTTGGTATTGATTCTTTAATGATTGAGCTTGACGGAACCAAAAACAAATCCAATCTAGGTGCCAATTCTATTTTAGGAGTTTCCTTAGCTTGCGCTAAGGCATCAAGTAATGTACAAAATAAATACCTATATGAGTATTTAAGTAAAGATAATGTACATACTCTCCCTGTTCCAATGATTAATATTATTAATGGTGGTTCTCATTCTGACGCTCCTATTGCTTTCCAAGAGTTTATGATTATGCCTGTTGGTGCAAATACTTTTAGTCATTCTTTAAAGATTGCTTCAGAAATTTTTCACAATCTAAAGAAAGTATTATCAACAAGAAAACTTAGTACTGCTGTTGGTGATGAAGGTGGGTTTGCTCCAAAACTCTCCGGTACTGAAGATGCTATTGAAACTATATTGCATTCTATTGAACTATCCGGCTACAAGCCTGGAATCGATGTTTTTTTGGCATTAGATTGTGCATCATCAGAATTTTATAAAAATGGTATTTACGATTATTCTATTTTTCAACCAAACAATCCTTTTAAATTCAATTCAACGGAACAATCTAATTATCTACACAAGTTAATTGAATCATACCCAATAATTTCCATAGAGGATGGAATGGATGAAAACGATTGGGATGGTTGGAAAATTTCAACTATCAAGTCAGGCTCAAAATGTCAACTAGTTGGTGATGATCTTTTTGTTACCAATGAGAAAATTTTACAAAAAGGGATTGATAATGATATCGCAAATTCAATATTAGTTAAAGTTAACCAAATTGGTACCCTTACTGAAACCATTAATTCCGTTAATCTTGCTCAAAAAAATAATTACACCACCGTTATGTCTCATAGATCTGGTGAAACAGAAGATAATACTATAGCTGATTTATCTGTTGCCTTAAATACTTGTCAAATTAAAACCGGATCAATGTCCAGATCAGATAGAATGTCAAAGTATAATCAATTACTCAGGATTGAGGAAAAGTTAGGTAAGAATGCTGTTTTCCCTGGTAAAGATGCATTCAAGTTTTAATTAAATCGCCCTTTTTTCTTAACTTTGCGTCTTTATGAAAAAAGCTAAACTAACATTCGACAATAAGATTGTAGAGTTAGATGTGATTATTGGTTCTGAAAATGAGATCGGAATTGATATAAGCAAGTTAAAAAATGCAAGTGGTATGATTACACTTGATCCTGGTTTTAAAAATACAGGCTCATGTGAGAGTAAGGTTACCTATTTAGATGGAGAAAATGGAATCCTACGATACAGGGGGTATTCCATTGAAGATTTAGCCAATAATGCAGATTTTCTAGAGGTTTCCTATTTGTTGATTTATGGAGAACTTCCAACTAAAAAAAAGTATAAACAACTTCTCAAAGATATTCATGAGAGATCTGTTCTGGATGAAGATGTAAAAAAAATTCTGGAAACTTTCCCAAGATCAGCTCACCCAATGGGAATGTTATCATGCCTGACAAGTTCATTAGTTGCATTTGACCCCTCCTCTGTAGATGTTACTGACGAAGAAGAAATGTATGATGCATTCTTGAATCTTTTAGCTAAAATTCCCATTCTTGTTGCTTGGGTTTTTAGAAGAAGAAGAGGCCTACCATTACAGTATGGAGATTTCGGTCTAGGTTATGTTGAAAACGTCACTAAAATGATGTTTAAAATGCCAAATAAAAAATATGTTGAGAATAAAGTAGTGGTTAATGCAATCAATAAACTTTTAATTTTGCATGCCGATCACGAACAAAATTGTTCAACTTCCACAGTTAGAATTGTAGGATCATCACAAGCTGGGTTGTTTGCATCAATCTCCTCTGGAATTTCTGCACTTTGGGGTAGATTACATGGTGGTGCAAACCAAGCTGTTCTTGAAATGTTAGAGGCCATTCAAAATAATGGTGGTAATATCAGCGAATATATTAATAAGGCTAAAGATAAAAATGATTCATTCAGACTAATGGGTTTTGGACATCGAGTCTACAAAAACTTCGACCCTAGAGCAAAAATTATTAAAAAGGCAGCTCATGATGTTTTATATGACCTAGGTATTGATGATCCAATATTAGAAATAGCAAAAAATTTAGAGGTAGAAGCTTCAAAGGATCAATACTTTATTGATAGAAAGCTTTATCCAAATGTTGACTTCTACTCTGGGATAATATACAAGGCTCTCAAAATTCCTAATGAAATGTTCACCGTTATGTTTGCTTTGGGTCGATTACCTGGATGGATTGCTCATTGGAGAGAAATGCGAACCAAAAAAGAACCTATTGGTAGACCAAGACAAATTTACACTGGCGAAAAATTAAGGGAATTTATCAGTATTGATAAAAGGTAAGTTCTTGGCATGATAATCATTAATTATTTAAATCAAAAACTTCGCGAGTATGTTTCTGAGAATCTTTCAATTATTGATTTTAATATTGAAATTGTTAAAACCAAAAAAGAATTTGATGGATTATATACAATTGTTTTATTTCCATTAATACCAAAAGTTAAAAAGTCAACACAAGAAATTTCCAGCGAAATCGTTGATTTTATCAATAATGAAAATCCAATAATTAAATCATTCAATGTTATTCAGGGTTTTTTAAATTTAGACTTTAATAGTAAATATTTAATTGATACTCTTTTAAATGTAAATCCATTAGACAATCTTGAATCTAAAAGTGAATTGAAACTTATAGAATTTTGTTCACCAAATACAAATAAGCCCCTTCATCTTGGTCATATTAGAAATATATTGTTAGGTGACTCAGTTTCCAATATTTTTAATTCTTGTGGATATGATGTTCATAAAACTCAAATAATTAATGATAGAGGCATTCATATTTGTAAATCAATGGTTGCATGGATGAAATTTAGTGATAATACTAACCCCATTAGTGACAAAACAAAAGGTGACCATTACGTTGGAAAATATTATGTAAAATTTAATCAAGAATATGAGAAACAAGTCAATGATCTCATTAAAAATGGTAATGATGAAAAGTATGCCAGGGAAAATGCTCAAATTCTCATAGAAGCAAAAAACCTACTTATAAAGTGGGAAAAAAAAGATGATGAAGTTATTGAAATATGGAAAAAAATGAATTCTTGGGTAGTAGAGGGTTTTAATGAAACATTAGAGAAGCTAGATGTAGTTTTTGACTCTGAATACTTTGAAAGTGAAACATATTTAGTTGGGAAAGAGATTGTTGAAAAAGGTTTAAAAAGTGGAATTTTTTATAGAAAACAAGACAATTCTATATGGGTTGACTTAACAGAAGAGGGTCTTGATGAAAAAATCTTAATAAGGTCTGATGGAACATCCGTGTATATGACTCAGGACCTTGGTACAGCATACCTAAGATATCAAAAAAACCCAAAGTTAAATGGAATGATTTATACAACGGGTAATGAACAAGATTATCATTTCAAGGTATTATTTAAAGTTTTAGAGAAGTTGAAATATGATTGGGCAAAAAAATTACAACATTTGAGTTATGCTATGGTTGATTTACCATCTGGTAAGATGAAAAGTAGAGAAGGTACTGTTGTTGACGCCGATGATTTAATTTTTTCAATGATAAATAAATCAAAAACTATTTCAGAATCATTAGGTAAGATTAATGATTTAGATGAGTTAGAAAAAAATAAATTATACAAAACCATTGCTATGGGCGCACTTAAGTATCACATACTTAAAGTAGATCCAAAAAAGAAAATATTATTTAACCCTGAAGAATCTATTGATTTTAATGGTAACACAGGTCCTTTTATTCAATACACCTATGTAAGAATAAAATCAATTTTATATAAAAATGATAACAATTCAATTGAGTTTAATGATATCGAGTTGGCCAAAAAAGAAAAGGAGTTGATTATAATGTTGTGTGAGTTTAAAAATGTACTGAATAATTCTGTAAAAACCTTGAATCCATCTCTGATTGCAAATCATATTTATGAATTGGTCAAACTGTTCAATTCTTACTACCAGACTCACACCATTTTAGGAGATAAAAGTATAAACTCATTTAGAGTATTTCTATCAGAAAAAGTTGCATTGCAGATAGAAAAATCTATGGCACTATTAGGAATTTCTGTTCCCGAAAGAATGTAAAAAAAACCACCTCATTTCTGAGGTGGTCATTAACAAAGGTTAGTTGTTAAATTATTTAGCTACTGCTAAGTTATAAATAACAAGACCAAAACCAATCTTGTTGATAGCATCACCAACGTTGTATATTAATTGCATAGATCCGTCTAGACCTCCGAAGAAACCAGAGTACCATCCTTCAGTTCCTGCCATATATCCAATTGGATAAATAGCCCAACCTACAAGAACGAACCATTTTAGAGCTGTAAAACATTCTAAAACTGCACCACCTGCTTTGTTAGCAAGTTCACCAGCACTACCAAACCATAGAATATAACAGATTAAGAAATAAGCAGCACCTGAAACACCACCCCAAAAGGCAGCATTACCTAGTCCAGCTTCACCCACGTAACCTGTAACAAGCATTACAGTTGATAAACCTATCAAATTCCATAACAAACTTTTCGGTGCGCCAGCTTTTTGAAGAATTAAATAAAATTCAACACACATTAGTGGAACTGTTAAAATCCAATCCACATATCTAAAAGCTGTAACACCTTCGTCACCCATTGCAGCATATGCATCTCTCATATAAAGATAATGAACAGCAGCAATACCTGTGATCAAAGCAGAAACAAGCATTGAGTTTTTCCATTTACCACCACCTGCATCTAAAGACAGTAGAAAGAATACTGAAGCAGCTCCCATGGCCATGGCACCGATCCAGAATGTAAATTCAGTAGCATTAGTAGGAACTACTACTTCTGCTGCTAAAAAAATATTAAATAAATTTTCCATAATAATTAATTATTTGTTTTAATGTGGCCCAAAATAGTAAAAAATATGTTAATATGTTGAAATATCTCAAAAAAAAAGAGTTTTTTGTGAACATTTAGCATAAAAAATTATTCATATTGCGTAAGTTATTAAATAAAGTAGTTTTTATATAGTCTATTCATAATGAGCATTTTACATCTATAGAACGGATTTTTTTATATTTTTAATAACTTTATTAATAATTTATTTAGTCTTGACCAAGAATAATTATTCAGACAATCTTTCTTTTAAATTAACAATGATCTTCAGTCTGTTTTCATTATTTGTAAGTAACAATTTAAATTCTGAGTATTTTTATTTAGTCTGTTATGGGCTTATATTAACTTTTGGTATCATACATGGAGCGAATGATATATTACTTCTGCTAAAGGGTAAAGAGCAAACAAATAAGATCATTATAGGCAGTACTTTAAAATATTTATTAATTGTTATTTTGATTTCTGTTCTGTTTTTTCTTTTTTCTGAAATATCCTTACTTTTTTTCGTATTATTTAGCGCATATCACTTTGGAGAACAACAATGGACAATATTTGGAAGTAATAAATCAAAATCAATCTCATTTTTTTATTTTTTTTATGGTCTTCTCATTTTTTCGATGTTATTTATTTTCAATACGTCATATGTTTCTGATATTGTTTATGAAATAACTAAAATTTATTTAGAAAAAAATATTTATGATGTGGCTTTAATATTTTCAGCTTTGGGAACACTAATATTACTTATTGTAAATTTTAAAATTCTAAAAAAACAATTATTTCATCAGTTAGCACTGCTTACAGTTATGCTACTAGTATTTTTTACTTACAACTTGTTACCTGCTTTTGCCATTTATTTTGTTTTTTTTCATAGTATTCCATCAATATTGGAACAATCTGAATATTTATTTGGCAAGTCCCCAAGTAAGGAGAATTTTAAAAAATTCTTATTAAAAGGCGCATTATACTGGATACTTGCTATGGTTTTTCTTCTAACAATGTATTTAGTTTTAAAAAACAATATTGATTTTAGTTTGGCTATATTTTTTTCATTTTTAGCCGCAATTACTTTTCCTCACGTACTTGTTATTTACAAAATGAAAAGTGATATTCATACTAAATAATATTAAATTTGAAATTCAATGTTTAATAACTTAACAGAAAAACTTAACAAAGCATTTCACACACTAAAAGGTCACGGCAAGATTACTGAAATTAATGTTGCTGAAACTCTTAAAGAAGTTAGAAGAGCTCTTTTAGATGCAGATGTAAGTTATAAGATTGCAAAAGATTTTACTAAATCCGTCAAGGAAAAAGCGATTGGAAGAAATGTTTTAACAGACTTACGACCCGGTCAGTTAATGATTAAAATAGTCAAAGATGAGCTTACTCAACTTATGGGAAGTGAGAATGTTGGTATTAATCTTTCAGAAAATCCTTCAATAATTCTTTTAGCAGGTCTCCAGGGATCAGGAAAGACAACTTTTGCAGGTAAATTGGCTAACTATTTAAAAAAGAAAAAAGGTAAAAACCCTCTCATGGTTGCGTGTGATGTTTATCGACCAGCAGCGATTGATCAATTAAAAGTTTTGGGAGAGAGCATTGGAATAGAGGTTTTTTCTGAAGACGGCAACAATGATCCAATTGACATAGCAAAAAAATCAATTAATCACGCTAAAGAAAAAAAGAACAATATTATTATTATTGATACCGCTGGTAGATTAGCTGTTGATGAAAAGTTGATGGCAGAAATCGGCAATATAAAAAAATCAGTAAATCCCTCTGAAATTCTTTTTGTTGTTGATTCAATGACTGGTCAAGATGCGGTTAATACTGCAAAAGCCTTTCACGATGTTTTAAATTTTGATGGAGTGATATTAACCAAATTAGATGGAGATACAAGAGGAGGAGCCGCATTGACAATTAAATCAGTAGTGAGCAAGCCTATTAAGTTTGTTGGTATTGGTGAAAAACTTGATGCTCTTGATGTTTTCTATCCAGAAAGAATGGCAGACCGAATCCTTGGAATGGGTGACGTTGTTTCTTTAGTTGAAAAAGCCCAAGAGGTTTTTGATGAGAAAAAAGCTAGAGAGTTTAGTAAAAAAATTGCCAAAAATAAATTTGGTTTTGATGATTTTTTGAATCAAATCAACCAAATTAAAAAGATGGGTAATTTGAAAGATACTATGAATATGATCCCTGGCATGAGTCAGATGAAAAATGTTGATATTGATAACGATTCCTTTAAATACATTGAGGCTATGATACATTCAATGACTCCAATCGAAAGGAGTAATCCAAAAATTATTGATTACAGTAGAAAAAAACGAATTGCAAAAGGTGCTGGAAGAGATATATCTGAAATAAATGCCTTGTTAAAACAATTTGAACAAATGTCAAAAATGATGAAAATGGTCCAGTCAGGCGGAGCTTCGAAGCTCATGAATATGTTGCAAAATTTTAAACAGTAGTTATGATAATATTGGATGGTAAAAAAACCAGTGAGGATATTAAACAAGAAATTTCTGAAGAAGTAAAGCTGATTATTGCAAAAGGTTTACATCCACCTCGTCTTGCAGCAGTAATTGTAGGTAATGATGGTGCAAGTTTGACATATGTAGGTAGTAAAGTAAAAGCTTGTAACAGAGTTGGCTTTGACTCCACTCTAATAAGATTACCTAATAAAACTACCCAAAATCAACTACTAGAAAAGGTAGAAGAACTTAATAATGATTCTGCAATTGATGGTTATATTGTGCAACTACCATTACCTCAGCACATTGATAGTCAAACAATTTTAATGGCTATTAACCCTGCCAAAGATGTTGATGGTTTTCACCCTTCAAACTTTGGCAAAATGGCCCTTAATTTACCAACTTTTATTTCCGCAACTCCTCACGGAATTATGGAACTTTTAAAAAGATATAAAGTACCCACTGAGGGTAAGCAGACCATAGTTATTGGTAGATCTGATATAGTTGGTAAGCCAATTAGTATTTTAATGGGTCTGAAAACGAATCCTGGTAACTCAACTGTTACACTTGCCCACAGTAGGACATCCAATATTAATAGCTTGACTCTGAAGTCTGATATAATTATTTCTGCCTTGGGTGTTCCAAATTTTTTAAAAGCAGATATGGTAAAAGAGAATGCTGTAGTTATTGATGTAGGAATTACTAGATTAAAGGATAGTTCTGAAAAAGGTTATAAGATTGTTGGGGATGTAGATTATGATAATGTATCTAAAAAATGTAGTTTTATTACTCCAGTCCCCGGCGGCGTTGGCCCAATGACAATTGCTATGTTATTGAAAAACTGCTTATTAGCATACAATAACAAGTAGTTAACACCTACAAATTTATTTTGCAAAAATTTGACTTGAATCTTTAAAAGATTTAAACTCCAGTGCATTTCCTGATGGATCTTTGAAGAACATAGTAGCCTGTTCACCAGGCTCTCCTTCAAATCGGATATAAGGCTTAATAATAAATTCTACACCTTTCTTTTTCAGTTTCGAAGAAAACCTTTTAAAGTTTTCCCATTCTAAAATAACTCCAAAATGAGGAATAGGAACATCTTTACCATCCACTGGATTAGTGTGTAGATTTTTATTATTACTTTCCTGAAAATGAATCACCAATTGATGGCCAAATAAATCAAAGTCAACCCAGTTATCACTACTTCTACCTTCTACACATCCTAAAATTTCTTTGTAAAAAATTTTGCATTTGGGGATATTGTTAACAGGAATTGCTAAATGAAACGGACTTAAATTTTTCATATAATTAAATTTACTAATTAATTATTTCTTTAATTTAAATGTTTAGATGAAAATTGATAGTAATAATCTCCCAGTGATGGAAATGTTTTACTCTTTACAAGGTGAAGGTTATCATTCTGGATCAGCTGCATTTTTCATAAGAATAGCAGGTTGTAATGTTGGATGTCATTGGTGTGATGTTAAAGAAAGCTGGGATTATGGAAATCATGATATTTTGAACATTTCTAGAATAATTGATAGCATTGATAATAAAACAAGAATTGTCGTTATTTCGGGTGGAGAGCCATTAATGTGGGATATGACAGTTATTACAACAAAATTAAAAGAAAAAAAATTTAGAAGACATCTTGAAACATCAGGTGCATATGAGATTACAGGGGATTGGGACTGGATTTGTCTATCACCTAAAAAACAACAACTCCCCAAAAATCATTTATATAAAATTGCTGACGAATTAAAAATTATAATCTATAATAAACATGATTTTAAGTTTGCATTGGAGGAATCAAGAAAAGTAAATGATAATTGTAAATTATTTCTACAACCGGAATGGGAAAAGTTTGATAAAATGAAAGACGAGATAGTTAAGTTTATAAAGAAGAACTCAAAATGGAGATTATCTCTTCAGACTCATAAGTTCTTAGGGGTAGATTAGGTATTTTTCTCTTATTTTTTTAAAATCGTTTAATCCAGTTTCCCATGATTTCCTTATTTCGGTTTTGCTTAATCCCAATTTTATCTGTTTTTCTAAAGTAAAATTTCCAGCAATTTCATGAAAGCTGTTGCCAAAAAAATTTTCTTTATCATTTGATATATTGTATGAGTTTATTAGCCAGTCTATACTAACTTTTCTCAGATATTCGGTGTCTGTAAGTTTAAGTCCGTGGCACAAAATACCATTATGTTTTGGGTATTTTGCTCCAGTCATAGGGATAGGTTTAAATTTAAAACTTTTACCTTTCCAATCAGGATGACCAATAATTTGGAATTGAAGATTAGTTCCTCTTCCTACACTTACAGGTGTTTGTTCAAAAAAACATAGAGAAGGATATAGGTTTATTGATTTTTCATTCGGCAGATTTGGGGATGGTTTATCTTTTAATTTATATTTTTTTTTCCTATTATAGCCAAGCATTTTAATAATTTCAAGATCACAAACTATTTTATCTTTCAACCACTTTTCACCATTTATCATTAGTGCATATTCGCCAATTGTCATTCCGTACACAATTGGGACATTATGCATTCCGCGAAAGCTTTTGGCTTTGTTTTCTAATACTGGTCCATCTACATAATGACCATTAGGATTGGGTCTGTCAAAAACAATGACTTTAATTCCGATCTCTGCAGACGCTTCCATAATATAATGAAGTGTCGATAAGTAGGTGTAGAAACGCGCACCAACATCCTGTATATCAAAAATCATTATTTCTATTTCAGAGATATCCTTCGTCGATGGTTTTCTCAAATTTCCATAAAGTGATACAATTGGTATTTTAGTTTTTTTATCAACTGAATTATCAATTTTTTCTCCATTATCAATATCTCCTCTGAAACCATGCTCAGGTGCAAATATTTTTACAATATTAATTCCTCTTTTTAGTAATGAA
>CABZKA010000023.1 GCA_902526165.1 uncultured Bacteroidota bacterium
AAGTTGTATTGACTGTAGTTGTCATTATTAACTTCATTTGGTGACTTATCAATTGATCCAAATCCAGATGATGATATTCTACCACTAAATGATATATCTGCAAAGTCAGCAAAGTTTGCATCAATATTCCCAACAGCAGCCCATCCACCTTCTAATTTTATGTCAGAAAGTCTTAACTCATTAAACCAAACTTCGCCTGAAAGATTATCCCCAATGTTTGTGGAAGGGTTTTTTAAGCCCAAGCTAATTGTTCTAATTCTGGCAAGAGATGGGTTACCTTTAATTGAAAATTTATATTTTTTTTCACCTGGTAATGAACTAATTGGTGAAAACTCATCAATCAAGTTCAAATCCTCATCGAAGTATATAGTCTCAGAAATATTAATTTTATCCTCGATAATCTTTAATTTAATTCTCAATAATTTTTCAATATCAAAATCAATTGAATTTTCATCTGTGTTCCAAACATCTTCAGATGAAAACCTTGATGATTCACTTTGATTAAAGCTTGTTGGTTTTAATGGAACCTCAATTTGATAAAAATTATCATCAACATCATCTCCTATCCTAAGAAATGCGACTAACCTTTTATCATATTCAGAATCTGACTCAGATCCTGGTAATGGAAATTCATTGACAAGGGATTCTGCATGAACAAACATTTTTATTTTTTTATAATGCCTAAGATCCACATCAATATTTTTATACACTGCTCTCGAATCTTTTGGTTTTAAATTTTGAACCTTGAGTGTCAATGACTGTTCATTTTGTCTAATTATTGAATTGTTATTAAATAACTCTTCTCTTTCAACACCAGGTGGTAATATATAATTAATTGGTTTTCTATTTTCGTTATCTAAAATATTCACCGATCCAATCTCAAAATTCGTTTCTCTATTAAATATATTTTCATTGTTCAGATTTCTTGTATATCTCTTCCAATCTGTTTTTATGAGGTCTAAAGTTGCAAATCTTAACGTTGTTTGGGATTGAAAACCATTTAAAACCATTCTGATAAACCTTATTGATTTTAAATCTGAAATACCATTGACTCTTTCGAAATAATTCGAAAAACGGGTGCCTTCATAATATTCCGGGAATATGGGAACTTTAAATTGTAACCAGCGAGAACTAGTTGTGCCGCCATTAGCCAACTGAACATTAGTATTTTCTCTAACATCTGAAATGAAAGGATTATTTTCCTTTGTGTTAAACCTTCTTAAAGGAACGCGATACTCAAAATAGCTATTAATTCTATTCATGGTATTGTCATTATTAACATCCTCCACATCGGGCAAATTAGTTGAGCCTCTTAAATTCGATGTTGTTTGGGTTGGTGAGTTTCCCTCTGTACCATTGTAATTTTTATACCTATTTGTTATTGAACCATTTCTTTGAAGAAAATACTCATAATTGTCACCTGATGGATCATCGATGTTTCCATTAGTGTAATAATTTATTTCATCATTATCATTTAAACCATCATAACCTAAGTCTTGTTTTTCACGCTGAGACTCAATATTATTAAATGCATATATAATTGATTGGGTTGAGGGAGTATTTCCCCAAGCAGATGATTGAAAAATATCAGATTCATCAACAGGCAACCCATTCTCATATTGTTTTTTCCCATCTGGTAAAATATCCTCCGAAATATTTCCTAAGTGAAAAACTAATTCTCCTACTTCTCCATCTAATAAATCCTCCGAAAAATTATCTAAAATCCAAAATTGGATATATTCAACATTAGATTTCTGAAAATTTGTAGTATTAATTTTTCTAAAAATTCCAGCCCAATTTTCATTAATATTTTCATTGAAATTTTCAGTAATATTATTGTTGTAAGGTCCTTTTTCTGTTGGATAGTATGTTAAATCTAAGGTTGTTTGAACTCTTGACTCACCTTGGTACAAATCAACTTGTGGAAATATTTCATCAATATATATTCTTCTCGATGAATTTTTTGATATTTCATTGTTATCAATATCATCTGGTTTCCTAGACCCATAAAAAATTGGGTCGATAGTATACCAAGATAGTTTGGCCCGATTGAAACCTGACCGAATATCATTATTTCCAAAATCATATCCCTTAAATCCAACTGGTATACTAGATAATTTCCATGACAAATAGTCCCTCAAGTCCAATCTGTTCTGAGTACCCTCGAAATCATCCAGATAAACACTCGACGAATTATCATATCCTGAACTTCTAGGCTTCGAAGATTTTAAATAAGCAAATTCAGATCTTACGGAAATATTTGATGCAATGTCAGTATTAATATTTGGGAGCTTATTGATCAAGCTAGTTAGTATAGGAATTTCAGAAAAATAGCTAAAATTTAGGCCAAAAGCTGTGTTATTAACAGGCTCAAAACCGTAGTTTGATTTTCTAGTGATAGATTTTTCACTCAAGTTAATTAATGATCCACCAAATTTTAATTTTTCACTAAAAATATGTTCAAAATTAACACCTGTAAATCTTCTCTTTTGTTGAGAAAAAAAAGAGTTACTTTCGGTAGAAATTTCAATTGGTATATTAGAGTTTTTTAAGGATTCATTCAAAATTTGGACATCTCCAGTTTGATAATTAACTAAGTAGTCAACTCCTTCCTGTAATACACGACCGCCAGCGGTAACAACTACAGAACCGTTAGGGATATTATATTCACCAGTTGATATGGATTGACTTTCATCACTAGCTTTATATTTTCCTCTAATATTGAATTTATTTTTTTCAACATATTTTTCTGCAATAATCTTACCGAAAGAATACAACTCATTATAAACATATTTTAACTGATTATCATTATAACTTGAAACATCATTGTAGTTTTCACCGGGACCGCTTCTAAGTTTTTCAAAAATAAACTCACCAAATGGTTCTGTATTTGGAAATATTAACAATCCGTTACTTTTATTTACAGTTACTCCGTCAACAACATCAAAAAAACCATCTCCGCCATCACTCAAGTTTCCATTAGAATCTAATTTATCCAAGTCAAAAACATTTAATAATCTAACCTTATCTAGATTTTGTGGCCATGATGATTCATCAAATGGTTGTAAATAGTTTAGTGGTGAAGGATTAGAATAAAAAATATCAAGCTTAAAGTCAGATGAACTAAATTCATATGTTCCAAGATTATAGATATTTTTCATCATAAGTTTCCATACTGGCTTTTGAACATTTGTGATTGTACTTTTGAGCATCTTGAGGATTAAATTGTTTGTACCTACTCCTTGGTTACTAGTAGCAGATGAGAAATCACCTTCATTTGAAAATTCACCAACTTGATACACATTGCCATTTATTGTATACTGGAAAGCAACTGCTACAACTTCATCGTTTTCAAGCGGTTGATTTAACGATATGTAACCTAACTTTGTATTAAATTCGTATTCACTATCATCTAATTTTCTCGCATTTTCTAAAACCTCATAATCAGAACCTTCATTTATTAAATTACCATAGTTGGTAAATCCACTTGTTACCGTTGGAATATTTCTTATTTGGTCATTCAAAAAATTTTGACCAATATTCTTAGGGTCCAAATTATTTAGTGAATTATCAGGGTTTTGATTAATATTTCCTACAAAAAAATCATTTGCAAAATCATCAATTAAGGTGAATTCTGGAAAATTTTCTCCTAAATCTTGAAATGCAATCAAGTTCCTTACGTCATCTGTTTCTGAACCCCTATTAGTTATCCAAACTTCAATTCTAGTTATATTAATTGGAGAATTTATATAAGGGTAATTGCTTAGAAAATTATCATAATTTAATTTAAAGTAATGAGCAAGAAAAAAATGTTTATTACTTTCATAATCCAGGGGAAAAAAAGAAAACTCACTTACAGATCCACCAGATGAAGTATTTAATGTGCTTGATTGAGATCTCTGCTCAGCAATTACTGCATCTATTGTTGTGTTACCTAATTTAAGTTGTGTTTTAAATCCAAAAAGACTTTGTGCTCCACTTATTAGTGACCCACTCACTGGCATACTGACATTACCAAGCTCCACTTTTTGTATAATATCATCTTCATTTGGGCTATAGTCCAACTTTAGGATATTTTGAAAATCAAAATTTGATTGTGAATCATAATTAGAATTTATTTTGAACTTCGTACCAATTGTTCCATTTAAACTAAGCGATAATGCTTGATTAAAATCAAGACTTACATTACTTTGATTTCTAATAGGTATCGAAGGATTATCCCTTTTGGTATACCTTGCTCCAATATCTATGGCAATTGACCCCTGCGGAAAAAGCTCTATCTCATTTCCCCCAAAAAGAGTTTCAAAAAAATTTGAGTTTAAATAGAGGTTAGGGACTAAATTTTTTTTCTCATCCTCTCGCTCTGGGTCCTCAAGTATATTGATTTGATTCGTAAAGTAATTTTTTATTGTAAGTGATCTGTAAAGATCACGAAACTCATCAGGGCTCAGTATGAGGGGAGTTTTAATATTGATATCACCAATTTTTGGTTGATATATGTAAGAATCAGATCCAGAATCATATTTATAATTATTTATAAAGTCAGGGAGTTTATTTAGTTTAAAATCACCCATATAGATAGTTTTATTTAGTGTGTCTAAGGTGATTGTAGTTTGGGCAACTAAAAAATTTGAAAAGAATATGAGCGAAAATAAAATTATAAAAAATATTCTCTTTGTATTTGAAAAAAAATCAATCAATATCTTACAATTTGTTTAAAGCCTTTTTAATTAAACTTTCAACATCTATACCGGAATTTTGATTAAAAATTTGATTGACAACTTTATTGGTTTGTTTATTTGAGTAGCCCAGAACCTCCAAGGCTGAGATCGCTTCACTGACTGAATTATTTTGCAATAAGTCAATACCATCCTCATTTTGGAATAAGTTTAATTTATCTTCTAACTCTAATATTAACCTTTGTGCAGTTTTTGAACCAATACCCTTAATTGATTGAATAATACTAACATCACTAGTGGAAATTGCAGAAATTATTTCTGATGGAGTTAACGACGATAACATTGTTCTTGCTGTACTGGCCCCAATACCTGAGACAGAAATCAACTTTACAAAAAGAAATCTCTCAGACTTTTCATAAAAGCCATAAAGTGAGTGAGAATCCTCCTTAATAATTTGGTGTGTAAATAACTTAATATTGTCCTCCTCACCCAACCTGGAAAATGTGTTTAAAGAAATATTTATAGAATATCCAACTCCATGAGTTTCGATAACGACTTCTGTAGGTGTTTTTTCAATTAATAGTCCTTTAATATGAGTGATCATTTTAATTATCTCGAGATTGGGCATCAACAACTGCAATTGCTGACATATTAATTATTTCATCAACGCTAGCCTTCAGTTGCAGTATGTGAACCGGTCTGTCCATTCCCATCATAATCGGCCCGATTGAAAGTGCTCCATCAATTTCTTTAATTACTTTGTATGTAATATTTGCGGAATCTAAATTAGGAAAAACTAAAACATTTACTTTTTGCCCAGCTAATTTTGAAAAATCAAACTTATGTTTTAGCATGTCTCTGTTTAAAGCAAAATCTGATTGAACTGGACCATCAACGACTAAGTTTGGAAAACTTCTTTTAATAAATTTAACAGCCGAAGCAACTTTATTTGCCATTGGGTGATCACTTGATCCAAAATTTGAGTATGAAAGCATAGCAACAACCGGTTGAAATCCAAACATTTTAGCAGTTTCAGCTGCCATGTTAGCTATATAACCGAGTTCATTATATTTAGGGTTAATATTTATTGATGTGTCAGCTAAAAATATTGGACCTTTGCTGGTTATCATCAAATTGGTGGCTGCAACTTTACGGACTCCTTTTGCTTTTCCAATTACCTTAAGAATTGGCTTTACAACCTCGGGGTAACTTCTAGAATATCCTGAAATTAATGCGTCAGCCTCCCCCAATTTTACCATCATTGATGCAAAGTAATCTCTTCTTCTCATTATTTGTTCAGCTTGGCCTAATGTCAATCCCTTATCTTTTCTTTGTTCAAAAAATATTTTTCCATACTTTCTAATCAATATTTTTGATTTTTCTATACTTAAATCAATGATTTTTAGCTCGTGTGAAAATTCAAGTTCTAATTCAGATATTAGTTTTTTAATTCTTTCTTTTCTTCCAATTAAAATTGGAATTCCTATTCCCTCTTCATAAACTGTCTGAGCAGCTTTTAATACGTCCAATCTGTCAGCTTCAACGTAAACAATTTTCTTTGGATTTTGTTTTGCCTTTGCAATTAAGAGTCTTGTGATTCTATTATTATTACCTAATCTTAACTCTAAGCCCTTTCTGTACTTATCCCAGTTGTCGATATTTAATTTAGCAACACCAGAATCAATTGCTGCTTTGGCTACACTTAGTGGCACAGTAGATATTAATCTTGGGTCAAAAGGTTTTGGAATTATATAATCTCTTCCAAACATCAACTTCTTTTCTTTATATACAATATTTACAATTTCGGGAACTGGTTCTTTAGCTAGTTTAGCTAGGGCATAGACAGCGGCCATTTTCATTTCTTCATTGATCTTTGAAGCTCTAACATCAAGAGCTCCTCGAAAAATAAAGGGAAAGCCTAAAACGTTGTTGACTTGATTTGGATGATCACTCCTTCCAGTTGCAATTATAATATCGTCTCTTGTTCTTTTCGCTACCTTATAGCTAATTTCTGGGTCAGGGTTAGCCATTGCAAAAACAATAGGGTTTTTTGCCATTGATAAAAGCATTTCTTTTGTCATCATATTTGCTTTTGATAGGCCTATAAATACATCTGCATCTTCAATTGCGTCAGACAATGTTTTTATAGATTTATTGTTTGTAATAAATTTTTGTTTTTCTAAGGTTAAGTTAGTACGATCAATATTTATTGGTCCCTTACTATCAAACATTATTATATTCTCCTTTTTCAATCCCAGTGCAACATAAATTTTAGCACATGAAATGGCTGCAGCACCGGCGCCACATATGACCATTTTAACTTTATCAATCTTTTTTTCTGCAAGCTCAAGGGCGTTGATTAGAGCTGCTCCGGAAATAATTGCTGTTCCATGCTGATCATCATGCATAACAGGAATATCAAGCTCATTGACTAGTCTTTTTTCAATTTCAAAAGCTTCAGGAGCCTTAATATCCTCCAAATTAATACCACCAAACGTTGGTGCAATATTTTTTACAGTATTTATAAATTCATCAATATTCTTTGTATCGATTTCAATGTCAAATACATCAATATCTGCAAAAATTTTAAACAATAAACCCTTGCCCTCCATGACTGGTTTTGATGCTAATGGACCAATATCACCTAAACCTAAAACGGCTGTTCCGTTGGAAATTACAGCTACTAAATTTGACTTCGATGTATA
>CABZKA010000024.1 GCA_902526165.1 uncultured Bacteroidota bacterium
AATAATATTGATATAAAGAACTTATTCATGTATTAGATATCCCATCCTGGTCTTGAAACTCTACCTACAAATTGGTTGGCTAAATCAAAATTTGTTATTTTCATTGAAGCTCCATCCCATAAAAGTTTTTTTCTTCCAATATAATTATCATGTTCTGAAACATGAACAGTATTACTAGAGTATTTTGGTTTTTTGGTTCCAATCAACATATAAGATCTTATTGCGAGGTTGCCCATTAAAACGGCCTCCGTAAAAGGACCTGCGTATTCAAATGATGCCGACAGGTTTTTATACTCATTAGAATTATAACCTTTTTTACATGCATCAATCCATTTTTTATGATGAATAAAATCTAACATAGATTCTTCACTACCACTAAAATCTGTAGTGAAAGAGACTGTTTTTTCCCCTTTTTGATATAATTTTGGATTTATTCCATATGTTCCGCATGAAATAACTCCTTTTTCCCCAATCATTAAAACCCCATTTCTGCTATATTCTTCTCCCAAAAAATCTTCAGCAGGAATTACATCTGGGTGAGAGGGCCTAAGGCCTCCATCCATCCATACTAATTCAACTTTAGATTTATTTTTTGATGTTTCATCAAAATGAAGTGTAACTATTGATGAAGAAGGACAACCCTCAGGGACATAATTATGGTTCCATGCTTTCTCAAATACGGTTGCAACGCTACATTCAACATCGGTTGGGTAACCTAGATTGAGAGTTTTGAAAGGGGCATCAAGTAAATGACAACCCATATCCCCTAATGCACCTGTACCATATTCCCACCATCCTCTCCAATTAAATGGATGAAGTTCTGTGGTGTAGTCAGTATAGTTTGCAGGTCCAAGCCACAAATCCCAATTTAAATTTTTGGGTTTTTCCTGAGATGATCTTTTCATTTTAAAACCTTGTGGCCATACAGGTCGATCAGTCCAGACATTTATTTTTGAAATTTTTCCAATTAATTTTTTATCAATCCACTCTTGAATTTTTAATATCCCTGAACATGATCCACCTTGATTACCCATCTGAGTAACAACTTTATTTTCTTTTGCAAGCTTAGTAAGTATCCTTGCCTCTTTTATGTTGTGCGTCAATGGTTTTTGAACATATACATGTAAGCCTTTTTTCATTGCATTTGAAGCAATTACTGCATGTGTATGATCAGGCGTAGTCACTGTTACCGCATCTAGATCTTTTTCATTATCAAGCATCTCTCTAAAGTCCTCATAAAAATTAGCATTTGGATAATATTTTCTGGATGATGTGACACCATTTACAGAATTTTCAGGATCCACATCGCAAAGTGCAATCACTCTCTCATTTTTAGCCCAACTTCCCATAATGTCCTGACCTTTCCCACCGATTCCAATAGCACCTATATTTAGTTGATCACTTGGAGGTACATATCCATTTCCACCCAAAACATTTCTGGGAATAATAAATAAACCTGTGGAAAATAAACTTGACTTTTTTATAAAATTTCTTCTAGTTTTGTTTTTCATTAATTTTTTAATAATTTGGGAAAAGCTCTGCTAAATTTATGAAAAAAATTCTAAAAATTTTTCTTGTTTTTATACTGTTTTCATCAACAATTAATTCTCAAAAAGTAGATGATAAAAAAGTTCTGATAATGTGGGGTGGATGGGAAGGACATAAACCACAACTTTTTGTTAAATATGTTTCAGAATGGTTAGAAAAAATGGATTATAAGTATGTAGTGTCAAAAAAACTAGAAGACTATACAAACTTTAAATATCTTTCTCAGTTCGATTTAATTATTCAGTCTGTTACCATGAGTGAATTATCAGAAAATCAGGAAAAAGGATTGTTAACTGCGATTAATAGTGGAGTAGGTATTGCAGGAGCTCACGGTGGGATAGCTGACTCATTTAGAAAACAAACCAATTATCAGTTTATGATTGGTGGACAATGGGTTGAACACCCTGGAAAAATTAAAAAGTTTACAGTTAATTTTTTAAAGGATGAATTGACTGAGGGGCTGAATGATTTTGAAATCGAAACAGAACAATATTATATGCACTATGACCCCAACATTGAGATAATAGCAACTTCAAAGTTTGATGGCAAACCATTCAGCCCTAATAATACAGATTTTTTATTAGATCCAACGTGGATTGATGGTGTTGTAATGCCAGTTGCATGGAAAAAGAGATATGGTTTGGGAAAGGTTTTTAATGTTTCAATTGGGCATGATCCTGAAGAATTTAAAAAGCATACAGATGCGTGGAAGTTACTTACAAGAGGCTTTATCTGGGCAATGAGAGATTGATCAAAACTCAAATAAGATTTCAATTTTTTTATCCGAAAAATGTTTTTCAATTGCTTTTAAATTTTTAGTCATGCCAATCAAATATCCTCCACCACCTGAACCACAGAGTTTTAAGTAATATTCTTCATTTTTGATACCATCAATCCATAATTTTTTAAAATTATCAGGTAACATTTCTTGGAAGTTATCAAGTGTTTTTTTTGATAGATCAATAAAGTTCTTTTCAAACTCTTCATAATTGCGTTCTAGGAAATTTGTAATTGTATCATTTATAATACTAACAAAATCATTTTCAAAAAATGATTGAAAATTTATATCGTCTAATTTTTCAAAAAAGGTTTTAACCAATGTTTGAGTATTACCCTGTGAGTTAGTATCAACAAGAAAAAGAGCTCTGTTAGAATTGAGATTTTGATTAGGAACATCAATCAACCTAACATTAATTTTTGATTCAACTAGAACAGGCTTTTGAATGTAACAACTCAAAGGATCAATACCTGACGAATTTCCATGAAAGAAAGATTCCATTTGAGATAAAACTGATTTTAAATTATTTATTTCTAACTCTTCTTTATTTTGGTCCTTATAAGAATAATATACAGCGGCTACAACTGCACCACTACTTCCTAAACCGTAACTTTCAGGAATTGAACTCTCAAAATATAAACCATTATCAATATCAACTTTAAACTTTGTAATATTTATTTTATTATAAATAAACTTATTGTCTTTCAGGTAGTTAGAAAATGCTTTTAAATTAGCATTTGAATTTTTTTGGTAATCATCTGCTATTTCTGAGAATTTTAGAGAACCAAAATATTTTTTGTAAGGGATAACTAATGCTTTTGAGTTTTTTATAACACCATATTCACCGAAGAGCAATATTTTTGAAAAAAAAATCTTATTACCCATCACTAGATTTTGGTCCTTCACTTATCGAGTCGTGAATATATATTCTATTGCTGCAAAATCGTGATAGATTTTTATCAATGAATTTCTTTATTTCAATTTCTTCATTTTTTGGGTATAATAAGTGTACATTCGCACCGGCATCAAGGGTAAAGCATAGATTTAAGTTAGTATTCTTTCTATAATTCCAAACTTCATTTATAATTTTAAGCGTGTTTGGTTTGAATAAAATATAAGGTGTTTTAGATGTCATCATAAGAGCATGTAACATCAATGCTTCCTGCTCAACAACTTTAATAAAAGATTTTAAATCTCCTGTTTTAAGGGATTTTTTTAAAAAACCAATATTCTCATTTGCCTGATAGACTCTGTCTTTTCTAAAAATATGAGAATTCATAAGCTCATGGCCATGTGAACTAGAAACCTGTTTCGGCTCATGATCTACGATCAGGATTGTGTCCAAGTAGTCAAAAAATACCTCATGATAGTTTTTTAATGGGATCGCATAATCGTCACTACTATTATCGAAATATTTTGTTTTTCCCCAAACAGCAATAGGTCCGTAAATGCTTCTGCAAGCACTACCTGATCCTAGTCTTGATATAAGAGAGGATTTATTAAAAAAATCATTTTTATTTTTATTAATGTTTTTTTCAATTTCATAAATACACAACGATAAAGAGCTAAATGCAGATGCCGATGATGCAATCCCACTGCTGTGTGGAAATGTGTTTTCTGACTCTATTTTTAAACTTAATTGATTTATTGATGGACAATGGTCAATGATTCTTTTAAAGAATGTATCTAATTTCTTATTAAATGATTGCTTTTTCTCACTGTGAAAAAAAAATTCGTAATTAAATCCTTTTTTAGATTTTGAATAAGACACCTTAGTTTTCGATTGACAATTATTTAATGTAAAACTTATAGAGGGATTTATTGGGATCTGATTTTCTTTCTTACCCCAATATTTGACCAGGGCGATATTTGATGGTGAAATCCAATTTGTAAAACCTGATTTAATGTTCATCAGTTTTAATTTTTAAGTTTATTCAATTAATAGTTCCTATATCTGTTTTGGCTGGTTTTTTTATTGAACCATCAAAACCATTTATTCCAGAAACTGTCGTATACTTAAGAACATTTTTCTTGCCAGGATTAATAAATTGATATGCACTGTGACACATAACAGCAGCTTCATGAAAGCCAGACAAAATTAGTTTTAATTTTCCCGGGTATGTATTAATATCTCCAACAGCATAAACACCTTGAACATTAGTTTGATAGTCTAGTGAATTATTAACTCGGATAGCATTTTTTTCAATTTCAAGACCCCAATCTTTAAAAATATTCATCTTAGGAACAAGTCCAAACAGTGGAATAAAGAAATCTGTCTCCACATTAATTATTTTTTCACCAGTTTTAATATTGATGCTATGTAATTTTTTTTCACCAAATAATTCAACAACTTGGGCAGGTGTGATT
>CABZKA010000025.1 GCA_902526165.1 uncultured Bacteroidota bacterium
ATTTCTTCTTTCTCCTTCTTCTCTTTCTGGCATCAGGTTTAGTTTGAGAATATAATTCATTGTAATCAACCAGCTCAATCATTGCCATATCAGCATTATCTCCAGATCTATTACCTAACTTTATAATTCTGGTGTATCCACCAGGTCTATCTCCAATTTTAACAGCAACTTCTCTAAAAAGTTCTGTAACAGCATATTTGTTCCTTAAATACTTAAAAGCAATTCTTCTGTTGTGGGTTGAATCAGTTTTTGATTTTGTGATAATTGGTTCAATGAAAAGTTTTAACGCCTTTGCTTTTGCCAGAGTTGTATTAATCGATTTATGCTCAATCAGGGAAGAGCCCATATTTGCAAGCATATATTTTCTATGCCCTCGTTTTCTGCCTAAATGTGGATTTTTTTTACGATGTCTCATTTACAATTATTATTCTTTATCAAGTTTATATTTTGACAGATCCATACCAAAGTTTAGTCCTTTAACCAAAACCAATTCCTCTAATTCCGTTAATGATTTTTTTCCAAAATTTCTAAACTTCATCAAATCTGTTTTGTTAAAGGAAACTAGATCACCAAGTGTATCTACTTCTGCAGCTTTTAAACAGTTTAAAGCTCGAACAGAAAGATCCATATCAATTAATCTTGTTTTTAATAATTGTCGCATGTGGAGAGACTCTTCATCATATGTTTCAGTTTTAGCAATTTCATCAGCTTCTAGTGTTATTCTTTCATCTGAAAACAACATAAAATGGTGAATTAGGACTTTTGCACCTTCCGTCAAAGCATCCTTTGGGTCAATTGAACCATCAGTTGTTATTTCAAAAACAAGTTTTTCATAATCAGTTTTTTGCTCAACCCTAAAATCCTCGATTGAATATTTTACATTTTTTATTGGTGTAAATACTGCATCCATAAAAATTGTTCCGAGGGGAGCACCAAGTTTTTTATTTTCTTCGGATGATACATATCCTCTACCCTTCTCAATATTTAATTCAAAATTGAGATTAACACTCTTTTCCATATTACACAAAACCAAATCTGGATTTAAAATCTCAAAACCTGATATAAATTTTTGAAGGTCTCCAGCAGTAAGCTTTTCTTGCATTTTGACAGAAACAGAAACACTTTCATTATCAACACTATCAATTTGTCTTTTTAATCTAACTTGTTTTAGATTTAAAATAATTTCAGTAACATCTTCAACAATTCCTGGGATGGTCGTGAACTCATGTTCTATATTATCAATTTTAACAGATGTAATTGCAAATCCTTCTAGTGAAGACAAAAGAACTCTTCGAAGAGCATTTCCAACTGTAAGGCCGTAGCCAGGTTCAAGAGGTCTGAATTCAAACTTGCCCTCATGCTTATTTGAATCAATCATTATTACTTTGTCAGGTTTTTGAAATGTAAATATTGCCATAATTTTATATATTATTTAGAGTATAATTCTACTATTAATTGTTCTTTTATATTTTCAGGGATCTGTTCTCTTTCAGGCAGGGTGTTATAAACACCCTCCATATTTTCACTGTCCCAAGTAATCCACTCATATGATGTGTAGTTTTGCAAAGAGCTCTCTATAGATAAAAGTGATTTTGACTTTTCTCTAACTCCTACCCTTTCAGATATTTTAATAATTCGAGAGGGTATGTTACATATTTTACCATTAACAATTATGTGTTCATGACTAACAAGTTGTCGAGCTGCACTTCTAGAGGGAGCTATTCCCATTCTGTAAACTAAATTATCTAATCTTGACTCACACAGCTGAAGTAAAACTTCACCAGTTATACCCTTACTTCTACTCGCTTTTTCAAACAAATTTTTAAACTGCTTTTCAAGAATACCGTAGAGATACTTAGCTTTTTGCTTTTCCATCAACTGGATTGCATATTCGGATTTTTTTTGCCTCCTTTTATTTTGTCCATGTTGACCGGGTGGATAATTCTTTTTTTCAAAAGATCTGTCTGGGCCAAAAATTGGCTCACCAAATTTTCTAGAAATTCTTGTCTTAGGTCCTATATATCTTGCCATATTATTTTTTTAAACTCTTCTTCTTTTAGGTGGTCTACACCCATTGTGAGGAATCGGTGTTATATCAAATATTTCTGTAACCTCAACTCCAGCATTATGAATACTTCTTATTGCAGACTCTCTTCCATTTCCAGGTCCTTTAACGTAGACCTTTACTTTTCTCATACCTGCCTCATGAGCAACTTTTACTGCATCTTCAGCTGCTAATTGAGCTGCATAAGGTGTATTTTTTTTAGATCCTCTAAATCCCATTTTACCAGCCGAAGACCATGATACAACCTCACCTTTTGTGTTGGTAAAGGAAATGATGATGTTATTAAATGTTGCATTTATATGAACTTCACCGAAGGACTCAACAACAACTTTTCTCTTTTTATTAACTGCCTTTGCCATAATTTATATTATTTAGTTACTTTCTTTTTATTCGCAACCGTCTTTCTTTTACCTTTTCTGGTTCTTGAGTTATTTTTGGTTCTTTGCCCTCTTAGAGGAAGTCCATTTCTGTGTCTAATTCCTCTATATGAACCGATGTCCATTAATCTTTTAATATTGATTTGATTTTCAGCTCTTAACTCACCTTCAATAGTTAGCTTTGAAACCTCAGATCTAATATTAGCTGTTTCCTCATCATTCCAATCTAAAACTTTCTTTTCTTCACTAACATTTGCACTAATTAGTATTTTTTTTGCTCTACTTAGACCTATTCCATATATATAAGTTAGTGCAATTACACCTCTTTTTTCTTTTGGAATATCTATACCTGAAATTCTTGCCATATCAACCTTGTCTTTGTTTAAACCTTGGATTCTTTTTATTAATTACGTATAACCTTCCCTTTCTTCTCACAATCTTACATTCGGGACTTCTTTTTTTTATTGATGTTCTTACCTTCATATTAATATCTAAAAGTTATTCTTGCTTTTGTTAAATCATAAGGACTCATTTCTAACTTAACCTTATCTCCAGGTAATAATTTTATATAAAACATCCTCATTTTACCTGAAATGTGAGCAGTTACAACATGGCCATTTTGAAGCTCAACTCTAAACATTGCGTTTGAAAGAGCTTCTACGATTACACCATCTTGTTCTATTGCCGCTTGTTTTGCCATATCTATGCTACTCTTCTTGTTTTACCTGTTTTCATTAATCCGTCATAATGCCTATTTAACAAATAGGCATTTATTTGTTGTATTGTATCAATTGCCACTCCAACCATAATTAACAGTGATGTTCCTCCAAAAAATAATGCCCACCCTTGTTGGATTTGCATCAAAGCAACTATTACAGCCGGTAATACTGAAATTAGTGCTAAAAATATAGACCCAGGAAAAGTGATTAATGACATAACTTTGTCCAAAAACTCAGATGTTTCTCCACCAGGTTTTATACCTGGAACAAAACCACCGCTTCTTTTTAAGTCATCAGCCATTTTGTTTGTCGGCACTGTTATGGCAGTATAAAAATATGTAAATAGTATAATTAATATGCCAAACAAAATATTATAAGCCAAACCAAACATATCAGAAAATGCAGCTTGCATCCACTGACCAAATGATCCTCCAATAATTTGACCAAGATATGCTGGAGCAAACATGATTGCTTGAGCAAAAATTATTGGCATAACACCTGAGGCATTCAACCTCAAAGGAATGTATTGTCTTTTTGAATAGAGGCTTGATGATCCAGAAACAGACCTTCTAGCGTACTGTACAGGTATCTGCCTAACAGCTAAAACCAATAATATACATAAGGCTACCACTATAAACCAAATTAAAACCTCAATAGCAATCATAATCCAACCACCTGAGCTTGATAATTGAGAAACTATCTCTTGTGTAAATGACAAAGGCAAAGAGGCTATAATACCAACAGTAATTAATAAAGAAATCCCATTTCCTATTCCCCTATCAGTTATTTTTTCACCTAACCACATTGCAAAAATACATCCTGTAACAAGTATAATAACAGATGGAACTATAAAGAACACTCCTTTTCCTAAAACAAATGCTGAATCAGGTACGCCAAGTGCGCCTAATCCATAGAGATATGCGGGAGCTTGAACCACACATATTGCTATAGTTAACCATCTTGTGATCTGGGTGATAGTTTTTCTTCCACTTTCTCCTTCTTTTTGAAGCTTTTGTAAATAAGGTACAGCAACACCCATTAACTGAACAACAATCGAAGCAGAGATATATGGCATAATTCCTAATGCAAAGACTGAAGCATTAGCAAATGCTCCGCCAGTAAATGCGTTTAGTAAACCAAGCAAACCTCCACCACCAGCAATTTTAGCATCAGCAATCAC
>CABZKA010000026.1 GCA_902526165.1 uncultured Bacteroidota bacterium
AAAAAAAGTAAATCCTTGATTTCGTTTGGAAAAGAGGGTAAACCATTTATATATTTTTTATTGGATAATATTATAAAGGCTGGATACAAGAATTTAATTTTAGTTGTTGGAAAAGATTATTCAGATTTTGAAAAAAATATTAACAAGTACAAAGACTCTGATCAATTAAATATTTCATTTGCCATCCAAAAAATCCCAATAGATCGAGTTAAGCCATTTGGAACTGCAGATGCAGTTTCACAAGCTATAAATCAATTTCCAAATCTAAAATTTGAGTCATATTGTGTTTGCAACAGTGATAATTTATATTCTGTGAATGCCTTAAAGCTAATTAGAGAGAATGATTTTGAAAATGCTGTTTTAGCTTATGATAGAGATTATTTAGAGTTTCCAAATGAAAGAGTGACTTCATTTTCAATTATGACAATGAATTCTGAGATGAATTTGTTGAATTTTATTGAAAAACCAACAAAAGAACAAGTTGATGAAAACCTTGATGAAAATGGCAAAATCAGGGTTAGTATGAATATTTTTAAATTTACTGGAAAGTATTCGTCTGATTTCATTATAAATTGTCCGATTAACCCTCTACGTAATGAAAAAGAATTACCATCAGCGATAATGAATATGATTACAAGTTCAGAGTCCTGTATGAAGGCAATACCAATTGCTGAACATGTCCCAGATTTAACATCAAAAAAGGATATTGCAATTCTCGAGAAGTTAATCAGTTAAAAGTTGTGGTAGAATTATCATTTATTGATTCAGCAATAATCATATTTTTTTTATTACTGGTTCTTGTAATTGGATTTTCAGTATCGAAAACTTCATCAAAGAATACTTCTCAGTATTTTTTATCTGGAAGAACTATGCCTTGGTGGTTGCTTGGAATTTCTATGGTTGCTACAACTTTTTCAACGGATACACCAAATTTAGTCACGGATATAGTTAGAACAAATGGTGTTTCAGGAAATTGGGTGTGGTGGGTTTTTCTCTTAACTGGTTTGTTGACCGTATTCGTATATGCCAAACTTTGGAGAAGATCAGATGTTTCAACAGACATGGAATTTTATGAACTCAGGTATAGTGGAAAAGCGGGCAAGTTCTTGAGAAGTTTCAGATCTGTCTATTTGGGTTTAATATTTAATGTTTTGGCAATGTCTGGTGTAACACTCGCTGCAATTAAAATAGGGGCAATTATGCTCGATCTGTCAGCAATTGAAACAATTTTTTGCGCTGGTGGGGTTACTCTAATATTTAGTGCGGTTGGTGGCTTTCGAGGAGTAGTCTATACAGATTTTATTTTATTTTTCACTGCAATGGCAGGATCAATTGGTGCAGCATTTTATTTAGTCAATTTACCTGAGGTAGGTGGGATGAATTCAATTATAAATAACGAAAATCTGAGTGCTAAGATTTCAATATTCCCAAACCTTAACGATAAAGAAACTTTATGGACTTTACTAATTATCCCATTTGCAGTTCAGTGGTGGAGTTCATGGTATCCAGGTGCTGAGCCAGGTGGAGGTGGTTATATTGCCCAAAGAATGTTAGCTGCAAAAAACGAAAATCACGCATTGGGTGCAACACTTTTTTTTAATGTCATGCATTATGCTTTGAGACCTTGGCCCTGGATTATTGTTGCATTAGCCTCATTGGTTGTTTTTCCTGACATTGAATCAATAAGTAATGCTTTTCCAAATATTGAAAAAGACAAACTTGGACAAGATTTAGCATATCCAGCTATGCTCACATTTTTACCAAATGGACTATTGGGATTGGTATTGGCTTCTTTAGTTTCTGCATATATGTCAACTATTTCAACTCACCTTAACTGGGGCTCTTCTTATGTTGTGAATGATTTTTATAAGCAGTTAATTAACAAGAAAGCCTCTGAGAAAGAGTTGGTAAAAGTTGGAAGGTTTTCAGTCGTTCTATTAATGATTGTAAGTTCGATCATTGCATTATTACTGACTAATGCGTATCAACTTTTTGATATTATATTAATGTTTGGAGCAGGTACAGGTTTAATTTTTATATTAAGGTGGTTTTGGTGGAGAATAAATGCATGGAGTGAAATTGCTGCAATGTTAAGCTCTGGAATAATTTCAATTGCTTTAACAAATGAATCTTTTTTCAATTTAATTTTTAATGATTCAACTTTTCCAGTTTATATGAAATTTCCTTTCATAGTCTTAATTACCTCCTCAATTTGGTTAATTGTTACATTTTTGACCCCAGCAGATGACAAAGAAGTACTTATAAATTTTTATAAAAAAACAAAACCCGGAGGACCTGGATGGAATATGATCAAAAAAGGCATTCACATTCATGATGAGAAAGAGGGATGGATTGTTCCAAAAGGTGTTTTGTGTATGTTATTAGGATGTATATGTATATATTCTGGCCTATTTTCAACTGGTTATTTCATATATGGATTTATTTTAGAAGCATCTCTATTTTTAATTATTTCAATTGTTTTTTCGACCCTTTTATATTTTTATTCAAAAAAACTTTTTTAGGCAATGCAAAAGTTTATAAGAGAAGTATGTGTAGATAGCACTGAGGATGCTATGCGTGCAATTGATTTGGGCGCTAATCGTATAGAATATTGTTCAAAACTAAATGAAGAAGGTTTGACGCCAGATTTAAAAGAAGTAAAATATCTTTTGAAAAACACTTGTATTCCAATTAGGATTATGATAAGACCTCATTCTAAATCTTTTAATTATTCCAAAAAAGACACATCTATGATATTGAGAGATATATCAAATTTCAAAAAAATTGGAGTTGATGGTATTGTAATAGGTTGCCTAAATCAATACCGTGAAATTGATCTAAAAAAGATAAACTTATTTATAAAAAATGCTAAACCCATAAAAGTAATCTTCCACAAGGCTATAGATTCAACCAAGGATCCATTAAAATCTTTCAAGAATTTAGTTAAAAATTCTAATATAAATGGGGTTTTAACATCCGGTGGTTTTAGCAGTGCCGAAGAGGGTATAGAGGTTTTAAAACAAATGGTAGCCTGTTCTCCAACTAATTTTGAACTTATCATTGCTGGAAAAATTACACCAAATAATTTAAATAATATAAATCAGAAATTATCTGCTAAATTTTATCATGGGAAAAAAATCGTTGGAGTATTGTAATTAATGTATAATTTTACAGAACGATGGAGAGAATTTTTAACGGATCTGACCTAAATCAAAAAAAAATATTTGATCACCCATCAGGACTTTTTGTCCTGTTTTTTACAGAGATGTGGGAAAGATTTAGTTATTACGGAATGCGTGCTATTTTAGTACTCTTTCTAACATCTTCAATAATGGATGAAGGTTGGGGATGGGAACGACAAAATGCGCTGGAGCTTTTTGCAGCATATACATCCTTGGTTTATTTGACCCCATTATTTGGTGGGATTTTAGCGGATAAGCTTTTGGGTTACCGAAATTCTGTAGTATTGGGTGCTCTAATAATGGCATTAGGGCATGGTTCCCTAGCGCTTGAGGGAATTGAACAAAATTTCTTTTATCTTGGCTTAGGCCTTCTAGTCATCGGTAATGGATTATTCAAACCAAATATTTCATCGATTGTAGGTCAATTATATAAAGCTGATGATGCACGCAAGGACGGAGCATATACAATCTTTTACATGGGTATTAATGCTGGTGCATTTCTTGGTATATTACTATGCGGATATTTAGGCGAAAAAGTTGGATGGCATTATGGTTTTGGTTTGGCTGGAATTTTTATGTTTTTTGGAATGCTCCAGTTTTATTTTGCCCAAGGTATTTTTGGATCTATTGGTAAAAAGCCAATATATAAAAGTAATTCATCAAACTCAAAGAAAGATACTTTAAAAGTATCAGCTGATTCAAATCATAAAAAAATTGAGAGAGATAGAATTTTTGTGATTGTTATATTCTCTGTTGCAACTATTTTTTTCTGGTGGGCTTTTGAACAGGCTGGTGGGTCTATGACTATTTTTGCTAATGATTATACAGATAGAGGATTGTCTGGTAATTCGGCCATTATTTTTAACACTATAAATACTGTAATAACTATTGTTCCAATGGTTGTAA
>CABZKA010000027.1 GCA_902526165.1 uncultured Bacteroidota bacterium
GATGTGTAATTACATATCCTGACTCATTCCAAATTCTCAATAAAAATAGATTTGTCTGTAGAGCAATTGACAATAGAATTGGTGGTTTTATGATTGCTGAAGTTGCTAGACTTTTAAAAGAAAATAAAAAAACACTTCCTTTTTGTTTGTATGTTACAAACTCCGTCCAAGAAGAGATTGGATTAAGGGGTGCACAAATGATAACTGAAACTTTAAAACCAAATGTTGCCATTGTAACTGATGTGTGTCATGACACATCAACACCAATGATTGATGTTAAAAAACAGGGAGACAATGTCATTGATAAAGGACCTGTTATCTCTTATGCTCCAGCAATACAAAACAATCTTAGGGAAAGAATAATTGAAACTGCTGAAAAGAAAAAAATCCCTTTTCAAAGACATGCTTCATCTAGGTACACTGGAACTGATACTGATGCTTTTGCCTATAGCAACGGAGGAGTTGCCTCCGCCTTGATTTCTTTACCATTAAGATACATGCACACCACTGTGGAATTAGTTAGCAAAGACGATGTTGAAAACGTTATAAAATTAATTTACGAAACGTTGTTGACGATTGCCCAGGATGATGATTTTAGCTACTTTAAATCCTAACTATTTAACATGAAGGTCTTTCATGATATGAAATTAATTTTTTTCATTAAGTATTTTCTTGACAATTTCTGGGTTAAGTAGTGTTGATATGTCCCCGAAGTTATCGGTTTCACCTGCAGCAATTTTTCTCAAAATTCTTCTCATAATTTTACCACTTCTTGTTTTTGGTAAACCATCAACAATTTGAATTTTTTCAGGTTTTGCAATAGGGCCTATTGTTTTAGAAATAAGTTGATTTATTTCCACTCTAATTCCATCAATATTTTTATGATTTTTTAAAATTACAAATGCGTAAAGAGCGTTTCCTTTGATATCATGAGGATATCCAACTAGGGCACTCTCAACCACATTTTTATGTAGGTTTATTGCATCCTCAATTGGTGCTGTACCCAAATTGTGTCCAGAAACAATCACTACATCATCTACCCTTCCTGTAATTCTGTAATTTCCTTCATCGTCTCTAAATGCACCATCACCAGGAAAATAATATCCAGGATAATTTGAAAAGTAAACATCATTGTATCTCCTATGATCTCCATATATAGTACGGGCTATAGATGGCCATGGAAACTTAATTGCAAGTATGCCATTTCTATTGTTTTCATAAAATTCCTTACCATCATCATCAAGAAGAACGGGCTGTATACCAATCAAGGGTTTGGTGGCAAAAGTTGGTTTTCCTTTTGTAACATTAGCAAGTGATGATATCATGATTCCACCAGTCTCAGTTTGCCACCATGTATCGACTATTGGACACTTATTCTTTCCAATATTTTCATTGTACCATTTCCAGGCCTCTTCATTTATTGGCTCTCCCACGCTACCCAGGACTTTCAATGAAGATAAGTCGTACTTTCTAACAAAATCAAGAGGGTGTTTTGCTAGTGCCCTAATTGCAGTAGGTGCTGTGTAAAACTGATTTACTTTATGTTTTTCACAAATTTCCCAAAATCTTCCAAAATCAGGATAAGATGGTACTCCCTCAAACATTATTGTTGTTGCACCATTCAATAAGGGCCCATAAACAATATAACTATGTCCAGTAATCCAACCAATATCAGCTGTACACCAGTATATGTCGTTGTGCTGATATTGAAACACGCTTTTTAAAGAATAGGATGAGTATACCATATAACCTCCACATGAATGAACGATTCCTTTTGGTTTTCCGGTTGACCCAGATGTGTAAAGAATAAATAATGGATCCTCAGAATCCAGTTCAATTGAGTCAAATTTATCAGACACTCCATTTAACTCCTCATGCCACCATTTATCAATTTTATTTAGTTTAATTATACTATCTATTCTCTTCAAAACAATACAAGTTTCAACTGAGGGACATTTTATTAGAGCTTCATCAGCAATAGATTTTAAATTAATTGTTTTCTTTCCTCTAAAACTACCATCGGCAGTAAGTAATATTTTACAATTGGCATCGTTAATTCTAGCAGCCAATGCTGTAGAGGAAAACCCTGCAAATACTACAGAATGAATAGCCCCTATCCTTGCACATGCTAAGACTGCAATTGCAAGCTCAGGAACCATTGGCATATAAAGGCAAACCCTATCTCCTTTTACAATATTATTTTTTTTGAGAACATTTGAAAACTTGCAAACTTTTGAGTGCAATTCTCTATATGAAATTCTTAGACACTTTTCAGTTGGATCATTAGGTTCAAAAATTATTGCTGTTTTATCTGCTTTTTTTAAAAGATGTCTGTCAAGACAATTTTCTGTGATGTTTAATTTTCCACCAATAAACCATTTAAAATCCGGTTTTTTAAAATCAAACTCAAATGTTTTATTCCATTTTTTTTTCCAAGTGAAAGTTGAGGCAATATCAGACCAAAAACCATGTGGATCTTCTACACTTTTTTGATACAGCTTATTGTACTCTGTTTGTGTTTTCGGTATGTAGTTTTCAATTAATTTCAATTATTCAAACATTCTTTTAGAAGCTTTCTATTGATATCATAAACCAAGGTTGGGCCATAATATATCCACCCTGTGTAGATTTGAACAAGTGATGCCCCCGCATTTATCTTTTCAACTGCATCTTCAGGTGACATTATTCCTCCCACCGCTATAATAGGAAGTTTATCTCCAGCCTGCTTTTTAATCAATCTTACCATCTCTGTACTTCTTTTGGAAAGTGGCTTTCCACTTAGCCCTCCAATTTCATTTTTTAAATTGTCTGATTTTAAGTTTTCTCTGGCAATTGTCGTGTTTGAAGATATTATACCATCAATATTTAATTGCAATAAAAGGCTAACAATATCAGAGAGCTGACTGTTAGATAGATCAGGAGAAACTTTAACAAGAATTGGTTTCTTTTTTCCTTTATTATTTTCTAATATCAAGGTTTTTAAAATCTTTTTTAGGAAAGAAGTTGACTGCAGATTTCTTAACTCTGGAGTGTTAGGGGAACTAACATTTACTGCAAAATAATCAACATATGATCTTAACTTTTTAAAACACTCAAGATAATCCTCATGTGCTTTTGAATTAGGTGTTGATTTGTTTTTTCCAATATTTGCACCAATAGGCAAACTGGTATCATAATATTTAAATTTTTTATTTTTTAATCTGTTTACTACGGCATCAACCCCGTCATTATTAAATCCCAATCTATTTATTAATGCATCGTCCTTTGTTAAACGAAATATTCTCTTTTTTGGGTTTCCTGACTGTGGTCTCGGGGTAACAGTTCCAATTTCAGTAAATCCAAAACCACCAAACCTCCTTATTGATGTAACTATTTCAGCGTTTTTGTCAAATCCTGCCGCTAGGCCCACTGGGTTAGGAAAATTTATGCCAAAAACCTTTTTTTCTATCAATGGTGATGAGAAACGCATGTCTGGTAATCCAGTACTACCAAATAACTTAGTCCATTTTATCAAAAAATTATGTACTAATTCTGGATCAAAAAGAAAAAAAAGTGGTCTAATAAAATATTTCCACATTCTTTTAAATTTTATTTCTTTTTATTTAATTCTGAGGATAACTCCAAAGATAAAGCCGTCTTATCAAATTTGATCTTGCCAGCCATTGTTAATATGACACATGTATTTTTTGCGTCATTTACCTCGATCACTTTGCCGTGCATACCACTTTTGGTAACTACTAAGTCGCCATTTTTAAGTGATGATAAAAACTTCTTTTCTTTTTTTGCCTTTCTGCTTTGAGGGAGAATAAACAAAAAGTATAGTGCAAATATCATTAAAATAATTGGCGTCCATTGACTAATTCCTTCCATTTTTCTCTATTTATTAATAACGAATCCGCTCATGCGAATAATTTTTTTAGAGTTTTCAGTGTTTGTCGTCAAGGTGATTGATTTGACTTGTTTACCAGTTTGACCAGAGGAATCAAAACGTGCTTTGATAACTCCAGATTCTCCCGGTTGGATTTCTTTGTCTTTCGGATAATCAGGAACAGTACATCCGCAAG
>CABZKA010000028.1 GCA_902526165.1 uncultured Bacteroidota bacterium
AAATTGTGTTTTTGAAAATATAGTTCCTGGAGAATACAATATTAGGGTAGTTGAAGATAAGAATGAGAACAAAAAAAGGGATACTGGAAATTTCCTAGAAAAAATTCAACCTGAAAAAGTTTACTTCAATAATGAAATTATAAAGGTTAGAGCAAATTGGATAATTAGAGAAAGTTTTTAATTATTTCTTCAAACTTGCTTTAGCATATTCGTTATTTAATTTTGCTATATAATCAAGAGAGATTCCCTTGGGACATTCAACATGACATGCACCAGTATTTGTACAATTACCAAAACCCTCTAAATCCATTTGTTTAACCATATTTAAAACCCTATCAGTTGCTTCAACTTTTCCTTGTGGAAGTAAAGAAAACTGAGAAACTTTAGCTGAAACAAATAGCATGGCTGATGAATTTTTACAGGTTGCAACACAAGCACCACATCCGATACATGTTGCTGCATCAAATGCTTTATCAGCATTTTCTTTTTGAATAGGAATTGTATTTGCATCGAGGGTATTTCCAGATGTATTAATCGAAATATATCCACCTGCTTGTTGAATTCTGTCAAATGCTGTTCTATCAACAACAAGATCTTTAATGATTGGAAAAGCTCTAGACCTGAAAGGTTCTATATATATTGTATCACCGTCTTTAAATTTACGCATGTGCAATTGACATGTGGTTACACCGCGGTCTGGCCCATGTGGTTCACCGTTTATAAACATTGAGCATGACCCACAAATTCCTTCCCTACAATCATGATCAAAAGCAACAGGATCTCCTCCATCAAGCACTATTTTTTCATTAAGTACATCCATCATTTCCAGAAATGACATGTCCTCGCTTATTTTGTCAATTTCATAATTAACGATTTTTCCCTTTTCTTTATAGTCTTTCTGTCTCCATATTTTCAAAAATAATTTCATACTACTTATAAGATCTATTTTTTAATTCTACATTATCAAATAGTAATTTTTCCTTGTGCAGTGTCGAGTTTTCAATTACTTTATTATACTCCCAAGCAGAAACAAAAGTAAATTCTTCGTCATTTCTCATTGCCTCACCTTCTTTGGTTTGGAATTCTTCTCTAAAATGACCTCCACAAGATTCATTTCTTTTTAATGCATCTAATGCGAATAGTTCACCAAGCTCCATAAAATCAGCAACCCTTAAAGCTTTTGCAAGCGGCTCATTAAATGAAAATTGATCGCCAGGAATTAACAAATCAGAATAGAATTGTTTTTTTAACTTTTGAATTTCTTTTATGGCTGATTTTAAATCAACTGAATTTCTAGACATCCCGCAATTGTTCCAAATTATTTTGCCTAATTTTTTATGAAAATAGTCAACTGTTTTAGTTCCGTTTATATTCATTAGTTTTTCTATACTATCTTCTACAGATTTTTTTGCTTGAGTAAATTCTGGTAATTCATTATCAATTGGACCTGTTTTTATATCATCTGCAAGAAAATCATTAATGGTATTTGGTAACACAAAATACCCATCAGCTAATCCTTGCATTAAAGCAGAAGCTCCTAGCCTGTTCGCTCCATGATCAGAAAAATTAGCTTCGCCAATAGCATAGCAGCCCGGGATTGTAGTCATTAAATTATAATCAACCCACAAACCTCCCATTGTATAATGAACAGCAGGGTAAATCATCATTGGAGTTTTATAGGGGTCTTGATCAACAATCTTCTCATACATTTGGAATAAGTTACCATACTTAGCCTTTATTACATCTTCACCCAATGACTTAATCAAATTTAAATCATTAACATCAAGACCTTTAACTAAGGCTTTTTCTTTTCCATATCTAATTATTGAGGAAGAGAAATCCAAGAAAACTGCTTCACCAGTTTTATTCACCCCAAAACCTGAATCACATCTTTCTTTGGCTGCTCTAGAAGCCACATCACGAGGAACTAAGTTGCCAAAAGCAGGATATCTTCTTTCCAAATAATAATCTCTGTCATCTTCAGGTACGTCAGTTGGTTTCAATATATTATTTCTAATTTTTTTAGCATCTTCCAATTTTTTTGGGACCCAAATTCTACCATCATTTCTTAATGACTCTGACATCAGAGTTAATTTTGACTGGTAATCACCAGAAACAGGAATGCAGGTAGGATGAATTTGAGTAAAAGATGGGTTAGCAAAAAAAGCTCCTTTTTTATGAACTTTCCAGGCAGCTGAAACATTACTTCCCATAGCATTTGTAGATAAATAAAATAGATTTCCATAACCTCCCGATGCAAGTACAACAGCATGTGCAGAATGACTCTCAATTTCTCCAGTTACTAAATTTCTAGTTATAATTCCTTTTGCCTTTCCATCAATAATTACGATGTCCATCATCTCATGTCTGCTGTACATTTTTATTTTGCCTCTAGCTATTTGCCTGTTCATTGCAGAATAAGCGCCTAAAAGTAATTGTTGTCCAGTTTGTCCCTTTGCATAAAATGTTCTAGAAACCAAAACCCCACCAAATGATCTATTATCTAATAATCCACCATATTCTCTAGCAAAGGGGACGCCTTGTGCCACACATTGGTCAATAATACTTGTAGAAACCTCTGCTAACCTGTAAACATTAGCTTCTCGAGACCTGTAATCACCGCCCTTTATTGTATCATAAAAAAGTCTGTATACAGAATCTCCATCGCCTTGGTAATTTTTTGCCGCGTTTATTCCACCCTGAGCTGCAATTGAGTGGGCTCGTCTAGATGAGTCTTGAAAGCAGAATGCTTTAACATTATAGCCCTGTTCAGCAAGAGTTGCAGATGCTGAGCCTCCTGCCAAACCAGTACCCACGACAATAACATCAATATTTCTTTTGTTAGCTGGGCTAACTAAGCGAACATTGTTTTTATGATTTGTCCATTTCATATCCAAAGAACCTTCAGGTATTTTTGAATTAAGGACACCATTGGAGACTTTAATATTTTTGGCATGGGAATGTAATTCGACAGACAAATTTTTGAGAGTTCTGTTCTTTTCGAGATAACTTGGATCTGAAGATTTTATAGGATGTCGATTATTCGATTTATGCCAATCGGTGTCCCAATCTTCAAGTTTACATTTAATTCCAGTGCTTTTTTTTGTGACCTTATATTTACCGTTGCCTATTGAGTGGTAATACCTTAAGCAAACAACTAACTCATCATGATTAGAGTATTGATTTTTGGGTTTTCGATAATTTAGGGAATACGTAATTTTTTTCATTCTAACTGAAAATATTATAACACACCTTTTTACCTGTCAAAGATAGATAAATTATAACACATTAAAAATTATTTTATTTTTTTTTAATGAGATAAAAAATGGTAGATCGCGATAAAACAAAAACCGAGTGGAATAAAAATACCAAATGAATAACTAATTTTTTTAATTAAAGATGAATATCGATTAGTTGTCCCTAAAGATTGTGTTGAAGAAGCTAGTCCATGAACTAAATGCAAGGATAAAAAAACAAACGAAATACAGTAGAAAACTACTTTTATGGGGTCTTGAAATTTTTCAACCAACTCGTGATGATATCTATTTGGATCATCAGGCTTGAATTCAATATACTTGTATTCCATTTCAGGAATCCAAAAGTCATAGAAATGTAAACCCAAAAATGATAAAATAACTGTACCCGAAAGAATCATATATCTTGAAACCATCAATGAATTTTTAGAACCACTAAAAACAGCATAATTTACTGGTCTAGCTTTTCTATTTTGATAATCTAGAATAAACCCCATGACAAAATGAAAAAGTACTCCAGCAATCAATATTGGCTGAAGAACAAACTGGACAATTGGATTTGTACCCATAAAATGAGAAAGCCAATTAAACAAACTG
>CABZKA010000029.1 GCA_902526165.1 uncultured Bacteroidota bacterium
CATCAAATACATCTCCAGCACCACCAGCACCAGGGAAAGTATAATTTGTTACAGTTAGAGCTAAAGGACCAAAGTCATAAGATACCCATAAATCTAGTTCATTTCCATCATATGCACCTTCCGCTTTATTGAAACTTCCCCAGACTCCACCTGTAAGGTTACCAGTACCAAGTTCCATCCAAGGTTGAACAGCAATACCAGATCCATACTCAGTACCTCTCCAGACATAAGAACTCACAACGTCAGCTCCAAAGTCTTGAGATTTTATTTCCTGTGTGGGAGTAAAACAAAAAAGTAAACTCACAAGGAATAAATTGTATTTAATAAGTGTTTTCATAATTATAATTATTTATTTAAAAGTATTTTTTTTTTTAAATCAGCAATGTTAATAAGTCCTCTATTGCTATATTTTTATGGGATTTCAAATTTTTAAGTCCAATAACTGAGTAATTCATAAAAATTACAGCCCTAAATTTTTAAAGTTAAATCTAATTATAAATGGAACCAGAGATAGACAAAGAAGTTGCTGATAAAGAAAAAACCCACCTTTTCAGTGGGCTTTAAGAATATGCAGTGTAGCGGTTTCGCTTGCTCCTCCTCTTGGGCTCGAACCAAGGACCCTCTGATTAACAGTCAGATGCTCTAACCAACTGAGCTAAGGAGGATTTTAAGTGAGGGCAAATATAAATTATTATTTTTTTTAACTCAAACTTGTAATAAGTTTATTTAAGAAAATGCTCTTATAAGGTCCATTCCATTCGCATACAGAAATAAACTTATTAATAATATGAATCCTGCACCATGAGCATATTCCAAAAACTTGTCATTGGGCTTTTTCCCAGAAAACATTTCATATAAAACGAACATTATATGTCCTCCATCTAAAGCTGGTATTGGGAGGAAGTTCATAAACGCAAGAATAATTGAAAGAAATGCTGTCATTTCCCAAAACCTTTTCCAATCCCACTTGGCTGGAAAAATACTTCCAATTGTTCCGAATCCACCTAGTTGAGAAGCACCCTCTTTGGTGAAAACATATCCAAATTGTGAAACATAGTCATTCAATTTCCAATATGCCTCATCATAACCTTGACCAATACTTTCAAAAAAACCATACCTTTTTGTGGTAATATTTAAATCTGATTTTATTGTTATGCCAATTAATTTATCCATTGATTCAAAAGGTACGATTGTAGAAAATTGAGCGCCATTTCTAATGAGTTCTAACTCAACATAATCAGAATTAATTTCTTTCAGTTCTTCAAATTTATCAAATGATAAAATCTTAGTGCCATTAACTTTACTAATAATATCTCCTTTTTTAATATCACTAAAATCTGCAGGTGAGTTAACAGATACAGAGTCAATTACAATGTTTGCATTAGGAGCAAAGGGTGCTACACCAGCAGTGATAATTTCAAGTCCAATATTTTCAGGTATATTGATAATATCTCTAGATTCATCTGATCTTACAACCTCAACCACATCAACGGATCTAGAGACTAAGATGTTATTAATTTGATATTGATCCTCTATATCATTTCCGTCAATTTTTAAAATTCTATCTCCGTCTTCAAATCCAATTTTCTTCATTGATTCAGAAACTGTGAAACCTGAATTTAAATCTTCAAAAGCAATAATATTTTTCCCCCAAACAAGGATTACCATTGAGTATATAAAAAACCCTAATATGAGATTAACGGTAACGCCACCAATTAATATGATTAAACGTTGCAATGTTGACTTTGATCTAAACTCCCATGGTTTTGGTTCGGATTTTACATGATCCGTATCAAAACTCTCATCTATGATTCCCGAAATTTTTACATATCCACCTAAAGGCAAGGCTCCAATACCATATTCGGTATCACCAACTTTTTTCTTGAGGAGACTGAACGGCCAATCGAAAAAAAGGTAAAATTTTTCAACTCTGCAACCAAACAGTTTTGCAGGAATAAAGTGGCCGAGTTCGTGCAATACAACAAGAATTGATAAGCTAAGAATGAGTTGAAAGGCTTTAATTAGGATTACTTCCATTTAATAAAAAATGAGCTCAAAAATACTCTTTTTTATGTTCAGAAAAAAACTGTATGATTATTGATTATTACATTTCAAATCAACTAATTTTGAATTAATGTATAAAAAGCTTTTTAAGAGATATTGGCCAATAATTTTATTCCTATTGATCTTCTCTGTAGTTGGAGTTCGCTTATTAACCGAGGCTCAAACACCTGAAAAAAAATTACCTGTATACAGCCCTTCGATGGTAAGTGCAGAATTGGTCGAGGAGGAAATTCAATATGTAAAAAAATATCACAAGATAAATCCATTTTCAATGGTTAATCAAAATGGTAAGACAATCACTGAAAAAGATTACTCTGATAAAATATATGTTGCTGATTTTTTCTTCACAACTTGTCCAAATATTTGTCCAATGATGACTGCTAATATGTTATACATACAAGAAAAATTGAAAGAGGATGATATTATGTTAGCGTCCTTCAGTGTAACCCCAGAAATTGACACTGTTGATGTTTTAAAAAAATATTCTCTTGACAAAGGTGTTGATGATAAAAAATGGAATTTGATGACAGGTGATCGCAAACAAATTTATAACCTTGCTAGAAAATCATTTTTGGTAGCAAAAGAAGATCCTAGGGGAGGTGAAAATCAAATGATTCATACAGAAAATTTTGTTCTTGTTGATAAAGAAAAAAGAATAAGAGGCTACTATGATGGAACAAAATTAGAGGAAATGGAAAAACTATTGTCTGATATTGAAATACTGAAAAAGTCTTATGAAGAAATCTAATAGCATTGTTTTTTTATTGTTCTCTCCCATTTTCTTTTTTTCTTTAAGTAATGTAAGTTCTCAGGAACTTATAGTAGGTGAAGAACGAGTAGAGCCTGGTATCGTATTTATTTTTGAGGGTGCCATTAAAGATACTGTTCATCCTGTGTCAACAAACTTACCAGAAGATGAAACTAACATTCACATTGAGGCAAGAGTCAATTGGGACTCAGTAAATATTCCTGATGGTGCTATACCTAATGGATTCATTCCATATTTAAGAATTAGTTCCACTGTTTATAATGAAACCAATGGATTGAAAACTTTTGTTGATTTAATTCCACACATAAATCTTATCGATAATTTTCATTACGCTAGAAATATATCCCTACCCGGTGAAATCAATGATAAATACACTGTAGTTTTTAAAGTTAACCCTCCTCATGAGTTTGACTTGGCACTTCATAATGACTGGCTGAAACTCTATGGTAAAAATCTTTTTAATAATTCAGAATTTAAATACACACAAATAGATTTTGAAGAAATAGCAAAAGCAACTAGGAATTAAAAAATCATTTCAATCTTTTTTCATTAATTTTAATTTATCTAAAAATTAAAAATGAAAAAAATATTATTTATTCTATCCATTATTTTTATTGGATGTGAAACTCAAAACAATAAAGACAATGCTACATGGTCATTTGATGCGTCGACTGGAGATTATATTGAATGGCAAAGCGAAAATGATTTTGCTAATGAGATGACAAATGCTGCTTTTAGTCATCTTTATAATGTCGAATACGAAAAAGCAAATGTATTTTTTGAAAAAGCATTGGAATATGATCCATCTCTTTTTGGACCACATGTGGTACTAGCAGGTTTATCTCCAGCTGGGTCTGAAAAAGAAGCTATGC
>CABZKA010000030.1 GCA_902526165.1 uncultured Bacteroidota bacterium
TTAGTAAATTTTTTACTCTCTGAAATTGTAAGGTAATAGTCTCCTGCCTTTGTTGATCTTACATCAAAAAAATATGTTCTTCTACCAGCTCTAACAACCTTAGAGTATATATCTTCATTTAGATGTTGTTTACTTTCTTCCATTTTAATTATTTCTACCAAAAATGGTTAAAAAAGTAAAATCGGCAAAATCTTAATGTGTTTTTTTATTTTGTTTAAAATTTATCTTATGGTAATATCCCTGAGTATTTTTTATTAATTCATTGTGAGTACCAGTCTCAATAATTTCAGAATTGTTCATGACGATTATCCTGTCACAATTCTTTAAGATTGATGTTCTTTGACTTACAATTATTTTGGTTATATCCTCAGAATGATTTTGAAGATTGTTTGAAATTTCCTTTTCAGTTTTAACATCTACAGCTGATAAACAATCATCTAGAAGTAAAATTTTAGGTTTTTTTATTAATGCGCGAGCTAGAGCAATCCTTTGTTTTTGTCCTCCTGACAAATTTATTCCTCTTTCTCCCAAAATAGAATTGTATTTATTTGGAAATTCTTCAATTTCATCATTAATACATGAAATTTTTGCATATTTCTTTATTTCACTATCACTTGCATTATTTTTTCCAAATCGTATGTTGTTTTTAATCGTATCGCTGAAGAGAAAAGTTGTTTGAGGAACGTAAGATATGTAATCTCTTACATTATTTTTATTGTGACTCTTTAAGTCTATATTATCAATTAAAATTACACCAGATTGAGGATCATAATTTCTAACAATTAGTTCAAGTAGTGTTGATTTACCGCACCCAACAGGTCCAATTACTCCCAGAGATTTGCCCATTTCAAGTCTAAAACTAATATTAGACAGAGCTTTTATATTGGTTTCATCATATGTGAAATTGACATTGTTGAACTCTATAACACCTTCAATAGTATTCAGTTCAGAGTTTTTATTAATAACATTAATTTTTTCTTTTAAAAACTGATTTATTCTTGCTTGACTTGCTTCCGCTTGTTGTACAATTGAGGTTACCCAGCCAACTGTGGCAACTGGCCATGTAAGCATGTTTACATAAATTATAAATTCAGCTAGTATACCCAATTCAATTTTACCACTAATAAATTGATTCCCACCAATATAAATAACTAAAATGTTACTCAGCCCAATCAACAGAACCATCATTGGTAAAAACCAAGCCTGAAACTTTGCTAAATCAACATGTCTTGTTTGAGTCTCATGTGATATATCATCAATATGTTTATTCAATTCATCTTCTATAGTGTAAGATTTGATAATTGAAATTCCACTAAAAGATTCTTGGGCAACTGTGGTTAATTTTGATAACGATTCTTGAACCCTTAGGCTTTTTATATTAATTTTCTTACTGAGTTTGTATATAATAATGGAGAGAAAGGGTAGTGGAGTAATGGTGAAGAGCGTTAATTTGACATCAATGCTTAGCATGTAAGAAATTATTATTATAAATAGTGTAATTGTATTTATTGAATACATCAAGGCAGGACCAACATACATTCTTACTTTACTCACATCTTCACTAATTCTATTCATCAAGTCCCCAACTCTATTTTTCTTATAAAAACTTAAATCTAGGTCTTGGTACTTTTGAAAAATTTCATTTTTCAGATCAAATTCAATAAACCTTGAAACATTTATGAGTGTTTGTCTCATGATGAAAGTAAATCCTCCTGCTAGAAAGGCTGCACCAACTATAAATGAGATATTCTTAACCAGACTTTTTCTTATAATTGTTGGATCACCACCGTTGCTTAAATAGTTGTCTATTATTGTAATTGATTCACCAATCAAATTTGGAGCAACTAGAGCAAAAAATCTTGCGATGATTGTTATTAATATTCCAATTAATATTCTTAACCTGTATTTAAAAAAAAATTTGTTTAAATAGTTTAAAGATTTCATAAAATCTACATCAAAGATAATTTTAATTAGAAGATTTATTCACAAATAAATTTTACTTTTGTTTGAGGTTCATTAGCATGCTAAACAGAAGACACATCAGAGTTAAAATTCTTCAAATTTTATATTCGCAAAATAGATCAAAATCTACAAGCAAGGATCTTTATGGTTACTTCAACAAAACTTCTAAAAGCTTTTATCAATTTTTCATAACTCAGTTACATTTTTTTGTTTTACTAAAGGAAGAAACATTAAGAAGATTAGAAATCAATAAAAACAATTACTTTAAGTCTGAATTTAATTTTTTAGTAGATATTATTGTCAAAAATAAATTTATTGAAGCCATTGAAAATTCTAAATACATAAACAATTATATTGGAAAAAAAAGAAATTAATTATTTTAAAAATGACTCTACTGTTATTCATAAAGTTTTTGAAAAAATATTTGACGCAGAATTTTTAAAAAACTCCACTAATGACGATGATTCAGTGTCGTTACTAATTAAAATTTATAAAGAAATAATTGTAACAAATTCTAATCTATTTGAATTTTACGAAGATTGTGAAATTGGTTGGGTAGATGACTTTCCTCTGATTAATACAGAAATTTTAAATACACTTAGATATTTTTCAAAGTCAAATAAATTGATAATAAATAAGACAATTTTTAAAGATGCTGATGATAAGTCATTTGGTTGGAACTTATATAAAAAAACTACCGAAAACGAATTAGATTATGAAAATCTAATTTCAAAGTATACACCTGACTGGGAAACCGAGAGGATAGCAATTATTGATAATATTCTTTTAAAAATGTGTATATCAGAATTAAAATTTTTTCAAAATATACCTGTCAATGTCAGTTTAAATGAATATGTAGAAATATCCAAAGATTATTCAAGCCCGAAAAGCAGTGGATTCATTAATGGTATACTTAATAATATTATGAGAGATTTAAAGGGTAAAGGATTGATAAAAAAAAACATCAAACGTTCCGATAATTTATTAAATTTAGACACATGAAAAAAAACTATTACAAATCAATTGCAGGAATCATTATTTGTTTATTTATAATTTCATGTAATGA
>CABZKA010000031.1 GCA_902526165.1 uncultured Bacteroidota bacterium
TAGAAATATAACTGGTTTTAAAAAAGATATAATTATTTCTCAAACAGGATATACTGGTTCTCTAGGATATGAGATTTATGTTGATAATGAAGACATTGTTTTCCTATGGCAACAACTCTTAAATTTTAGTGATAAATACAAAGTAATGCCTGTTGGATTGGGAGCAAGAGATACCCTTAGATTAGAGATGGGGTATTGTTTATATGGAAATGATATTAATGATGACACAACACCTTTTGAAGCTAATTTGATGTGGGCTACCAATCTAAATAAAAATTTTATTGGAAAACAAAAATTATTGCATTCAATAAAGAATTCAAAAAAAAGAATGATAAACTTTAAAATGATTGAAAGAGGAATTCCCAGAAATGGATATAAAATGTTTAATCGAGAGAAAAAAAATATTGGATATGTAACGTCAGGAACATACTCCCCTACAGAAAAGGTTGGTATAGGAATTGGTTACATTGAAAACATGGATAATAATAGTTTATTTGTTAAAAATAGAGATAGATACTTAGGTGTGAAAATAATAAAACTACCAATCCATGGGTAGAGCATTTGAGTTTAGAAAAGCCAGGAAGTTTAAAAGATGGGCTACAATGGCAAAAACGTTTACACGAATTTCAAAAGATATTGCCTTGGCAGTGAAGGATGGGGGTCCAAATATTGATTCAAATTTTAGATTAAGATCAATTATTCAAAATGCAAAGTCAGCAAACATGCCAAAAGACAATATTGAAAGAGCAATAAAAAATGCTAGCGATAAAAATTTTGATAATTATAAGGAAGTTATTCTTGAGGGTTATTCAACAGGTGGTGTTGCAATAATTTTGGATTGCATTAGTGACAATAATAACAGAACAGTTGGAAATATAAGAAGCTATTTTAATAAAACAGATGGTAACTTAGCAACAAATGGATCTGTTGAATTTCTTTTCAAAAAGGTTTGTTTTTTTAAAATTATATCTGTTGAAAATAAAGAGGATCTTGAACTTGGATTGATAGATTTTGGATTAATAGAGTTGGAAGTTGACAATAATCCTGACTTTTTGATTATCTATGGAGAGTTTGATTCATATGGGAAACTATATAAAGAATTAGAAAATAGAAAAATTAAAATTCTAGAATCAGATTTTGAGAGGATACCTGTAAACTATAAAAGTATAGATGAGAATCAACTACAAAACTTCAATAAATTCATTGAAATATGTAATATAGATGAAGACATACAAAAAATTTCCCACAATCTTCAACTATGAATATTCAACAATCTTCCCCTTTATTCCATTAAAAAAGCCTCTAAATTTATCAATATCTTTAGAGAAATCTGAGGAAGTTTTAAAAGGTTGAGAAAAATTTACAACTTTTTCGATGTAGTTTAGGGAAACACATATAACAGGGACTCTCGCTTTTTTGGCAATGTAATAAAAACCTGTCTTCCATTTTTCAACTTTTTTTCTTGTACCCTCGGGTGATAAGGCTAATCTGAATACATTTTCTTTATAATACATTTTTGAGATTTGTTCAACAGTATTTGATTTACTATTTCTATCGACAGCAGTTCCGCCCATGTATTTCATAAAAATATTAAGAGGAAAAATAAACAATTCCTTTTTGCCAATAAAATTAATTTTAAACTTAATAATTTTTCTTACCATAACACAAACTATAAAATCAAACCAATGAGTATGGGGTGCTACAATTATCACACACTTTTTTGGTAAAAAATTAAAATTACCTGAGATTTTCCATTTGAATACTTTGAAAAATAAAAAATTAATCATTTGAAAAATATTTTCTTGCTTCTTGTAAATCAGACTGAGTATCAATAGAAAGAGTCTCACCACTAACTTGGATCATTTTAAATTTAAAGTTATTTTCAACAATTCGTATTGCTTCTATTTTTTCTTTCTTTTCATTATAGGTTTGTGCAGTTGTTCCAAATCTTTTCAACGCTGACTTTCTAAATGCATATACTCCAATATGTTTAAAATATGTATTGCATTTTTTATTAAATTTTCTAGTAAATTTAAGAGCATACTGATTTTCATCTGTTTCTACTTTAACAACACTACTTTTTTTCGCTGTAAAACCGTCAACTTTAGTCATTAATGAAACAACATCTATTTTGTTTTCATTATCATTTTCAAAAGCCTTGATAATTTTTTCAATTTGTTTTTTTTTAAGGAATGGTTCATCACCTTGAATATTAATTACTATTTCA
>CABZKA010000032.1 GCA_902526165.1 uncultured Bacteroidota bacterium
TACTGTCAAGTTTTTAACTGAGACAGAAGAAGAAATTACAGGCATGTTTGAAGCGCCAGCAGGTATTGTAATGTTGTTGTTTGCATCTGGCACAACGCCTGTTGACCAATTGGAAGCTGTATTCCAAGCTGTAGAACCAGCAGAAGTTTTCCAAATTACTTTATAAAACTTTGGGGACCAATCCGCTCCCGTATCCCAAGATTCTCCAACCTCAAATGCACCAATATCAGCAGCTGAACCAGCATTTGTATGTGGAACGAGATTGTTGAGGGCTGAGCCAGTACCACCGTAATTACCTGAATTAGATGGAGTACTCGTAGGTGAAACTCCTTGATCAATAATTGTATTGCTTGTAGGATAATAATCAGACTCTGTTTTTCCGTCTCCAGAATTGTAATTCAGCAAACTCTCAACATCAGAATTATAGCTAAGTCCTGTTCTTGATACATTGATCTCATCTATATTGTTTTGAGAGCTGCCAGACCCTGCTGTCGCATTATAGTAACTGTCTCCACTTTGACAAGCTCTCCAACTACTGGAGACCTTTATATATCCATAGTTTGATCCCCCTGCATTTCCAGCCATTGGCATTGGACTGTCAGAGGTTAGAGAAAATGATGTTGCACTTCTATGAGCTCCAATTCTTTTGGCTAAATTATTATACAAATAGGTGCTGTTGTTAGAACAATCTTCAGAAAGAATAATGATGTCATTTCGGTTATTGATTGTATTTAAAATTGTATTGTGAGCAATGATTTGATTATTGCCTTTTATCATTAAACCATTCGTGTTGTCAGCGATGTTGTGATGCATAATTCCATAACTTCCTGCTTGGGTTGCATCACCACCGGGAGCATCATAACGAAATGCATATTTTTCAGTATCATAAACAAAATTGTGATGTACTACCGAACCTTGAACATAATTTTTTGTACCCTGAAACACAGCACCATCGGATTGTAAAAGTCCAGTATTTGTGACCTTATTATAGCTAAATGTAGATGTTCTACCAGGGAGCACCGTGGCTGAAGCCCCGGTTGTATGGATGGTATTTTCCTGAAATATATTGCTTGTTCCAGTACAATAAATAGAAACCATCAAGCCTTGAAGTTCAGATGCGCTCCAGTCAATATGATGGAAGTAGTTGTTCTTAATTGTATTGGTATCTCCTTTAATAACAAGTGCTTCACCCTCTGTATTTTCAAACAGGCACTTTTCAATTGTGTTATTGTCAGCATTGCTCCCCAGTTCAGTGACGTTGGTAGTTCCGAGTCCGTCCGTTGTTCCCAGCATTCTTTTTGATGCACTTGGATAATAAAAATTACATTCCTCAACAGTATTGTAATCAGAATTTCCAGTCATTTCAAAAGTAGTAGCAAAAAAATTAATTTTTTTTAAGGTGACATACTGTGCACCACTAAAAGTTACGCTGTGTTCAGTTGTTTTTCCTTTTATTGTTCTATTTGACAGATCGCCATAGTCAGGATACACATACAAAGTATTATCACTTTTATCATGAAACCATTCATTATTGGTATCTAAAAAACTCAACTTTCCCTCAAAAAAATAATAATGATGTTTGTCTTTGTAGGTACCTATATCACTTGTATTATATGTAATTACATCATCTGATGATGCATTTTGAGTGTGTCCGGTAATTTCTACAGTCCATGTTTTAAACGACCCAATATTTAAAATTCCAATAGAGCCATTTAAGTCCAGTGCGGAATTACCAATACCACCAACTCCAGGATCAAATATATCTTCATCAATTTGGAGAGATCCATCTACACTTCGGTCATCAACATAATCAGGGTCATCAGTGTCACTTAGAGTATTTTCATCTCCTTGAGCCCAAGTAGAGTGAGAAAAAACTGAATCATCATTAAACTGAGCATTGGGCCACCTGGCATTGACCATCGGTTCATCATCAACAAAAAGTTGGGTGATATTAGTAGAGTAGGAGTTTAATTTATATATGCCATTTCCATGACTTGTCCAACTACCATTTACATCTACAGTACCATCAATGGTAACCTCCTCACTGCTGTAAGCCTCAATAATTATGGGGTTTCCACTAGCA
>CABZKA010000033.1 GCA_902526165.1 uncultured Bacteroidota bacterium
GCAAAAGTGTTAAAGTCTCAGTTTGTTGGTAAAGAATATAAAATAGGGGCTACTGTCAATGATTACTCTTGGCATTTTTTTCACAATCAACCTTTGAAAAATGATTCTGATATATACCTTGACTTTAATGAGAAAGACCTTCTTGAATTTGATTCAAGTTGTAGTACATTTTTCACAAATTAGTTGGGCATCGTAATTTAAATTCATTCTAAAGGTTTAAGTTCTTAAATTCGAATAAATTTTAATTTTATGATCAAATCGGTTAATAGTTGTTTGAATTGTGAAAACTTAGTTGAATCTTTAAAATGTGTCAAACACAACCTTTCGGTACAAATTGATAACGTTTGTGAGGACCATTCAATTAAAAAAGCATTTTCAAAGATGTCAGATTGTTTGAGTTGCTCTAATTACAAAAAACCTAGTTGTCCAAATGCAGGTAGTGCTGCTTCAGGCATGTTGTGTTTTTCTTGGAACTCGTACTAAATATTTTTTTTATTTAAAAAAAACTATATTTGTGCGCAATTAATTCCTAATTGCGATGAAAAAATCCATTTCAGAAGTGTTATCAGAGGGACTCACATTTGATGATGTGTTGCTTCTTCCATCTTACTCGGATATTTTACCATCCGATGTAGATTTAATATCAAATTTTTCCAAGAATGTAAAAGTAAAAGTACCTATTGTCTCTGCAGCAATGGATACTGTAACAGAGAGTAAGATGGCTATTGCGATTGCGCAAGAGGGGGGTATGGGAGTAATACATAAAAATTTATCTCCTGAAATTCAAAGTGAAAAAGTTAGAAAAGTGAAGAGATCTGAATCTGGAATGATAATCGACCCTATTACTCTTTTTAAAGACGCGACAGTATGTGATGCATTAAATTTAATGAAGGAATACAGTATTGGCGGTATTCCAATTGTCGATAAACAGAATAGATTAATAGGTATTGTAACAAACAGAGACTTGAGATTTGAAAATGAAATGGAAAAATCAATTTCTAAGGTGATGACCTCAAATAACTTGATCACTGGAACTAAGGAATATACTCTTGAGCAGGCTGAAAAAATTCTCCAAAAAAATAAAATTGAAAAATTGCCAATTATTGCCTCTGATTCAAAATTAATTGGATTAATTACATTTAGAGACATTCAAAAAATTACATTAAAACCGTCATCAAATAAAGATGAATATGGTAGATTAAAGGTTGCAGCAGCAGTAGGTACATCACCTGACGCTATTGAAAGGTGTCAACTTTTGGTTAAAGCTGGAGTTGATGCAATAGTTGTGGATACAGCTCATGCGCATACAAAATCTGTTAAAGACATTATTGTTAAAATAAAAAACAACTTCCCCAACATTGATCTTGTTGCAGGGAACATAGTAACTGCTGATGCTGCTAAATTTCTTGCAAAAGTTGGTGTTGATGGAGTTAAAGTAGGTATTGGACCTGGATCAATATGTACAACGAGGATAATTGCAGGTGTTGGATCCCCACAATTATCAGCAATATTCAATGTTAGCAAAGCTCTTGTTGGTACGGGGATCACAGTAATTGCAGATGGAGGAATTAAACACACAGGGGATATCACAAAAGCAATTGCAGCTGGGGCTGATTGCGTTATGCTCGGATCATTGTTAGCTGGAACACACGAATCACCAGGTGAAACTATTATATATGAGGGTAGAAAGTTTAAAACTTACAGGGGAATGGGATCTGTAGAGGCTATGCAAAAAGGAAGTAAAGAAAGATATTTTCAATCTTCTGTTGATGATAAAAATAAACTTGTTCCTGAAGGTATTGTTGGCAGAGTCCCTTATAAAGGTCACCTAATGGAAAGTATGTATCAATTTATTGGAGGTCTTAGATCTGGTATGGGTTATTGCGGAGCAAAAAATATAAAAGATCTGCAAACAAGATCTACATTTGTAAAAATCTCAAGAGCTGGTTTAGATGAGAGCCACCCACATAACATAACCATTACGAAAGAGTCCCCAAATTATTCTAGATAAATTGAGACTGCTATTCCTTTTTTTATTATTAATTGCCTGTGATATTAAGGATAT